>DATADX010000021.1:0-6815 GCA_036258315.1 Solirubrobacterales bacterium
CGGAAGCGAGCCGGGAGGTGGGAGTCTCGTCGGGCTCGACTTCGACGCCTCCCGGGCGTGGCCGGCGTACGACTGGATGGGCGTCTCGAAGGCGGCGCTCGAGGCGGCGGCGCGCTACCTCGCGCGCGACCTCGGTCCGCATGGGGTGCGGGTCAACCTCGTCTCCGCCGGGCCGCTGGCGACGCCGGCGGCGAGCGGGATCCCCGGCTTCAGCCGGCTGAAGGAGCTATGGGGCGCCCAGGCGCCGCTCGGCTGGGACGTTCGCGATCCAACGCCGGTCGCGCAGGCGATCGCGTTCCTGCTCTCCGACATGTCGCGCGGCATCAGCGGTGAGATCCTGCACGTCGACGGCGGCTTCCACGCCATGGGAGCGCCGCTGTCCGACGAGGTCGCGACCTCCGAGTCTTCGCGAGCTTCGAGCTGAGCGGTCAGCACTCGACCCACACGCCCTCGCGTGCGCTGCGCAGCGCGTGCTCCACGAGCTCGGCCGTGCGCACGCCGTCGTCGAGAGACGGCGGGCTCGCGTCGGTCGTCCCGGCGACCGCGGTGTAGAAGTCGGCGACGAGGTTGCGGACGGCGGCCGCCCAGCCTTCGATGTGGCCGACCGGCAGCCCGCCGTAGCGGCGCGATGGCTTCCATTCGGGGGTTCGCATCTGGATCGCGGTGTACTCGCCCCGCCGCGACACTCGCAGCGCCTCCGGGTCCTCCTCCGCCCACGAAATCGACCCCTCGGTGCCGTCGACGGTCAACCTGAGGTCGTTCTTGGAGCCGGCCGCGACCTGGGAGAGGACGAACGAACCGTGGGCGCCGCCCTCGAACCGGGTCAGTACCGACCCGTGATCGTCGAGCCCGTCGTCATCGGCGAGAACCGTGGACAGAGAGGCCGCGAGGCCGGCGACCTCGAGGCCCGTAACATGCCGCGCGAGGTCGAACAGGTGGGTTCCGAGGTCGGCCAGCGTGCCCGAGGGCCCCGACCGGCTCTCGTCGCGCCGCCACGTCGGCCCGACGAGATCCAGCAGCCAGTCCTGGAGGTAGGAGCCGCGGACCATCGTCACCTCGCCGATTGCGCCCTCGGCGACGAGCTCGCGCATCCGTGCGATCGCCGGGAAGTAGCGGTAGTTGAGACAAACCGCCGCCACGCGGTCCGACCCCGCCGCCGCGGCGGCCAGTCCGCCGGCCTCCTCCGCGGTCCTCCCCACCGGCTTCTCGCTCAGCAGATGGGCTCCCGATTCGAGGGCGCGAGCACCGAGCGATGCATGGAGGTCGTTCGGCGTGCAGTTGTGGACGGCGTCGGCGGCCTCGAGCAGCGCGTCGATGCTCTCGAACGAGTGCGCACCCAGCCGCTCGGCGGCCTCGGTCGAGCGGCCACTCGACGACGCCGCGATGCCGACCAGCTCGACTCCGGGGATCCGGCGCACGGCGTCCACATGCGCGCCGCCGGCGAACCCGGCGCCGATTACGGCGGCCCTGATCAGTTAGTGGACCTTCCCGAAACTTTCACCGGAAATGAGGGTCGCAGAGCACCGCCATGCTGGGTCCTCAGTCCCCTATCCGGCCCCGGTGGTCTGGCGCCTGAGCCTCGTCAGCGCGTCGATCGTCACCGCCAGCAGCAACACGCCGCCGGTGATCATGAACCTTATGTCGGACTCGAGCCCCACGAGGTCGATTCCGTTCGAGATCGACCCGATCACCAGGGCCCCGAGCAGCGCGGACCACACGAACCCACGACCTCCGAACAGGCTCGTCCCCGCGATCACCGGGCCGGCGATCGCGAGGAGCAGCAGGTCGCTGCCGCCGGAGCTCTGGTTGACGGCGAGGAGGCGCGAGGCCAACAGGATCCCTCCCGCCGCCGCGAGCGTCGTCGCCAGCATGAACACGGTGATCCGCACGCGGTTGATGCGGATGCCGGCCCGCCGTGCCGCCTCCGCGTTGCCGCCGACGGCGTAGATGTGACGGCCGTATCGCGTCCGCTCGGTGATGAACGAGAAGATCGCCATCAGGCCGATCATGATCACCGCAGCGAGCGGGACGCCGCGATCCTCGTTGAGGATCGCGACCGCGGCGATGATCGCCGCTGCCACGATCGCCACCTTGCCGACCGACGCCGCAAGCGCACCCGCCTCGAGCCCCGCGCGCACCCGCCGCGCCCGCGTCGCGAGGACACTTGCGGCGTACAACGCGATCACCGCCACCGCGATCGCCCAGCCGACACCCGGGTCGAAGAAGGTTCCGGTGAGATCGGTGATCAGGTTGTCCGGCAGGTTGATCGTGCCGGTCTCGCCTAACACCGCGAGCTGCACCCCCTGCCAGCCGATCAGCCCGGCCAGCGTGACCACGAACGAGGGGATGCCGAACGTGGTCACCATGAAGCCGGTGAAGAGCCCGATCGCGGCGCCGGTCGCGAGTCCCGCGACGATCGCGAGCTCCGGTGACCAACCCTCTTGCACGCTGAGCACCGCCATCACCGAGGCGGCGAGCCCGCTCACGGCCCCGACCGAAAGGTCGATCTCCCCCAAGAGCAGCACGAGGACCACGCCGATCGAGATCGTCGCGACGCCGGCGATCTGGAGCACGAGGTTCGACAGGTTGACCGCCGTCAGGAAGCGGTCGTTGGCGAGCTGGAAGATGGTCCAGATCACGGCGATGCCCAGGATGACCCGCAGGGAGGCGAACTCCCCCTGCCCGACGCGGCGGAGGAACTCGCCCACGGCCGAGCCGGCTCGCTCCGCCTGGGGTGGTGGGGCAGCCTCTCCGGTCGCGACGCCGCTCACAGTGCCTGCTCCTCGATTGCGCTCACAGTGCCTGCTCCTCGGTGGTTCTGTTTACCCCGGCGTCCCCGAACTCCGCCCCGGTGATCGCCCCCACCACCTCTTCGCGCCGCGTATCGTCGGCGTCCAGGGACGCCACCGCGCGGCCGAGCCGTAGGACAACGATCCGGTTGGCGACCTCGAACACGTTCGCGAGGTTATGGCTGATCACGACGACACCGAGTCCGCGCTCCTTGAGCCGCTCGATCAGATTCAGGATCTCGCGCGTCTGAACGATCCCGAGCGCCGCGGTCGGCTCGTCGAGCAGCATGACCTTGGGCTCGCCGAGCAGCGACCGCGTTATCGCGACCGCCTGCCGCTGTCCTCCGGATAGCTGGGCGACCTCGGTGCGCACGCTGCGGATCGTGGTGACGCCGAGCGAGTCGAGCAGCTCGAGGGTCCTCTCCTCCATCGCCGGCTCGTCGAGTACGTGAACCCCTGGGATGTGGTTGCCGATCTCCTGCCCTAGGTAGAGGTTCTCGACCACGTCGAGGTTCTCGCATAGCGCGAGGTCCTGGTAAACGGTCGCGATCCCCAGCCGCGTGGCGGCCTGGGGGCTGGTGAGAGTGACCCGATTCCCCTCGAAGAACGCCTCGCCCTCGTCGGCGGGCTGAGCACCGGCGATCGCCTTGATAAGGGTGGACTTGCCGGCTCCGTTGTCGCCGACGAGCCCGACGACCTCGCCGGGACGCAGCTCGAAGTCGACGTCCTTGAGGGCCTCGACGGCCCCAAAGCTCTTGCTGATCCCCTTCAGCGCGAGGAGAGGGCTAGCCGGAGAGGAGCGCTCAGGCGCCGCCTGCGGGCTCTGAGCCTGGTTCATCACCGTGCCTCTCCTCGCGCCTCGGGAATCATCGTTCGCCTACTGCAGGCCCGCCTCCTTGCAGTCCTGAGCGTATGCCTTGGTGCAGATCTCGTCCACGCTCCAGAAATCATCCTTGATGATCGTGTCCTGGATGTTGTCCTGGAACACGGGGATCGTCTCCAGGAACACCGTGGGGACCTGCTCCTGACCGTTGTCCTCCTCGCCGTTGACCAACCCTTCCGGCGGGTCCTCGCCCTGGGCGATCGCGACCGCCAGCTCGGCGGCGCTCTCGGCAAGCGGCTTGATCGGCTTGTACACGGTCATGTACTGCTCGCCGGCCAGGATCCGCTGGATCGCTGCCAGCTCGGCGTCCTGCCCGGTGGTCGGCTTGTCCGCCGGGTTGATGCCGGCCGACTTCATCGCGGCGATCGCGCCGCCCGCGGTTCCGTCGTTCGCGGCGTACACGCCCGCGAAGCCGTTCTCGCCCTCGGCGGTGATCGCCTGTTCCATCTCGAGTTGGGCCTCGTCCGGGCTCCAGTCAGGAGTGTCGTATTCCTTTGCGATCTGCACGCCCTCCTGGTCGAAGATCTCCGTCGAGCCCTGGTTGAACAACTTCGCGTTGTTGTCGGTGGGCGCGCCGTTGATCTGGACGATCGGCCCCTCGGGAGACTTCTCCTCCGCGAGCTTCTCGGACAGGGCCTCGCCCTGCTGGCGACCGACCTCGACGCTGTCGAACGACACGTAGTAGTCCAGGTCGGCGTCGAGGATCAGCCGGTCGTAGCTGATCACCGGAATGTCCGCCTGCTTCGCGCGGCTGACCAGGCCAGCGGCCGCCGCCGAGTCGACCGGGTCGAGCACCATCACGTCGACGCCCTCGGTGATAGCGGCCTCGACCTGCTGCTGCTGCTTCGAGGTGTCCTGGTCTGCGTTGCTGTACAGGATCTCGCAGTCGGGGCACTCCGCCTCGACCTTGGCCTCGAAGAGCGGGCGGTCCTGGGTCTCGTACCGCGCCGTCTTCGACTCGGGCAGCAGGTAGGAGATCGTGCCGCCTCCGCCTCCGCCGTCGTCGTCGTCATCGCCGCCGCATGCGGCGAGGCCGAGCGCGGCACCGAGCACCGCGAGCGGTATCACCACCCGCGCTGCAGCCCTACTGGTCATCACATACCTCCTTTGGGGAACGCACTTCTCTCCTCTCGTCGTTTTCCGTCTTGAGCCAACCCTCATCGATTCGAAACCTCACGCCGCCTCCTGGGCCACGAGCGGGGGAGCCAGGAAGCGGTCCGACTCCTGCATCACGAGCGCGATGGCGCCGAGCACCTCGGCGCGTTCGCCCAGGACCCCCGGGACGATCTCGAGCGGCTCGACGGCACTCGGGATCGCGTTGCGGCGAACCGAGTCGCGGAGCGGATCGAGGAGCACGTCTCCGGCGGCGCTCAGATCGCCGCCGACGATCACGCACCCGGGGTTGACCAGGTTGCACAGGTTCGCGACCGCGACGCCAACCGCCCGGCCCGCGTCGCCGATCAAGCGCTGCGCCGCCGCGTCCCCTGTTGCGGAGAGCTCGAGCAGCCGGCGGGTGGAGATCTGCTCGCCGCGGCTCATCGTGAGCAGATCCGTGATCGCGCGGGTTGAGGCGAGCGTCTCGAGACAGCCGCGGTTTCCGCACCGGCACACGGGCCCGCCCTCGGCCACCACGGTGTGCCCAATCTCGCCTGCGGTCCCGGCTACGCCGTGGTGGAGGCGCCCGGCGGAGATGAACCCGGCCCCGATTCCGGTCGCGATTTTGATGTAGGCGACGTCCGACTTCCCATGGCCCGCGCCCCAGACGAACTCGGCGAGGGCTCCGAGGTTGGCGTCGTTCTCGACCTCGACCGGCATCTCGAGCCGGCGGCTCGCCTCCGCCGCGGCGTCGACGCCGACCCAGCCGGGGACGATCGACGAGGACTGGACGGTGCCCGTGGCGCGGTCGATCGGGGCGGGAAGGCCCATCCCGGCGCCGATCACGCGGCCGCGGTCGACGCCCGCCTCGTCCAGGACGCTCGCGACGAACTCCCCCGCCGAGTCGAGCCCGTTGTCGGCGGAGTGGTCGATGTCCATCTCGCCCCACGTCTCCGCCAGCACGGTGTGGGCGAGGTCCGATACCGCGACCCGCAGGTGGCGGTGCCCGAAGTCGAGCCCGATCACGAGCCCGGCCGAGCCGTCGAGCGAGATCATCACGGGCGGCCTGCCGGTCTGCGCCTCCTTGGGCTCGGGCACGCCGTTCTCGCGTTCGGTCGCGAGCCCGGCCTCGAGAAGGTCCGCGACGATCGTCGAGACCGTGGAGCGCGACAGGCCGGTGATGCGAGCAAGCTCGGCGCGGCTTGCGATGCCACGCTCACGGAGCGCGTCGATGATGCGACGCCGATTCCCCTCCCGGAGAGATGTCAGCGAACCGCTTCCAGCTCCTCCAGCCGCTCCCACGTGGCTGAGTCTTCCCCATTACGCGGGATTTGTAAACAGCTAGGCCGAATTAATTCCCAATTGCCGCTGATATGTCCAGTGCTCGGACATATCTTTCTCTGCATTCCGCCCAGTTCGGAGTAGCCCCGACCGGAATCGAACCGGCGCACCGAGGTCGAAAACCTCGTGTCCTACCACTAGACGACGGGGCCCGGAGAGCTTCAGTCTACGTCGGTTCGGATGAGCCGAGTTGGCTCGACTGACGGCTACCTCAGCAAGAACTCGAGCAGCGCCTTCTGGGAATGGAGGCGGTTCTCGGCTTGGTCCCAGACGTCGGACCGGTCGCCATACAAGACGTCCTCCGTGATCTCCTCGCCCGGGTGGGCGGGGAGGCAGTGGAGGACGATCGCGCGGTCGGAGGCGGCGGCGAGCAGCTCGGCATGGACGCGGTACGGCGCGAGGTCGGAGCGCCGCCGCTCGGCCACCTCCTCGTTTCCCATGCTCACCCACACGTCGGTGTAGATCGCATCTGCGCCGGTCACCGCCGCGCGCGGGTCGTCTGTCTCCTCCGCGGCGAGGCCGGGCTGGATCCGGTAGCCCTCGGGCGAGGCGATCGCCAGCTCGATCCCGGCCGTCCGCCCCAGGATCGCCAGCGAGCGCGCGACATTGTTGCCGTCGCCGACGTAGGCGACCCGGACGCCCTGGAGGTCGCCGAGCCGCTCGCGCAGCGTCATCAGGTCGGCAAGCGCCTGGCACGGGTGGTGCTG
>DATADX010000022.1:0-34114 GCA_036258315.1 Solirubrobacterales bacterium
GTCGCCCTGGCGGCCCGCGCGGGGGCGGTCTGCCTGACCGGGCACGGCCCCTACGAGCGCCAGCTCACGCGGGCCGACCTGACCTGAGGATCCCGGCGGTCAGACGGGCTGGGCCGCCTTCGCCTCCTCGGGCTCCGCGACCGTCCCGACCATCCCCGTCGCCGTGTCGGCCGGTGCATTCTGGCGGCGCGACCAGAGGATGAAGGGCAGCGACAGCGCGGATATGACCGCGCTCAGCAGGTACGAGGTGGCGTAACCCCAGACGTCGGCCGCCTTACCGAGGGCGGGCTGGATGACGACACCGCCGCTGGAGCTGAGCATCGAGTCGAACGAGAGGATCGTCGCCCGCTGGGGCGATGGAATCAGGCCGTTCAGGTAGGTCTGGCGGATCGGCTCCGAGGCGGCGAACAGGAGACCCCAGACGACGATCAGCCCGACGACGATCCAGAAGACCTCGAAGACGCCGATCAGGGCGAGCGTGACCGCTGAGACCGCCGTCGCCGCCAGCAGCGCCGAGGTCCGTCTGCGGAACAGCTTTCTGATCTGCGGCGCCGCGACTCCACCGAGGATCTGGGCGCCGGCGACGATCGCCGCCGTCAGCCCGGCGATCCCGTAGGCCTCGGGGTCGCCGTAGAGCTCGAGCAGGTAGGGCTGCAGGGCATAGAAGACGTAGATGCCGACACCCCCGGCGAAGATCGAGGCGACCATCAGCCACTTCACCGCGGGGACGCGCCACCCGTACTCGATCGAGGCCCCGGCGATCCCCCGCATCTCCTTGACCAGGCCGGTGCCGCGCTTCGGTGTGAACCCGACGTCGTGCATCAGGAAAAATGCGAACACGAACATGATCGCGAGCACGATTCCGCGCAGGACGAACGGAACGCCGAGGCTCGTCACCTGGGCGATGTAGCCGCCGGCGACCGATCCGGTGAGCATCGCCGCGCCTGCCACGATCTGGCCCCGCCCGAACACGGTCTCCAGCTCGCCCTCGAAGCCGGTCGCGTTGAGCGCGTCCACGAGCCAGGCCTCGACCGCGCCCGAGAAGAAGGTGAACCCGAGCCCCAGCCCCATCGAGACGACGGCCCAGGCCCAGAAGGGTCCCTCGATCTGCCAGAGGAGCACGTAGAGCAGCGTGGTCGCGGTCAGCGTCACGGTCCCGAGCAGGTACGACGTGCGGCGCCCGACCGTGTCGGCGACGATCCCGGTCGGGACCTCGAAGATCACCATCCCGGCGGTGAAGAAGGCGTTCGCCGCGAACGCCTCGAGATTGTTGAGGCCGGCGTCGAGCAGGAAGATCGTGTTGATCCCCCAGATGAGCGATGCCGCGAGCGTGTTGCCGAGCAGCAGCAGGAGATAGGTGCGCTGGATCGAGGTCGGCGTCGCCATCTGTCGTCTTCAAGGTAGTGACAGCGATTCGCCCACGGACTCATCGGCGCGCGGCGATTAGTTCCGGGCAGGGCGCGGGTCTACAAGGGAAATGGGCCAGGTGCTGTCCTCGACATCGAAACCCGTTGTCCACCTCGAGCTGCACAGCGCCAACATGGCGCGTGCGAGCGCCTTCTATGCCGTCGTGTGCGGCTGGCGGCCGGAGCGGATCCAGACCTGCTCGAGCTCCTACCTCGCGCTCGAGATGGGAGCCGGCCTCGGCGGTGGCATCGTCGAGTGCGAGACCGACCGTGCGCTGTGGCTGCCCTACGTCGAGGTCGACGAGGTCCGCGCGGCGACCGAGCGGGCCCGCGCCCTCGGGGCGTCGGTGCTGCTCGAGCCGCGCGAGGGTCCCGCCGGCTGGCGAAGCGTCGTCGCCAGCGACGCCGGCGCCGAGGTCGCGTTCTGGCAGCCCAAGGGCTAAGCCGCCAGCGAGTACAGTCCGCCCATGGAGGCCTCGGATGCCCGCGACGAGATGGTCCTTGTCACCGGCGGGTCGGGCTTCGTCGGCGGCTGGTGCGTGATCGAGCTGCTGCGGCGCGGCCACCGGGTCCGGACGACCATCCGAGACCTCGCGCGGGAGGCGGCCCTCCGGGAGAGGCTGGCCGCGGTCGTCGACCCCGGTGACCGTCTCTCGGTGGTCGCGGCGGACCTGAGTGAGGACGCAGGCTGGACCGAGGCCGTCGACGGGGTGCCGCTGGTCCTCCACGTCGCCTCGCCGTTCCCTCCCGCTCAGCCGAAGGACCCCGACGAGCTGATCGTCCCGGCGCGAGAGGGGACCCTGCGCGTTCTCAGGGCCGCGCTCGACGCCGGCGCGCGCCGCGTCGTCGTCACCTCCTCCGTGGCCGCGATCCGGAATCCTGCCGTGCCCCCCGAGCGGCCCCTGACCGAGGAGGACTGGACCGATCCCGACAGGCGCGGCCTGACCCCGTACGCGCGCTCGAAGACGATCGCAGAGCGCGCGGCCTGGGACCTCGTCCGCGAGCGCGGCGAGGAGGAGCGCCTGGCGGCGATCAACCCGGGGGCGATCCTCGGGCCCGTGATCAGCGACGATCGCTCCTACTCGATCGAGGTGGTGGAGCGGCTCATGAAGGGAATGCCGGGAGTCCCGAGGCTTGGGTTCGACTACGTCGACGTCCGCGATGTCGCGGACCTCGAGATCGCCGCGCTGACCGCGCCCGCGGGCGGTGGCCAGCGCTTCATCGCCGCCACTCGGTTCCTGTGGATGGAGGAGGTCGCCGAGATCCTCCGGGACCGGCTCGGGCCCGAGGCCGCCAAGGTCCCGAAGCGGACGGTGCCCGACCTGCTCGTGCGGGCGATGGGCCTCTTCGACCCCGGCATCCGCACGATCACCGGCGACCTCGGGGAGAAGCGGGTCTGCTCCGCCGACAAAGCCAGGTCGCGGTTGGGATGGTCACCCCGGCCGATCGAGGACACGGTCGTCGACACGGCGCGCAGCCTGGTCGAGCACGGCGTCGTGCCTGCCCGCGCGGCGTAGCGCACGAGAGCGGGGGAACCCGCCTCGTTCCGTCGAAGTACCGCGGTGGAAGCGAGGACACCGCGATGATCATCGACAGCGCCCATTACAAGGATGGCGTGCGGCAGCACGACGACGCGCTCGGCTTCGAGCAGGCGGCCGAACGCGCGAAGGCCGCCGGTGAAGGAGAGTTCGTGTGGATCGGCCTGCACGAGCCCGAGCCCGGCGACCTCGACGAGCTCGCTCGCCTCTTCAACCTGCACGAGCTCGCGGTCGAGGACGCGGGCCTCGAGCACCAGCGGCCGAAGGTCGAGGACTACGACGGCTCCTACTTCATCGTCCTTAAGACCGCGCACTATCACGAGGACCAGGAGATCGTCCACTTCGGCGAGATCAGCGTCTTCGCGGGCCCGGGCTACGTGATCGCGGTTCGCCGCGGGCCGGGCAGCGAGCTGAAGACCGCGCGGGCGCGGCTCGAGCGACGCCCGGACCTGCTCAGGCTCGGGCCCGCCTCGGCGGTGTGGGCGATCACGGACAAGGTCGTCGACGACTACCTCCCGGTCGTCGACGGGATCGACGACGACATCGAGGAGGTCGAGACCGACGTCTTCAACGACGACGTCCCGGCGCCGACGCAGCGCATCTACCACCTGAAGCGCGAGGTGCTCGAGTTCCATCGCGCCGTCGGGCCGCTGCTGAATCCGCTTGAGCGCCTCGAGCTGGGGTCGTTCGCGGGAATCCCGCCGGAGCTTCGCAAGTACTTCCGCGACATCAACGACCACGCTCGCCGCATCGACGAGCAGGTCAGCTCCCAGCGCGAGCTACTGACCAGCGTCCTCGAGGCGAACCTGGCGCTCGTCAGCGTGAACCAGAACGACGTGATCAAGCGGATCTCGTCGATCGCCGGGATCATCGCCGTCCCGACCTTCATCGCCTCGAACTACGGGATGAACTTCACGCACATGCCCGAGCTCGACAAGCCGTGGGGATACCCGGCCGCCCTCGGGCTGATGGCCCTCTCCGCAGTCGCTCTGATCTACTTCTTCAGGCGCATCCACTGGCTCTAGGGCGGGCGACGCAGGGCGACCGAGCGTCCGGTCCCTCCAGGTAGCCCGCCCGCCTGATGCGGGCGACGCAGGGCGACCGAGCGTCCGGTCCCTCCAGGTAGCCCGCCCGCCTGATGCGGGCGACGGGCCGCGAGTACGCTGAGCCGCGATGAACCCGGTGCTCGCGCACGTCGGCGGCGGCACCCTCGAGCCGCTCCAGCTGATCGCCGTGACGGCGGTCGCGTACGCGTACTGGCGGCGAGCCCGGACGCTGGCGAGGGAGGGCCGGCCGGTCCCGGCGTGGCGGGTCGCCTGCTTCGCGGCCGGGATAGTCCTGATCACGGCGGGCCTGGTCTCGCCGCTGGCGCACATGGGGGAGGAGCTGTTGCTCGCGCACATGGCCCAGCACCTCCTTGTCGGCGACATCGCCGCGCTCCTGATCGTGCTCGGGCTGACCGGCCCGCTGCTCCAGCCGCTGCTCGCGATCAAGGCGATCGACCGGCTGCGCGTGCTCACCCACCCCCTCGTCGCCCTGCCGCTTTGGGCGGCGAGCCTCTACATCTGGCACATCCCGGCGCTCTACCAGGCGGCGCTGACCAACGAGCCCGTCCACGCCCTGCAGCACGCCTGCTTCATCGGCTTCGGGATCCTGATGTGGATGCCGCTGCTGGGGCCGCTTCCGCAGCCGCGCTGGTTCGGGATCGGGGCGAAGCTGGGCTACGTCGTCGCAGTCCGCTTCGCCGGCGCCGTGCTCGGCAACGTCTTCATGTGGTCGAACACCGTCTTCTATCCGGACTACGCGCCCGGTGAGGCCGACTTCGGGATCTCCCCGCTCTCCGACCAGGGCACGGCGGGCGTGATCATGACCGTCGAAGGCGGCCTGGTTACCCTGGGAGTGCTCTGCTGGCTCTTCCTCCTCTGGGCGGAGCAGGACACCGAGCGCCAGCGCCTGGTCGAGCTGGCGGAGGAGCGCGGCGTGGAGCTGTCGCCCGAGCGGGCCGAGCGCGCGGTCCGCGCGGGCCAGGGCGCACGGCTCGAGGAGAGGATCAAGGGCTCGACCTGATGCGTGGGGACCGCTTCCTCTACGTCCTCGTCTTCGTGGTGGGGATGGGGAGCCTGGGCGCCGAGATCGCCGTCGCGCGGCTGATGGCGCCGTTCTTCGGCGCCTCGACGATCGTCTGGGCGAACACGATCGGTGTCGTCCTCGTCGCCCTCTCGATCGGCTACTGGTTCGGCGGGCGCCTCGCCGACCGTCATCCGCACCTGCGCGGGCTCTGTCTGCTTGTGATGGCCGCCGCGGTGCTGCTTGCGCTCGTCCCCTTCGCCGCCGACCCCTTCTTCGAGGGCGCGGTCGACGCCCTCGACGAGATCTCCGCCGGCGCCTTCGTCGGCTCGCTGCTCGCCGTCCTGGTCCTGATCGCCGTCCCGGTCGTCCTGATGGGCGCCTGCGCTCCCTGGGCGGTGCGGCTGGCGACCCCCGACGTCGAGCACGCCGGGCGCACCACCGGGCGCCTCTACGCGGTCTCGACCGCCGGCTCGCTGGCCGGGACGATGCTCTCCTCGCTCGTCCTGATCCCGTTCCTGGGCACCCAGCGCACCTTCATCGCGTTCGCGCTCGCGCTCGGCCTCGTCGCCGCCGCCGGCCTCGGGTGGCGCTACCTCGCGGCTCCGGTCGCGCTGGCCGGGGCGATCGCGATCCCGGTCGGGACCGTGAAGGCGACCACCGAGGCTGGCGACCGTGTCATCTACGAGGACGAGACCGAGACCCAGTACCTGCGGGTGATCGAGGAGCGCGACGGCGACCGCCGCCTCGAGCTCAACGAGGGGATCGCCCAGCACTCCTTCTACAGCCCCCGCTCCTACATCACCCACGGCTACTGGGACGGGCTGCTGGTGCTCCCGTTCCTGAACCGGTCAACGCCTCCGGAGCGGGTCGCGGTGCTCGGCAACGCCGCCGGGACCGCCGCGCGCGGCTACGGGCACTACTTCCCGCAGACGAAGATCGACGGGGTCGAGATCGACCCGGAACTCGAGCAGGTCGGCCGCCGCTTCTTCGACATGACCAACCCGAACCTCACCGTCCACAACGAGGATGCCCGGCCCTGGCTGCGCGCCTCCGACGGCGACTACGACGTGATCATCGTCGACACCTATCGCCAGCCCTACCTCCCGTTCTACATGGCGACGCGCGAGTTCTTCGAGCTCGCCCGCGATCGCCTCGCCCCGGGTGGGATGGTGATCGTCAACGTCGGCCATATCGAGGGGAGCGACGACCTCGAGAAGGTCGTCAGCGCGACGATGGCGGAGGTGTTCCCGGCGCTGCTCCGCGACCCGCTCGAGGACACGAGCACTCTCCTGGTCGGCAGCGACACGCCGCTCTCCGCCGAGGGCCTGCGGCGGGTGCGGAACGGGCTGCCCACCGAGCTGCAGCAGCGTGCCGACCTCGAGCTGGCGCGGCTCGGACCCCCGCTCGAGGGCGGCGACGTCTACACCGACGACGAGGCCCCGGTCGAGTGGCTGATCGACCGCTCGATCATCGGCTACGCCGCTGGCGATTAGCTAATCCCGGACCTGGCGCTCGCGGCGCAGCAGCCGGTCGCGGCCGCGGGCGCCCCAGTAGCGGGCGACGAGCGGAGCCGCCGAGGCGAGGTCGCGGGCGAAAGACCAGGCCCGGCCGGGCGGTCCGGTCAGTGCCCAGGCTTCGAGGCGCTCGCGCCGCGACAGCCTGAGGCCGCCCTCTAAGCTCCGCTGAGGCATGGAGACGAACGTAACCGAGCTCCCCGATTCGCGCGCCCGCGTCGAGGTCTCGGTCGACCCGGGCGAGGTCGACACGAGGCTGAAGGAGACCGCGCAGCGCCTCGGCGGCGAGATGAAGGTGCCCGGCTTCCGCAAGGGGAAGGTGCCGCCGGAGATGGTCCTGCAACGGCTCGGGCGCCAGACCGTGCTCACCGAGACGCTCGAGGGCGGCGCGCTAGGGGATTGGTACGAGCGGGCGATGCTCGACTCAGGTGTCAGCGCGGTCGGCGATCCGAAGCTCGACCTCACCGAGCTGCCCGACGAGGGCCAGCCGCTCCGCTTCTCGATCGAGGTCGCCGTCCGGCCCAGCGCCGAGCTCGGCGAGTACAAGGGCCTCGAGGTTGGGCGCGCGGACATGGAGGTCCCCGCGGACGCCGTGAACCAGGAGCTCGACCGCCTCCGCGACGGATTCGCGAAGCTCAACCCCGTCGACCGCCGCGCCGCCGAGGGCGACGTCGCGCTGATCGACTACGAGGGCACGATCGACGGCGAGCCGTTCGAGGGCGGAGCCGCCAAGGACTATCTGCTCGAGCTCGGCGCGGGGCGGGTCCTGCCCGAGTTCGAGCAGGCCGTCGAGGGAGCTGCCGGCGGGGAGGAGAAGGAGGCGACGGTCAACTTCCCCGACGACTACCAGGGCGAGGACGTCGCCGGCAAGACCGCCCAGTTCAAGATCAACGTCCGCGAGGTCCGCGAGAAGGAGCTGCCGGAGCTGGACGACGACTTCGCCGCCGAGGCATCCGAGTTCGAGACGCTCGACGAGCTGCGCAGCGAGATCAGCGACCGGATCAGGGAGTACCTCGAATCGCAGACCGCCGAGCGCTTCCGCGAGACGGCGCTCGACGCCGCCGTCGCAAACGCGAAGGTCGAGATCCCAGACGAGGTCGTGAAGGCGCGCGCGAACGAGATGTGGGAGCGGGTCGAGCGCCGCCTGCGCCAGCAGGGGATGGACCCGAACACGTATCTTCAGATGCAGGGCAAGACCCGCGACGAGATCGTCGACGAGGCGCGCCCCGACGCCTCCCGCGCCCTCAAGCGCGAGGCGGTGCTCGAGGCCGTCGCCGACGCCGAGGGGATCGAGATCACCGAGGAGGACATGCTCGACGCCCTCCAGGTCCCGCCCGGCCACGAGGACCACGGCCACCCTGAGCCCGCGGACGCGCTCGCCGAGCTGCGCAAGTCAGGCCGCGAGGAGCTCCTCAAGCAGGACCTCCGGATGCGCCGCGCCCTCGACGTCATCTCCGAGAGCGCGACGCCGATCCCGCTCGAACAGGCCGAGGCCCGCGAGCAGATCTGGACCCCGGAGAAGGAGCGCGAGGAGAAGGGCGCGCTCTGGACCCCGGGCTCCGACTAGCGCTGCGACGGCGTTCTGGACTCTTCCCGGCCCATTTCTGGACTCTTCCCGGTCCGTAGACCAGGAAAGCGTCCGGATCTCCCAGCTAGACGTCGAGTGACGTCTGGACCTCGGGGTACGTGACTGAGTCTCCGGTGACGACGGCGGTCTCCGTCAGCTCGTGCTCGGCGAGCGAGCCCTCGGGGCCGAGATGGAGGACCCGGCGGCCACTGGCGGCGAGGGCATCGGCGATCAGGCGGCGGTGGCAGTGGTGCCAGTCGCCCTCGGCGCACAGGATCGCGACGCGCCGCTCTGCGGAAAGCTGCTCGAGCCGGGCGAGGCCCGCGGCGAACTCCTCGCCCGCCATGTGGTCGGCGTAGCCGCGGAAGGCCTCCTCGTCCCAGGCCTTGTTGGCCGAGTCCGGGAGCGGCGCGCGGCGGCCACCGAGCTCCTCGCCGAGATGGACGTAGTCGACCCCGGCTGCCTGCAGGGAACCCGCGAGGGCGGAGCGGTTGAAGTGCTCGTAGCGCGAGCGGGGGTTGCGCCGCACGTCGACCAATGTCTCGACACCCGCACCCCGGAGCAGCTCCAGGAAGGCGCGCTCCGAGTGGTTGGAGTGGCCGACCGTCAGGATCTCCGCTCCCGGCGCCATCGGGGGATTCTCCCGCGTATGGCCCGCCGGGGCGGGTTGCTAGGCTCACGCCCCTCATGAGTCCTCTGGTCCCAATGGTCGTCGAGCAGACCTCCCGCGGCGAGCGGGCGTTCGACATCTACTCCCGGCTGCTGAACGAGCGAATCGTGTTCCTCGGCACCCCGGTCACCGAGGACATCGCGAACCTGATCGTCGCCCAGCTGATCCACCTCGAGTCGGAGGACCCCGACAAGGACGTCAGCATCTACATCAACTCCCCGGGCGGCTCCGTCTACGCGGGCCTCGCGATCTACGACGCGATGCAGTTCATCAAGCCGGACGTCTCGACGATCTGCGTCGGCGTCGCGATGAGCATGGGGGCCTTGCTGCTCGCGGGCGGCACCGAGGGCAAGCGGATGGCGCTGCCCAACTCGAAGATCCTGATCCACCAGGTCTCCGGCGGCTTCTCGGGACAGGCCTCGGACATCGAGATCCACGCGAAGGAGATCATCGACGTCCGCCAGCGCCTCGACGAGATCATCGCCAAGCACACGGGACAGGAGCTCGAGAAGGTCGCGAAGGACACCGAGCGCGACTACTTCATGAGCGCGGAGGAGGCGAAGGAGTACCACATCGTCGACCGCGTCATCGAGCACCGCTAGCGGCCACCAGGCCGCTCTCCTCAGGAGCGAAGGGCGAAGGGCGAAGCGACTTGCGGTGGGCGGGCGCTCGTGACCGCGTTCTGATGGCGAAGCCGTCCCTACTCGTGCTTCTGGTTGCGATCCTGGTCGCCACTGCGGCCGCGTCTTCGAGCGTCGCCGCCGACGGCTTCAAGCTCCAGGAGGCGACGGCGACGCCCCCGCGGGCGCTCTTCGACGGCGAGACCCCGATCGAGGTCCGCTTCCGCTTCGCCGGCCCGGAGCCCGCGGACGTCGCCGTCGCCTTCCTGCACGAGGGGACGCGCGAGGTGCGTCGGCTCGAGCGCAAGCGGCTCGAGCCCGGCGAGGAGCACGTGGTCACCTGGAACGGGCTCACCGACGCGGGGCGGGCGGCGCCCGACGGGCGCTACCGCGTTCTCGTCGGTCCCTCACATGGGCAGCTCGGTCGGGCGGCCGAGTTCGCGCTTCTCGGCCACATCTTCCCGGTCCGCGGGCCGCACGGCACGAGGGGCCCGGTCGGCGAGTTCGGCGCGGCCCGCAACGGTGGCCGCGTCCACCAGGGCTTCGACGTCACCGCCGCGTGCGGCACCCGGCTGGTCGCCGCGCGCGGAGGCACCGTGGTTCGAAGGCGGTTCGACGCCCGCCTCGACGGCAACTTCGTCGTCATCGCCGGCCGGAAGGAGGGGCGCACCTACCGCTACTCGCACCTCCTCAGCGCCTCGCCGCTCGATCGCGGCGAGCGCGTCCGCACCGGGGAGCTCGTCGGCCGCGTCGGCCAGACCGGGAACGCGCGCTCGACCCCGTGCCACCTCCACTTCGAGCTGCGCCAGGGCAAGCGGTTCCTCGACCCGAAGCCCTACCTGCTGGCCTGGGACCGCGTCCGCTGAGTCAGCCCCAGGGCAGGCTCTTCCAGCTGTTGAGCGTCGTCCGGAGTGACTCCTCCTCGTAATCGAGGTGCTCCAGCAGGTGCACGGCGAGCTCCGAGAGCGCGGCCGAGAGCCGGTCGCGTGCGGCGCCCTCGCTCTCGAGCGGACCCTCGCACGCCTCCTCGACCTCGTCGAGTAGGTCCGAGACCCGGCGGTGGTCGGCCTCGAGCCGGTCGACGATCGGGTTCATCCCTTCGCCCTCGCGGCGGACAGCGGGGAACAGCAGCGCGTCCTCGGCGTTGTGGTGGGCGTGCACGAACCGGCAGTAGTGGAGGCAGTTGACTCTCAGCTTCCAGAGCGGCCCGTCGGTCTTCAGCGCGGTCACCTCGCCCCGGATCTCTTCTGCGTGCAGCTCCGGCATCGCGGCGACGAGCGCCTCGACCCGGTCGCGATCGCTCCGGACCATCCCGTGCACCCAGAGCAGCTCGCGGAACAACGGCCCGTCCTCGGTCATCCCGGGATTCTGCATGTTCGGCCAGTTCGTTGGGGCTGGGTCCCGGCGCCCGAGACCGCCGCCGATGTGAACGCGGGAGGAGTCCCGAGGCCCGTCGCGTAGATGAACGCCACAGGCCGGAGCCGACAGTCCCTTAAGCTTGTCGCACCTGGGTCGTCGGCCGGAGAACGTCGATCAAAGGGGGTGGATTCCGCTGGCACGCCCAACCGAGTCAAACGAGCAGCTCCTCTGCAGCTTCTGCGGCAAGTCACAACGCCAGGTCAAGAAGCTGATCGCAGGGCCCGGGGTCTACATCTGCGACGAGTGCATCGACCTCTGCAACGAGATCATCGATGAGGAGCTGACGGCGCCTCCCACCTTCGAGCTCGAGAACCTGCCGAAGCCGAAGGAGATCAACGAGGTCCTGAACGAGTACGTCGTCGGCCAGGAGGGCGCCAAGCGGGCCCTCTCCGTCGCCGTCTACAACCACTACAAGCGCGTGCAGATGGCGTCGGGCGTCGAAGGGGACGAGCCCGAGATCGAGCTCCAGAAGTCGAACATCCTCCTGCTCGGCCCCACCGGCTGCGGAAAGACTCTGCTCGCCCAGACGCTCGCCCGGATCCTCAACGTCCCCTTCGCGATCGCCGACGCGACGGCGCTGACCGAGGCCGGCTACGTCGGTGAGGACGTCGAGAACATCCTCCTGAAGCTCATCCAGGCCGCCGACTTCGACGTCAAGAAGGCCGAGACGGGGATCATCTACATCGACGAGATCGACAAGATCGCCCGCAAGGCGGACAACCCGTCGATCACCCGCGATGTCTCCGGCGAGGGCGTGCAGCAGGCGCTCCTCAAGATCCTCGAGGGCACGACGGCGTCCGTGCCGCCGCAGGGTGGCCGCAAGCATCCCCACCAGGAGTTCCTCACGATCGACACCTCCAACATCCTCTTCATCTGCGGCGGCTCGTTCGCCCAGCTCGACAACGTGATCGAGAAGCGGATCGGCAACCACGGAGTCGGCTTCGGCGCGGAGGTCACGTCGAGCGCGGACAGGGACACCGGCCAGTACTTCGAGAAGGTCCTGCCGGAGGACTTCATGGAGTACGGCCTGATCCCCGAGTTCATCGGGCGTCTCCCCGTGATCGCCGCTATCCACCAGCTCACCCGCGACGACCTGATCACGATCCTCACCGAGCCGCGCAACGCGCTCACCCGCCAGTTCCGGCGCTTCTTCCAGTTCGACGACATCGACCTCGTGTTCGCGCCCGACTCGCTCTCCGCGATCGCCGACAAGGCGCTCGAGCGCGAGACCGGGGCGCGCGGCCTCCGCTCGATCCTCGAGGACACGCTGCTCGACGTCCAGTTCGAGCTCCCCTCGCGAGGCGACGTCAAGAAGTGCGTCGTCACCAAGGAGACGATCGAGCGCGGCCTGAAGCCGATGCTCGTCACCACCGACGCAGGCGGCGACTACGAGTCGTACGGCGAGGAGCTCGGCGAGCAGGCCTCGTAGCCGCTAGATCGGCCCCCGGCGGGGCGCCGCCGTAAGATCGCGTCCTTGGACGCCGAGCGCAGAAAGGCCCTGGAAACGACGACCCGCTGGGAGCCCGGCGAGGTAGAGCAGCGGGTGTTCGAGCGCTGGATGGAGGGGGGTTGGTTCCACCCGCCCGCCGAGGGAACGCCGGAGGCGAACTACTCGATCGCGATCCCGCCGCCGAACGTCACGGGCGCTCTTCACATGGGACACGCCCTCAACGGGACGATCCAGGACGTTCTGATCCGGCTCCACCGGATGCAGGGGCGAAACACCATGTGGATCCTGGGCACGGATCACGCCGGTATCGCCACCCAGTCGGTGGTTGAGAAGGAGCTCGCCGCTCAGGGGGTGCTGCGGACCGAGCTCGGTAGGGATCAGTTCATCGCAAAGGTCTGGGAATGGCGCCACCTCCATGGCAACACGATCGTCGAGCAGTACAAGCGTCTCGGAGCCTCCTGCGACTACGAGCGCGAGCGCTTCACGCTCGACGAGGGTTACGTGACCGCCGTCTATCGCGTGTTCGCCGAGCTCTACAGCAAGGGCTACATCTACCGCGACAACTACATGGTCAACTGGGACCCCGGGCTCCAGTCCGCGATCTCCGACCTCGAGCTCGAGGACCGCGAGGTCACCGACACCCTCTACCAGATCGCCTATCCGCTGGAAGCGGTCCGCGGACACGAAGCCGAGGAGGCCGCGGCTGACGCGGGCGAGCTGGTCGTCGCGACGGTGCGGCCGGAGACGATGCTGGCCGTCACCGCGATCGCGGTCAACCCGCGCGACGACCGCTACCGCGACGTGGTCGGCAGGCACGCGATCCTGCCCCTCGTCGGGCGCCGCCTGCCGGTGATCGCCGATGAGTACGTGAAGACCGACTTCGGCACCGGCGCGCTCAAGATCACCCCGGGCCACGACCCCAACGACTTCGAGATCGGCCGCATGCACGGCCTCGAGGAGGTCTCGGTGATCGGGGAGGACGGCCTGATCACCGAGAATGCGCCGGAGCGCTTCCGTGGGATGACGGTCACCCAGGCCCGCGAGGCTGTTGTCGCCGAGCTGCGCGAGCAGGGGTTGATCCGCGGCGAGGAGCCGTACACCCATGACGTCCCCTTCTCGCACCGCTCCGGCGAGCGGATCGAGCCGCTGATCTCGCTTCAGTGGTTCTGCCGCATGAACGAGCTTGCGGAACCGGCGGTACGGGTCGTCACGGAGGGCAGGGTCCGGATCATTCCCGACGGCGCCCGGCGCCAGTACCTGAACTGGATGGAGAGGATCCGGCCGTGGTGCATCTCACGCCAGCTCTGGTGGGGGCACCGGCTGCCGGTCTGGTACCGGGGCGACGAGACCTACGTGGGTGAGCATCCCCCTGAGGGCGAGGGATGGGAGCAGGAGTCAGACGTGCTCGACACGTGGTTCAGCTCCGCCCTATGGCCCTTCGCCACCCTCGGCTGGCCCGACACGGACGCCCCCGAGTTCACGGCCTTCTTCCCGACCGACGTGATGGTGACCGCGCGCGACATCATCAACCTCTGGGTCGCGCGGATGATCATGACCTCGCTGGAGTTCACCGGCAAGGTCCCGTTCTCGGACGTCTACGTGCACTCGGTGATCCAGGCGCCCGACGGGCGGAGGATGTCGAAGAGCCTTGGAACGGGGATCGACCCGCTCGACGAGATCGAGGTCCACGGCGCCGACGCGCTCCGCTTCGGCCTGCTCGCGATGTCCTCGACCCAGGACGTGCGTTACTCGGAGGCGCGCGTGCAGCAGGGGCGCGACCTCGCGAACAAGATGTGGAACGCATCGCGTCTCATCCTGCTCAACGCCCAGGTCGCTGATGCGGCCGCAGTCAGAGCCGCCGCTGCGAAAGTGGCGGCGGACGATGTGCCGGTCGAGGATCGCTGGATCGCGTCACGGCTCCAGCGCGCAATCACCTCGGTGACCGAGTCGATCGAGCGCTACGACTTCGCCCACGCGGCGCTCGACCTCTACGACTTCTTCTGGTCCGAGCTCTGCGACTGGTACCTCGAGATCGTCAAGGCGCGGCTCTACGGCGACGACGACGAGCCCGTCGACTCGGCCGCGTCCGCGACGCTGCTCTGGACGCTGGAGCGGGTGCTGGCGCTGGCGCACCCGCTGATGCCGTTCGTGACCGAGGAGGTCTACTCCTACCTGCCCGTGAGCGAGTCCGAGGCGCTCGCGGTCCACCCGTTCCCCGAGCCCGACCCCGACCTGATCGACGAGGGGGCGGAGGCCGAGATAGGAGCGGCGATCGAGCTAACCCGGGCGCTGCGGCGTTGGCGGGACCTTGCGGGCGTGCCCGCCGCGCAGGTGCTGTCGGCGCGCGCGAACGGCTCCGATCCGCACGAGCTCGTCGGGCGCCTGGCCCGAGTCGAGTTCGGGAGCGGTCACGGAGAGGCGATCGCCACCGTCGAGGGCGTCGAGCTGCTCGAGACCGAGGGCGTCGATCCGGACGCGGCCCGGGCGCGGATCGAGGAGCGGCGAGCGAAGCTCCGCTCAGAGGTCGAGCGCGGCGAGCGCAAGCTCGGCAACGAGGGCTTCGTCGCAAAGGCCCCCGCGGACGTGGTCGACGAGGAGCGCCGCAAGCTCGAGGCGTACCGCGCGGAGCTCGACGAACTTGGCTAGCGGACCCAGGTGACCAACCCAGACGCGCCCCAACCCCGCACCCCCGGACGCGAAGCGGAGGAGGTGCGGGCCGATGGCGAAGCCGAGGGATGGGCGTCGATGGCGAAGCCGTGAACCACGCCGTGAACAGCATCCTCAAGGCCCGGGAGCCGATCGGCTGGCGGCTCGGCCTGGAGCGGATGCGGCGCATCTGCTCGCTGCTGGGGATGCCGCAGAACCGGTTCGCGTCGATCCACGTCGTCGGCACCAACGGCAAGACGTCGGTGGCGCGGATGACAGCCGCGCTGCTCGACGCTCACGGGGTCCCCGCCGGCGCCTACCTGTCGCCCCACATCGACGAGTGGCGCGAGCGGATCCTGGTCGCAGGCGAGCTGATCGGGGACGCGGCCTTCACCGAGGCGCTGGTGCGCGCCGAGCAGGCCGCCGAGGCCGCCGACCGCGCGGCCGGGGGGGAAGGGCCGGTCACCCAGTTCGAGCTGGTCACCGCGGCTGCGTTCGTGGCGCTGGCGGCGGCGCGCGTGAAGGTCGGGGTGATCGAGGCCGGCCTCGGCGGTAGGCTCGACGCCACCAACGTGATCCCATCGCGAGTCACCGTCCTGACCTCGGTCGGCCTCGATCACACCGAGTGGCTCGGCGGCACGCTCGCCGAGATCGCCGCCGAGAAGCTCGCCGTGCTGCGCGACCGCACCGTGCTCGTCCGCGGCGACCTCGCGCCCGAGGCCGAGCAGGTCGCAGAGCGAGAGGCGTCGCGACACCACGCGAGGGCGGTCGGCCCCGCTCCGGTCGATCCCGTGCTCGCGGAGGGCCTGCCGCCATACCAGCGCCAGAACCTCGGCCTTGCGCTCGCGGCCGCAGCTGTGATCGTCGGAGAGCTTCGCCCGGACGCGGTCGAGGCCGCGGTCGCCTCGCTCTCGATCCCGGGCCGCGGGCAGGTGCTCGACGGTGATCCGCCGGTGATCCTCGACGCGGCGCACAACGCCGACGGCGCCCGCGCCCTGGCCGCCGCGCTCGAGGAGCTGACCGGCGGGTCGAAGGTGGTCTGCTGCACCGCCGTGCTGGAGGGCAAGGATGCCGACGCGATCGTCGCGGCGCTTGCTCCACGCTGTGAGCGCGCGGTCTGCACGGAGATCCCGGAGGAGGCGATCGCGGCCGGCGGCCGCCCCGGTGGACGCTCGATCGCGGCGTCGCGGCTCGCGGAGCTGTTCGCCGCGAAGCGGATCGGCGCGGAGGCGGAGGCGGAGCTCGAGCGGGCCGTCGCACGAGGGCGGGAGCTCGCGGGGGAGCTGGGAGTCCCCCTGCTCGTGACGGGCTCGCACTTCCTGATCGGGTCGGCGCTTGCGTCCCTACGGGGCTGAGCCGCTACCTTCTCAGCTGCATATGGACCGAGAGGCCCGCTCCGAGCTGCTCACGATGATGGGGCTGGTCGCCCTGGTCGTCGCTGTTGTGATCCTGCTTTTCTTCGCGCTCGGCTACGTGTTCGGGCTTCTGTTTCTCTGATCTTCGGCCACGCTCGCCCCGGCAGGGGTCCCCGCAACTACAACGAAAGTACACTCGGCGGCTTCGATTCCAATGCTCCTTGCGATATTCGGCATAGACGGCGGCGCGCTCAGCCTGATCGTCAACCTGCTCGTCCTCTTCCTGGTCGTCGTCTACCTGTCCCTGATCTACTGGACCTACCTGGACGCCCGCCGGCGGCTCGACGACCCGGTCCTGATCGCCTGTGCGACCGCCGCCTCGGTCTTCCCCTTCATCGGCACGGTCGTCTACACGATCCTCCGCCCACCGGAGTTCCGCGAGGACCGCGAGGAACGCGATCTCGAGCTGCGCGCCGCCGAGCTACGCCTGCGCCAGCTGATCGAGCAGTCCTGCCCGCACTGTGAGTACCCGATCCAGGGCAGCTACCTGCGATGCCCGAACTGCGAGCGCCGCCTCCGCAACCCCTGCCGCAGGTGCCACAAGCCACTCGATCCGAAGTGGGGGATCTGCCCGTATTGCGAGACCGAAGTGCGCCGCAAGCGCCCCGCCGCCGCGGGCGAACGCGAAACCACACGGCGCAGCGAGCGCGAGGCGGCGGGCCGGCGCAGCGAGCGCGAGGCCGCGCGCCGCTCCGAGCGGGCGACCCGCGCCGCGCGCAGCGGCTCGACCGAGCGCCCGAAGGCGCCCACCACGACAGCGCGCTCGGCCGACGGGCCCCGCCGCCAGTCGGCCGCAGGCCAGAGCCGCCCCAAGCCGCGGCCCGCAAGCCGTCCCAGCCGCTGACGGGCGCGCGACCAGCGCAGCCGATAGTTTCTCCGCCCCGTGGCAGCCGAACGGACCCTGATCCTCGTCAAGCCCGACGCCTTCGGGCGCCGTCTCACCGGCGAGGTGATCTCGCGGTTCGAGCGCAAGGGCCTCGATATGGTCGCGCTGAAGCTGATCACCGCCGATCGGCAGCTCGCCGACGAGCACTACGCCGAGCACGCCGAGAAGCCGTTCTTCGGCGAGCTCGTCACCTTCATCACGGGCGGCCCGCTCGTCGCGATGGTCCTCGAGGGGCCGAACGCGATCATGGCGGCCCGCCAGCTGATCGGAGCCACGGACCCGATCGAGGCCGACGCCGGCTCGATCCGCGGCGAGTACGGGACCGAGGTCACCTTCAACCTGGTGCACGGCTCGGACTCCGCGGAGTCCGCCGAGCGCGAGATCGGCATCTGGTTTCCCGAGTTGTA
Source organism: Solirubrobacterales bacterium (assembly GCA_036258315.1). Taxonomy (GTDB): domain Bacteria; phylum Actinomycetota; class Thermoleophilia; order Solirubrobacterales; family 70-9; genus DASSYK01. Next base: position 17,609 of record DATADX010000022.1, read on the forward strand.
GCGGCCGCCAGGCCGCCGCGCTTTGGAGCGAAGGCGAAGCCGAAGCGACTTGTGATGGGCCGCTCGTGGCCGCGGCAGGATGGCGAAGCCGTGAACCGAGATCGTAGTTCCAAGGTCGTGAAGCCGTGAAGCAAGAGCGTCTTTCCAAGGTGGTGCTCGCCTCGCGCTCGCCGCAGCGGCGCGCCCTCCTGGAGGCGCTGGGCGTCGATATCGAGGTCGCCGAGCCGATGATCGAGGAGCTGACCGAGGGCGACCCGCGCGAGATCGTGCTCGAGAACGCGCGCTGGAAGGCGGCCGCCGTCGCCGCCACGACGAAGCCGGGGACGCTGGTGGTCGGCGGCGACACCGAGGTGGTGCTGGACGGAGAGGCGCTCGGCCAGCCCGAGGACGCGGAGCAGGCGCGGGCGATGCTCGAGCGGCTCTCCGGACGCGAGCACGAGGTGCTCGGCGGGCTCGCCCTGCTCGGCCCAGAGGAGGAGGAGGAGGGCACCCCGCGCACCAGGGAGGGGATCGCCGCCAGCGCGGTCAGGTTCCGCCCGCTCGGCGCGGAGCTGATCGCCGCCTGCATCGCGACGGGCGAATGGGAGGGGCGCGCCGGGGCATACGCGATCCAGGGCGTCGGCTCGATGCTGGTCGAGCAGGTGAGCGGCGACCTGTCCAACGTGATCGGGCTGCCGATCCCGCTCCTGCTCGAGCTGGAGCCGCGCTTTCAGTCGGTTTGAGGGTTTCGCTACATTCGTCACCCACGCACGGCCGGGTCGGGGATGGCCCTTCTCCGCCCGAGGCTGCGATCGGCGCCTGCCGCGTTCGAAGACTTTGGACTCGAGGACTAGGACATGTACCGCAAGCAAGTACGCCGCCGCAGGGCGGTGCTTTTGCTGCTGGTCGTCGCCTCGCTGACGCTCCTCAGCCTCTACTTCCGCGAGGGCTCCGACGGCCCCTTCCACAGGGCTCAGCGGGGAGTCGCGACGGTGCTCGGGCCGTTCGAGGAGGGCGCCGATAGGGCGCTGAAACCGGTCCGCGATCTGGTCAACTGGTTCGACGAGACCTTCGAGGCGAGGGGCGAGAACGATGACCTCCGTGACGAGCTGGCCGAGACGCGGGACCAGCTGGCGCAGGCGCAGACCGCCGCCCGGCAGGGAGACGAGTTGGCGAAGCTGCAGGCGCTGACGGGTGGCGGCCTGGTTCCACCCGGATACGAGCCGGTGACGGCTCGGGTGATCGGCCGCTCGCCGACGGTCTGGTACTCGGTCGTGACGATCGACAAGGGCAGCGGCGCCGGGCTGCGTGTCGACGACCCGGTCGTCGCCGCCGACGGTCTCGCCGGGCGGGTCTCCGCGGTCACCAAGGGCACCGCGCAGGTGACCCTGATCACCGATGCGGAGAGCTCCGTGACCGGGCGGGTGCTCCCGGAGGGCGCGACCGGCGTCGTTGAGCCCAACGTCGGCGATCCGCGCGACCTGCTCCTCAACTTCGTCCAGCGCGAGGACGAGATCAGCGAGAACCAGATGGTCGTCACAGCCGGCTACGCGAGCGGGTCGCTTGATTCCCTCTTTCCTCCCGGGATTCCGATCGGGGAGGTAACAGACGCCACCGCGGAGGAGACCCAGGCATACCAGCGCGTCCACCTGCGCGCGTTCGCCGATCTCCGCGACATGGAGTTCGTCCAGGCGCTCGTCCAGACTCGGGGCGACGGCGCGTGATCCTGACTCCCGGGATAACGGTTCGGCTCTGCCTGCTGGTGCTGGTGACGGCGCTGGTGCAGGTCACCTTCTTCTCGAAGCTCCAGCTGTTCGGGGCCACCCCCGACGGGGCGGTGCTCGTCGTGATGGCGCTGGGGCTGGTCGGCGGCAGCGTCTCTGGAGCCGTCACCGGCTTCTCGGTCGGGCTGTTGATCGACTGCCTCCTGTTCGAGACGCTGGGGGCGTTCGCGGCGACCTACATGTGCGTCGGGTACGTCGCCGGCCGCTACCGCGAGACGATGGGCCTGCCGGGGCGGGTCGGGGTGGCGCTGCTCGGAGGCGGGTTCACGCTGTTGGGCTTGATCGTGTTCGCAGGGATCCAGATCGCGACCGGGATCGACGCCGACGTCAGCACGCGCGTGATCGGCGACGCGATCGGCAAGACGCTGCTTGGGGCGGCGCTCTCGCTTCCATTGTTCCTGGGCGTCAAACTGGTGTTGCGGCCGGCAGTGATCGACGACCGGCCCTCGGGGCGCCGGCCGTTGACGCCGCGAGCGGCAGGAACCAGGAGCTAGCGCATGTTCCGCCACGGAACCGACGAATCTCCAAGGCGCAGCACCGCGCTGCAGAAGCGCGCCACGATCGTCACCGGGATCGCGATCGCGATCTTCTCCGTGATCGGGCTCCGGCTCTGGTACCTGCAGATCCTCTCCGGAGACAGCTACCGCGACCAGGCGAACGACAATCGCGTCCGCGAGGTCCGCGTGCAGGCGCCGCGCGGGGAGATCCTCGACCGCGATGGCAAGGTGCTGGTCGCGAACCGCACCGAGCTGGCGCTGCAGGTGCTCCCCGACGACCTACCGAAGCTCGGCTCGCCGCAGCGGGCGGCCGTGATGAAGGGCCTGGCGCAGATCACGGGCGACACCCCGCAGGAGATGGAGGCGGAGATCGCCGCCGTGCTCAAGGAGTCGCGCGCCAGCCCCGTGATCCTCGCGCGCGGGCTCGGCGCCGGAAAGGTCTACTTCCTGCGCGAGCACCAGGATCGCTTCCCCGGCGTCAGCGTCGAGCGGGTGTTCGCGCGCGAGTACCGGCAGGGGTCGGTCGCCGCCCACCTGTTCGGCAACGTCGGCGAGGTGACCGCGGAGCAGCTCGGGCTGCCCCGCTACGCCACGCTCGACCAGGGCGATCAGGTGGGGCAGTCCGGGATCGAGTACGAGTACGACCGCTACCTGCGCGGCCGGGCGGGTTCCGAGCGCTTCCAGGTCGACGCCCTCGGGCGCCCGACCGACCAGCTCAACGGCCGGCCCGCCCACGCGGGCGACAACGTCAGGCTGACGATCGACGCAGACCTCCAGGCGACGGCGGAAGGGGCGCTGGGCTCGTTCGGGTTGCCGGGGGCGTTCGTCGCGATGAACGTCGACAGCGGGGAGGTGCTCGCGATGGGCTCGGCGCCGTCGTTCGACCCGTCCGTCTTCACCCGCCCGATCACCGAGCGCCAGTACAAGGCGCTCGTGTCGCGTGAGAACGACGCGCCGCTGGCCAATCGCGCGATCCAGGGGCTCTACCCGACTGGATCGATCTTCAAGGTGATCACCGGGCTCGCCGCCCTCAATGACGGATTGATCACCCCCGGCGAGATCGTCAACGACAGCGGAGAGGTCAAGGTCGACACCGTCACCTTCAAGAACGCCCAGGACGCCGTCTTCGGGCCGATCGACATGAGCGACGCGTTCAAGGTCTCATCGGACGTCTACTTCTACAAGCTCGGCTACGAGTCGAACGTGCGGACCGGCAGGGGCGGCGTGATCCAGGCGGAGGCACGACAGCTCGGGCTTGGCGAGCAGACCGGGATCGATCTCCCGGCGGAGGTCGAGGGCCTCGTCCCGACCCCCGCCTGGCGGAACCGTCTGTTCCGCGACAAGCTCACGGACCGGCCGTGGTCGGCCGGCGACAACATCAACTTCGCCGTCGGCCAGGGGGACATGCAGGCCGATCCGCTCCAGATGGCGGTCGTCTACGCCGCGATCGCCAACGGCGGCACGGTGCTGCGCCCCCACCTCGGCGAACGCGTCGAGACCGCGACCGGTGAGGTGCTGGAGGAGTTCGAGTCCGTGCCGAAGCGCCAGGTCGAGATTCCAGAGGAATGGCGCAGCACGATCCTGAACGGGCTGACGCGCGCCGCGATGGAGGAGGGCGGGACCTCCTATCCGGTGTTCGGGAACTTCCCGGTCCCGATCGCCGGCAAGACGGGGACCGCCGAGCGCGGGATCGGCGTCGCCGACCAGGCCTGGTACGCGGCCGTGGCGCCGGCCAACGACCCCGAGATCGTCGTCGTCGTGACGCTCGAGCGCGGCGGCTTCGGAGCGGACTCGGCGGCGCCCGCCGCCGCGCGCATCCTCGAGAAGTACTTCCAGCTCCCGATCACCCCGGCGGTCGCCTCGGCACAGGAGAGCCGCGAGTGAGGGCGGGCGCGAGCGACCGAGGATAGACCGTGATTACCAGGAAAAACGGAAGCCGGGTACCCTGATCTGATGGAGGCAGCACGGCCACTGACGATCGCGCCGCGCCGCTCGGGACTGGTCGAGCGACTCAACCTGCCGTACTTCGACGGCTGGATGCTCGCCGCCGCCGCGGGCCTGATCGCCTTCAGCTGCTTCACCTTGGCCGAGGCGACCCGCGAGGACATCCCCGGCGACCCGCTCTACTTCGTGCTTCGCCAGGTGGTCTACGCGCTGATCGGCGTCTCGCTGATGTTCGCCATCTCCCGGATCGACTACTCGCGTTTCCGCGAGCTCCGGGTCGGCATCTACAGCGCGATGATCACCGCGATCTCACTCGTGTTCGTGTTCGGCGCCGCCGCTCGCGGCTCGCGCCGCTGGATCGAGCTCCCCTACTTCCGCTTCCAGCCATCGGAGCTCGCCAAGGTGCTCCTGATCGTGTCGCTCGCCGCCTTCGTGATCGAGCGCACGCGCCGCGGCTCGGATCCGCGACAGACGATCCGCCTCCTGGCGATCGGCCTGGCGCCCGCCGCACTCGTCTTCCTGCAACCAGACCTCGGCACCGGACTGGTGCTCGGGGCGATCACCATCACGATTCTCTTTCTCGCCGGGGTGCGCTGGACGCACTTCGCGGCGATCGGCGCGGTCACGGCTGCTCTCGCGGCCTTCGCGCTGCTCCTCGCCCCGGCAATCGGCGTGCCGGTCCTGCAGGGCTACCAGCAGGAACGGCTCACCAGCTTTCTCAACCCCAGTGACGATCCTGGCGATTCGAGCTATCAGGTCAATCAGGCCGTGATCGCCGCAGCCTCCGGTGAGAAGACCGGGCGCGGCGACCAGGCCACGCAGACCGAGCTCAACTTCGTCCCCGAGCACCACACGGACTTCATCTTCGCCGTGATCGGGGAACGCTACGGATTCCTGGGGGCCGCATTCGTTCTGTCCCTTTACGCCCTGCTCGTATGGCGGGCGCTGCGACTACTGACGCTTTCGAAGAACTTGTACGGGACCCTGATCGCTGGCGGCATCGCCGCCGCGCTGATGTTCCAGGTCCTCGTCAACGTCGGCATGAACCTGGGCATCATGCCCGTCACCGGGATCACACTCCCGCTGATGAGCTACGGAGGGTCCTCCGTGCTCGTCACGTTCATGGCGATCGGACTGCTTCAGAGCATTCACGTCCAGGCGCAGCTCTCGTCACGCAACAGCAGCAGGGCGGCCACCCCAGCACTGTTGCGCTGAGCCGAACCGAGACCACACACAGCACACCCCGTAGATCGATTGGGACCGCCGCCGGCGCTTCGCCGGCCGGCTGTGCCGTGCGCGCGCTCGGCCGCTCACCGCGGAAAGGAAACACATGAAGAAGGAGATCCTCGTCAGCGTCGATCCGGGAGAGACCCGGGTCGCCGTGCTCGAGGCAAAGGGAGCCCCTGCGCGGGGCAAGGGAGGGCGCCGGAAGGCGACCCCCCGCAGCGACTGGAAGGTCGCCGAGCTCTACGTCGAGCGGCGCGGCAAGCGCTCGATCGTGGGCAACATCTACAAGGGGAAGGTCGACAACGTCCTGCCCGGCATGGAGGCGGCGTTCGTCGACTTCGGTCTCGAGCGCAACGGATTCCTACATGTCGACGAGATCGTGATGCCGGACGGGAAGGCCGTTCCCAAGCGCGGCCGTGGCCGCGGGCGGCGGATCGACGAGCTGATCAAGCCCGGCCAGGAGATCGTCGTCCAGGTCGTCAAGGACCCGCTGAAGACGAAGGGCGCGCGGCTCTCGATGCAGCTCTCGATCGCCGGGCGCTACCTCGTCTACATGCCGCAGGGCGGCGGGATCGGTGTCTCCAAGCGCCTCCCCGACGCCGAGCGCCAGCGCCTCCGCAAGCTGATCGAGAAGGTCGACATCGGCAAGGGCGGCGTGATCGTCCGCACCGCCGCGCAGGGCGGCAAGAAGGAGGACTTCGTCCGCGAGATCCAGTACCTGCACCGCCTCGAGGAGGTCGTCGAGGAGCGGGCGAAGAAGGCGGACGTCGGCCAGATGATCTTTCAGGAGGCCGACCTCTCGATCAGGGTCGTCCGCGACGTGCTCGTCGAGGAGTTCGAGGGCGCGATCATCGACGACTCCAAGCAGCACGAGCGGGTCACGAAGTTCCTGCAGCGGACGGCGCCGGAGCTCGCCGACAGCGTCGAGCTCTACGAGGAGAAGACGCCGCTGCTCGAGAAGTGGGACGTCGAGAAGGCGTTCGACTCGGTGCTGAGCCGCCGCGTCGACCTCCCCTCTGGCGGATACCTGATGATCGACTACGCGGAAGCTCTCACCGTGATCGACATCAACACCGGCAGCTTCACCGGCCGCGGCAAGGGCCGGCTCGAGGACACGATCACGAAGGTCAACGTGGAGGCGGCCGAGGAGGTCGTGCGCCAGCTGCGGATGCGCGACATCGGCGGGATCATCGTGATCGACTTCATCGACATGGCGCGGGCACGGAACCGCGACGAGGTCCTGAAGACGCTCCGCACCGCGCTCGACGAGGACCGGACCAAGACCTACGTGGTCGAGGTCTCGCCGCTCGGGCTGGTGGAGATGACACGCCAGAACGTCACCGACGGCGTCCGCGAGATCCTCACCAAGCGCTGCCCGACCTGCGACGGCGAGGGCGTCGTCGCCTCCGAGGAGACGGTCGCGATCTCGATCGTCCGCAAGCTCTCGGAGGTGGTCGTCGACCAGCCCGACGCCGAGGCCTTCCTGGTCCGCGTCAACCCGCTGGTCGCCGCGGCCCTGCTGACGCCCGACTCGGGGCTGACCGAGCTCGAGGAGGAGACCGGCAAGCGGTTCCACTTCGAGGGCGGAGACGCGCTGCCGCTCGACACCTTCCAGGTGGTCGAGGCCGGCGGTCGCGAGGAGATCGAGGAGCGGGCGCTGCCGTTCCGGGTCGGCGACGAGGTCCTCGTCACGATCGAGGAGCCGCACATGTACAACGTCGACGACGCGGTCGCCCGCGTCGAGGCCTACATCGTCAGCGTCGCCAACGCGGGCCCGCACGTCGGCGAGCGGCGGATGGTCCGGATCGAGAGCGTCGGGCGCTCGGCAGCGACCGCGACCCTGCTCGACAGCGAGGGTGACGCCGTCGTCGCGGCGGCGGCGAAAGCCGACGACGAGCAGCTAGAATCCGCCGCCGGATCTGGGCGCAGGCGTCGCGGCGGCAGGGGCGGCCGGCGACGCTCCCGTGCCTCCAGCAACTGACTCCAGGAGCCGTTGAGCATGTACGCAGTGATCGAGACAGGCGGAAAGCAGTACCGCGTCGAGAAGGGTGACACCCTGCTCGTGGACCGCCTCCCCGCCGACGAGGGGGCGAAGGTCGACCTGCGCGCCGTCGCCTTCCGCGACAAGGAGATGGTGCTCGGCAAGGACCTCGAGAAGGTCAAGGTGGAGGCGAAGGTGGCCGCGCACGAGCGCGGCCCGAAGATCCGGGTGTTCAAGTACCGCCCGAAGAAGGGCTACCGCAAGCGCCAGGGCCACCGCTCCGAGCTGACCAAGCTCGAGGTGACCGAGATCAAGATGCTGACCCGCAAGCCGGCGGGCTCCAGCAGGGCCGCGGGTGCCAAGAGGTCCGCGGCCAAGCCCGCCGCCAAGAAGGAGGCGACGAGCGATGGCTCATAAGAAGGGACTCGGCTCGAGCCGCAACGGTCGCGATTCCAACCCGAAGTACCTCGGGGTGAAGGTGTTCGACGGCCAGGTCGTGACCGGCGGCGAGATCATCGTCCGCCAGCGCGGCACCCGGTTTCGCCCCGGCGACGGAGTCGGCCTCGGGCGGGATCACTCGATCTTCGCCAAGCGCCCCGGTGTGGTGCAGTTCTCGACGGGCCGCCGCGGCCGCACGATCTCGGTCGTCGACCGCTGACTCGACGGGCGTCGACGGCTGACTCGACGGGCGGTGCGAGTTCGGTAGCCCGGGGGCTACCAAGCGCGCACAAGGCCTCCCGGTAGGCAGGCCCTACGGCGCGCAGCCGTCCTGGCGCTGAACGCGCCGACTAGCCTGATGCCGTGCTGTACGACAAAGCGAAGATCTACGTCGAGGGCGGCCGCGGCGGCAACGGGGTCGTCTCGTTTCGGCGCGAGGCCCACGTGCCACGCGGGGGGCCGGACGGCGGCGACGGCGGCCGCGGCGGGGACGTCGTGCTCGTCTGCGACGCGGGGCGCCGCGATCTCTCGTCGCTCGGCCGCAGCAAGCACTTCCGCGCCGGGCGCGGCGCCCACGGCGAGGGCGGCCGCCGCCATGGCAAGCGCGGGGAGGACCGCGTCGTCGTCGTCCCGCCCGGCACCGTCGTGACGGGACTCGACGGCTCGACGACCGAGCTGCTCGCCGAGGGGCAGCGCGTCATCGTGGCACGCGGCGGCGGCGGAGGGCACGGGAACAAGCGATTCGCGACCCCGACCCGGCAGGCGCCGCGGTTCGCCGAGAGCGGCCTCGAGGGCGAGTCGGGCTGGATCGACCTGCGCCTGAAGCTGCTCGCCGACGTCGGCCTCGTCGGTCAGCCGAACGCCGGCAAGTCATCGCTGCTGGCGCGGCTCACTCGCGCGGACCCGAAGGTCGCCGCCTACCCGTTCACGACGCTCGCGCCGGTGCTCGGGACGCTCGAGCTCGACGACCGCCAGATCGTCCTCGCCGACATCCCGGGGCTGATCGAGGGCGCCGCCGAGGGTGTCGGCCTCGGGCACGAGTTCCTCGCCCATGTCGAGCGCTGCCGGCTGCTCGTGCACGTCGTCGAGATCACCCTTGCTGGGGAGGGGGAGGGGGATGAGTCGGAGGCCGAACGCGCCTATGCGACGGTTCGCGACGAGCTCGCCGGCTACGGCGCCCGGCTCGACCGCCTGCCCGAGATCGTCGCGCTCTCGAAGGCCGACCTGGTGCCGCCGGAGCGGGCGGAGGAGGTCGCGGACTCCTGGCGGCGGCGGCTCGGAGATTCGGTCGCGGGCGTGCTCGCGATCTCGTCGGCGACGGGCGCCGGCCTCGACGAGCTGCGGCGGGCGATCGTCGCGGCGCTGCCCGAGGCGCCGCCGGCCGGCGAGGCAGAGCCCGGGGACTTCGAGGCCGAGCACCGCGTCTACCGCCCCGGCGAGGAGGAGGGGTTCGACGTCGTCGCCGACGGCGAGGGTCGCTGGCGGGTCACGGGCCGGGGGATCGAGCTGCTGATCGCGCGCCATGACCTCGGCAACGCCGAGGCGCTCGACTACCTCGAGGGGCGGCTGCGCGAGATCGGCGTGATCGCCGAGCTTCAGCGTGCCGGGTTCGAGCCCGGCGACGAGGTGGTCGTCGGCGAGGTGGAGTTCGAGCTCGACCCGACCTGAGTGTCGCCGAGGCCGATCTCCCCGAGCAGCACGTCCTCGCGGCTGTAGTGGCCGACCGAGTCGAACCAGCGCTTGGCGTGGAGACCGTCGCGGAGGTCGCAGTCCGCGATCACGATGCCCTCCTCGTCATATAGCGGGCCCGCGATCACCTCGCCATCCGTCGGCTCGATGATCGCGGCGCCTCCGCGTCCGAAGACGTCCTGATCGGGGAGCTCCGCCGGGAAGTCCTCCGGGAAGGCCGCACGCGGGATGTACTGGGGCACCGAGACGACGAACGCCCCCGACTCGATCGCGATGTGCCGCATGCTCGCCAGCCAGCCTTCGGAGTCATCGGCGTTCGGGGCGATCCACAGTTGTGGACCTGAGCGGTAGACGCGGTAGCGCGCCAGCGGCATCCGGTTCTCCCAGCAGATCAGGCCGCCGATCTTCCCCAGCGGGGTCTCGACCGCGTCGAGGTCGCCGCCGTCTCCGAGCCCATGAAAGAGCCGCTCGTGATGGGTCGGCATCAGCTTGCGGTGCTTCGCCAGCAGCCCATCGGGACCGATCAGCAGCATCGTGTTGTAGAGCGTCCCGGGACGCTCGGACTCGCGCTCGTTGACCCCGATCGCGCAGTGGATCCCGTGCGCGGCACAGGCGGCGGCAAGCTTGTCGACGTGTGGGCCGGGCACGTCGACGGCGTTCGCCCAAAGCCGCTCCCAGAGCTCGTCGAAACCCTCGAACCCCGCGGCCTCTTTGGCCCACACCTCGGAGGGATAGAGCGGCACGAACGTCTCCGGGAGCACCACGAGCTGCGCCCCCTTGCCGGCGGCCTCGCCGAGCAGCGCGACCGCCTTGTCGACGCTCGCGTCCGCGTCGAGGATCACCGGGGTCGCCTGGACCGCCGCCACCCGCACGGTGCCGAACTCCACCATCGCGCCAGCATAAACGCGGTTCCGTCGACCCGCACCCGGGCGCCCGTTGTGGCCCCTCCCGCGTACCTAGACTCAGCCCATGACCGTCGTGGCGAAGCTGGGCTCGTCGATAGTGGCCGCCGAGGACGGCGCGCTGCGCTCCGACGTGCTCGATCACGTCTGTGCTCAGGTCGCCCAGCTCCACGGCGGCGGCGAGGACGTCGTGCTCGTCACCTCCGGAGCGATCGCGCGGGGACGCCGGATCATGGCGCTGGCCTCGCGCCCGCGCGCGATCGACGAGCTCCAGGCGGCCTCGGCGGTCGGCCAGGGAAGCCTGTTCCGCGCCTACGAGGAGCGCCTCGCGAACGGTGACGTGCACGCCGCTCAGGTCTTGCTGACGGCCTCTGACCTGCAGCAGCGGACCCACTACCTGAACGCACGCCAGACGATCGCCCGGCTGCTCGCCTGGCGGGTCGTCCCCGTCGTGAACGAGAACGACACCACCGCGACGGACGAGATCACCTTCGGGGACAACGACTTCCTCGCCGCCCAGGTCGCGATCATGCTCGAGGCGCGGCTGCTCGTCCTGCTCACCGACACGCCCGGGCTGCACACCGCGGACCCGCGCCGCGACCCCGGCGCCGAGCTGATCGCCGAGGTCGACGACCCGGGCGAGCTGGCGAGCTACGAGATCGGCGAGCACACCTCGCCGTTCGGCCTCGGCGGGATGCGCAGCAAGACGCGCGCCGCCGAGATGGCCGGAGCGGCGGGGATCTCCGCCGTGATCTGCGACGGCACCGCGCCGGGCACCCTCGCCGCGGCCGCGGCGGGCGACGACGTCGGCACCCGCTTCATCCCGCACCGGCAGCGCGCTTCGAGCTTCAAGCTCTGGCTGCGCTACGCGAAGCCGACCCACGGCTCGCTCGTCGTGGACGAGGGCGCGGCCCGGGTGCTCCGCGAGAGCGGCAGCAGCCTGCTGCCGGTCGGGATCACCGAGGTCGAGGGCGAGTTCGACGCCGGCGACGCGGTCGAGGTGACGAGCAACGGCGCCGCGATCGGGAAGGGGATCGTCAACTACTCCGCCTCCGAGCTCGAGCGGATCAAGGGGATGCGAAGCGACCAGGTCCGCGAGCTGCTCCCGCACGCCTCCGAGGAGGCGGTGCACCGGGACTACTTCGTCCTCACCTGATCCCGAGAACAGGCCCTGGCTCGAGATCTAGGCGACGAATCACCTTCGACCCCACCAGGGGCGAGCCGAGCATCCAGACGACGAAGGTGAAACTCCGCCGGAAGTAGCGTGGGGCCCGGTTTGCCGGACTTCGCGCGCTACAGACCGCTCCTGGCTGAACCGGGGTTCAGGGAGCAGGGCCTCGCAGGCTTCTTCGCCCAGCTGACCCAGGGCGGCACCGTCCTGGCGTTGATCCTGCTCATCCAGCAGTCCCGAGGCTCACTGGGTTTGGGCGGAGCCGCCGCCGCCGGCTTCGTGATCGGGGCCGCGATCGCCCGGCCGATTCAGGGGCGGCTGATCGACACCAGAGGGCCTCGACTCGTGCTCATGGTCATTGCCGTCGGGCAAACGGTGGCGCTCCTGGCAGTCATACCGATCGTGCGGTCGGACCTTCCCGGCATCGTCGCGGTCGTGATGTCGCTGATAGCCGGCCTGGGCCTGCCCCCGGTCTCGCAGACGCAGCGGCTGATCTGGGCGGATCTCGCCGGTGAGGACCGGACCACGGTCTACAGCGTCATCGGGATGATCCAGGAGGGATCGATCCTCGCGGGGCCGTTGCTGGTCGGCGTGGTGGCGGGAGCTGTATCTCCCTCCGCCGCCCTGATCGCGGTCGCGGTGGTTTCCGGCGCCGGCCTGTTCTGGCTGGGGCTTTCCGTGCCAGACCTCCGGGTGCGGTCCCCGAAGGACGAGCGCGCCGGGCCGCTCCGCGAACACGGTGTCCGGCTCGTCCTGTCGCTCGAGTTCCTCTTCGGAGTCGCGCTCGGCGGGTTCGAGATCGGGGTGCCGGCCCTTGCGAGCTCGGCGGGCCATCCCTCGGTCGCCGGCTTCCTGCTCGCCGTGACTTCGGTCGGCGGAATCGCGGGTGGGCTCGTGTACGGCGGGCGTCACTGGGACTCGTCGCCACGGGCCCGGCTGGTCGTGCTGCTCGCGCTGAGCACGATCGGCTTCGCAGTGCTCGTTCCCGTGGAGGGCCTCGTCCTCGCCGGTGTGTTGCTTCTTGTGCTGGGGACCGTTCTCACCCCGGTGCTGACCACCTTGATCGTCCTGCTCGATCTCGCCTCACCCCGGTTCCTGGCCGAGGCGTTCGGCTGGTCCTCGACCTCGAGTGCGATCGGCAGCGGGGCGGGCGCGGCAGCGACCGGCGTGCTGGCGCAGCACCACGGGGCAGGGCCGGCCTTCGCGATCGGGGCGGCCGGGTGTGGGCTCGCGCTGCTGTTCGTCACAGCCGTGCGTTGACTCCCCGGGACTGGCCAGCCGGCCAGTCCCGGGTAAAGTCCCGGTCGATGGGTTCCGGAGAGGCAGCGGGAATCGTGCTCAGCGACTCCCAGCGCGCGGTCCTGACGGCTGTCTGCGACACGGTCGTGCCCTCGCTGCCGCGCGAGCGGGATGCTCAGGGGCTCTGGGGCCGGAAGGCGAGCGACCTCGGCGTCGATCTCGGGGCGGCGACGCTGATCTCTGAGATCCCCGATCCGGAGCTGCGAGGCGGCCTTCTCCAGCTGATCGACGCGCTCGGTGGCCAGGGAATCACGCGCGCGCCGTCCCAGGAGTCGCGCGAGCAGATCCTGCGGAACACCGCCCTGTCAGATCCCCGGGCGGCCGCGGGGGTCGCGGCGTTGATCGGGATGACCCTCTTCCTCAACTACGGGGCTCCGGATCCGCAGACCGGCAAGAACCCCAACTGGGAGGCCTTCAGATATCCAGGCCCGATCTCGGCTCCCCCGAAGATCGAGAAGCCGCTCAAGATCCACGAGCCGGAGGGCTCCGACGAGACGATCGAGGCGGACGTCTGCATCGTCGGCTCGGGCTCCGGCGGAGCGGTTGTCGCGGCCGTGCTCGCGGAGCGTGGCCTCGACGTCGTCGTGCTCGAGGCCGCCGGCTACTACAACGAGTCCGACTTCAACCAGCTCGAGCTGCCCGCCTACCAGCAGATGTTCTGGCGCGGCGGCCCGACCCCGACCGCGGACGGCAACGTCAGCCTGGTGGCGGGGACGACGCTCGGCGGCGGCACCACCATCAACTGGACCAACTGCCTGCGCACGCGGCCGTGGGTCCGCGAGCAGTGGGCCGAGCACGGGCTCGGGGACGTGGGGGAGTCGGCGTACGACCGCCATCTCGACACGGTGCTGGAGCGGCTCAGCGCCAACGACCAGTGCAGCGAGTTGAACGGGACCCAGCAGAGGCTGCGCGAGGGGACGGAGGCGCTCGGCTGGAGCTTCGAGACGATCGTGCGCAACACCGATCAGGAGAAGTATTCGCCCGAGACGGCGGCCTACCTCGGCTTCGGCGACCAGTCCGGCAGCAAGCAGAGCGCGGACCGAACCTGGCTCGCGGACGCACAGGAGCACGGGGCGCGCTTCCTCACCTTCACCCGCGCGATGAGGATCATCACCGACGCCGGCCGCGCCGCCGGCGTCGAGGCGGTCTGGGAGACGCCCGACGGTCGCGGAGCGCAGGTCACGGTCCGCGCACCGCGGGTCGTCGTTGCCTGCGGCTCGCTCGAGTCACCCGCCCTGCTTCTGCGGTCGGACATCGGCGGTCCGGCGGCGGGGCAGAACCTGAGGCTGCACCCCTCGAGTGTCGTCGGTGGCGCCTACGGCGCCGACCAGGAGGCCTGGTGGGGTGCGCCGCAGGCGGGCCTCTGCGATGAGTTCGCGGACACCGGCGAGGGCTACGGGTTCCTGATCGAGACGGCGCAGTACGCGCCCGGGCTGATCGGCTCGGCCACCCCATGGATCTCCGCAGCCGACCACAAGCAGCGCATGGAGGACTTCCGCTTCACGGCCAACTTCATCTCGCTGACGCGGGATCGCGGTGCAGGCCAGGTCGGAGTCGACGCAAACGGTGAGTCACTGCCGATGTACGCAATCACGGACCCACTGGACCTGGAGAACCTGAAGAAGGGGATCGAGGTGCAGATCCGGCTGCACGAGGCTGCCGGCGCGCACCAGATCGGCCCGCTCGCTGAGGGGGCGCCGACCTGGCGCCGTGGCGATGACCTCGAGGCATTCATGGCCGCCGCCAAGCGGATCCCGTTCCGCGCCGGCGGCTACAAGCTCTTCAGCGCCCATCAGATGGGCAGTTGCCGGATGGGCGAGGACCCGCAGACCTCGGTCGCGGGGCCGTGGGGTGAGCTGCACGACACCAGGGGCGTCTGGGTAGGGGACGCCAGTGCCTTCCCGACCTCGTCCGGGACCAACCCGATGGTCTCGATCATGGCGCTCGCCCACCGGACTGCCGAGGCGATTGCGGAGGACGCCGGGGCGGCGGCCGCGGAATCCGCCGAGGCCCAGCCGGCTTAGGACCCAGACAACTTTCGAAGAGAGGAGCACCACTTGGCTACCGAGACCCAGGCACCAACCCCACAGGATCAACGGCGCCCACAAACACCGGCGCCGAATCACCCATCCAAGGAGGTCGTTCGCGACCGCCTCTACATCGGCGGCGAGTGGGCGGAGCCGGCCGGGCCGGGGACGATCGAGGTGATCGACTCGACAACCGAGCAGGTGATCGGCCGCATTCCGGAGGGAACGCCGGAGGACGTGGACCGGGCCGTGAATGCCGCCCGGGCGGGATTCGAGGCGTGGCGGGAGGTGCCGGTCGAGCAGCGGGTTGAGGCGTGCACCGCAATCAGCGCGGCGCTCGCCGAGCGCGCTGACGAGATCGCGGCGCTGATCGCCGCGGAGGTGGGGATGCCGCTCGCGCTGGCGCGGACGATCCAGGCCGGCCTGCCGGCTATGGACTTCGGCTCGATGGCCCAGGTGGCGAGCGAGGTGCCCTGGGAGGAGCAGATCGGCAACTCGCTGGTGGTGCGGGAGCCGGTCGGCGTGGTCGGTTGCATCACGCCGTGGAACTACCCGCTCCATCAGATCTGCGCGAAGGTGGGGCCGGCGCTGACCGCCGGGTGCTCAGTGGTCGTGAAGCCGAGCGAGGTGACGCCCCTCAGCTCCTTCATCCTCGCCGAGATCATCGACTCGCTCAATCTGCCGGCGGGCGTCTTCAACCTGGTCACCGGCTACGGGCCGGTGGTCGGCGAGGCGATCGCCGCGCACGAGGACGTGGACATGGTCTCGTTCACCGGCTCGACGCGGGCGGGGCGGCGGGTGGCCGAGGTGGCCGCCGACACCGTCAAGCGCGTCGCGCTCGAGCTCGGCGGCAAGTCGGCGAACGTGATCCTCGACGACGCCGACCTGCAGACGGCGGTCGGCTACGGCGTGGCGAACTGCTACCTCAACTCGGGTCAGACCTGCAGCGCTCACACCCGGATGTTGGTGCCGCGCGAGAAGCTCGAGGAAGCCGAGGCGGTTGCGCAGGCTGCGGCCGAGAAGGCGAGGCCGGGCGATCCGTTCGAGGACGGGACGCGGCTGGGGCCACTCGTCTCGGAGGCGCAGCGGGAGCGGGTTCGCGGCTACATCGAGAAGGGCCAGGAGGAGGGCGCGAAGCTGGTCACCGGCGGCACGGAGCCGCCGGAGGGCCTCGACAGCGGCTACTTCGTTCGCCCCACGGTCTTTTCCGAGGTGAGGCCGGACATGACCATCGCCCAGGAGGAGATCTTCGGGCCGGTGCTCTCGATCATCCCGTACGACTCCGAGGACGAGGCGGCGGAGATCGCCAACTCGACGATCTATGGGCTGGACGGCGGCGTCTGGTCGGCCGACCCCGAGCGCGCGAAGGCGTTCGCGCGGCGGATGCGGACCGGGCAGGTTCAGATCAACGGCGCGACCTTCAACCCGCTTGCACCGTTCGGCGGCTACAAGCAGTCGGGCCGGGGCCGCGAGTACGGCAAGTTCGGCCTCGAGGAGTTTCTCTAGGTCAAGTCGATCCAGACCTGAAGGCAGTGGTGGTTCACAGCGCGCGCGCCGCACAGGCGCGC
>DATADX010000023.1:0-61132 GCA_036258315.1 Solirubrobacterales bacterium
GCCGCACCTCTCCGGGACCGCAGACCGGGCCGTGCCCGGGCACGAACCGCTCGGCGCCGAGCCCGAGCAGGCGCTCGAGCGCCGCCACCCAGCGCTCGAGCGGCCCCGCCCACATGATCGGGGTGACGCCGATGAAGAGGATGTCGGCCGCGATCGCGATCCGGGCGTCCGGCACCCAGGCGATCAGGTCGCCCTGGGTGTGCGCGGGGCCGACCTCGATCAAGCGAACCTCGCGGCCACCGACCTCGAGCTCGAGCTCTCCGGAGAACGTGCGCGTCGGCGGCACCAGCCGCACCTCGTCGAAGGCGAAGGGCGCCAGCGCCGCGCCCGTGTATGCGGCGATGGCGGCGATATCCCCGCGCCGCGGATACGGGAACGGCAGCGATCCGGCGAGCCGCAGGGCGCCCGCCAGCGCCCCGAAGCGCTTCATCTCGGCGGGGGACTCGTCGTCCATGACGGCCGCTGCCGCGTCGGTGGCGATGATCTCCGCGCTTTTGACCTCCTGGTTCCCCCACCAGTGATCACCGTCGGAGTGGGTGTTGACGAGCGCCTCGATCGGGGCGGCGCGGATCAGCGGCGCCATCGCGGCGAGCATGCGGCGTGTCAGCGGCGGATCCCACAGCGTGTCGATCAGCAGCGACGCGCCGTCGCCGACCACCAGGGCGGCATTGCTCTCGCCGAGCAATCCGTTGGGCTGCAACCAGGCGTGGACACCCGGGCCAACCTCGGCAAGGCCTCCCCCGTACCTCGCCGGACCGGGATGAAGCGACGTGACCGCGGGCATCAGCGCAGAATTCTTATCAAGGCAAGCGCACCGAGCTCTCAAGCCACAGGGGCCGGACCGAGGTTTTAGCGGCTCACGGATCGACCAGGTTCTGCTTCTCGACGATCAGTAGATCGCCCGGCAAGGGCGGCAACGGCGGCACCGGCGGGCAGCTCGGACGCGGACAGGCCGACGGTCGGCGCCAGGATCCGGGATGAAGGGCCTTAGTACCCGAGCGCGAACTTCGCGTCCTCGGACATCATCTCCGGGGACCACGGCGGGTCGAAGACCATCTTCGGGTGGACCTTCTGGACCTCGTCGAGCTCCCCGACGAACTCGCGCATCTGCTCCGAAACCTGCGGGCCGATCGGGCAGGCAGGGGTGGTCAGCGTGAAGGTGACGAACACCTCGCCGTTCTCGATCTCGACGTCGTAGACGAGGCCCAGGGAGACGAAGTCGAGCCCGAGCTCGGGGTCGATCACCTCCTCGAGCGCCTCGTAGACCTGCTCTTCGGTTGCCATCGCCTAAAGGATACGCGGCGGAGATTCCGGCCTGGATAGCCTTGAAGCGATGTCCCTGTTGCTGCTGGCGCTGTTCATCCTGGTTCCGATCGCGGAGCTCTACGTGATCATCAAGATCGGCGGCGCGATCGGGATCGTCCCGACGCTGCTGCTGCTGATCGCGGACAGCATCGTCGGAACGATCCTGCTGCGCTCGCAGGGACGCGCCGCGTGGGTGCGCTTCAACCGCGCCCTCGCCGAGAGCCGGATCCCGGCGCGGGAGGTGACCGACGGGGTCCTGATCATCCTCGGCGGCGCGCTGCTGCTCACGCCGGGCTTCCTGACCGACATCGTCGGGCTGATCCTCCTGATCCCGCCGACCAGGGCGATCGTCAGGGCGTTCGCGCGCCGGTTCGTCGTCGCGCGGCTGACGATCGCTCCGCGGGCGGCCGTCTGGGGCTACGGCCGCGCCAACGACCGCCGCGGCAGGCGGCCTCCGCGGCCAGCGAACCGGAGGCAGCCGCCACCTCGGCGCGCACCGAGAGAGGCCGAGGACTTCGGCTGGACCGGGCCCGGCGGCCGGCGGCCCGACGACATCGAGGGGACCGCCGAGGAGGTCCGCGACGACGAGCCGCTGCCGCCCGGAGAGCGCGGCTCGTACCGGGGATGAGCGACGCGAACGGGGCGACGGCGCTCGTCTGCGGCTTCTGGGATGAGACGAAGGGGGTGGTCGGGATCGGCTGGGATCTCGGCGGGACCCGCGGGGGCGCGGTCGCGATCGACGGGGCCGTCGCCCCGAGGAGCGCGGAGCTCGTCGATCACGATCAGGGCGTGCGCATCGCGCTGGCGTCGCGCGCGACCCGGATCGAAGCGACGCTGTCGCCGCGACCGCCGGCCGCCGGCGGGGACGAAGCGGGCGCCGCCGAGGGTGATCCGCGCATCGCTCCGTGCGCCGCGCACGTGGAGGTGATGGGGAACGCGCGAAGGTTCGAGGGCGCAGGCCAGGTCACGCGCTGGGCGCGCTCGCCGATCGAGGGGATCGGCCTGTTCCGCCATCTCGCGATCCCGGCTCCGGACGGTGGGCTGCTCGTCGCGGCGGCGGCGCGCGAGCTCGACCGCAGCGATCACGCCGCCGAACGTACCGCCGCCTGGCTGATCGACGCCGGCGGCCGCGCCACCCGGTTCTCCGAAGCGCTGCTGTCGACCCAGTACGACGCGGAGGGGCGGCAGACTCGGATCGGGCTCGAGCTGTGGCCCGAGGACCCCGAGGCACCCGCGATGCGCGCCGCGGCGACGGCGCTGGGGGTTGCCGAGGCCGATGGCGTCTTCGCGGCGCCGATGCGCTCCTCGGTGGAGGGCACGACCGGCCTCGGTGCCTATCTGATCTGGCGTCCGTGAGCGGGCGGATCGACACCGTGATCTCCGATTTCGGGGGCGTGCTGACGACGCCCCTGATCCAGTCGTTCGCTGCCGTCCAGGATCAGACCGGGATCCCGATGGAGGAGCTCGGCAAGGCGATGTCCCGGATCGAGGCCGCCGAGGGAACGCATCCCCTGTTCGAGCTCGAGCGCGGCCGGATCAGCGAGGCCGACTTCCTCGCCAAGCTCGGAGACGCGCTCGAGCCTGAGCTCGGGCACCGTCCCGAGATGCACCGCTTCCGCGAGATCTACTTCGAGGCGCTGCAGCCGAACGAGCCGATGATCGAGCTGATGCGCGAGCTCCAGGCGGCCGGCTACCGGATGGCGATGCTGACCAACAACGTGCGCGAGTGGGAGCCGCTGTGGCGCTCGATGCTGCCGGTCGACGAGATCTTCGAGCTGGTCGTCGACTCGGCGTTCGTCGGCCTCCGCAAGCCCGAGCCCGAGATCTACGAGCTGACGCTCGAGCGACTCGGCGGCGTCGCCGCCGCGCGCTGCCTGTTCGTCGACGACATCGAGCTGAACTGCGATGCCGCGCGCGAGCGCGGCATGTCGGCGGTCCAC
This sequence comes from Solirubrobacterales bacterium, assembly GCA_036258315.1. Lineage (GTDB taxonomy): Bacteria > Actinomycetota > Thermoleophilia > Solirubrobacterales > 70-9 > DASSYK01. The sequence goes on from DATADX010000023.1 coordinate 3,246, forward strand.
TACCGCTCGAACGAAGAGGCGATCGCCGAGATCCGGGCCGCCCTCGGCCGCTGAGCCCGGGAGATACCCTGCCCGACGATGGCGGACCTGCCCCCCAAGGCCCGGAAGCTGCTCGAATCGGGCGCGCTCGCCCACCTGGTCACCCTCAACCCCGACGGCAGCCCCCAGCTCACGTGCGTCTGGGTCGGCCTGGAGGGCGACGAGATAGTCAGCGGCCACATGACCCCGCGGAAGAAGCTCGACAACGTCCGCCGCGACCCCCGCGTCGTGCTTGCCGTCGAGGCTCAGACCAGGAACGAGATGGGTTTGCAGGAATACCTCGTCGTGAACGGCACCGGCCGAGTCACGGAGGGGGGCGCGGCCGACCTGTTGCAGCGGCTGGCCTACGTCTACATCGGACCGGACGTCGAATTCCCGCCGGCCGGGTACCGGAGCGAACCGGGCTATGTGCTCCGGATCACGCCTGAGCGGCTCGGCGGGGTCGGGCCCTGGGCGTAGGAAACGCGAACGAAGGAGCGCCATGGCCGAGGTCGACCCCAAGGCGAAGCTGGAGCCGTTCCAGGCGCTGATCGGCGAGTGGACGATCGAGATGACCCACCCGACGGTCGAAGACACGGTGGTTCGCGGCTGGGCCACCTACGAGTGGCTCGAAGGTGGCCGGTTCCTGATCCAGCGCGCGGTCAACGAGCACCCGGACTTTCCCGACTCGCTCTCCGTGATCGGCGTGATGGAGGGCGAGGAGGACCTCTCGATGCAGTACTTCGACTCGCGCGGCGTCCATCGGCTCTACGCGGTCGGGTTCGACGGCAGGGTGCTGACGCTGGAGCGCGATGTCCCGGGGTTCGGTCAGCGCGGCAGCGCGCAGCTCAGCGACGACGGCTCGACTCTCGCCGGCGTCTGGCAGTTGAACGAGGACGACCAGGGATACCGTGACGACCTCGCGTTCACGTACCGGCGGGTCCCAGGCCGCGAGGCGGCTGGCAATCGGCGCACCGAGGCGAACCGGAAGGCCGTTCGCGATGCGTTCGAAGGCTGGCGCGACGGGACGAGCCAGATCACCGACCTGTTCGCGGCGGAGATGGTCTGGCGGATCGAGGGCCGCGCGGTCGCCTCAAAGGAGTACCGCGGCAGGAAACAGTTCGTCGATCAGGTGCTGACTCCTTTCGCGGCCCGGTTCGCGGCCTCGTCCAAGCCGTTCCGGCCAGTCGCGATCCGATCGGTCCACGCCGATGACGACACCGTGATCGTGCTCTGGGACGGGCGCGGCATCGCCAACGACGGCGAACCGTACGAGAACAGCCACGCCTGGTTCATGAAGATGCGCGACGGCAAGGTCATCGACGGCACGGCGTTCTACGACAGCGCTTCGTTCAACGACCTCTGGAATCGGGTGACGCCCGACTAGCTGGCGCCCCAGGGTGAAGTCCGGGAGAGCGGTTCCGCGGAACCGTCACTCGTGGTGTCAGTTCTCGCTGCCGGCGCGGTCCCAGATGTAGAGCTCGGTCGCCTCGCGGGCGAGCTCCATCAGGCGCGGCTCGGAGAGCCATTCGAGCACGGTCTCGAGCGCGCGCTCCTCGCTGACGCCCTCCTCGAAGGCCTCCTCGCCGCGGAAGCCGGCGGCGAGCTTGAGGGCCTCGCGGCGCTGCTCGCCCAGAGAGTCGAAGGCGCCCATCAGAAAGTCGCGGTTCGGGACCGGCTTACCGATCTCCATCGAGTCGTGCCAGGCGGCGAGCATCGAGATGTCGTGCTCGTCGAGCTCGGCGATCGCCTTCGCGTAGTGCTCCTCGAGCTCCTCGTCAGGGATCTCGTCGACCCACGCGCGCACGGCCTCGCCAAGCAGCTGGCGCCGCGCCTCGCGGCCGACGGAGTCGGCGATGGCGCGAATCGCATCGGCGGGATCTACGAAGCAAAGTGTCATCGCGGTCTCCAGGTTCTCGCAGGGAACGGTGATTCCGTGAGCTGAGCCAAAGTTAGAGTCGCCCCCCGACGGCAAAACCTGCCCCGGAGTTTCCGCGGGTTATGCGACAACCAGGGACGAAAATGCCGACCCCGGCGCCGTTACGGTGAGTGGGTGGCGGTCGAACTGATCATCGGGCCCCCGAACTCGGGACGGACGGGAGCGATCCTGGACGGCTTCCGCGCTGCGATCGCGCGAGACCCCGTGCTCGTGGTCCCCACGCTCGACGACGCCGAGCGATTCGAGCGGGAGCTGACGCGCGACGGCACCGCCGTCCTCGGAGCAACGGTGTGCACCTTCGACCGCCTGTTCGGGCTGGTCGCCTCCGCGACCGGCGGGTCCGCGCGCCCGGCGCTGACCAAGACCCAGCGGCGCCTGCTGGCGCGAGCGGCAATCTCCCGCACCGACGGTCTGCGACTGCTCGCGGCCTCCGCGCGCCGGGCCGGCTTCGCCTCCGCGCTCGAGGAGCTCCTCTCGGACCTGCAGTCGGCCCGCGTTGACCCCGACACCCTGCGCGAGCGCGCGGCCGCGGCGGGCGCCTACGAGGGCGAGATCGCCGCGCTCTACGCCTCCTACGCGGCGCTCCGGGACGAGCTCGGCCTCGCCGACACCCACTCCCTCGCGGCCTCGGCGATCGCCTCCCTGCGCGCGCAGCCCGACGCGTGGGAGGCGCGGCCGGTCTTCTTCTACGGCTTCGACGACCTCACCGTCGAGCAGCTCGAGCTCCTCGGCGCGCTCGCGGCCGCCGCGCGGGTCAGCGTCGCGTTGCCGTGGGAAGATCGCAAGGTCCTCACCGCCGCCCGCGGGCAGCTCTTCGCCGAGCTGCGAGAGCTGCCGGGCGCCACGGTCCGCGAGCTTCCGCCGGACCCCTCGAACACGGAGAGCCGGACCCTGTTCGAGCTGGAGCGGCGCTTCGGAGTGCCGCCTGATCAGCACCCTGGGGAGATCGAGAACGACGGCGGCCTCGCGCTGCTCGCGTCGGCGGGCGAGCTGGCGGAGGCCGAGGCAATCGGATCCGAGATCGCGAAGCTGCTCGACTCGGGAACCCCGGCGGGGGAAATCGCCGTGGTGCTTCGCCGGCCCGAGGCGCTGGGCCCGCTCTACCACCGCGCGTTCGCGCGTTTCGGGATCCCGGCTGCGGTCCAGGCCGACCTCGAGCTGACCCGGACGTTGACCGGCGCCGGGCTGCTCGCGCTGATCGAGGCCGCCGTCGGCGAGCGGCGAGCGACTGACCTGCTCGCCTACCTGCGGACCCCGGGGATCTCCTCACCCGGCCGGATCGACTGGTTCGAGCGCAGCCTTCGCCGCCGGCGCCTTCGCACGGCGGACGAGGCGCTCCAGCTTTGGCTCGAGCGGGATGGCCGCGACCTCTCCGAGATCGATGAGCTGCGCCGCGCGGGCCGGGGCGCCCAGCTCCTGCGGGAGGCGGCCCGGCAGGCTCGCTGGATCGCCGAGGCGGCGCGGCGCGGCGCCGGGGCAGTGGCAGATCAGGACCGCTCGCTCGAGCTGCGCGCGGGGGCCGAGCTGGAGAGGCGCCTGGGCGAGCTGATCGAGATCGAGATGCCGGTGGCGCCGCGCGATCTGATCGCGATCGTCGGCGAGCTGACGGTGCCGCTGTGGCGCGGCCCGACCGAGGGGCGCGTGCGCGTGATCAGCCCGTACCGGGCCCGGGCCCGGCGGGTCGACCACCTCTTCGTCTGCTCGCTCCAGGACGGCGACTTCCCTCGCCGCGACAGCGGCGGCCCGCTTCTCTCGGACGAGGCACGCGCCGCGCTGGCGCTGCCGCCGCGGGTCAAGGCGGAGGTCGAGGACCGCTACCTGTTCGCACTTGCGCTGTCGCGCCCACGCGTCCGGCTCTGGCTGTCGTGGCGCTCCGCCGACGACGAGGGCGGCGCCACGGCGCGCTCGCCCTTCGTCGACCAGGTCCGCGAACTGCTCTCCCCCGCCCTGCCAGCGGATCTCGAGCTGCGTGACGAGATGATCGCCGCGGAGGCCGGCGGGCGCGGGGTGGCCGAGGCCGTCTTCGCCCCCGCGGATGCCCCGAGCGAGGACGAGCTCGCCCGCTCGCTCGCCTCCCGTGCAGGGCGCACGGTCCTCAACGGCACCGCCCCCGCCGACATCGCCGCGCTCGACCCGGAGCTGCGCGAGCGAATCTCGGCGCGACTCGCGCGGGCCGCCGAGGCCACGGCCAGGCAGCGGCTGGAGCCGGGGCCGCTGTCCCTGCCCGCCGTCGTCGACGCGATGGGCGCCAAGGAGCTGTTCGGGGCCTCGACCCTGGAGGAGTTCGCCGTCTGCCCGTACCGCTGGTTCGTCGCACACGAGCTGAACCCGAAGCGGGTCGAGCCCGACGACGAGGCGCTGACGGCCGGGTCGGTGGCCCACGCCGTGCTGGAGGCCCTCTACGCCGAGGAGCCGGCCGGCGTCGGGCGGCCCGACGAGGCCACGCTCGGCACCTGGCTCGACCGGGCGAAAGAGCTGATCCGCGAGCTCGGCGATGCCAAGCTCCCGCGCGATCGCGCCGACACCGCGGCGACGCTGCGCCGCGTCGAGGGTCTCGTGCTCGCGTTCGTCGCGGACGAGGCCGCGGCCGCGGTCCCGTTCACCCCGCGGCCCGACCTGGCGGAGGCGCGATTCGGCCGGGATGGCGCCAAGCCGGCCCTCGCTCTTGCTGAGGGCACCTCGCTACACGGGGCGATCGACCGAATCGACATCGGACCCTCCGGGGAGGCGCTCGTCCAGGACTACAAGACCGGGATCAAGGTCGACGGCGGCAAGGGGATGCTGGAGCGCGGCAAGCTGCAGCTGCAGCTCTACCTGCTCGCGGTCCGTGACCTGTGGGGGCTGGAGCTGGCGGGCGGCCTGTACCGGCCGCTGGGCGGGACCAGCGACCGCAAGCCGAAGGGGCTGCTGCGCAAGAAGCTGAAGGACGAGCTCTCGCCGCTCGACCCGCGGCAGAACGACCACCTGGACGACGACGAGTTCGAGGAGGCGCTCGAGGCGGCCCGGGAACGGGCGGTGGCGATCGCGGCCGAGATCCAGGAGGGCGACATCGGCCGCCGGCCGATCAAGGACCGCTGCCCCAGGTACTGCTCATTCCAGCCCATCTGCCGGCGCGAGCGCGCCCTCCCCGAGGAGGAGCCCTTGACCGAGGAGGACGAGGAGTGAGCGCGCCGCGCAGGACCGAACAGCAACGGGAGGCGGTGCGCGACCCGCGCCGCGACGTGTTCCTGCGAGCGGGCGCCGGTACCGGCAAGACCACGGTGCTGGTGGACCGGTTCTGCTCGGCGGCGCTGGATCCCGACGTCGGCGTCGAGCACATCCTCGCGTTCACCTTCACCGAGCGCGCAGCCGACCAGCTGCGCCGGCGGGTCCGCGCCGAGCTGGCGCGCCTCGCCTCCGAGGCCGACGGCGAGGAGCTCGAGCGGCTCCGCGAGGCTGAGGAGAGGACCGAGCGCGCCTGGATCTCGACGATCCACGGGTTCTGCCGCCGGCTCCTGGCCTCGCACCCCGCGGCGGCGGGCATCGACCCGCGCTTCCGGGTCCTCGACGAGCCCGAGTCGGACCGGCTCGCCGAGCGGGCGTTCGACGCCGCGCTCGACGGCATGGTGAGCGCCGGCGACCCCGAGGCCCTGGAGCTCGCCGCCTCCAACCGCCGCGCAACCCTGCTCGACATGACGCGCAGCGCCTACGACGAGCTGCGCAGCCAGGGCCGCCCGTCTCCGGCACTGCCCGACCCGCCCGCTGCCGATCCTCCCGCCCGGATCGCGGAGCTGGTCGAGGCGGCCGGCGTCGCCCGCGAGGCCTGCAGGGAGACGACGAGCCGGCTCGGACACGTCAATCTGGAGCGGTTGGCGCGCGCCGCCGAGCTGGACCCGGCCACCGAGCTCACGCTCGACCTCCTCGAGGAGCTTGCCTCGCTGAGACTCGAGGGCGGTGGCGAGCTCTTCAGGGGAGAGGAGTGCGCGGCCTATAAGCGCGCCCTCGACCGCACGCGGGGGGCGGTCGCGGGCGTCGTGATGCGCGAGGCCTACGAGCAGCTTCGGGCGCTGGTCGCGGCCTTCGGCGAGCGCTACGAGGCTCTGAAGGCCGAGCGCTCCGCGCTGGACTTCGAGGACCTCCAGCTCCAGGCCGTCGCCCTGCTGACCGGCAACGAGCGACTCCGCGAGCGCTACCGCGAGCAGTTCCGCCACCTGATGGTCGACGAGTTCCAGGACACCAACGCCCTGCAGCTCGCGCTGGTCAGGGCGTTGCGCGGCTCGGACACGACGCTGTTCCTCGTCGGCGACGAATTCCAGTCGATCTACGGCTTCCGGCACGCCGACGTCGACGTCTACCGAAGCGTGCACGCGCGCTTCGCGGGCGGATCCGAGCGCAATGGCGTCGCACTCCCGCTGACGGGCAACTTCCGCGCCGCGCCCGAGCTGGTCGCGGCCACCAATGCGATCGGCGGAGCGCTGCTCGACGGCTTCGAGCCGCTCAGCGCCGGCGTCGCCGAACCGACGCCGGGAGCGGGGCAGCCCCTGGTCGAGCTCGCACTGGTCGCGGACGACAAGTCCGGCTGGGAGGACGCCGACGTCGAGCTGCCCCTGCTCTCCGACGACCCGAGCCCGGCGCCGAAGGTCGCCGAGGCGCGGCTGCTGGCCGGGCGCCTCCGCGAGCTGGTCGACGCCGGCGAGGACCCGGCCGAGATCGTCGTCCTGCTGCGGGCTTTCACCCACGTGGGGGCGGTCGAGCGAGCGCTCACCGAGGCCGGGCTCGATCCGTATGTCGTCGGCGGGCGCGGTTTCTGGTCGCAGCAGCAGGTCGAGGACATCCGGGTGCTGCTCGCGGTGGTCGCCAACCCGCTCGACGACGAGGCCCTGTTCGGCGCGCTCGCCTCGCCGGCGTGCGGAGTGCTCCCGGACACCCTGTGGCTGCTGAGGCGGGCGGCGACGAGTCCCCCCGAGACCGAGGAGGACCGCGAGAGGGTCCATCACGTCTGGCCCCTGCTCCGCGACCTGCTCGAACGCGGGGCGCCCGCCGAGGGCAACGGGAACGCTGAGGCCGCCGCGCGGATCCCCGCTGAGGAGCGCGAGCGACTGGGGGCATTCGCGGAGATCCTGATCGGGCTGCGGCGCCGCGGCACCGCGGGCGGCTTGGAGACGCTCGTCGAGCGGGTGGCGGGGGCCTTCGCGTATGACCTCGCAACCCTGATCCGCGATCACGGTGCCGAGCGCTGGGCCAACGTTCGCAAGCTGATGCGCCTGGCGCGCGAGTTCGAATCGCGCGAGGGCCCGGACCTCACCACGTTCCTCGAGTATCTGGGGACGCGGGCGGCGAGCCGCGACCGGGAGGCCGAGGCCGCGACCCGATCCGAGGGCCACGCGGGAGTCCGCGTGATGACCGTCCACGCCGCGAAGGGCCTGGAGTTCGGCGTCGTGGTGGTTGCCGACCTCGGGCGAAGCCTGCAGCTCGGCTGGATCCCCCTCCGGGTCGAGGCGGGTGCCGAGGGCCTCGATGAGAGCGAGTCGGCGCGGGTCGGGGTCCAGCTCGGGCGGCTCGGGCGGCCGGCCGAGCGCCTGCACGACTACGAGGAGCTGACCGAGCTGGCCGCCGACCGCGGCGCCGAGGAGGAGGCCCGGCTCGCCTACGTGGCCGCGACGCGCGCGAAGCGCAGGCTGCTCCTGAGCGGGACCTTCAAGCCCGGCGCTAAGGCGCCCGCGGATGGGATCGTGAAGCGCAAGCCGATCGCGGCGCAACTGGTCCACGCCCTACTGAAGGGCGACACGTCCAACCGGGTGCTCGAGGTCGGGCCTGCGGCGGAGGGCGCCCCGCCCGGCCGGATCGCGGTCCGCACCGTCGTGCCCGAGCCCGGCGCGGGCGCCGCGCTGCTCCGCCCTCGTCGGGGGACCACCGCCGCGGCGCCGGGGTCGTCGGCCCCTCCGCCCCTCGGGCGCCCGCCGGTCCCGCCCGCACTCGCCGGCGGCCTCTCCTACTCCGCCCTCTCGGGGTTCGAGCGCTGCGGCTACCGCTTCTACGCCGAGCGGGTGCTCGGCATCTCGGGCCCTGAGGAGATCGCCGTCGCGCCCGCTGCCGGCTCGGGGGACGAGGAGGGCGTCCCCGCGGACGCACGCCACCGCTATGGCCCCGGCGTCGCCGTCCACGCGCTGCTCGAATGGAGTGCCCGCAACCGCTGGCGGGACCCGGGGGCGGAGCGGGCCGCGGCGGCGCTGCGCGAGCAGGGCCTCGTGCCCGACGGGCTGGCGGAGCGCGTGGCCGAGCTCGTCTCCGCCTGGCTCGACGCCCCGCTGCGCGCGGACCTCGACGGCGCGGTCCTCGGTGCCGAGGTCCCGTTCGTCCTGGCGATCGGGGGCAGCCTGGTGCGGGGGTCGATCGACCTGGTGGCCCGCCGACCCGACGGTTCGGTGTGCGTCGTCGACTACAAGACCGATCGCCTCGACGGCCGCGAGCCGGCCTCGGCGGCGACCCGTTACGGCGTCCAACGCGACCTGTACGCGCTCGCCGCATCGGCCGGCGGGATCCCCGTCCAGACCGCCTACGTGTTCCTGGAGCGTCCCGGCGACCCGGTGCTCGAGACCTTCGCCGAGGACGAGCTCGCCGCCGCGAGAAGCCGCACCGAGGCGGTGCTCGAGCGGCTCAGCGCCGGTCGCTTCGACGTCACCGACCGCCCCCACCGCGCCCTCTGCCACGACTGCCCCGCGCGCGCCCGGCTCTGCAGCCACGGCACCGAGGCCCAGATGCGCGACGAACCCGAACCGCCGATCGCTCCGCCCCAGAGCGGTGACGAGGCCGGCGACCCCGCGCAGAGCGCGCCGCCGGCCGCGGCCGGCGCGAACGGCGGTACCGACCCGCAGCTGTCGCTGCTCGGCGAATGACGACCCTCGGACTGTTCGGCTACGGGTCGCTGGTGCTCGCCGAGAGCGCCGCGATGACCCTCGGGCGTGCCGTCCCCCCGCCGCGCCCGGCCACCCTGAGCGGCTGGCGGCGGCGCTTCTCGCAGGCTCGCGACAACCTCACCTGCGAGAAGACGTTCGAGCAGCGGGACGGAACCCGTCCCGAGTGGATCCTCGGGCTCAACCTCGAGCCGGGCGAGGACGACGCGGGGCCGGTCAACGGCGCAGTGATCGAGCTCAGCGAACCCGAGCTGCACCGCCTCGGCGTGCGCGAGGTCCGCTATGACCCGGTCGACGTCACGAGCCTGGTCGAAGGGCCCGCGCTGCCGGAGCGAATCATCGCCTTCACCGCGAAGCGGGCGCACTACGCGCCCACGCCGCCCGAGGAGGCGGTGATCCTGGCCAGCTATGCGCGCGCGGTCGAAGCGGCCTTCGAGCGGCTCGGGCCGGGACAGCTCGAGCGCTACCGGGCGACGACCGGGCCGTATCCCGTCGACGTGGTCGACGCCGTCCTCGTCAAGGACGAGATTCCGGCCGGCAATCCCCGCGCCTGGTGAGGGGCCGCCCTAGGCCGTGTGCCACTGGCGCGCCCACCGCTTCACGGCGCCCAGGACCGGCTTCAGCGACTCGCCCTTCGCGGTCAGCTCGTAGCTGACGTGGACCCGCGGGCCCTCCTGGACCTCGCGGCGGACGAGGCCGGCACTCTCGAGCTCCTTGAGGCGCGTCGAGAGGAGGCGATCCGACATCCCGGGGACGGCCTCCTTGAGCTCCGCGAACCGGAGCGGGCCTTCGGCGGCGAGGGCGTAGAGGATCGCCCCGGTCCAGCGGCGCCCGATCAACTCGACCGCCGCGTGGTAATGGGGGCATACGTGTTTGGGCTCGACCGCGGCTGCGACCGCGGCTCGCTCGCCTCGCTGCACACTCACCGTCTCGCAGCTTACCAATGGTAAGGGCGGACGTAGCGGCCACCAGCCCGCACTCCTTCTGAGCGGCGGCGCAGCCGCCGCGACTGATCATGGCGGGCGCTCGTGGCCGCGATCTGATCGCGAAGCCGGAGATCGGTTACGTACACGGCCCGGTATCCGCCTCTCCCGACGAGTCGCCGAGCGCCGCCGCGACGATCTCGTTCGGGACGCCATAGCCGCCGGGCTTGCCGGCGCTCGTCGCCGCGAACACGGTGGTCAGCACGCGCCCCGCGGCATCGAGCATCGGCCCGCCGGAGTTGCCGGTGCGAACCTCGCCGCGGAGCGACGTCAGCGCGCGGCGGACGGGGCCGCGCCCGTAGGAGTCCTCGCTGATCACCGTCTCGGTGGGGCCGAGTCGCGCCGGCGTGACCGTGAAGGGACCGTTCTCCGGGTAGCCGAGCACGGCCCCCGGGGTGCCGCTGCGCGGCGCGCCGGCGAGCGGAAGCGGATCGCCGCCGATTCCCTCGACGCGCAGCAGGGCGAGGTCGTTGGTGCTGTCGTAGTGGACGGGAGTCGCGTCGTGCTCGCTGCCGTCGCTGCCGACGCTCGCCTGGGTGTCCTCCTGGCCGGCGACCACGTGGGCGTTCGTGACCACCAGGCCCGGCGCGGCCACCCAGCCCGACCCCTCGACACCGAGGCCGCAGGCCGTTCCGGTGACGCGGACGACGCTGTCGGCGGCTCCCCTGATGTCGGGGTCCCGGGCAAGCTTCGAGTCAGGCGCCCCGACCGCCGGGTCCGGCCCCGAGATCGCACCTCCGGGGTCGATCCTGTTCAGCGTGTTGAGGATGAATCCGGAGGGCGGCACCGCGTCGTTCAGCGTCCGCAGGATCAGCGATCGCTGCACGGACTTCCGCAGGGAGCTTGCGCCGGGGGCATTCAGCGCGACGACCCCGAACAGCCAGGCGAGCGCGATTCCCAGTGCCGCGAGCAGCAGCGCGCCGCCCGCGGCATCGATCACGACCGAGCCGCGCCGGGTCAGGATCCTGCCGCGGAGCGCGTGCGCGACACCCTCCAGGGAGATTGCGACGATCCCACCGACCAGCGCCGCACCGGCGAGCGCCGTGATCGGGGCGTAGGGAGACTCCGCGCCATCGGCGAGCAGCGCCGGGGCGAGGCGGGCGCCGAGGAAGGCGCCGAGGACGAATCCCGCGAGGCTGAAGAAGCCGACGATCAGCCCCTGCTGGTAGCCCCAGAGGCCCATCAGCAGCGCGAACGCGAGGATCAGCCAATCGAGCCCGGTCATCGCGGGAAATACAACCATTGCCCCGCCACCTCCATTGCGCTTGATCCCCCGCGAGCCACTACCTTCTCTGCGTGATTCCCCGCGAGGCGGGACCCACCACGCCGCGGCAGGGTGGCCGCCGGGCTGAACCCGATCCGCCGCAGAGTCAGCGATCGGGGTCGCAGCGCCAGCCACAGCCTCCGCGCAAGCCGCTGACCGAGCGTCAGCGGCGCCTGCGCCAGCGCGCGCTGCCGCTCGCCCTGCTCGCGCTCGGAGCCTTCGTGTTCGGGATGCTGTCTGCGGCCGGCTCACCCGAGCAGGACATGGCGGAGCGCTTCGTCGATGCCTGGGCGAGACAGGACTTCAAGACGATGCACGACGAGCTGAGCCCCGAGGCGCAGGCCCGGTACCCCGTCGAGCAGCTCGCCGCCGAGTACCGGCGGGCCCAGGGGGCGTCCACGGCCACCGCGATCGACCCCGGCGACGCTGACTCTCCGACGATCGTCGACGGCGTCGCCGTGGTCGACGTGCGCGTCGACGTGCGCACGAGGCTGTTCGGCCTGATCGAGGGGACGCTGCGGCTCCCGGTCAGCGACGAGAAGGTCGACTGGGCGCCTCACCTGACCTTCCCGAACCTGCAGCCGGGCGAGCGCGTCGGCCGCCGCCTCACGCTCGGCCCCCGCGCGGCGATCGTCGCCAAGGACGGGACGCCGCTGGCAGAAGGGCAAAGCGACCGCGACTCCCCGATCGGCTCGGACGCGATCGACGTCACCGGCGAGGTCGGCGACCCCGACGACGAGCAGGCCGCGAAGCTCGAGCAGGCGGGCTATCCGTCCGACCAGGAGACCGGGATCAGCGGCCTGGAGCTCGCGTTCAACCCGCGGCTCGCCGGGCGCCCGGGCGGCGAGCTGCTTGCGGTGCCGGAGGGCACCGCCCTGCCCGACGTCCCCCGGAGCGCCGACGGCCGGGTGCTGGCGACGGCCGAGCAGGTCCCCGGCCAGCCGGTGAAGACGACGATCGATCCCGACCTTCAGGAGGCGACGGTCTCCGCCCTCGGCGGGCGCCTGGGCGGGATCGCGGTGCTCGACGCTCGCAACGGGCAGGTCAGGGCCCTCGCCGGCGCCGCCTTCTCGAACCCCCGCCCCCCCGGCTCGACCTTCAAGGTGATCACCACGACCGCCGCCCTGGACGAGAACAAGGTGAAGCTCGACGACACCTTCGACGCCGTGACCGAGATCAACCCCGCGCCGGAGACCGGGGCCCGGGTGATCGCGAACGCCCACAACGAGCTCTGCGGTGGGACCTTCGTCGAGGCCTTCGCGCACTCGTGCAACACGGTCTTCGCCCCGCTCGGGATCGACGTCGGCGGCCCGAAGCTGGTCGAGACCGCCGAGCGCTACGGCTTCAATGCGGCGCCGACGCTCTACAACGCCGAGGCGACCGCGGCGGTCGAGCCCGGTGAGATGACGATCCCTCCCGAGTTCGACGAGACCGGCACCCTGCTGTCGGTGACCGCGATCGGCCAGGGGGACGTGCTGGCGACCCCGCTCGGGATGGCCTCGGTCGCACAGACGGTCGCCAACGGCGGCACTCGGATGCCGACCCCGATCGTCACCGACCCCGAGCTGCAGGCCGACGCCGGGCCGGTCAAGGTGACGTCGAAGGAGAACGCGCGCGTGCTCACCGGCCTGATGCGAGCCGTCGTCACGCAGGGCACGGGCACGGCCGCGGCGCTCCCCGGCGTCGCGGTGGCGGGCAAGACCGGCACCGCCGAGATCGGCCCGAAGCCGGGCCAGACCGCGCCGGCGCCCGGGTCCGCGGACGAGCAGGAGCTGATCGTCGACGCCTGGTTCATCGCCTTCGCGCCGGCCCGGAAGCCGAAGCTCGCGATCGCGGTGACGATCCTCGACGCCCCGGGCGACGGGGGCACGGTGGCGGCGCCGATCGCGCGCCAGATCCTGGGCTCCGCGCTCGGCCGCTGAGCAACCGGCCGGCTAGATGTCGAGCTCGATGATCCCGTGCTCGCCGTCGGCGGTGATGTCGAGCTCGATCGGACGCAGCTCCTGAGCCTCCTTCGGGATCAGGAAGAGCACGAACGATCCCTTCACCGGACCGCTCGCCGGGGCGCTGTCCGGCAGCGGCGCCTCCTCGCCCGCCGGCAGGACCGTGCCCAGATCGAGGGCGAACAGGGAATCGGTGTCGACGGGCTCGAAGACCTGCCCGTCGATGTCGGTCGCCTCGATCTCGGACGCGCTCGGGAGGGTCACCTCGCTGTCACCCTTGTTCTCGACGGTCATGAAGACGGCGAGGTAGTCCTCGTTCACCGGTGTGGGCGGCAGGCCCTCGAGGTACTCGGCGTCCTCGATGTCGCTCGGGTTTAGGAAGCGCGTGATCGCGACGTTGAAGTGGAGATCACCGAGCTCGAGCGGTTCTCCCTCGACGACGATCGTCGCCTCCTGGCCGGCCTCGTTGGTGGTCGTCTCCTCCTCCGTGCCGCCGCAGCCCGAGGCGACGGCGACCGCGGCGACGCCACAGAGCGCGGTCAGGACTGCGAGCATTCGGCCCCGGCCCAGGTTCATGAGGGCCGTGAGTCTATCCACAGCCGCCCCGGCCACGGTGTCAGTGAGCCGCGCCGGGAAGGCGGTCCGCGCCGGCGATCCGGACCGCGGGCTCGGCCCTCGTCGAGGTCTCGAGCTGCTCGGCGAGGCGGCGCAGGGCCTTCCGCCAGCGCCGCGTCCACCACGCCCGGGCCCGGATCTCACGCAGCCCGCCGAGCATCGATCGGGGCTCGGTCGCGAATGTCAGGGTGAGCTCGGTCGGAGCAGCCATCCCGGCGCTCAGCTCCCACCGCGCGATGATCGCGACATGGTCCCAGCGCCCCCCGCGCCCCTGCTCGACGATCGCGTGCGGGCGCCGGGCGGATGCGATCACGGTCTCCATGTAGCGGATCCCTCCCGGCGCATCGACGCGGAAGCGCGCGGCGGCGCCGACGCCCGATGCCTCGAGGCGGGAGAGGCGGAAGTCGGAGACGAAATGGTCGGTCCAGCGCGGCCGCAGGGCGAGGTCGCAGATCATCTCGAAGACGCGCTCACGCGGGGCGTCGATCGTGATGTCGAGCGAGATCGGCCCCATCGGCCGCGCGATTCTATCCTCGCGGCCCGTGCCCCCATGCCCGGCGCCGGACCGGGAGAAGATCGGAGTTTGCGTCCAAAGCACCGATTCTTAACCGGACGTTTTGGATAATTCAGTAGCATCGCATTGATCAGTTTCGATGATGATCGGACCCAGCAAGGAAGCCGTCCACTCGTCGGGAGCCCGTACCGACGCGGGAACATTCATCTGCATCGAGTGCTCGTTCCCGCTGTCGCTCGACCATTCGGAGCGGATGCCGGAGTGCCCGAACTGCGGCGGCCAGAGCTTCAAGCGGGCGTCGCTCTTCGAGCAGCCCACGCTCGGCCACCTGAAGGCGGTCTCGCCGCCGCATGCGCCGACTGATTGGCTGCAGCACCTCCGCGACTCCCTCGAGCACGGGAAGTACCTCGCCTTCTACGTCGACGGCCGCGCGCGGGCGGTCGAGCTCGAACCCGGCTGGTCGCGGATCGGGCGGAGCGGGTCGGCCGACATCCGCCTCGATGACCCGACCGTGTCCAGGCGCCACGCCGTCGTCGTCCGTACGCCGGAAGGCGACCTGCGCGTGCTGGATGATCGGAGCATGAACGGAATCACCGTGAACGGCGAGCCGGTCGATTGGAGCCCGCTGGCCGACGGCGACGAGCTGCAGGTCGGGCGCTACACGCTGCACGTGATCGAGTCCTCGGGAGCGGCGGCCGATTAGCAATCGGCTGTCCCGCCTTCGACTCCCAGCCCGGCTCGCACTCCCTGTCAGCGCCGTGGCCGTATTCGCCTGCGCGCTTTGGGCGCTCGTGGCCGGGCCCGGCGCCGGTGCCGCGGCCGGCGTCGACGCCGCGCGGTCCCCGATCGCGGAGACCGCCGGGAAGGCGAAGCGCAACCGCTTCATCGCAGCGATGGAGAGCGGGCTCGCGGCGTGTGCGAACGGGCGGCGGGCGAACGCCGGGCTGGGGCCGCTGACGGTGGACCTGCGACTGGCGCGCGCGGCGCGCTTCCACGCGCAGAGCATGGCCAAGCACGGGTTCTTCTCTCACACCGACGGCTCCGGGCGCACCCCTCAGGACCGGATCAGGATGTTCGCGGGACGCGGCACGTTCTCCCCCACTGGGGAGAACCTCGCAGCCGGCCAGCGCGGGACCACCTCGGTGTGCCGCCTCTGGATGGGCAGCAGCGCGCACCGCCAGAACATCTTCAACCCTCGCTTCACGCATGTCGGCGGGGGCTTTGCGCTCGGCGGGCGCTACCGGCGCTACTACGTGATGGACCTCGGCAGGCTCCGCGGCTGACGCGGCTCCGCTCTGTTGCGACTTCCTAATCGGCGCGCAACCAATCCTGCGCTCCCGTGTTCCTATGTAGAGAGTCTGTGAGCACGTGCTAATCTGCGAGCGAAGTTTCTTGAGTGAATTAGTGCACAATCAATCTTAAGCTAGGAGTGGTTTTCGGATGAAGGAGCGCGGGAGAAGCGGCGAAGCGAAGCGGGAAACGGTGGGGGACCTGCGCGGCGACGAGCCGGGGTCGGAGACCGAGCGCTTCCGGGCGATCGCCGATCAGCTTCGCCACAACGAGGCGGTGACGGGCGAATCGGGCGTCCCCCGCCGTCAGCGCGACCACGAGCTGCGCCGTCAGCTCAACTCGCTAGACGAGTTCTCCTGAACCGACCCGGCCGCCCGCGGCCGGCCGGGTCTCGATGAAGGCCTCGGCAGCCGCGGATGAGTGCAGGCTCTCCAGGCGCTTGCGCTGATCCTCGGCCCTCCCCTCCAGCCTCGCGATCTGCTCGGAGCTGAGGCGGGAGTCGCGTTCGGCGAGTCCCTTCAGCCCACGCCACAACTGCACTTTCCCAGTCACCCCCATGATGATCGCCTCGAGCTCCAGGACGCGGCTCAGAGGCGAATAGCCGAACAGCCTGCCGTTGGGCTTCAGGCGCATTGCCTTCTCGCCCATCCACGCGCCGGCCTGGCGCCAGCGGCGCTTCCGCGCCCCGACCGTCTCCATGATCCGCTGCAGCGATTCGCGATCCTCCTCGATCTGACGAGCGATCTGAGCCATCTCATGGCCGTACTCGTTGCCATCGTTCTCGCGCGCGATCCGGTTCGCGAGCGAGCTCCCGCCGCTCGAACCGGCGAGGTGGTCCGCCAGGTAGATGCGCAGCAGGCGCTCGTCCATACGCTCGGTTCTTCCCCCGCACCCGTCGCGCAAACTGGCGTGATCCCAACGAGTTGCAATCGCTAGCTACTCGCAATAGGCTCCAAATGGCCTGACGGCACCCCACACAACGCCTGTGATCGACGCCCCGGACCTCGAGTCCGCGATCGACGCGGTCCGCGCCGGGGGCCTGCGCATGACGACGGCACGGCAGCTCCTCCTCGACGCTCTCTATGAGACCGACCAACCGCAGTCGGCCGAGGAGCTCGCCGCGCGGCTTGGTCCCGGGTCCGACGTCGCGTCGGTCTACCGCAACCTCGAGGCCTTCGAGCGCCTCGGGCTGGTCCGCCACGCCCACCTGGGGCATGGTCCCGGCCTCTACTCGCGAACGAGCCTCGGGGAGCGCGAATACCTGATCTGCGACGCCTGCGGAGCGCACCTCGCCCTGGACCCGTTCGAGCTCGACGAGGTCCGCGAGCTGGTCCGCGAGCGCTTCCGATACGAGGCGCGATTCACCCACTTCCCGATCGCGGGCCTCTGTCCGCGCTGCGCGGCCGAGGACTGAGCGGCAATGGATCTCGAGTTCCTCTTCCGCCCTTTCGAGGAACTCGACCGGTCGCTAACGCAGCTCTTCGAGGGAGCCCCGCTGCTCGTCGCCCTCGGGATCGCGTTCGTGCTCGGGTTGCGCCACGCATCGGATCCCGACCACCTCGTCGCGGTCACCTCCCTGGTCGCCTCCGACGGCGGCGATCATCGCGACGCCGTCCGGCTCGGGGCGTGGTGGGGTTTGGGCCACGCGGCGATGCTGCTTGGGATCGGACTGCCGCTGATCTTCCTCAAGTCCGAGCTCCCTGACTGGCTCGAGAGCGGCGCGGAGAAGGCGGTGGGAGTCGTGATCCTGATGCTGGCGGGACGAGTGATCTGGAAGTGGGCGCGAGGCGACTACCGCGTCGGCAAGCACGCCCACGGGGACCGCGAGCGGCACCGCCACCTGAGACGCGACGGCGGGGGGCACGATCACTCCCACGTCCAGCTTCGCACCCCCACCCAGGCCTTCGGGATCGGCGTGCTGCACGGGCTTGCCGGGACGGGGGCCGTCGTCCTGCTGTTGATCGCCGCCCTGCCGACCCAGCTCGAGGCGGCAGCTGCGCTGGCGGTGTTCGCGCCGATGTCGATCGTCTCGATGGCCGCGTTCACGGCGTGCTTCGCGTGGATCCTCACCCGTCCGATCGTCGAGCCGGTCTACAGGAGCGTCTTGATTCCGCTGCTCGGGGTCGTCGGGTTGGTGTTCGGGCTCTGGTACGTCGGCCTAACCTGAAGGAATGCCGGTACGCGTCATCTTCAACTGCGAGTTCTGCGGGGCGGAGCCCGACGGCGCCACCCGCCGCTCGCTCGAGGCCCAGCTCCAGGAGCTGCTGTTCGGGACCTACCTCGACGCGGAGCCCGGGAACTGGCTCGTCTGGCACGGGGGCGGGCTCTACGGCCGGACGCGATACGCGTGCGGGCTGCACCGGGGCGAGCTCAAGGCGCACGTCCGCGAGCACTACGGGACGATCGGCCCGCACCCCTGGGCGATCGGCCCGCATCCGGTCGAGGTCTACCGGCGGGGCCGGGTGAGAGCTCGGGAGCGGGTCGGCCCCGGCT
The DNA here is from genome assembly GCA_036258315.1 of Solirubrobacterales bacterium. GTDB lineage: Bacteria > Actinomycetota > Thermoleophilia > Solirubrobacterales > 70-9 > DASSYK01. The sequence goes on from DATADX010000023.1 coordinate 21,198, forward strand.
GGTCCGCGCGGCCCCGCTGGGGCCCGACGATCTGAAACGCGACCTCAGCTCGAACGCGTCCGCCGGTACGCGGCGATTGCGGCCTGTCCGTACGAGATCCCGCCGTCGTTCGGCGGCAGCCGCGTTGGGAAAAGGACCTGCAGCGAGGAGCCCCGCAGCGCGGCGGCCGTGCGCTCGAGCAGGAGACGGTTCTGGAAGACGCCGCCCGAGAGGACCGCGAGCTCGACGCCCCGGCGCTCGCCCTCGCGCGCCAGCGCATCCGCGGTCGCTGCGGCGACCGCGTTGTGGACGCGAGCGGAGATCTCGCCGAGCGGCCGCCCGGCGGCGGATGCGTCGCGCACCGCTCGCACCAGCGGGCGGGCATCGAGCATCAGTGCCCCCTCGACCGCCTCGACGATGGGAAGGGCATAGCGGCCGCGCTCGGCAGGGTCGGCCGCGGCCTCGAACTCGACCGCCGCCTGGCCCTCGTAGTTGACCCGGGGGCGGACGGCCGCGATCGCCGCGACCGCATCGAACAGGCGGCCCATGCTCGTCGTCGGGGGCGAGGCGACGCCCGTCCGGAGCAGCTCGCAGACCTGGCCCCAGGCGGCCGCGTCGACGTCCTCCGCAAGCCCGGCCGGAACCTCCGGCGCGTCGGTCTCGCCGGCGACGGCGAGCCACGCGCACGCCATCCGCCACGGCTCACGGATCGCGGCCGCGCCGCCGGGCAGCCGGACGGGCCAAAGCATCCCCGCGCGCTCATAGCCGGCCCCGCCGCCGACGAGCAGCTCGCCGCCCCAGATCGTCCCGTCGGGGCCATAGCCCGTGCCGTCGAAGATCGCCCCGATCGCCGGCCCCTCCTCTCCGTGCTCGGCGAGGCAGGCCGCCAGGTGGGCGTGGTGGTGCTGGACCGCGAGGCGCTCGACCCCCTCGCGGTCGAGCGCGTACTTCGTCGACAGGTACTCCGGGTGCATGTCGTGGACGACGATCCCGGGCTCGACGGCGAAGAGGCGCTCGAGGTGCGAGGCGCTATCCACGAAGGACCGCAGGGTCTCGAAGTTCTCGAGGTCCCCGATGTGCTGCCCGACCCACGCACGTCGGCCTTTCGCGACGCAGACGGTGTTCTTCAGCTCCGCTCCGCAGGCCAGCAGCGGCGGCGCGTCGACGGGCAGCGTCAACGCGTCGGGCACGTAGCCCCGCGAGCGCCTCAGCATGATCGGCCCGCCCTCGGTCGAGCGGACCACGGAGTCGTCGGTGCGCGTCTCGATCTCGCGGTCGTGAAGGAGGAAGAGGTCGGCGATCCCTGCGAGGCGCTCGAGCGCGTCGGCGTCGCGGTACGCGATCGGCTCGTCGGAGACGTTGCCGCTCGTCAGCACGAGCGGGATCGCGGCGTCGCGCGCGAGCAGATGGTGCAGCGGCGCGTACGGCAGCATCACGCCGAGGTCCGGCTTGCCCGGCGCCACCGACGGCGCGACGTGCTCGCCACGCGCGCGCCGCGCGACCACGATCGGCCGCTCGCGGCCGGTCAGCAGCTCCTCCTCGGCGGGATCGAGGACCACCAGGGCGCAGGCGGCGGCGAGTTCGGCCGCGAGCAGCGCGAACGGCTTGTCCTCGCGGTGCTTGCGGGCCCGCAGCGCCGCGACCGCCCCCTCGTGGTCGGCGCGGCAGGCGAGATGGAACCCGCCGATCCCCTTCACCGCGAGGATCCGCCCGGCCCGGAGGGCGGCGGCGGCGGCCGCGACCGGATCGTCTGGGGGGTCAACCGGTTCGCCTCCGGGGCCGGCGAGGCGCACCCGCGGGCCGCAGTCGGGACACGCGTTCGGCTGGGCGTGGAAGCGGCGGTCCGAGGGATCCTCGTACTCGGCGCGGCAGCGAGCGCACATCTCGAATCCCGCCATCGTCGTCCGGGGGCGGTCGTAGGGGACGCCGCGGACGATCGTGAAGCGGGGGCCACAGTTGGTGCAGTTGATGAACGGATAGCGATACCGGCGGTCGCCGGGATCGAACAGCTCGGCGAGGCACTCCTGGCAGGTCGCGGCGTCCGGCGAAACCGGGGCATCGGCCTCCCGGCCGCGCCCCTCGCTCACCGCGATCACGAACTCCCGCGCGCCTCCGTGCGGCTCCGCCTCTTCCCTGGAGACCCGCTCGACCGAGGCGAGCGGCGGCGCCTCGCCTGCGAGCCGGCCGAAGAACGCGTCGACGGCCTCCGGGGTCCCCTCGATCTCGAGCAGCACCCCCTGCTCGTCGTTGAGGACGTAGCCGCCAAGGCCGAGCTCGCCGGCCAGCCGGTAGACGAAGGGGCGGAACCCGACGCCCTGGACGGTCCCCTCCACGCGCGCGCGGACCCGCCGCCTGCGCGCGACGCGCGCCCCGGTCATCGCGCGGGCGATCGCGCGGGTTGCTCGATCAGCTCGCGCAGCACGTGCCAGGCGCTCGCCTGCGCCTCCTGGATGCGCGGGATGTGCTGCGAGCGGGTGATGATCAGATGGTCGGCGAGATCGTCCGCGGCGACCCTGCCCCCGTCGTAGCCGACAAGCGCGACGGTCTTCATCTCGCGCCGGCGCGCTTCAGCGAGCGCCTCGATCATGTTCTCGGAGTTGCCGCTGGTCGAGAGGACGAGCAGCGAGTCGCCTGCATGGCCGTAGGCGATCACCTGCCGCTGGAAGATCTCCTCGGTGCCGATGTCGTTGCCGACGGCCGTGATGATCGCCGTGTCCTCGGTCAGGTCGATCGCGCGTCGCTGCGTCCATCCGCGCCCGCTCGGCGGATAGCGGAGATCGGCGACGGCGTCCATCGCGTCCGTGGCCGAACCCCCGTTGCCGCAGGCGAGCAGCTTGCCGCCGCCGTCGAAGCAGCGCCGCAGGGTGTCCGCGGCGGCGAGCAGCTGGTCCTCGCCGTCGCCCAGCGTCTGGGCGCGAAGCCCGTCCACCTCGGCCGCCTTCAGCAGCGCCGAGCGGCGGACGTCCTCCACGACCGCCTCGAGATCGTGCTCGGACTCGGACAGGAACGGGTACAGAAAGCTCGACGCGCCGGTGTCGTGCACCGGCCCGACCTCCCGCCCGGAGAGCAGGCCGCGATGGTCGAAGAAGACGTGGACCAGCTCCCAGAGCACGTGATACGCGGTCTCGGCGAGCTCCTGCCTGATGTAGGGATCGTCGCTCGGCGGCCGCAGCTCCCACTCGGCGCCCGCTTCCGTGAAGGCGAGCGTCAGGCAGCCCCGCCTCTTGGCGAGGGCCAGAGCGTTCCTCACCTCGTCGCCACCGTCCGGATCGTCGGCGCCGAAGGCGATCGCGATGTCCTCGGGCTCCACGACGAGCCGCGCCTGCTCGGAGAGCGGACCACCCTCCCGCGACAGGCCGATCGCGGGCAGCGCCCGCTTGCCGACGATCACGGGATGGACGAACTCGACGGTCACGTGCCGGACGTCGGTCCGCGCCGCCGGCGAGAGGCCGAGGGCGACGAGGCGGCCGCCGCGCGCGAACCGCTCCGCCATCTGGTGGCAGAGCCTGGCGAGGCGCTCGGCCTCGGCCTCGAAGAAGAGGCGATTCGCGGTCAGCCTCGCGTCCAGGAGCGTCGCGACCCGGTCGCGCAGCGCCCCCGCTGCTGCGGTTCCGGCCATGCTCAGCCGGTCGCTGCCGGCTCGGCTGCGCCCTCCCGCTCGGCGATCGCGGTGAGCCACGCCGCGAAGGCGTCGACGCCCTCGCCGGTCCGGGCGCTGACGAGCATCCGCTCGGCGTCCGGATTGACCGCGTCGAGGTTGTGGAAGAACTTGTCGAGATCGAAGTCGAGATGGTCGAGCAGGTCGAGCTTGTTGACGACGACGAGCTCGCAGGTCCGGAACATCAACGGATACTTGAGCGGCTTGTCCTCGCCCTCGGTCACCGAGCAGACCATCGCCTTGGCGTCCTCGCCGATCCGGAACTCGGCCGGGCAGACCAGGTTGCCGACGTTCTCGACCACGAGCAGGTCGATCTCGGCGAGCGGCAGGTCGGGCAGCGCCGTCCGGACCATGTTGGCGTCGAGGTGGCACTCGCCGCCGAAGCCGTTGTCCGTATTGAGCTGCGTGACCGGGATGTGCAGGGCGGCGAGCCGGTCGGCGTCGATGCTCCCCTGGACGTCCCCCTCGAGCACGCCGACCCTCGGTCCGAGCCCGGGCAGCGCCGCCTCGAGCAGTCTCGTCTTGCCGGCGCCGGGGGCGCTCATCAGGTTGACGACGCGGACCCGATCGCGGTCGAAGTCGGCGCGGTTTGCCTGCGCGATCGTCGTGTTCGCATCGAGCGCGTCCTCTGTGACCTTGATCTTGGTGCGATGCATTCCCGCTCCTCCTCAGCCGTTTCGGGTCTCGGCCGGGGCCAGGTCCTCGACCACGATCGATTCCACCTCGAACTCTTCGCCGCGAACGACCTCGCCACCGCCCGCCTCGCAGGCCGGGCAGCGGAACATCGGCGGCAGCAGCAGGTCGTCCTCGACCTCGGCGGGAGGCGGCGCCGGATCCCACTCGCTGTCGCAGACCCCGCAGCGCAGCAGCGCGTCGACCAGCTCGAGCTCGAGCGCCGCCCCCTCGACCGGGGTGTCCCTGGCGACGATCCCGAAGTAGAACTCGAGCGAGTCGGGGACGACCTGGCGCAGCCTCCCGATCCGCATCTGCACCGAGCGAACCGGTCGACCTTCGGCGTGCCGGGTGACAGTCTCGTGGATCGCACCCGCGAGGGAGAGCTCGTGCATCAGCCGGCCGCCTTCCGCTCCGCGCGCGGCTCGGCCTGCTCGGCGAGCGCGTCGCGGCGCATCATCTCGACCTGCTCGATCACCAGCTCGATCGCGCGGTCGACCGACGCCCTGACGGGCTCCGAGAGCTCGATCCCCATCTCCTCGACCTCCTCGGGCTCGCAGGCCACCACCACGACCTTGCCCGGCCAGCCGTGCACGGCCTTGACGAAGCGCAGCACGGTCTGCGGGTCCATGCCGTGGGGGCTCAGCACCTCGCCGTCCTCGATCCCGGCCTCGATCTGATCGGGGTCGGGCTCGAGGACGTAGAGCGAGCCGGGCTCGCCGCCCTGCCGGCTGGCGTCGATCAGGATCAGCCCGTGGTAGCCGCGCATCACCTCGTAGGCGAGGTCGAGCCCTCCGGTGCCGAAGTCCATCACCTGCACCCCGCTCGGCAGATCGCGCCGCTCGAGCTCCTTGACGACGTGGCCCCCGAACCCGTCGTCGGTCAGCCACGAGTTGCCCACGCCCGCGACCAGGATCTGCGCCTCCATCTCCCTCATCTCGTTCATCCCTTCACCTCCACCTCGTCCCCGAAGAAGAACAGATAGCGGCCCGTCTCGCGGAGCAGCTCCTGGCCGGGGTCGTCGTCGACCGTGACCCCGAGGTAGATGCGCTCGTCGTAGCCCCGGTAGATGCGCTCGATCGTCGCCGTCCGTCCGTGCAGGATCCTGTCGAAGACGTCGCCGTCGGTGCCCGGCCGTAGCACCACCTTGTCGCCGCGGCGGAGGTGGAGGCCCGACACCTCGGTCTCCTCCTCGCCCTGGATCTCGTCGCTGCCCGGCGGCGGCTGGCGGTGCGCATTGGCCTCGACCGGCTCGTCAGCGGCCTCTCCCTCGTCCGGCTCCTTGAAGGTGAGGCGCCCATGCAGCCCGAGCATCTCCTCGCCGCTGACGCCCTGAGCGCGCTGGATCATCTCGCGGACCGCCGGGTCCTGCTCGCCGATCGAGTCCTGCTCCAGGTCGGAGAGCGTCTGGACGTGGAGTAGGAGCGCCTCCTCGATCTCGGTGTTGTCGAACAGGTTGCCGATGCTCTCCGGGGCCAGCTCCGGGTGCTCGGGCAGCACGATCGCGGCGCCGAGCACGGCGCGATCGCCGTCCTCAGCGAGCACCGGGAACGTGTTGACCGGCTCGCAGCCGCTCACCGCGGCGCCGACCTCGCCGTCGCGCTCGAGCGGGGACGCGAACCGTCCTCCCTCGACCTCGAGCAGCGGATGCACGGAGAGGAGGCTGTGGCGGAGCGCCTCGGCGCGCGTCGCCCCCGCCGGGTCCTCGATCGGGGTGTCGTTGTGGACGCAGAGCCTGACCCTGGCGAGATCGGGGCCGAGCAGCTCGGCCCGCATCCGGATCCGCCCCGACACGCCCGTGCCCTCGCCCTCGGCCTCGAAGCGGAACTCCTCCCCGGTCCCCCGCTCGAGCGCGGCGAGCGCGGCGAGCGTGAGCGGCCCGAGCTCGAGGCGCCGTTCCGATGCCTTGTGCCGCTCTCCCGCCGCCTGCAGGAAGCGGACCGTCGCGTGGAGCTCCGCCTCGGGGCCCGCGATCAGGACCGCATCGAGGCGCGCCATCGCGAAAGCGGCGGGCTGAGTCTCGGCGTACCCGGGCGGATAGACGATCCCGAACGGCGTCGGGGTCGCGTTCTTGGTCGCCCCGGGGGTGTACGGGTAGAGGGCATAGCCCTCGTAGAGCAGCGAGCTGACCAGCTCCTCCACGCCTGGCCGGCTCATCGGCCGCCGTCCTGGTCTCGCTCGCCCTCGTCCAGCAGCTCGCGGACCGCCTGATCGTAGGTCGGTAGCCCGCGCGCCACCTTGTAGGTCCGGACGGCCTCGAGCGTCTCGCGCTGGAGCGGCAGCCAGCCGCGATACGGGTAGTAGGCATCGATCATCCGCTTCCAGGTCTCGACGGGCAGCTTGAAGTCGGCGGCGCTGTCCCAGGGGATCTGGGTGATCTGGAGGCCGCCGTTCTCGGCCTGGTAGTAGACGCTGCCGTTGAAGTGGAACGCGAGCGGCACCTCGCCGCCGTCGACGGCGTGGAAGTAGCGGGTCGCCGCGAGCTCGAGGTCGTAGTTGCAGAGCAGCGGCACCTGCACCGAGGTCCGCCCGGTGAACCCCTGGACGAGCACGGACTCGGTCGACCACAGCATCCGCTGCGCCGAGGTCGACCAGCGATGCGGCTCGCCGAACAGCTCGGCGAGCCGCTCCCGCTCCTCCGGCTCGTAGCGGCGCTTGACCGGCTCGATCTGGATCATCACCGATAGGGCCGCCATGAAGACCTCGCGCCCGGAGCCGTCCTCGATCTCGAGCGTGAACGAGAGCGTCGGCGCGGCAGCGTGCATGATCGCGGTGACGTCGGCGACCTCGAATCTGAGCCAGGGCTGTCCCGACGTCGGCGCCGTCTCGGCGGGTCCCCGCCCGCCGACGTCGGCATCGACCCGCGCGGGCCGCCCGGCGATCCCGCGCACCCGGCCGGCGCCGTCGCGATCCGAACCCGAGGCCGGGAGCGGCAGGCTCATCGCCCGGTCACCCGCGCTCGCTCGCGGATCTCCTCGAAGAAGCGCGGGACCTCGCGCTCGATCGCTGCTCCACCCGAGATCCCCTCCCAGTTGGCCTTCACAGCGCCGACCAAGGCGTAACACCGGTCGATCGGCACGATCGCGAACTGGGCCGGCTCGGAGATCCGGTTCACGACCAGCGCCTCGGAGTCCGGCTCGAGCGTGTCGAGGACGGGGTTCGCCTCCTTCAGGTCCGCCCACGCGGTCAGCTCGAGCTCCGACTCGGTCGCACCGGCCGGGCTCGGATACATCGCGACCATCGAGCCCGTGCCGCTGCTCCACATGAAGAAGGCGAGGCCGATCGGGATCTGCAGTCGCCCCCAGACGTCGTCGCTGAGCTCGAACTCCTCGAGCCACAGGACCCTGCTGCCCGTCGGCCGGTAGTCGGGGTCCGCCGCCCGGCGCGCCCAGCAGCTCGCGCACACGCAGACGATCCGGCGCTCGGTCAGGTGCAGGAGGTGATTGTGGTTCTCCTGGATGCCGGCTCCGCACAGGTCGCAGCCCTCCTCGAGCGTCCCGGCGCCGGGATCGGCTGCGCCCGGCGCCCCCTCGGCGAGCCTGCGCAGGTTCGCGATCATCGTCGACCGCCGTCTGGCGGCCACCTTGTCGTCGATCGAGTCGCGGCGACCGTTCCCCGAGCTCATCTGGGCAGGGCCACCCGCAACCTCCCCTCCGAGCCGAGCAACGGAACGGGGCCGAGGTGAAGTCGATCGTCGTCGAGTGAGCGGCCGGCACGAGGCAGGAAGTAGCGCCGCTCGCATGCGGGGCAGGCAAGCACCCCGTCGCTGAGGTCCGAGTCCCCGAGGGCGGACTCGCAGGAGGGGCAGGAATCGAGGTAGGCCAGCATCGAGCCGTCGACGAGGGCGACGATCAGGTTCGTGCCGCCGACCTCGATCGTGGTCAGGTCGCCTTCGGCGAGGCCGTCGAGCTCACCGTTCAGCTCGTGCCAGACCGGCCCTTGCTGCGGAGCGGCGCCGCCCCCCTCGCTGCCGGGCCCTGCCTGAACGACGGGCAGCTCGGTGCCGGAGATCTCGAGCGCGGCCCGCTGGTGGGGATCCTCGAGGCCCTCGACCTGAATCCCCTGCAAATCAGGCGCCGCCTCCTCGAGCGCCGACTTGATCGCGAGCTCGAGCGTCGCCGATGAGGCCGGGCAGCCTTCGCAGCTGCCCTGCAGCCGCAGCCGTGCGACGTCCCCCTCGAGCCCGAGCAGCTCGACGTTGCCGCCGTGCGAGTCCATGTACGGGCGCACCGACTCGAGCGCCTCCTCGACCCGCTCCGCGATCGGGACCGGGTAGAGGTCGTGGATCAGCAGCAGGCTCGCAACCGTCCCGTCGTCGGCGAGCCGCTCGCGGATCGAGGCACCGGCCTCGCCGGCCTCCTCGATCGCGGCGACGATCCGCTCGAGGCCGTCGCCGTAGAGCTCGAGGACCGCCCCGAGCAGTTCCTGGGCGAGCCCCCTCGCCCGCGGGTCCTCGAGCATGTCGACCGCGTCGCTCAGTTCCTGGACGCGCTCGACCAGCAACGCGGCATCCTCGACGCCGCCCGCGTTCCCGTTCCTCTCGGGCGGCGTCCTCGTCGCCTCGGTGGGCACTCCGGTCCGCCCCCTCAGCTCATCCCGGTGGGCGTGTGCATGACCTTGCGCACCCGGCCCTTGCCCGTGTACATGTGGACCCCGCACGGGAGGCACGGATCGAAGCTCCGCACCGCCCGCATGATGTCGACCCCCTTGAAGTCCTCGGGGCCGTTCTCCTCGAAGATCGGCGTGTTCTGCACCGCGTCCTCGTAGGGCCCGGGCGTCCCGTAGGTGTCCCGTGGGTTGCTGTTCCAGGGCGTCGGCGGGTACGGCTGATAGTTGGCCACCTTGCCGTCGCGGATCACCATGTGGTGCGAGAGCACCCCACGGGCCGCTTCGCAGAAGCCGACGGAAACCGCCTCGTTCGGGACCTTGAAGTCGTTCCACGACTTCGTGCGGCCCGCGCGGACCTCCGTCAGCGCCCGCTCCAGGCAATGCAGCCCGATCAGGGCCGAGTACGCCTGGTGATACGTGCGGGCGCGGTCCCGCTCGATCGCGTTGGACTTCTCCGGGACGTTCCACTCCAGCTCCATCTCGGGCTGGCTCGCGGTCCGCGGCAGCACCATCTGCAGGCTGTGCCCGGTCGCCTTCACGTAGCCGAAGTCGACGAGGCCGGCCTTCGCCGTCACCCACTGTCGGGCGAACGGGCCGCCCCCGGTGTCGTTTGCGACGTGGGTGTCGTTGCGCTCGTCGTACATGCGCGGCGACGCCACCCAGCTGTACTTGTCGGCCCAGTCGCGCTTCTGCGGCTTCGGCAGGGTCACCTTGTTCCATGGGTGGCGCTTGTCGACCGGGTTCCCGAGCGGATCCTGGGTCACGAATGTCTCCTCGTTCGTCCAGTCGTCGAAGTACGAGCTGCCGAGCAGGATCCGCATCATCAGGTTGATCTCGACCAGGTCCGTCGTGATCAGCTCACCCTTGAAGGCGACGCCGGGAGTCACGTAGCGCTTCCGGCCCCACTCGGGCATCGTCCGGTAGTCGTAGTCGACGTAGTCGGGGTCGTCGAAATAACCCCAGCAGATCAGGTCGCTGTCGCGATACCCGACCATGTCGTACCCCGGCAGCTCCTGCAGGAAGAAGTCATAGAGGTCGTCGTGCATCGGCACCGATCGCTTCACGTAGTCGATGTAGCGCATCAGCCGCACGTAGTAGTCGGTGCAGGTCTGGTGCGTGATGTCGACGCTGACCCCACCCGGCATGATCGTCGAGGGGTGGGTGTGCCGGCCACCGAACAGGCAGTACATCTCGCGCGTGTAGCGCGCCACCTGCAGGGTCTCCAGGTAGAAGTCGCCGGTGAACGGGTTGAGCGCCCGCATGATGTCGGCGATCGTCTTGTAACTATGGATGTCGCCATGAGGCGCCGCGGTCGACTCGGCCTTCTGGAGCAGCGTCGGGTTCGTCTCCTTGACCATCTGCTCGCAGAAGTCCACGTTCGCCATGCAGTCGTTGAAGATCGCGTGGTCGAACATGTAATCGGCGGCCTCCGCGAGGTTGTAGCCGAGGTCACCCAGGGGCGGTGGCTTGACGCCGTACGCCATGTTCTGGTTGATGCACGAGGTGGTGCAGTGGTTGTCGCCGCAGATTCCGCAGATGCGGCTGGTGATGAAGTGGGCGTCGCGCGGATCGATCCCCTTCATGAAGATGTCGAAGCCGCGGAAGATCATCGAAGTCGAGTAGCACTTCTCGACCTTCTTGGCGTCGAAATCGATCTCCGTGTGGATGCCGAGGCTGCCGACGATCCGGGTGATCGGGTCCCACGACATCTCCTTGACCGCGACCTTCCTCTCGGTCGGTGTCTGTGCGGTTGCCATCTGGTCTCTCCTCTCGCTTTTCGCTTTCGATGTCGTCAGGACCCCGGCGGCGCGTAGCCGGCGGATCGAGACCTGTAGCCCGTTTTCAGCTGGTTGCCGGGTACCCGCCATTCGGGCTCGCGGTCGTACTTCCGGCGGACGTGACGTCTGCGCATTCCGCGAACGATCGGCCCGTAGGTGAACTTGATGATGCTCTCGGCTGCGGCCCCCCACCGGTCCTCCTCCATGAACGGCATGTACTTGTCGGGGAACCCCGGCATCGTGCAGGCCATGCAGATGCCGCCGACGTTGGGACAGCCGCCTACCCCGCTCTGCCAGCCACGGACGGGCACGTTGCACTTCACCACGGGCCCCTTGCAGCCGAGCTTCACGAGGCAGCGGTGGTCGGCTCCGTACTCGGTCGCGAACTCGCCCTGCTCGGCGAAGCCGCCGCGGTTGCAGCTTTCGCGCACCGTGCGGCCGAACAGCCACGTCGGCCGGTGCGCCTCGTCGAGGTCTGGGACCGGCGCGCGGCCGGCCAGGTGGAGCGCCAGATACAGCAGCGACTCGGTCGTGTTGTCCGGCTGCGCAGGGCACCCCGGGATGCAGACGACCGGCAGCCCGGCGGTCGACTTCCAGTCCCACCCGAGGTAGTCGGGCAAGCCCATCGCTCCGGTCGGGTTGTTCTTCATCGCCGGGATCCCACCGTAGGTGGCGCAGGTGCCGAGCGCGACGACCGCGGCGGCCTTCGGCGCGAGCCGATCGACCCACTCGTTGGTCGTGATCGGCTGGCCGGTGTCGCGGTCGGTGCCCATCGCGGCCCAGTAGCCCTCGCCGCTCAGGTCCTCGTTCGGGATCGAGCCCTCGACCACGAGCACGAACGGGTCGAGCTCGCCTGCCTCGGCGTCGTACCACGCCTGCATGAACTCCTCGCCGTTCTCGTATGCCAGCACCGGGTTGTGGACGATCACCTTCGGCATCCCCGGGATCGCCTGGGTGACTATGTCCTCCAGGCTCGGGTCCACGGCGGAGGTCATCGCGACCGAGTCCCCGTCGCAGCCCAACCCAGTCGTCATCCAGATCACGTGTGCCTCGACCGCCTCCGTCGCGGACTGATCGGGTACGAACTCCGTCGCTGGCATTCGCTTCTCCTCTCTACTTCTCGTGGGCCCTGGGCCTTGCTCCCGGTCTCCTCATCAGCAGATCCTCGGCAGGGGGTCGCCTGCGAGCATGTCCATCACGCGCTTGCCGCCGAAAGCGGTCTCCACCAGGACCATCCCCGGTGGCTCCGTCTTCACCTCGCCGATCTCGACGGCGTCCTCGCAGCCCTCCACCTTCCGGAGGGCCGCCAAAGCCTCCTCGCTGCGCTCGGGGGCGACGAACGCGACGAACTTCCCCTCGTTCGCGATGTACATCGGATCGATCCCGAGCATCTCTGCGGCCCCGGCAACCGACGGGTGGACGGGAACGTCGCCCTCCCTGACCGTCATCGCGACCCCCGATGCGCGCGCGAGCTCGTTCAGCGCCGATGCCACGCCCCCCCTCGTCGCATCGCGCATGCAGCGCAGCGACGCCCCAGCGGCTGAGAGCAGGACATCCGTCGCCGGCCACAGCGACCGGGTGTCTGACGCGATCTCCGACTCCAGCTCGAACTCGCCGCGCGAGAGCATGATCGCGGTCCCGTGTTCGCCGATCGACCCGGAGACGATGATCCTGTCGCCCGGCTGAAGCGACGAGGTGGAGAGCTGCGCGCGGTCATCCAGCTTGCCGACGCCGGCCGTGCAGACATACATACCGTCGGCATGGCCGCGCTCGACGACCTTGGTGTCGCCGGTGACGATCTCCACGCCCGCCGCCTCGGCGGCGCCCGCGATCGCCTCGACCTCGGTCCGCAGGTCCTCGGCCGGAAGGCCCTCCTCGAGGATCAGCGAGAGGCTCAACGCGATCGGCTCCGCCCCCGCCATCGCGAGGTCGTTGACCGTCCCGTTCACGGCGAGCTCCCCGATCGAGCCGCCCGGAAAGCGCATCGGCCGGACCACGAAGCTGTCCGTCGAGATCGCCAGCCCGAGGCCGTCGATGCGGACGACGCCCGAGTCGCCCAGCTCCTCCAGCGACTCGGATCCGAGCGCCGGGACGAGCAGCCCCTCGATCAGCGTCTGGGTCGCCTTGCCGCCCGCGCCGTGAGCCATCGTCACGGTCTCGTCCTTGAACCTCGGGCGCTTTGCGCGCGCGGTCTCGATGATCCCGAGGATCTTCTGCTCGCGCTCGGAGACGCCGGCATCCGGCTTCCCGGGCTCGGTCCGAAGGACTCCGCGCTCCGCCATCAGACCACCTCTTTCTCGCGGGCGAAGCGGCCGTAGTTGTAGTAGGCGGCGCAGGCGCCCTCGGGAGAGACCATGCAGGTGCCGATCGCGTGCTCGGGGGTGCAGGCGGTCCCGAACACTTTGCACTCCCACGGCTTGATCACGCCCTTCAGCACCTCGCCGCACTGACAGGCCTTCGGATCCGCGACGCGCACGCCGGGCACCTCGTAACGGCGCTCCGCGTCGAGGTCGGCGTAGGCGTCGCTCAGCTTCAGGGCGCTCTGCGAGATGAACCCGAGGCCCCGCCACTCGAAGTGGGGGCGGAGCTCGAAGACCTCGGCCATCACCTTGAGGGCGGCTACGTTCCCCTCGTAGGGGACGACCCGTGAGTACTGGTTCTCGACCTCGGCGCGGGCCTCGGCGAGCTGGGTGAGGATCATGTGGATCGACTGGAGGATGTCGAGCGGCTCGAAGCCCGACACGACGATCGGCTTGCCGTAGTCGGCCGGGATGAACTCGAAGGGCCTGGCGCCGACGACGGTCGAGACGTGACCCGGGCCGATGAAGCCGTCGAGGCGCAGGTCGGGCGAGTCGAGCAGCGCCCGCAGCGGGGGCACGATCGTGACGTGGTTGCACATGCAGAAGAAGTTGCCCACCCCCTCCGCCTTCGCGCGCTTCAGCGTCAGCGCGGTCGAGGGGGCGGTGGTCTCGAATCCGATCGCGAAGAAGACGACGTCGCGGTCGGGGTTCTGCTTCGCGATCCGCAGCGCGTCGAGCGGCGAGTAGACCATCCGGATGTCGGCGCCCTCGGCCCTGGCGTCGGTGAACGTCTTCTTCGACCCGGGAACGCGCATCATGTCGCCGAAGCAGGTGAAGATCACGCCCTCCTCGTTCGCCATCGCGATCCCGTCGTCGATCCGCCCCATCGGCATCACGCAGACGGGGCAGCCGGGGCCGTGGACCAGCTCGACGTTCTCCGGTAGGAGGTCGTCGATCCCGTACTTGTAGATGGAGTGGGTGTGGCCGCCGCACACCTCCATCACCTTGTAGTGGCGGCCGGGCTCGATCGAGCCGAGAATCTTGCCCGCCAGCGCCTGGCCGATCTCGGCGTCGCGGTACTCGTCGACGTAGCGCATGCTCACGCCGAAACCTCCTCGGCCACCCGCCCGATCGCGGCGCCGGCGTGAACGAGGACCGTGTCACCCTCGCTGACCGGCTGGACGAGGGCGATCTCGACGCTCCTCCTCGCCCCGTCCTCAGTCACACACAGGGCGAGCTCCCGCTCGCCGTCGATCCGTTCGATGCGCATCGCGGCGGCCTCGTCGCCACAGGTGATGCAACCCTCGACGTGGTCGCAACCGTGGCGGGGGCCCTCGCTCATCAGCCCGTGATCCTCTCCCCGCTCCCCGGGCGGAGACGTCGCGTCGTCCATTGGCAATGCCGGCTGCTCATTCGATCACGCTCGCCTTCAGCTCCTCCAGCTCCTGCTCGTAGTCCTGGCCCATCCCCTGGAGCAGCTCGAGCGTCGCCTGCGCCTCCTCCTCGTCCACCTTGGAGAGTGCGAAGCCGACGTGGATCAACACCCAGTCGCCGGGCCCGGCCGGGTCACCCTCCTCGTCGAGGAGCCCGATGTTGACGTTGCGCTGAACGCCCGCGACGTCGACTTTCGCGAGTCGATTCGACTCGTCGGTCACCGCGATGACTTGGCCCGGGATAGCCAGGCACATCTGCGCTCCTCGCTTGCCGGTGCTTGTCTGTTCGAGGCAGCTGCACCCGGCGAAGCGACGCTACTCCGGGGTCTTGGGGATGTCAAGCGCGACGAAATCAGTCGGAATTGCGCGCTGTCGTGCGCGACAATCGAGGACTGGATGGCCGCTCCCAGCGACGATCTCCTCGCCCGCCAGGTCTACGTCGGCGACCGCTACAAGCCGTTCGGAGAGCTAACCGCCGAGGACGCGCGGGCGCTCGCGGCCGGGTTGCGGGGCCTGTCGGGTGGCGGACTCGAGGCGAAGGTGATGCCCGTGAAGACGGGCTGGCAGGAGCTCGCGAAGCTGCTCGAGCTCTCCGGAAGCACGGTCGCGGACCTCGAGCCCGAGGTCGTCGCGAGGTTCGCCGAGCGCGTCTGGGTCACGCCTCCGGGCGGCACACTGCTGCCCTGACGCGGCGCCCGGGGGCGGGTCAGGCCGCGGCGGCCACCGGGCCGGCGACGACCCCCTCGTCGTGGAGGCGGCCGATTTCGCCCTCGCCCAGCCCGAGGATGTCGGCGAGGATCTCCTCGGTGTGCTCGCCGAGGAGGGGTGCACGGCGGACCGGAACCCTGTCGACCTCGGTGAAGCCGAGCGGCGAACTCGACATCAGATACGAGCCGATTCCCGGCTGCTCGACCTCCTCGAACATCGGGTTCGCGCTCGAGCAGCGCGGGTCGTGGTCGACCATCTCCATGAAGGTCTGGTACGGCCCCCAGCAAACCCCGCTCGCGTCGAAGACGTCGCGTATCTGCTCCATAGTCCGCGCCGTCGTCCAGGGCTTGATGATCGCCCCGAGCACTTCGCGCGCCTCGAACCGGTCCCCCTCGAGCGAAAGGTCGAGCCCCAGCATCTGCTCGACCCTCTCGAACGCCTCGCCAAGCTCGGTGGCGTCGACGAGGCTCTCCCACTGGCGCCGGGTCAGCGCCACGATCATGATCCGGCGGCCGTCCTTCGTCAGGAAGTCGCGGCCGAACGCGCCGTACAGGTAGTTGCCCTCCTTGTGGCGCTCGCGTCGCAGCACCTGGGCCTCGGCGATCTTGCCGAGGTTGCCGACCATCGCGAAGGCGACGTCCGAGAGGGCGACGGTAACCTTCTGCCCCTCGCCGGTCCGGCTCCGGTGGCGCTCGGCGGCGAGCAGCCCGCCCGCCGCGAGGGTGCCGGTGATCGCGTCCCACGCCGGCAGCAGGTGGTTGAAGGGGACGGACAGGTTGCGCGGTCCCGTCGCCCAGGGGAACCCGGTCGCCGGGTTGATCGTGTAGTCGACGGCGGAGGACCCGTCGTGGTTGCCCGTGATGCTGACCATCACCAGGTCGCGGCGCCGCTCGCGGAGCGCTTCGTAGTCGAGCCAGCCCCGGACCGGGAAGTTGGTCAGGAAGAGGCCGGCGTCCTCGCCCGGGCCGGCGATCAGCCCCGTCGCGAGCTCCTTGCCGGCCGAGGAGCGGAGGTCGATCTGGATCGAGCGCTTGCCCTTGTTCATCCCGGCCCAGAACAGGCTTCTCCCCTCGTCGTTGACCGGCCAGCGGTTCTGGTCGAGACCTCCCCCGATCGGGTCGAAACGGATCACGTCGGCGCCGAGCTGCGCCAAGGTCATGCCGCCGAGCGGCGCAGCAACGAAGGCGGACCCCTCGACGACGCGCATTCCAGCCAGGATTCCGGTCACGTCAGCCTCTCCTCTCCGTTCAAGCCATCACCGCGGTGAAGTTCCAGTCGAGGACGTCCCGCCGGTCTCCCCCGCCGGCCGGCTCGGCCGCGACCAGCGCGCGAAGCTCGACCAGCCCGCCCTCCCCGTCGAGCTCCCGCTTCCCCTCGATCGAAAGCGTCGTCCCGAGCACGTCGCCTTCGAAGACCGGCCCGAGGTGGTCGCAGCTGCGCCAGGCGACGACCGTGACCAGATTGGGAACTGCCCGGGTGGCCTGCGCTGCGGCGACCCCGATCGTGTGGCCCCCGTAGACGAGGCGGCGCCCGGCGGCCGTCGAGCCGGGGTCCGTGTGGGCCTTGGCCAGGTTCAGCGTCAGCCTCGCGAGCTCCGGCGCAGCGGTGACCGTGTCACGTCCGGCCACCTCGATCGTCGTGCCCTCGGCGAGGTCCGCGAAGTGCTCGCCTGGCGAGCTCTCCCGGAACGCGTCCAGGTCCCAGCCGGTGGGGACCGCCGCAGCGACAGCCTGGGGATCGGGCGCGTCTGGGATCGCCTCGAAGCTGTCGGCGTGTCCCGTCTCCGCGGCGCCGTCGCGGAGCGGGACCATCGGGCAGCGCCAGAAGTCGAGCACCTCCTCACCGGCCTGGTTCTCGGTGCGAACGCGAAGCACGGCGAGGCCCGTCGCGCTGCCGTCGTCGCGGCGCCGGTTCTGCTTCAGGGCGACGATCTCGGTCGTCGTCCGCAGGGTGTCGCCGATGAAGACGGGCCGGAGCAGCACCATGCCCCGATAGAAGAGGTTGCCGAGCACCCGCCGGCTCGGCTCGGTCGACTGGCCGATCGCCACGTCGGAGACCAGCGCCGGGTGGGCGAGCAGCCGCCGCGCACCTGTGACGAGCGAGCAGAGCTCGGCGTCGAGCGCCAGCCGCAGCCGGTCTCCGACGAGCGCCTGGTGCACGGCGGCGTGGCCGGAGGTGAGTGTGAGAGCCGGCGCCTCGGTGTAGACGCGCCCGACCTCCAGGTCCTCGAAATGGGGTCCGTCGAGCACCGTCCGCTGGGTCGCTTCCACCGTTTCACCTCTCCCGCACCCGGCGAGCGTCGGGCGCTCGTGACGAGGGGCACGAGGCTAGCCGATTTCGAGACTATGCTCGCGAAATCGTGCGCCCGCGCCGCTCCTGCCTCTCGGTCCCGGCCTCCTCCGGGAAGATGCTGGAGAAGGCTCGCACGCTGCCCGCGGACGAGGTGGTGATCGACCTCGAGGACTCGGTCCCACCCGGCGCGAAGGACGCCGCGCGGGCCGCCGCTGCCGCCGCGGTCCGGGAGAGCTGGAAGGCCCCCGCCGTCGCCGTTCGCGTCAACGCCGTGGGGGGCGAGTGGTGGGAGCGCGACGTCGGCGACCTCGCCGCCGCCGGCGGCAGCCTCTCGAGCCTCGTGATCCCGAAGTGCCAGGGTCCGGATGGCGTCCTGGCCGTCGACTCGCTGCTCGACGGCGAGATCGGCATCCAGGCCCTGATCGAGACCGCCGCGGGGCTCGTCGCCGTCCGCGAGATCGCATCCTCCTCGGAGCGGCTCGAGTCCCTGATCGTCGGCTTCGCCGACCTCGCCGCCTCGCTCGGTCGCCCCGCCGCCGCGGAGTACCCGGGGGACCGCTGGCACTTCGCGCGTGAGACCGTCCTCGTCAACGCCCGCGCCGCCGGCCTCGCGGCGATCGACGGCCCCTACCTCGCGATCGAGGACGAGGACGGGCTCCGCGCCTCCGCCGCCGAGGCGCGGGCGCTCGGCTACGACGGCAAGTGGGCGATCCACCCGTCACAGCTCGAGCCCCTGAACGAGCTCTTCACCCCGAACGCGGATGAGGTCGACCGGGCCCGCGCCGTGCTCGGCGCCCTCGACGGCGCCGCCGGGGCGGCCGCCCTCGAGGGAGAGATGATCGACGAGGCCTCCCGCAAGCAGGCAGAGATCGTCGTCGCCCGGGCCGAAGCGGCGGGATGATCCCCTTGCCGGGCGGCGCTGACGTTCGTCCAGTGCGGGTTTGCACGGATGCGGGGGCGGCCGTCCACCCCTACTCTCCGCGCCCCGATGCGCCTCGCGACCCCGCTGATCGTCTGCTGCCTCGCTGTACTGCTCGTCGCCGCCCCGGCTCAGGGAGCGGCGACTCGGGCCGAGTACGTCGCGCAGGTGGATCCGATCTGCCAGGCCGCCGCACCGGAGCTGAAGAGATCACTCGCGGCCGTGAGGGAGCCGAGCCCGGCGAGGATCGAGCAGCTTGATCCCAAGGAGGGCCTGAAGCGAGTCGCACGGAGCTTCGGCAAGGCGTTGGGCAGGACGAACAAGGTGCTGACGGCAATGACGACGCGCATCGCCACTGTGCCTGCCGCACCCGGAGACGAGCTGACCGTCGCCGATTGGATCCTCAACCAGCGGAGCGCCGAGGACCTACTCGGCCGCGCGGCCCGGGCCGGGAAGCGCGGGAAGTTCTTTCGGATGTTCCCACTGCTGCAGGGGTACGAAGGGGCGGTGGCTGCGCTGCGGGCGAGCGTGAGAGGCTTCGGGTTCAGGCACTGCTAGCGGCGGGCGCCGGGGACGATCAGGCCCAGGAGAGCGGCTTGTAGCCGGAGTCGCCGGGCACGCCGATCAGGAGGATCCGAATCGGCGAGTCGGACCGGTTGCGGATCGTCCGCCTCACGTCGGGCGCGTAGCGAACGAAGGTGCCGGCGGGCGCAGGGTGCTCCTCGTCGCCGGCGACGATCACTCCCTCCCCGTCCAACACGGCGAACACCTCCTCCTGGCCGCTGTGCGACTCGTCGTGCGCGGGGAGCTCGCCGCCGGGCTCGATGTCGACGATGTTGAAGCCGAACGCATCGGCGCCGAGCGACTTCCGCGCCAGGCGCCAGTGGCAGCCACCGGAGCCGTCCATCTCCTCGAACTCATCCCAGCTCTTGACCGTGTAGCCCTCTGACATCTGTCCTCCCCTCAGGCGGTGACCCGGATCTCGTGGTTGGCGCGGAAGATCCGGTCGGGATCGTACTGGGCGCGCGCCCGCTCCAGCCTCGCGAACGAGTCCTCGCGAACGAGTCCTCGTAAAGGCCCGCTGGTAGCCTCGCGCGATCGACCTCGCGGAGACAATCGCGCGCTACAACGACGCGTGGAACTCCCACGATCTCGACGCGATCATGTCGATGCACGCGCCGGACATGGTGTTCGAGAATCACACCGCCGGCGAGGTCGCCCAGGGCGACGACGTACGCGCGCACATCGGCGCGATCTTCGAGACGTGGCCCGACATCCACTTCGAGACGCGGCGGCTCTACGTCCGCGATGGGGTCGTCACCCAGGAGTGGACCGCGACGGCCACGCACAGGAACGAGATGCGCCGCGGCGACCTCGTCGCGGCTCCGACCGGACAGCGCGTCGAATGGAACGGGGTCGACGTGATCCCCTTCGAGGACGGCCTGGTGAAGCGCAAGGACGTCTACTCGGACTCCGTCTCGATCCTGCGCCAAGTCGGACTGCTCTAGCGGACGCTGGCCGCTCTCTCTCGGAGCCGCGGCTTGCCGCCGCGGCCGAGGGCGGCGGCCCCCGCGGCCGCGGCTGTGCCGGGCGCGGGCCGCGGTGCGTCAGCCGCGCAGCGAGCGCACCGCCCAGGCGCCGACGAGCATCGCGACGACCGCGAGCGTAGCGGCGCTGATCGCCGCCGCCCGCGCGTCCTGCTCCCCCATCACGGCCTCGGACTGGCCGGCGGACATCACCGAGAACGCCGAGGCCGCCGACATCGTCGAGCCGAACGAAGCGACCGAGGCGACCGAGAACGAGGAGGCGGCGGAGCCGATCGAGCCGATCGACGCGAACGAGCCCACCGAGCCGACCGAGAGCGCCGATCCCTTCGAGGCGATCGAGAGGACCGAGTCCTCGGACCAGAGTGAGAGGCGGGACTCTCCCATCGCTAGAGCTGCGGGACGTCGGCGCCCATCGCGCTGAATGGTACGCGCCGGACCTCGGCCCACTCGCCGACCCGCTCCTTGAGCGCGTCGACCACCTTGCCGGTGCTCTGCCAGAAGGACCAGACGAGCACGGTCGGGCCCGCGCCCGAGATCGTGGCGCCGAGTGCGCCGAGCTCGAAGGCGAAGTCGAGCACCTCCATCGAGCGGGGATAGAGGTGGGCGCGCTGGGGCTGGTGAAGCCGGTCGGCCAGTCCGCGCTCGATCAGCGCCAGGTCCGAGCGCTCGATGCCGAGCACGAGCTCCGACGCGGCGGCGACGTTGGCGACGGCGTCCGAGTGCGGGACCTGCGCCGGGATCGCCTCGCGCGCCTCCTTCGTGGGCACCTGCTCGCCAGTCGGGATCACCAGCACGCCCTCGACTCCTTGGGGCGGATCCAGCCGGGTCGCCGTCAGCCCCTCGCGGTCCTGAGAGCAGAGGACGAAGCCGCCGTGGAGGGCCGCCGCGACGTTGTCGGGGTGGCCCTCGATCTCCGCCGCCCGGGCGAGCACGTCGGCGGGCTCGAGCGCGAGCTCGTAGAGGTGGTCGGCCGCGAGCAGGCCCGCGACGATCGCGGCGGCGCTCGAGCCGAGCCCGGCCGAGAGCGGGACCTCGCTGCTGATCCGGAACCTGATCTGGCCGGCCGGGTGCAGGGTCTCGAACGCCCGCACGATCAGGTTGGAGCGGTCGAGCGGCACGTCCAGCCCGTCGGCCTCGACCGAGAACTCGCCCGCCTCCTCGACCTCGAGCTCGATATGGAGCGCGAGCGCGGCGGCGAGCACGTCGTAGCCGGGGCCGAGGTTGGCCGACGAGGCGGGAACGCGGACGAGTCTGCGCCGGGTGGTCATCCGGCGCGGCTCAGGGCTTCCATTTGACCCCGCAGCCGACGGCCGGGGTCTCGGGCATGGCCGGTTCGCGCCCGGTGAGGACCGCGTCGAGCGCCTCGCGCACCCAGGCGGCGGCCTGGGAGGCGTCGTCGTAGTCGCCGTCCGGAGCGCCTCGGTAGCGGAGCACGCCGTCTCGATCGAGCACGAACAGGTGCGGAGTCTTCTCCGCCCCCCAGACCCGAGCGACCTCCTGGCTCTCGTCGTGGAGATAGGGATGGGGCCAGCCCCCCTCGGCTTCGACCCGCTCGACCATCGCGTCATAGGAGTCAGCGGGATAGCGGCTGGCGTCATTGGAGTTGATCGCCAGCGTCCGAACCCCGCGATCGGCGTAGTCGCGGGCGACGCCGAGCATCCGCTCGTGCCAGGCGAGCGCGTAGGGGCAGTGGTTGCACGTCCAGTAGACGAGCGTCGCCGCAGCCTCGTCCCCGTCGCTCAGCGAGTGGCTGACCCCGTCGGTGCCGGGCAGCTCGAAACCGGGTGCTCTGTCGCCGAGTCGGATCGCCATCCGGCCAACTTACCCGGCGATTGCCGCAAACGGCTAGAGGGCGGCCACGAGCGCGTCGCGAACGTCGGCGGGATCGGGGAGCGGCGAGACGCTCCCGTCCCGGCGGCGGTAGATCCGGCAGCTGAGGCCGATCGGTGCGTCGCCCGGGGATTGCACGTCAGCGCCGTCGACCCTGATCGTCGGAGAGCCGGCGAAGGACGTGGCGGCCGCGTCGGCCTCGGTATCGATCCGGCGCAGCTCGATCGAATCGGGATCGAGGCCGAGCTCGGCCATCGTCTCGCGCAGGCGCGCGAGCACCCGTTCCCACGACGGGCATTCCTCCCACCACAGGAACTCGACGCGGGGGCGGCGCTCAGGAGCCGAGGACCCGGGCCTTCTGCTGCCCACTTCTCCCTCGCTTTCCTGGGTTCCCGAATGGCCCGCAGTGTACGGGCGCCCGCCACGGGGTGGGATCCTCTGGTTGCGGCGCAGGATGCCGTCCGGGTCGAAGCGAGTCACTCCTAGTCGAAGATCACCTTCTCGACCGCGCCGAAGTCGTTCCGGCAGCCGATCACGGCCGGGGCCTTGCCGAGAGCGGTGTCGGGGTCCTTGAGGCCATGGCCGGTGAGGACGCAGACGAGGGTGCGCGGCGGCACGGCGCCGTGCACGACCGGCAGGCCGTGGGCGAGCACACCGGCCACGGACGCGGCCGAGGCCGGCTCGCAGAAGATGCCCTCGCTGTCCGCAAGCCAGCGGTACGCGTCGAGGATCTGCTCGTCGGTGACGGCTGCAACGCGCCCGCGCGATGCGGTGAAGGCGTTCATCGCCTCCTCCCAGCGAGCGGGGTTGCCGATCCGGATCGCCGAGGCGACGGTCTCGGGCTGCTCGATGGGGTGGCCCTCGACCAATGGCGCGGCCCCCGCGGCCTGGAACCCGTACAGGACCGGCCCCGCCCCTCGCTCGCCGAACCCCTGCCACCAGGAGGTGACGTTGCCGGCGTTGCCGACGGGGATCGCAAGCGCCTCGGGCGCCTCGCCGAGCTCCTCGATCACCTCGAAGGCCGCCGTCTTCTGGCCCTCGATCCGGTAGGGGTTGACGGAGTTGACGAGCTCGACGGGATGCTTGTCGGCGAGCTCGCGGACGATCTCGAGCGCCTGGTCGAAGTTCCCCTCGAGCGCGATCACCCGGGCGCCGTGCATCAGCGCCTGGGCGAGCTTTCCGATCGCGATCTTGCCCTCGGGAACGATCACGGCGCCGCGCAGCCCCGCCCGGGCGGCGTAAGCGGCGCAGCTGGCGGCGGTGTTCCCCGTCGACGCGCAGATGATCGCCTCGGCTCCCGCGCCCTTGGCGCGCGAGACGGCGACCGTCATCCCGCGGTCCTTGAAGCTGCCGGTCGGGTTCGCACCCTCGAACTTCAGATAGGCGTCGGCCTCGAGCCGCTCGCTCAGCCGCGGCGAGTGGATCAACGGCGTCGAGCCCTCGTTCAGGGTGACGACCGGGTCCCCCGCCTCCAAAGGCAGGTCGTCGCGCCAACGGTCGATCAATGGGGCCGGCACGACGTTCCCTCAGCAGCCCTCACGCTCGCGTCGCAACCGCATATCCCGGAGGCGAAGCCGGAGGGATGGGCGTTGACGGCGAAAGCCGTCCACCGCCTGCGCCATGGCGTTGAGGCGAAACCGTCCACCGCCTGCGACCGGGCTCACACGAACTCCTCCTCGATCACGCGGATCGCGCGTGGCGGCGAGCGCAGGAACTTGAACCGCGCGATCCGCTTCAGCGCCGCGTCGAAGCGCCGCTCCGAGACGTGGTGCATGACCATGATCAGCTGCGCGTCATCACCGATCCCTCGCTGCACGACGCTCCGCACCGACACCCCCCTCTCGCCGAGCACCTCGGCGATCTGCGCGAGCACGCCGGGGCGGTCCTCGACCTCGAGGTGCAGGTAGAACGCGGACTCGACGTCCTTGGCGATCCTCAGCCGCGAGTTCTCCTCGAACAGCGGGGACCCACCCGCGATCACCGAAACGACGTCTCCGAGCACGGCCGAGGCCGTCTCGGGGCCCCCGGCGCCGGGGCCCGACATCGTGATCTCGGTGATCGTCGGCGCCTCGACCATCACCGCGTTGAACGGTCCTCCGATCGGGGCCAGCGGATGGCCCGGGTACAGGAAGCAGGGGAAGACCCTGACGCTCACCTCGTCCTCCCCGATTCGCTCGGCGACGCCGAGCAGCTTCAGCGACAGGCCGAGCTCCTTGGCGTAGGCGAGGTCGTCGGGGCGGATCCTCTCGATCCCCTCGTAGGGGACCTGGTCGAGCCGCACCGGGGTCCCGAACGCGAGCCGCGCGAGGATCGCCATCTTGGCTGCCGCATCGGCACCCCCGACGTCCTCGCTCGGGTCCGCCTCCGCGTAGCCCAGCTCCTGCGCCCGCCTGAGCGCCTCTTCGTAGGAGATGCCGGTCCGCGCCATCTCGGTGAGGATGTAGTTCGTCGTCCCGTTGACGATCCCGAACACCTTCTCGATCGGGATCGCGCCGAGGCTCTCCTGGATCACCCGGATGACTGGGATCGCGCCGGCGACCGCCGCCTCGAAGCGCAGCTGCGCGCCCCCCTCGCGCGCCGCCGCGACGAGCTCCTCGCCGTACTGCGCGACGAGCTGCTTGTTGGCGGTGACGACGTGGCGCCCGGATCGCAGCGCGGTGGTGACGTACTCGCGGGCCGGCTCGACGCCCCCGATCAGCTCGACGATCACGTCGCTGCGGGCGAGGATCCGGTCGAAGTCGCCGCGCTTTCGAGACAGTACCCCGGAGACCTGTGGATGGCGCCCGGAGACCTCGGCAACCATCTCGGCGCGCTCGGTGAGCAGCTGCTTGAACGCCTTGCCGACGGTTCCCTTGCCGAGGATCCCGACGCGAACGGGCTCGCGATCGGCGCGCGCGCTCCGCTTGGCCTTCGCCGCCGGCATCGCTACTCGTCCCGGGCCAGGAGGTCGTCCCAGGACTCGCGGCGGACGACGACGCGAGCCTCGCCACCGCGGCAGAAGACGATCGGGGGGCGGGGCACGCCGTTGTAGTTGCTTGCCATCGCGTGCCCGTAGGCGCCCGTCGCCGGGGTGACGAGCACGTCGCCCACCCGCGGTGCGGCGAGCTCGGCGTCACGGATCAGGACGTCGCCCGATTCGCAGTGCATCCCCGCGACTGTCGCGACGGTCTCGGGGGGCTCCCCCGCGCGGTCGGCGATCACCGCCTCGTAGCGGGATCCGTAGAGCATCGGCCGCAGGTTGTCGGACATCCCCCCGTCTACGGCGACGTAGGTGCGGACGCCGGGGATCTCCTTGACGGTCCCGACCCGGTAGGCGGTCACCCCCGCGTTCCCGACCAGCGCGCGTCCCGGCTCGACCAGCACGCGTGGGACCGGGTCGAAGACGCGCTCGACGCCGCGGAGCTTGACGTCGACGTAGTGCTCGATCGAAGGCGGCTCGTCGGAGTCGAGATAGGCGATCCCGAGCCCGCCCCCGATGTTGATCAGCTCCGGCTGCAGGTCGACCGAGCGGGTGAACTGGGCGAGCACCTCGATCGCCTTCACGAACGGCTCGAGCTCGTAGATCTGCGAGCCGATGTGCGCGTGCAACCCGACGAGCTCGAGCTTGCCGGAGGAGCGGACGGCTTCCACCGCCCGCCCGGCGAGGCCGTCGGCCAGCCCGAAGCCGAACTTCGAGTCTTCCTGGCCCGTCTGGACGTAGGAGTGCGTCGAGGCCCTGATCCCGGGGGTGATCCTCAGCAGCGCGCGCTGGGGACGGTCGAGCAGCCGCTCGACCCGCTCGATCTCGTCGAACGAGTCGAGGATCAGGTGGCCGATCCCGGCCTCGATCGCGTAGCTGAGCTCGGCCTCGCTCTTGTTGTTGCCGTGCATGTGGATCCGCCCGGGATCGAAGCCGGCGGCCAGCGCCATCCGCAGCTCGCCGCCGGAGGCGACGTCGACCGACAGGCCCTGCTCGGCCAGCACCCTGTAGGCGGCGGTCGCCGGCAGCGCCTTGCTCGCGAACAGCACCTCGAAGTCGCTCGTGCGCGCCGCGAACGCGGCGACGAATTCGCGGGCGCGGGCGCGGATGTCGTCCTCGGCATAGATGTAGGCGGGCGTGCCGAACTCCGCGGCGAGCTCGACGACGTCGCAGCCCGCGATCTCGAGGTGGCCCCGCTCGTTCACGCGCGCGCCGGCCGGGTATACCGGGGAGGCGGCGATCGGGTCCACGGCGGCCACGGACCCCGCGTTGTCCGCAGAGGCGCTCATCGGAAGCGCCATTGTGACGACAAGCGCCGGGCCCGCGCGGGAGGCGGCGGGCAGCATGGAGAATCCGGCGGGATGGAGCCAGCCACACCCCGGCGGCCCGACCGAGAGGGTCGTCTCGACGGACTCGCCTATGCCCTTTGGCTGCCGGACCGCAGGGAAGCCCGCGATCGCCGCGGCGAGCCGGCGCGACCGCTGCCGCCGCATCCGTGGCCGGGCGTCGTGATCACGCACGGCGCCGGCTCGTGCAAGGAGAACCACGCAGACTTCGCGCGGCTCGCGGCCGCGAACGGGTGGGCCGCTCTCAGCTTCGACCAGCGCGGCCACGGTGAAAGCAATGGCGAGATCGGGCCGGGGGCCGTCGACGACGTGCTCGCGATGTCACGGCTGCTCGCCGCGACGCCCGGGGTTGACGGGCGCCGGCTGGCTCTGCGCGGCTCGAGCATGGGCGGGTTCATGGCGATCAATGCGGCGGCAGCCGACGAGCGGATCGCCGGGGTGATCGCGATCTGCCCCGCCGGCGGCCACCACCTGGCCCGCGGCCTGCGACGCGGAGAGCTGCAGATGCGCGTCGGCGACGCGACCGCTCTCGTGCTGTGGCTGACCGAACAGGACCTGCTCGAGGCTGTGGAGCGGCTCCGCGGCAGGCCGCTGTTCCTGCTCCACGCCGAGGGCGACGAGCAGATCTCGGCCCACTGGTCCGAGCGGCTGTTCGAGCGCGCGAGGGAGCCGAAGCGGATCCTGCTGGTGCCCGGCGGCGACCACCGCTCCGTGCAACACGACCCCGAGCTGCAGATCGTCGCGCTGCAGTGGCTGGGCGCGCGGCTACGCGGCTAGTCCAGCCACCGCGCCCGGGGCGCCGCTACTTCCCACCCAAGCCGAGCCCGGGGAGCGCGTTGTTGACGCCGTTGCCGACCCCGTTGACGGTGTTGTTGACGCCGTTGCCGACACCGTTGACCGTGTTGTTGACGCCGTTCACGGTGTTGTTGACGGTGTTGCCGACACCGTTCACGGTGTTGTTGGCGGTTTCGCCCAGCGACGAGCCCCCGCCGCCGCCCGAGGTCTGGGAGCCGCCGCCCGCGGCGCTTCCCGAGCCTCCGCCCGAGCCGCCGCCCGATCCTCCTCCGGGCGAGCCTCCGAGCGAGCCCGAACCGCCGTCGCCGCCGCCGACCCCGTTGGAACCGCCGCCGACCCCGTTGGAACCGCTGCCTCCGCCGCCGCCGCCGAGCAGCGAATCGCCCGGTTGAGCGGCTGCGACCTGTGTCGCCGCGGGGGCCAGGGCAGCGGCCGCGCGCTCCGCCGGACCACTCGCGTCCGCCGCGCCGACCGGCGGCTCATCACCGTCCAGGAGGCCGACCGAGCTGGGCCACACATCGAAGGTGACCACCGCGATCAAGAGAAGGAAGAAGACGATCGCCCCCGCGATCAGCCCGCCACTCGCCCCCAATCCCGCGACGTAGGTCTCAGCTGTTCTTGCCTTGCCGCTCAACCCGCATCCTCCGGACCACGGTCCCGCGACCGGACCGATGATCCGCACCGGGCGGCCTGGGCGGAGCCTGTAGTTGGCCATCGCGTCCCGAACGGGACGCGCTACGCAGCGTACCCCCTAGTCGCTACCGCGTCCAGAGCCCTGGCCGCGATCCCGCTGGCGCGACCCGCTGTCGTCGTCGTCGCCCTCGTCTTCGTGCTCGAAGTCGCCGTCGCCGTGCCGGCGCCCGCCGTGGGCCTGGTCGCCGTGACCGCTCGAGGTGCCCGGCATCGAGGCCGGCTGAACGCCGCCGCGAGCCCGGACCGGCCGCCCCTCGGACTCGTCCCCGTCGCCGGTGATGGGATCTGTCGGCACGAGGATCGGCCGAGGAACCTCTCCCCACTCCTCGTCATCGCCCCACTCCTCGTCATCGCCGTCGGCGACCCCGCTGTCATCGCCCTCGGCGACGCCGCTGCCCCCGTTGCCGCCGCCGGGCGAACCGTCGGCCCCGTCGTCCGGCGCCGGTTCCGGCGAGGGCTTCGCGCCCGCGTCAAGACCGGCGTTCCCCAGCTTCGGGGCCGGAGGGACGGGGGTCGTGACCGCGACCGCTCCACCCGAGGGGATCGCCGGCGCGCTCGCGACCAGATCCGGGGCCGGTGTGGCCGCCGCCCCGCCGCCACTGGCGCCGTCGCGGCGGCCCACCCTCAGCTCGGCCGGCGCGCTGAGCTCGCCCGTGGGGGTATCGAGCGCCGGGCTCGCCTGCGGCCAGACGTCGAATGAGACGGCGCCGAGGAGGAACACGAACCCGGTTGCCGCGGCGGCGAGAACGGCTCCGCTGGCGCCGATTCCGGCGAGCAGGCTCGGAAACGTCTTGCTCGTGCTCGGCGGCTCAGCCTGGTGCTGCTCGAATCCGTTCTCCTGCGCACTCACGTCGTATCCCTTCGACATCTGGCGATACGACTGTAGCCACAAGCCAGGAGGCTGGCCATTCGTTCATCGACGTTTCTGAGTAGGGCCGACGGAGTTCGAGGCTAGAGATAGCCGAGCGGATCAACGGCCTGGCCGTTGATCCGCACCTCAAAATGCAAATGGTCGCCGAAGCAATGGCCAGTGCAGCCGACGTACCCGAGGATCGACCCCTGGCTGATCGAGCCTGACGTCCTCGCGAAGCTCGACTGGTGCGCGTAGCAGGTCGAGAGCCCGCCGCCATGGCTGATGCAGGTGTAGTTGCCGTAGCCGCCGGTCGCCGCCGCGAGCACGATCGTGCCTGACTTCGCCGCGCGGATCGGTGTCCCGGATGTGACTCCGATGTCGATGCCCTCGTGCATCCGTCCCCAGCGCCAGCCGAAGCCCGACGTGACCGGGCCGTTGACCGGCCAGATGAAGCCGGAGGATCCGCCGCGGATCGGGCCGGCGGGGAGAGTCGACTCGTCGAGCGCCCCGAGCTGCTCCTCGATCTGCTCCGAGATCTCGGAGAGGTCGCCCTCGAGCTCCTGCTTCTGGTCGCGGACCGAGGCGAGCGCGTCCCGCTGCTCGGCGCGGGCCGAGGCGAGCTCCGCGGTGCGCCGCTCGAGCTGGGCGCGAGTCGCCTCGAGCTCGGCCTTCTGTGCAGCGATCGCGTCGCGGGCGGCCTTCACGCTCGCCACCAGCTGCTCGGTCTCGTCGCGCAGCCCGCGGACCCGCTCGACGATCGACGAATCCTGTTCCTCGAGACGCCGCATGTACTCGGTGCGCTCGACGAGGTCGCCGTACCCGTTCGAGTCGAGCACCACGGTCAGCAGGTCGGGCTCGCCGCTCTTGTAGATCGCGACGAGGCGGTCCTCCAGGATCGTGATCGCCCGGCGCAGCCGCTCGCGCAACACCTCGAGCCGGGCCTGGGCGTCCCGCAGCTCCGCCTGCTTCTGCGCCAGCGCAGCGGCGACCTCCGCCTCCTTGTTGCGGAGGTCCGCCACCTGGCCCTCGAGGTCCGCGATCCGCGCCGATGCGCGCGAGATCTCGGTCGTCAGCACCCCCTCGCGGTTCTCGACGTCGGAGAGCTTCTCCTCGGTCTCGGACAGGCGCTCCTGAAGCGACTGGGCCGGCGCGGACCCGGTCAGGAACGCCGCCCCGGCGGCGACCAGCACAGTCCACAGAACCGCGGTCAGCAGCCGCTCACGGCGGCGCGCAGGGAATGGCTCTCGCGGCGATTCGCTCATCGGAGATCGCGCCCGAGGGTAGCCGGAGGCGTGGTCCCGGACCGAGCGCGGCTACAGCTTGGCCGCTGGCCCGCGGCGCCAGTGAAACCGCGGTTGCAGTGCCCTCCCGGGGCCTCTAGGTGACCGCAGTGGTCGCCTTGTCGCCCGTCCGGGAGCCGTTGCCGGCAGCGCCGTTCGCCGCGATCGCGTCCCGCGCGATCTCGGCGGCCCCCTGGAGCCGCTCGCGATACTCGCGGGCCTGCATCCGGGAGATGACGAGGCGCTGGACCTGGGCCGTGCCCTCGAAGATCTGGTAGATCTTCGCGTCGCGGAACCACTTCTCGAGCGGACAGTCGATGGTCTGCGCGTACGGGCCGACGAGATCCATCAGCGCCGTCGCCGCCCACATCGTCACGTCGCCGGCCTTCAGCTTCGACATCGAGCCCTGGCCTCCCGTCATCGGGATGCCGTTGCGGCCCATCCAGGATGCGCGCTGGACCAGCAGCCTCGCCGCCTCGATCTCCGTCGCGACGTCCGCCAGCACCTGCTGGATCCGCTGCTCCTCGAGCGCGGGGCGGCCGGGCGCCACCGTCTCGCCGTCGAGGTGGGAGAGTGTCCATTCGTAAGCGGCCTGGGCGATACCGAGCGCCGAGGCTCCGACGATCGGCCGCGTCATCTCGAACGTCGCCAGAGCGTTCGAGGAGCCGCCCTTCTGGCCGGAGCGAGCGCGCTCGAGCTTCCTGTTGAGCTTGTCGATCCCGCCGAGCAGCTGCTCGGCGGGAATCCGGCAGTCCTCGAGCACGACCTCGGCCGTGTGGGAGGCGCGGATCCCGATCTTCGACTCCTTGTTGCCCTGGCGCAGGCCGGGGCTGCCGGGTCCGATCACGAACGAGGCCTGGCCGCGGTGGCCGAGCTCGGGGTCGACGGTCGCGACGACGACGTGGACGTCTGCGATGCCGCCGTTGGTGATGAAGCTCTTGGTGCCGTTCAGGACCCACTCGTCGCCGTCGAGCCTGGCGGTGGTCCGGAGGCTCTTCACGTCGGAGCCGGCCTGGGGCTCGGTGACCGCATACGCGCCGAGCTGGATCTCGTCGCCGGTCCCGAAGCACTGCGGGACCCACTCGGCGATCTGCTCCGGGGTTCCCGACGCCGCCAGCCCGGCGGCTGCGAGACCCGAGCCCGAGATCGCGAGCGCGATCCCGGCGCAGCCCCAGTGCAGCTCCTCGGCCGTGATCACGCCGTACTGACCATCAGGGTCGCTGCCCATCGCCTGCACGTGGTCGAGGCCCTGCAGGCCCCAGGCGCGGGCCTCCTTGATCACCTCCCAGGGGGTGCTCTGCTCGGCGTCGTGCTTGGCGGCGACCGGGCGGATCACGTCGCGGGCGAAGCGCCGGACTTTCTCCCTGTGCTCCCTCTGCTCGTCGTTGAGCGCGAAATCCATCTGCCCCTCGGCCTCCCCTCGCAGCTTGACTGGTCAGTCAGCCAGTTTACCGGAGCACCTGCTGGGATGTGGCACGTCCCACTCCTCAGGCCTGCGGGTAGGTTTCGCCGCGTGGATCGCCCTCGCCCGATCGAACGGGCCGCGAACTGGGTCGGCCGGCGGCGCCGGCCGCTGCTCGGCGGCGCCACGCTGATCGCCGCGGCGCTGATCGTCTGGGCCATCGCCGGGGCACTGTCGGGCGACGACCAGGAGGGCGAAGCCGCGACCAAGGTCGTCACCGTCGCGATCGAGACCGACGACGCCAGGGAGGCGCCCGTCGGCTCGCTCGGGTTCCCCCTCGTGGCGACGCGCAACACCACCCGCGTCGGGGGCGCGGACGCGGCGGCCGACGCCGCCGCCGTCGCGCTCGCGACGCACCCGCCCTCGCCGCAGGCGGATCCGGTGGAAGCCGCCGTACTGGTCGAAGACGGCTCGCCGTACGCCGGGATCTCCGCCTCGGTCCTGGCCGGGCCGCCGCTGCGGGCGCCGATCCTGGTCGGGGACGCCGACGGCGTCCCGGAGCCGACCGCCGATGCCCTCGCGAAGCTCAACCCGAGTGGCGGATCGGCCCCCGGCGACGCCGCGGTCTACCGCGTCGGCGACGTCGCGGCCCCGTCGGGCTACCAGGCGGAGCAGGTCGCGGGGGGCTCACCGGCGGAGATCGCGAACGGGATCGACGCGCTACGGGCGAGGCTCGTCAACGCCGAGCCCGACCACGTCCTGATCGCGAGCTCCGAGGAGCCCGCCTACGCGATGCCGGCCGCCGCCTGGGCGGCGCGGTCGGGCGACCCGGTTCTGTTCAGCGGACGCGATCGGGTGCCCGACCCGACGCTGGCGGCGCTTCGCCGCCACCGCGACGTGCCGGTCTACGTGCTCGGTCCCCGCTCGGTGATCTCCGACGAGGCGGTTCGGGAGCTCGAGCGCGTCACGCCCGGCGTCCAGCGGGTCGGAGCCGAGGGCCCCGTCGCGAATGCGATCGCCTTCGCCCGGTACGCCGATGAGGACTTCGGCTGGAACATCAACGATCCCGGCCACGGCCTGGTCCTGGCCAGCGCCTCGCGGCCGCTCGACGCCGCCGCGGCGGCGGCGCTCTCCGCCAGCGGCAAGTGGGGCCCGCTGCTCGTGATCGACGCGCCGGGTACCCTCCCCGCGGAGTTGCGAAGCTTCCTGCTCGACATCAAGCCCGGCTACGTGGCAGATCCCACCCGCGCCCTCTACAACCACGTCTGGGTGATCGGGGACTCCTCGGCGATCGGAGCCCGGGTGCAGGCCGAGGTCGACGAGCTGGCCGAGCTGGCGGAGGTCGGCCCCGGCGCCGGCGGGCCCGTCGGTCAGCCGCAGCGCGGGTCCTCCGGGCTCACGTTCCCCAGCGGGTCGGATGACGACGAGCCCCAACCCGACGCCGGCAGGCCGGCCAAGCCGTGAGCGAAGCCGAGCGGCCCGATCGCCTTAGCCCGGGCCACCGGGCGACCGTCGAGGACATTCGTGCGCTGGCGGGCCCGGCGACTCCGCATTTCGCCCTCCAGGTCCGCAACCGGATCGCCCGCCTGGTCGAGACCCTGCCCGACGGCGACCCCGTCCGCGTCGAGGGCGAGCGCCAGATCGCCCGCCTCGAGCAGCTGGCGGAGCACAGCGGCGAGCCGCGCGGGATCGGGCCGAAGGACGAGCCGAAGCTGCACGACAAGGGCGCCGTCCCCGAGCAGGCCTGACCGGCCTACGCCGGCGCCTCGGCGAAGTCATCGATGATCCGCTGCTGGTACTCGTCGATCTGCTCGGGCGGGATGAAGTAGGTCGCCGGGGTGAGCCAGACGCCGTCGCCGCGGGCGGCGACGGCGGCCACGCGCTCGCGAACCTTGTCGAGCGGGCCCGCCGCCGTATAGGCCTCGACCATCTCATCCGGGATCGCCGCGGGGACGGCAGCGAGGTCGCCCCTGCGGAAGGCATCTCCGGCCGCCGTGGCGGCGTCCCCGAATCCGTGCAGCTCCCAGAGCGGCCTGTAGGTGCGAACCGTCGCGTAGAAGGCGATCGTCCGCCGCGCGGCGTCGATCGCGCGCCCCTCGTCGTCGTCGATCGCACAGCAGACGGTCGGCAGGAAGTCCAGCTCCGCGCGCCGGCGGCCCGAGCGCTCCAGCCCCGTCTCGAAGCTCGGGACGACCACCTCCTCCACCCAGCGCAGCGAGCACATCGGGTGCCCGATCAGCCCGTCGGCGACATCGCCCGCCATCCGGCACATGCCCTCCTGCATCGCCGCGGTGTAGATCGGGACCCGGTCGCGCGCCGGCTTGTGCGGTCGCACCCAGCCCTTGATGTCGATCTCGACGTACTCGCCCTCGTACCGGATCGGCTCACCGCTCGAGGCCTGCATCATGATCTGGCGAACCACCTCGATCGTCTCCCTCAGGTGCGGGGCAGGCCGTCCGTACTCGACGTCGTGCCAGGTCTCGTTCAGTCGTTTCACTCCGGCGCCGAGGCCGAGCCGAAACCGCCCGCCCGACATCTCGTCGATGTCGAGCGCCGTGACGGCGAGGATGAAAGCGCTGCGCGTGAACGCCCAGGCGATCCCCGTCCCGATCGCCACCTTCTCGGTCTTCGCGGCCAGCCAGGCCGCCTGTGTCACCGAGCTGCGAAACAGCTCCGGCGTCCACACGCAGTCGATTCCAGCTGCCTCGGCGGCCCGTGCCTGGTCGGCGAGATCCTCGGTGCTGTCGCCGATCGCCGCGATCTGGATGCGGTCGAGGGCGCTCATCCCAGGCTCGAAAGCTAATCGCTACTGCGGAGCGTTGTCGAGTGAACGCCACAGGTAGAGGCTCGCGAGCGTTCGGTGCGGGCTCCAGGCCTCGCCCATCTGGTCTAGCTCCGCCGGGGTGGGAGCCTCCTCGAGGCCGTGCGCCAGCTGTGCGCCCTTGCGCAGGCCGAGGTCACCTGTGGAGAGCACGTCGGGGCGGCCGAGGTGGAAGATCAGGAACATCTCGGCGGTCCACCGTCCGATCCCCTTGATCGCGGTGAGCGCCTCGACCACGTCGGCATCGTCCATCTGCGGCAGGCGCTCGAGGTCGAGCTCGCCGTCGCGGACCCGCTCGGCGAGGTCCCGGAAGTAGGCCACCTTCGACCAGGAGAGGCCCGCGTCCCGCAGGCTCTGAGGATCCGCATCGATCACCTGTTGCGGGGAAGGCACGCCGCCGAACAGCTCCTCGATCCGACCCCAAATGGTGGCCGCGGCCTTGGTCGAGAGCTGCTGGCCGCAGATCGCGCGAGCCAGGGCCGTGTAGGGGTCGGGGCGGCTGCCGCGCCGGTCGCGATCCGGATGGATCGGGCCAAGCTCCTTCATCAGCGCTCCGAGCTTCGGGTCGGCCTTCATCAGGGCGCGGTCGTCCGGGGTCCACTTGGCCGCCTGCTTTCGCGCGTGCGCGCCTGCGGCTCTCCCCCGCCCCTTCGCCTCCTTCCTCGCCGCCGGGCTCACGGGCCTGAGTATGTCCCGCACTCGAAGAATCCGTAGCGCCGTCCGAGCCGCCTCGCCTCGGTGAGGGCCCGGCGCACCGCGCCCTGGTCGTTGAAGGAGTCCGGGTTCGCAGCGAGCCGGTCGACCCCCGCCTCGGCGCGCTCATAGATCGCGGCCACCTCGGCCTCCTCCCCCGCGGGAGGCGTCAGGGCTCGCAGGTCGGCGAGCTCCTCCCGGAGCGCTGGGATCACGACCTCGGTCCCGAAGCGGCGGATCCGGGCGTCGCTCGGGCGCCGCCCCGGGCGGAAGACGATCTCTCCGGCGGGGGTGAGCCGGAAGTCGTTCGCGTTGATGCCGAGGCTCACCTCGGCCTCGGTCTCGATCCGCTGGTCGGCGCCAGCGCAGATCGTGTCGGCCTGGACGACGTAGTCACGCTTGGATGGAACGAGCGAGGCC
This sequence comes from Solirubrobacterales bacterium, assembly GCA_036258315.1. GTDB lineage: Bacteria > Actinomycetota > Thermoleophilia > Solirubrobacterales > 70-9 > DASSYK01. The sequence continues at coordinate 56,184 of DATADX010000023.1, forward strand.
GGGTCGGTCGTGACATCGCCGTCGTTGTCGTCGCCGCCGCAGCCGCCGAGACCGACCGCGAGCACGGCGAGGGCCGGCACGAGCGGCCACCAGCCGGCCCGCCTTCGAAGCGGCGCGTCAGCGCCGCGCCTGTCGGCGGGCTGGCGCTCGTGGCCCCGGCCTGATCGCGAAGCCGTCAACCTGTTTGCTTGGAGCTCAGACCCGCTGGATCAGGGTGCCCGTGCCGAGCCCGCCGCCGCAGCACATCGTCACCAGGCCGGTTTCCTTGTCCGAGCGCTCGAGCTCGTGCAGCAGGGTGGTGATCAGGCGGGCGCCGGTCGAGCCGAGCGGGTGCCCGATCGCGATCGCGCCACCGTTCACGTTGACGCGATCCATGTCGGGCTCGATCTCGCGCCGCCACGCGGCGACGACCGAGGCGAACGCCTCGTTGATCTCGATCAGGTCGACATCGTCGATCTTCATCCCGTTCCGCTCGAGGATCATCCGGGTCGCGGGGATCGGGCCGGTCAGCATGATCACCGGGTCGACCCCGACGGTCGTCTGGTCGACGATCCGGGCGCGCGGCTTCAGCCCGAGGGCGTCGGCCTTCTCGCGGGTCATCAACAGCACCGCGGCGGCGCCGTCGGAGACCTGGGAGGAGTTCCCGGCGGTGATCTTGCCGTCCTCCTTGAAGGCCGGCTTCAGGGAGGCGAGCTTCGCGAGCGAGTCGGGCTCGGGCGGTCGGATCCCCTGGTCCGTCACGTAGGTGTCGCCGTTGGATCGCCAAGGGATCATCTCGCGCTCGAAGCGCCCCTCCTCGGTCGCCTGGTGGGCGAGCTGGTGGGAGCGCAGGCCGAGCTCGTCGAGCTCGGAGCGGGGGATCTCCCACTTGTCGGCGATCATCTCGGCGGAGATGCCCTGCGGGACGAGGTTGTAGCGCTCGAGCAACTCGGGCGAGAAGGCGAACCCGTGCTCCTCCATGACCGAGGCCGCGTCGGCGAAGGAGATGTGGCCCATGTGCTCGACGCCGCCGCCGATCATCACGTCGTGGACGCCGGACGCGATCATCGCCGCGGAGAAGTTGACGGCCTGCTGGCCCGACCCGCACTGGCGGTCGACCGTGGTCGCCGGGGTCTCCCTCGGCAGCCCCGCCTCGAGCCAGGCGTTACGGGCGATGTTGATGCCCTGCTCGCCGAACTGCTGTACGCAGCCGCCGACGACGTCCTCGACCGCGGCCGGATCGATGCCCGCGCGCCCGATCACCTCGGTGTAGGTCTTGGCGAGCAGAGTCGAGGGATGAACGTCCTTGTAGTAGCCCTTCTCGCGGTGCCCCCGGCCCACCGGGGTGCGCGCCGCCTCCACGATCACGACCTCACGGCCGCTGAACTTTCCCTTACCGCTCATTCCGATCGCCTCCACGTCGACAGTTTCTTGACGAAACTCAGTGTAAACGAATTGACTGGCGAGTCAGCCAGGCGTTGAAGGATCGATCGCAGGCCTCACGGCACGGCGACCCGGTGGCGCGTCTGGCGAAGGCCGGCACGGCGGCGGAGCCTGCTCCCCGCCTTCGTCGGCTGAGTGATAGACACCGCGCGGCGTGAGCGGCGCCGACGCATACCAACGGCCGGCAATCGCCGGCAGCGGCACGATCGCGTGCGGGCTGGCGGCGTGCGCGAGCGCGGCCTCGAGGACGATGCTGCTCGCCCGCTCCGACGCGGCGGCGTGGCGGGCCGAGGAGCAGGCTCAGACGCTGAGCGCCAAGGTAGACGGCGGCGACCCGCGGAACGTCAAGGTCACGACCGAGCGCGGCGATCTCGCCGACGCGGACCTGGTGATCGAGGCGATCGTCGAGGAGGCCGACGCCAAGGTCGAGTTCCTGCGCGGACTCGCGCGCGACTGCCCCGGCGCGGACCTCGCGACCACGACCTCGTCGCTCGGGATCGCCGCGCTCGGGGAGGCCGCCGGCGTGCCGGAGCGAACGTTCGGCCTCCACCCGTTCAACCCCGTCGTCCGGATGGAGCTCGTCGAGCTGTGCGTCCCGCAGGGCGCCGACGACGCCGTCGGCCGGCGGGCCCGGGCGTGGTGCGAGGCGATCGGCAAGACGGTCGTCGAGGTGCCGGACGAGCCCGGGTTCGTCGTCAACCGGCTCCTCTTCCCGTACCTGTTCGATGCCGTCAGGCTGCTCGAGCAGACCGGGATGAGGCCCGAGGAGGTCGATCGCAGCATGACCCTCGGCGCCGGCTACCCGATGGGACCGTTGGCGCTGCTCGACCTGGTCGGCATCGACGTCGCAATCGCGATCGGCGAGGCGCTTCACGCCGACAGCGGCGAGGACCATCACCGCCCGCCCGGCCGGCTGATCTCGCTCGCGGGGGAGGGGAAGCTGGGCCGCAAGTCGGGAGCGGGCTTCTACGACTACTAGGGGCGGCAAGCCGCTCTCCTGATAGCCGCGGCCTTTGGCCGCTGCGCCCGCCGTCGCGGCGCAGCCGCCCCGACTCATGGCGAAGCCGACAGCCGGACAACCAGCTCGGCAACCGCTTCTCCGACTCCGTCGAGGGCCGTGGGGTCGAGCTTGTCGGGAGTGTCCTCGACCGTGTCGGCGTAGCGGTATGAGAAATCGATCAGGTCGATCGCCGGTACCCCTGCGAGGAGGAAGGGGACGTGATCGTCGATGACGGGCGCCTGCTCGCCCCCCGGGAACAACTCGCTCGCGCCGACAGCGTCTGCCGCGGCGGTGAGCTCCGCCCAGAGCGCCGGGTCGGAGTTCCCCTCCCGCGGGATCCGCAGTCCGTCGTTCGCGACGTAGTCGAGCAGGATCATCTCGCCGACCTCGGCCGGGTGAGCCGCCACGTAGGCCCTCGACCCCCGCAACCCGCATCGCTGGAATTCCGCCTCCGGGCAGCCCGGCGGCTCCTCCTCGCCGTCGAAGAGGACGAGGCGGACCTCGCGATGGCCCTCGGGCAGCTCCTCCTCGAGGACGCGGGCCAGCTCGAGGACCGCGGCCGTGCCGGCGGCGCCGTCGTTGGCTCCGACGAAGCCGGGCGGCTGCGCCTCGGTGTCGTAGTGGGCGCCGACGACGATCGCGGGACCGGGGCCGGGCAGCGTGCCGACCACGTTCCGGAGGCTGCCCGGGACGGGCTCGAAGCGTCCGTCGGGAAGCTGCGTGCGCAGCTCCTCGCCGAGTGCGCGCAGCTCCGGGGAGCCGGCCGGGCGCTGCCCGACCGCGACCTGCTCCTCGATCGAGGCGAAGGCGCGGCCGGCGTCGAAGCGGTCCTGGGCCGAGCCTTCGTCGCCGGAGTGATCGGCGCCACCACATCCGGCCGCCAGCAGCGCGACCAGGCAGAGAACCGAGCTAAGCCGCGCGCTTGCCGCCCGCGGCGGGGCTGCGCTTCGCGCGCTCCCGCTTGGCGCGGATCGGCGGTACGGCGGGCTCGGCATGGCGGCCGCAACGATCCCAAATCACGTCCGCCTCCGACACGCCCTGCTTGACCGCCTCCGACTTGACCTCGGTCCAGGGGAGCTGAGCCTCGGGGAGATCGTCCCACCGCGCCAGGTCGAGAGACTCCAGCGCTCCCTCGAGGGCCGGGCCGCGATGTTGCTCGGAGCGGAGCACCGCCCTGACCACCTCGAGCTGCTTATCGCTGAGCCGGACGACCCACATCGTGGCCTCCTCGTCAGGAGCGCTGTTCGCCCCTCGATTGCGCGGGAAGCTAGAGCGACCCGCGGACAGACTTTCTTCGCGGCGGAAGTGCCTGCAAAACGGCGCACTATGGGGGTTCCAGGCGCTCCATTGGCGAGGAGACGCCGACCCCGCTGCCGTCGGACTTCCCGACGTCCTAGCCGTCTCGTTGGCGGATGCGGACAGCCTCGACGCGGTTCTCGCGCACCGACTCGACCCGGATCTCGTAGCCGTCGGCGACGAGCAGGTCGCCGCGCTTCGGGAGCCGGCCCAGCTCGCCGAACACGTAGCCGCCGATCGAGTTGAAGGCGTCGGTGTCACCCGGAAGCTCGATCCCGCGGTCGGCGAGATCGCCGAGCGAGACGTGGCCCCGCACGTACCAGTCGCCGTTCGCGAGCTGGCGGACGGAGCCGGCGAGCGGATCCGTCTCGTCCTCGATCTCCCCCACCACCTCCTCGAGGATGTCCTCGACCGTGACGAGGCCTACCGTGCGTCCGTACTCGTCGACGACGACTCCCATCGAAGAGCGCTGGCGCTGCAGCTCCGTCAGGAGGTCGTCGAGCGGCTTCGTCTCGGGGACGATCAGCGCGTCGCGGACCGCCGGCGCGATCGGGGCGTCGGGACCCTCGTTCATGTAGAGCTTCGTGAGGCGCAGGGCATGCACGATCCCCCGAACCCGGTCGGCGTTTGCGTCCTCGACCACGACCAGACGGTTGTGGCCGGAGGCCGAGCAGAGCTCGAGCCCCTCGGAGACGGTCGCCGAGTAGTCGACGGTGACCACCGCCGGGATCGGCGTCATCACCTCGCGCGCCTCCTGCTCATGGAGATGAAAGACGCCGCGCAACATCCCGGCCTCGCCGGGGTCGAGGTCACCGCCCGTGGCGCTGCGGGAGATCAGCACCTGCAACTCCTGGGAGGTGGCGGCCTCCGAATCCGTACCGACATCCAGCCGCAGGATGCGTCTGACGAAAAACTGCGCCGGACCGTTCGTGAGGACGATCAGCGGCTTGACCGTCTTGCGAAAGAGCTCGAGCGGCCGCGAGATCGTGCGCATGGTCCGCTCGGCCGCGGCAATCGCGATCAACTTCGGCGCCTGCTCGCCCGCGGACACATGGAAGTAGGTGATCAGCGCGTACGCGATCAGGAACGAGAGGGCGGTTGCGACGCCGTGGCCGAAGACGTCGCCGATCAGGGGCTCGAGCAGGCTGGCGATCGCCGGCTCGCCGAGGAACCCGATTGCGATCGAGGCCAGGGTGATTCCGACCTGGCACGCGGCGACGTACTCGTCGAC
>DATADX010000024.1:0-48607 GCA_036258315.1 Solirubrobacterales bacterium
CCACTGGGCTCTGCGGCCGGTCACCCGGTGCCCCGGCCTCGCGATCCGCCCGAGCTTCTTGACGTCGATGTGGATCAGCTCGCCGGGGCGGGAGCGCTCGTAGCGCCGCGCGGGCTCGAGCCCCAGGCGGCCGAGCCGGCCGACCCCCTCGCGCCTGCAGACCGCCGAGACCGTCGAGGGCGCCATCTCGAGCAGCTCGGCGATCTCGGGTCCCGAGAAGCGCAACTTGCGCAGGGCGACGATCGTCGCCACCCGATCCGCCGGAGTTCGGTTCCAAACGCGCTTGGCCGCCGAGGAGCGGTCGCGCAGGCCCTGCTCGCCCTCGGCGCGGAAGCGGGCCGACCATTTCTGCGCGGTCCTGGCCGAGGTCTCGGCCGCGACGGCCGCGTCCCCGAGCCGCCACCCTTGCTCGCAGACCCGCTCGGCGAGGCGGCGGCGGTGATTCAGGCTGAGCGCGGCGTTAGCGTGAAGCTTCATCCGGTGTTCCTCCTTGGTGCTGGGGCTTCGACAACCACCAGCCTCCAAGGAGGCCCGGATGAACAACGGGGTTAGGAACTACACCTAGCCCGCGGCGTTGCCCTGCTCGCCCCGGACGCGCGCCTGGACCGCCTCGAACTCGCCCGTCGTCGATGATCCGGGCGTAGGGTCGTCTCCGCGTCCATGCCGCGGGGCGCACGGTGGACGAGCCGAGCCGTAGGGTTCAACCAGCAACATGCCCTCCCACGAGACCATCGACCTGTCCGTCGGCGACGGCGCCGCGACGATCCTTCTGAACAGGCCGGACTCGCTCAACGCCTGGAACGAGCAGTTCGGCACGGACCTGCTCGACGCGGTCCGGACCGTGGCCGGTGACGAGGGTGTGCGCGCGGTGATGATCACCGGCGCCGGCCGCGCCTTCTCCTCGGGCGCCGACCTGAGGGAGGACCGGAGCGGGGAGGAGGGGCTGCCCGACCTGAGCAAGCGGCTGAAGGAGCTCTACCACCCGATCATCCTCGGGATCCGCGAGATGGAGAAGCCGGTGCTCGCCGCCGTCAACGGCCCCGCCGTCGGGATCGGGTGCTCGCTGGCGCTCGACTGCGACCTGATCCTCGCCGCCGAGTCCTCCTACTTCCTGCTCGCCTTCGTCAACATCGGCCTCGTCCCCGACGGCGGCGTCACCGCGCTGCTGCCGGCCAGGGCCGGAGTCGCGCGCACCACCGAGATGGGGATCCTGGGGGAGAGGGTCCCGGCGGCGCAGGCGCTGGAGTCGGGGATCGTCAACCGCGTCCTGCCGGACGAGCGGCTCCGGGACGACGCCCGGCTCCTGCTCGAGCACCTCGCCCATGGCCCGACCCGGTCCTACGCGAACTTCAAGAAGCTGATCAACCGTCGCGTCTACGCCGGAATGGTCGATCAGCTCGAGGCGGAGGCCGACGCCCAGGCCGAGCAGGGCAGGACCGCCGACTTCGTCGAGGGCGTGCTCGCCTTCACCGAGAAGCGCCCACCGGTGTTCAAGGGCAGCTGAGCCCGGCTCCGCGCACGTAGGGCTTGCCCTCCCTGCGCAGATCGGGAACTCCGGAGCAAGGTCTCGGGCACGGGGGTATGGCGCCGCCGCCGGGCGGGAGCGATAGTCGCGCCATGGGCTGGATCACGAATCAGATCGCGTGGTGGCTTCCGGGCTTCGCGGAAACCGAGGCCGAGGCGAAGCGCGACGCCGAGCTAGGGGACGCCCTCGCCGATGCGTTCCTCGAGAGCTACATCTGCTGGCGCGAGGCGTGCGGCGACGTCTACGGCACCTACGACCGCTGGCGGAACTCCGAACCGCGCGAGGGCGGTCTTGCGTTCGAAGTCCACCGCGCGGCCCTCGACCGCGAGGAGCACGCGGCCGACGTCTACTCCAGATGGGCGGAGGTGCTCGGTCATGATCAAAGTCGAGCAGTGCGAGAGCTGTCACATCCACATACGGCCTGAGGCGGCCTACGTCACCCCCGAACACGACCCTGTGTCGGGGCTGGGCCGCCGCCCGCCCGCGTTCGCGGCGAGCTGGAACTACAGCTCGGCTCCGGAGAGTCGGAGCCGGTGGACATCGACTACACCCCGGGTTGTCGTTTCGACTTCCCATCGGCTCGGCGCGAGCTCGATGAACCGCTGGGCCGTCGATCGATGGGGATCTGCGAGCCACGCCTCGGGCGCGATCCGCGGCAGCAGCGACAGAAGCACCGCGACGCTGGCGCCCGTAGAGGACGTCTGCGGCGAGCGCCAGGTCGAACGGCGCCCGCGTGAGCAGCTCGTCCGGCTCGCCCCAGTCGACCATCGCGGTCTCGATCCGGACGTCGTTGCTCTCGGCGTTCCGCGCGGCTAGCTCAAGCGCCTCGCCGCTCGAATCCGTCGCCAGCACCTCCGCCCCCGCGCGGGCCGCGGCGATGCTGGGCAGAGCGAGCCCGCAACCGAGCTCGACGACGCGCAGCCCGCCGAGCGCCATCCCGTCGATCTCGCGCGCGAGAGCGACGCCGCTTCGCCACAGGACCAACCAGTACGGCGCGACAGGGGCCCCACTCGACTTCGCCGTCATCAGGGAGTTCGGCGGACTCCCGCGGTTGGAGCGGGTCGATCTCCCCGCGCGGCAGCTCGATCGTCCGGCTGACGACCTCCTCGGGCACTAATAGGGGCGTCTGAGGCGACGCCGACGCCTGCTGGGCCGAGGCGACTCGGGCCAATCGGGCTTCTCCCAGGCGAGCTTGGCCTCCGCGACGGCGTCCTGCTCGACTCCCGGGTGGCAGCTCCTGCAGACCGGCTCGAGGTTCTCGAGGAGATCGGGTCCCGCGTACCTCCGCGGAATCTTGTGGTGGGCGACCAGGTCGTCCCGGGAGCCGCAGCTGACGCACTCGGCCCCAGTCGTGACGATGGCCGACAGAGTGGTCCACGACAGTTGCCCCTGAGATCGCCTCACCCGTGTCGATGCCGACCTTACTTGGGTGGAACCGGCGGCTTCGGCTCGCAGTAGGCGTACGTGGTGACTGTGGAGGGCTGCTCGCCGGCCTGGACGGCGTTGGTCCTCCATCCGGTCCGGCCCGAGAGCCGGTACGACTCGACCGAACCGGCCGCATTGAAGCCGCTCTGGTCGATCACCGGGTGGCCGTCGAAACCGCCCGAGAGCGCTCGTGTCCCCGACGGGCAATTCACGTCGGCCGGCGTGAAGCCCTCGCCGACGACGAGAACATCGACGGAGACCGTGGTGATCGGCGGCTTGCCCTTGAGGCAGTACGCGTACGCGATCAGCTGGGCCGGCGACACCCCGGCGCCGAAGTCCGGGTTGACGCCGGTCACCTGCCAGCTCTTGTCTCCGACCCGCATCGACGTGAGCGGAAGCACGTGCCCGCTGGTCAGGTCGAAGCCAGGGGACTCGAAGCCGCCGCTGACCGCGCGAGAGCCCGCGGGGCAGGTCGCGGTCGCTGTCCCGATCTCGTTGGCCGGCACGGTCGCGCTCGCCGCTGCGGTGATCTGCGTGCCCCGCAGCTTGGTGCAGTAGCCGACCGGCAGGATGCTGCCCGTCTCCTGTCCCAAGGCCGCCGCGCCGACCTCCCAGGTGTGGCGGCCGGTCCGCTTCAGCTTCGTGCGGACCGTGGTGCGGCCCGACTCGATGGAGAAGTCGGGAGCTAGAAAACCCCCCGCCAGCGCCCGGCTGTGGTCACCCCCGCAACTGACCGACGCCGTGACGACCGGTCCGGGGGGAATGGGAGTGGGCGAGGAGGGCGCTGCGGCGAGGGCCAAGCCCGCTCCGCCTACGGTGGCCATCAGGGCGGCGAGAAAGACCGTGAGCGTGCGGTATCGATGTCGTGCCATGCGTTAGCGGCTTCCGAGAGTCGGGGGTCCGCGACCGGAGGATGAGCAACGCTAATCACCGCAGCGGACGCATTTCCGCAGCCGTCACCAGCGGGCCGGAAGCGCATCCATGCCGGCCGTTAAACGCTGCCGCGGCCAATCGCGCGCGCCCCATCGCCGACTTCGGTTTCCTCCCCGTGGGCGATCATCACCTCCGCCGCCTCGTCCGGAGTGATGTCCGGGTAGAGGGCCCGCAGGGCGGCGACGGCGACCAGTCCGCCGACCAGTTGGGCCCCGACGAAGGCGGGTACCGACGCGGGTGCGATGCCGGCGAAAGTGTCGGAGAAGATCCGCCCGACGCTGATCGCCGGATTGGCGAAGCTCGTCGAGCTGGTGAAGAAGTACGCCGCGCCGATGTAGGCGCCGACGGCGGCCGGCGCCATCGCGCCCCGTCGCGTTCGCGCGAGCGAGAAGATCACCAGCAGCAGGCCGAGTATCGCGATAACCTCGGCAAACAGGTGCGCGTCCGAGGCCCGGTGCTTGGTCGAGATGCTCACCGCGTCGAGCGCGAACATCGCGTTCGCCGTGATCGCCCCTGCGATGCACCCGAGCACCTGCGCCGGGATGTAGGCGACCGCGTCGCGCCAGGGAAGGCCGCCGAAGCTCGCGTCGACCAGAGAGACCACCGGGTTGAAGTGGCCGCCCGAGATGGAGCCGAACATCAGGATGATCGTGAACAGGCCCGCCGCCGTGGCCGCCGCGTTCTCGAAGAGCTGTAGCCCGGTGTCGCCGGGCGACAGCTGCTGCGCGGCGATCCCCGAGCCGACGACGACCGCGGCGAGGAAGGCGGACCCGAGGAACTCGGCGAGCAGGCGTCGGGCGATCGGAGGGTTCATATGCCTTTTCGAGAGGGCTCAGGCCGCGGCGAGGAGCCTGTCGCCGTACTCACCGGGAAGCCCCGACTCGGCGACCTGGGTGGCGGCGTACTCGGCGTCGTATTCGAAGCGCTCGATCCGGGCGTCGACAGCCTCGGTCCCCGGCTCGAGGATTGCGAACCCGCCGCGCGAATCGCCGTCCTTCGGCTTGCCGACCGAGCCGCAGTTGACGAACAGGACGCCGCCGTGGGTCTGGATCCAGGGCTTGTGGGTGTGGCCGAAGACGAGCACGTCGCAGTCGGCGCCGGCCGCGATCCGCTCGAACGTTTTCGCGGGCTTGTCCTCGAACAGGTACTCGTTGACCTTGCGCGGCGAGCCGTGTACGAGCCGCACCCGTTTGCCGGCCAGCTGGAAGCGGAGGTCGAACGGCAGCTCGCGCATGAAGTCCTTGGAATGCTGGTCGGTGTGCTCGAGGCTCCAAGCGATCGAGCGCTCGCCGAGGGCACGATCGACGGGGTCGCGATACGCGCAGCCGCAGTCCTCGTCGTCGCGGGCGATCGCGTAGTCGTAGTTCCCGTAGATCGTCGGGATGCCGCGCTCATCGATCAGCCGGCAGACCTCGTTCGGCCAGGGTGCGTAGCCGACCAGGTCGCCGCCGCAGTAGAGGCGATCGATTCCCAACGCGTCGATGTGGTCGAGGGCGGCCTCGAGCGCCGGAAGGTTCGCGTGAATGTCGGTGATCACGGCGACCGGGGATCTGTCCATCGGACCTCCTCCTCTCAGTTGGTGGGTTATCGGTCGGGTCAGGATGAGCGGCCGGGGACAAGCAGCTCGGCGATCAGGTTCTCGACGCGGCCGTGGATCTCGTCGCGGATTGCTCGGACGGACTCGATCGACTGACCCGCCGGGTCGGCGATCTCCCAATCCTCGTAGTGCTTGCCGGGATAGACGGGGCAGGCGTCCCCGCAGCCCATCGTCACCACGACGTCTGCGGCGCGGACGACCTCGTCGGTGAGCGGCTTCGGGAACTCGTGCCGGATGTCGACCCCGATCTCGCCCAGCGCCTCGACCACGTTCTGGTGGATGTCGTCGGCGGGCGCCGAGCCGGCGGAGCGGACCGAGACTGCCCCCCCTGACAACTCGTGGGTGAGCGCGGCGGCGACCTGCGAGCGGCCGGCGTTCCGCACGCATACGAACAGGACCTCCGGCCTCGTCTTGTCGATCGCGCCCTCGACCTGGGCCAGCGCCTCGAGCCGCTCCCGCGCGAACGCCGGCGCGCGAAGCGGCAGGAAGTTGAGACCCGGCCGCGAGCCCGCCAGCTTCTCCTCCGCCTCTGCGACAAACCGCTCGATCGTCTCCCTGGACCAGACTCCCTCGAACTCATCTGCCAGCTCGTCGATCGCCCGCTGGCGACGGCTATCGGCGAAATACTCCTCCTCTTCGTTCATCTCTCGTCCTCCTTGTTGGAGTGAGCGCCGGCTGGATCGTATCCATTGACAAACATCAGTTCAATCGATATACGTATATCGATGCCGGTCGATCTGGAGCTCGCTCCGAAGCAGAAGCGCCCGCCGGGTGAGCCGTGCTGCGACCCAGTCGTCTATCCCGATATCGAGCGCGCCGAGGCCGAGCGGATGGCGAAGGTCGCCAAGGCCCTGGGCGATCCGATCCGGATGCAGCTGGTCGACGTGTTGCGGAAGCACGCCGGCAAGGTCTGCGTCTGCGAACTCGTCCCCCTCTTCGACCTCTCGCAGCCGACCGTCTCCCACCACCTGAAGAAGCTCCGCGAGGCGGGCATCGTCGGCTCCGAGCGCAAGGGCCTCTGGGCCTACTACTACGTCACCCCCGAGGCGCTGGAGGAAGTGAGCGGATGGCTGAACAGGTGAGCGAGGAGATCCGCGAGGCCGTTCGCGAGCGCTACGCCGACGCCGCCCAGGCGGCCGGCGCCGGCGCCGAGGCGAGCTGCAGCGAGGGTGGGTGTTGTAGCCCGGTCGCCATCACCGAGACGCCCGAAGGCTTCGAGAACTTCGGGGCCGAGCTGTACTCGGGCCGTGACCGCGACGCGCTTCCGGACGCCGCGAAGCTCGCGTCCCTCGGGTGCGGCAACCCGACCGCGGTCGCCGAGCTCGACGATGGCGAGACCGTCCTGGACCTCGGGTCGGGCGGGGGCATCGACGTCTTGCTGTCGGCCCGCCGCGTCGGCGAGACGGGCCGGGCGATCGGCCTCGACATGACGGACGAGATGCTCGACCTCGCCCGCCGCAACCAGCGCGATGCCGGTGTGAGGAACGTCGAGTTCCTGAAGGGGACGATCGAGGGCGTCCCCCTCGCCGACGACTCCGTCGACGTGGTCATCTCCAACTGCGTCATCAACCTCTCGGCCGACAAGCCGGCGGTGTTCCGTGAGGCTGCGCGGGTGCTCAGGCCGGGCGGGCGGTTCGCAGTCACCGACGTCGTCGCCGATCCGGGCATGGACGAGCGCACCCGCCGGGACATGGAGCAATGGACCGGGTGCATCGCCGGGGCCCTGACCGAGGCTGATTACCGGCGCAGGCTCGAGGCGGCCGGCTTCGAGCGGATCGAGGTCCGCGAGACCCACCGCGTGCACGAGCGGGCCTACTCGGCGATCATCCGCGCCGCGGTGCCTGCGTGAGTCAACCCGTCGCGCTGAAGGATCCCCAGCAGCTCTACCTCGACTGGGAGCATGCCCACTGGGCCGCTCGGGACATCGACCTCTCGCGTGATCCCGCCGATTGGGCGGCCGTCGGGGACGCCGAGCGCGACCTCCTCTACTTCGTCCTCAGCTCGCTGATGGTCGCCGAGGAACGGATCTCGACCCAGTTCTGCGGTCTCGTCCTCGCGCAGGACGACGAGGAGGAAGGGAGCTTCCTGTCCACCCAGCTCGTCGACGAGGTACGCCACATGCAGTTCTACGCCCGCTTCCGGGATGAGGTGATCGCTGACCCGGCGACGATCGGGGCCCACGTCGCCCGGGCGCGCGAGGTGCTGAGCGGGTCGTTCAGGCGGATCTTCGACGAGGCCCTGGTCGACGCCCACGACCGGCTGCGACTGGACCCCTCCAACCGCGAGGCGAAGGTGGACTTCGTGACGATCTACCACATGATCCTCGAGGGGACGCTCGGGATCGTCACCTCTCACTTCCTCCTCGGCCTCCTTCGGGGGCGCGCGCTTCTTCCAGGCTTCGCCGACGGCTACGGACGCATCGCTTCAGATGAACAGCGTCACATCGCGTACGGCACCTGGTTCCTCCGCGGGGCGGTTGATGCGGACCCGGCGATGGGAGAGGTGGTCCGTGGCCGCCTGCTCGACCTCCTGCCGGCGGTCGCGGAGTCCCTGTCTCCTCCGGGCGACGGAGCGCTCGACGTCCTCGGCGTCGATGACGGCGCCCTCGCGGCGTTCGGCCTTGACGGGCTCAAGCGCCGCCTGAGCATTGTCGGCGTCGTCCTCTAGCCGCAAGTCGGGGAGAAACTGGTAAGGCCCGGCACGAACACGCTGAAGCATCGTGTGGCGGCGGGGTCGGCTGCGGAAGGAGGGCCCAAACCGCACCACCCTGCGAAGTGGCTGCGACGATCAGATTCGGATCTTCGTTCGTAGCTCGGCACCTACCTCCTACGCCGGCGCGCTAAGGCCGGATGTTCTGGTTGAGCCGGAAGACATTGTCCGGGTCCCATTCGCGCTTCAGCGCAACGAGCCGCTCGTACTTCGCATCGCCGTAGATCGTCCGCGCCAGTCCGTCCTCGACTTCGGCGACGTCGTTGACGTAGCGGCCGGCCGACTCGTACGGTGCCGCCTCGGTGAGCGCGGCCCGACCCCAGGCATGGCAGGTTTCGTCCAGCTCCGGCTCATCCCACTGGATCTCCGCCGACGCCCAGTACAGCCCTTCGCGCCCTGTATAGGCGGTGTCCTCGTCGGGCACGGCGGCGATCGCCCCGCCACAGGACCAGACCGAGTATCCACCGTTGGCCCCCTTTGGCATGCGGACGATGCGTTCAGTCCACGCGCTCACGACGTCGTCGGGCAGCGAGGACAGGAAGTTGCTGCGCATGGAAAATCGGTGGCCCCACGCGGTCGCATCGTCGTTCAGTCGCTGAGTGGTCAGATATGGCTTCGCCTCGATTGAATCGGTGGCCGCGCCGGGAATGCTGCGCAGCGCGCCCAAGTCGCGCTCGGCGTCTGCGGGCGACCCGGAGTGAAGGACGGCGACGTAGGCGATTGGGCGTCCGGCGAGCTCCGGCGGGTAGTCCTCGGCCGGCAGTGCGAGCCCGATGCCGAAGGAGGCCCAGGCAGCATCAGGCCCGGTCAGGACGAGCTCGCGGTAACGCTCGGCCAAAGCCTCCGCCCGCTCAATCGGATGCATGACCACGCCGTGCGTGACCGGGCCATCGAGCGGATGGAGCCCGAACTCGAACGCGGTCACGATCCCGAAGTTCGCGCCGGCCCCGCGCATGCCCCAGAAGAGCTCCGGATACTCGTCCTCGCTAGCGCGGATGAGGCGGCCGTCGGCCGTGATCAGCTCCACGGCGAGGAGGTTGTCGATCGTTAGCCCGAATCGACGTTGCAGCCGGCCCATGCCGCCGCCGAGGGTCAGACCCCCGACGCCAGTGTGGGAGACCACACCCACCGGGCAAACGAGACCATGTTGCTGTGCCGCGTCGTCGAGCTCAGCTAGCAGCGCGCCGCCACCCACGCGCGCGGTGCGCGCTTGCGTCTCGACTTGGGCGCCGCGCATCCGTGAGAGGTCGATGAGGACGCCGTCGTCGCAGGTCGAGAGTCCAGGAATGCTGTGACCTCCGCAACGCACGGCGACGACGAGCTCGCGCTCGCGGGCGAAGCGGATCGCCGTCGAGACGTCGTCGGTGGTTGTCGGCCGAACGATCAGCGCCGGGCGGCGGTCGATCATGCCGTTCCAGACCACGCGGGCTTCGTCATAGCCGGGATCGCCCGGCCGCAAGACCTCGCCGGCGAAGCCGTCGGGGAGCTTCATTGCTTCGCCCCAGGGCTCATCGTCCCGAAGCTCCACAGGTTTCCTTCGCGATCGCGGGCGCTGTAGCCCCGCTGCGCCTCGTCAAAGGCGTCGTGGGGCTCGTTGAGGATTTCGACCGCCCCGCTGCCCGCTCGTAGTGCCGATGGACATCATCGACGACCGCGTAGACCCAACCCTGGCCGTCGCCCATCGGCTCCTCGACCCGGACGTTCGCGGCGGTCGCAAACCCGTCGAGCGACAGGCTGGTGTCCAAGATCGTCTGAGTCATCAGGTTCATCAGGTGTTCAGCTCCGCGCTGGGTAGACCGGGCCCCGGAGGCGAAATCATCGGTCGTCGACTTCAGGTTCGCTCGTGGAGCCGCTGCTTGGAGCAGCTTCTTAGTGCGCCTGAGAGGAGTCGAACCTCCACGGCCCGTTAGGGCCACAAGGCCCTCAACCTTGCGCGTCTACCAGTTCCGCCACAGGCGCAGCGGTGGGTGATTCTAGCCTGGGCTTGAAAGCGTCCGCGGGGCGCGCTACTCTCCGAACGTGTGTTCGTATGAGACACGGAACCGACGCCCCCAGCGGGGCTGATCCAGGGAGGCGCGAGTGGACTTCTCAGTCAAGGACCTGACCAAGCGGCAGCGCGAGATCTTCGACTACATCAGCCGGTACCTGGCCAAGAACGGCTATCCGCCGACGGTCCGTGAGATCGGCAAGGCGGTCGGGCTCCACTCTTCCTCGACGGTGCACGCGCACCTCGCAAAGCTCGAGTCGCTGGGCGTGTTGAAGCGCGATCCGACCAAGCCGCGGGCGATCGAGGTGCTGGTCGAGCGGGCGAAGCGAGCGGTGCGCCCGTCCGGCCTTCCTCTCGTCGGCCAGGTCGCTGCGGGCGAGCCGATCGTCGCCGAGGAGAACGTGGAGGAGTACGTCCAGGTTCCCGACGTGATCGGCGGCGAGGCCGGCGACTACATCCTGCGGGTGCGCGGCGAGAGCATGAAGGACGCCGGGATCCTCGAGGACGACTTCGTCGTCGTCCGTCCGGCGCAGGACGCCAAGAACGGGGAGATTGTCGTCGCGCTGATCGAGGACGAGGCGACCGTGAAGCGGTTCTTCCGCGAGAAGGACCACATCCGCCTGCAGCCCGAGAACACCGCGATGGAGCCGATCATCAGCCGCGAGGCGGCGATCGTCGGCCGCGTCGTCGGGGTGTACAGGAGCGTTGCGTGAGCGCGCTCGCGACAAAGCCTTCGGCCGCCGAAGTCACCCACTCCTTCGGGGTGGGGCGGCCTGAGATGGCGCACTCGACCGGGAGGTTGTTCGAGCCCGCGGGGTCGACGCTCGAGGACATCGTCCTCGGCGCCTGGGAGGACCTTGCGGCGCACGGGCGGACCGAGTGCCCCGTATGCCATGGAGAGCTCGAGCCCCAGGGTTGTTCCACCTGCGGGTCCGAGCTCTCCTAGCTGCTCGCCTGCAGGAAGCGGTTCCGCGGAACCGCGCGGTCGGGGTACCATTGCTGACGTGAGCTAGGCAGCCGCGGAGGTGGATGCCTTCGAGGAAAGTCCGGACACCAAAGGGCGAGGGCGGTGGGTAACGCCCACCCGGGGAAACCCGCGGGAAAGTGCCACAGAGATCAGACCGCCGATGGCGCGGCCACACGTGAGCCGCGCACAGGTAAGGGTGAAATGGTGCGGTAAGAGCGCACCGGCGCCGCGGTGACGCGGGCGCGTCAAGGCAAACCCCGCCCGGTGCAAGGCCAAGCAGGACCGTCGACCCGGCTCGGCGAGGTCCAGGTAGGCCGCAAAGATGGATGGCTGCCCACGACAGGATCCGGCTTACAGGCTCACTAAGGAAGAGGCCCCGGCGACGGGGCCTCTTCCATTCCATTCCACGGGGGCGGGGTCAGCTCAGCCACCGCTTGATCGGCGGGTGGGCCGCGAGCGCCGAGAAGTCACCGTCGTCGCGGATCCGCTCGGCTGCCTTCGCCATCGCGTCCACCGAGACGAGCGAGAGCAGGCTGCCGACGCTGATCCGCCGGGCGCCGGCGTCGGCGAAATCCTGCAACGACATCTCGAGCTGCGCGAAGGCGAGCACGTTGACGGGCTTGTCGACGGCGTCGCAGACTGCGGCGATCTCCTCGGGGTTGCGCAGGCCAGGGGCGTAGAGGACGTCGGCGCCCGCGCGGCCGAAGGCCTGAAGACGGGCGATCGTGTCGTCGAGGTCGGGATCGTCGCGGTGCCGGAAGAAGTTCTCGGCGCGAGCCGTAAGGGTGAACGGGAGGTCGAGGCTTGTCGCCGCCCGGGCGGCGGCGGCGACCCGCTCGACCGCGTGGTCGAGGTCATAGATGACCCGCCTGTCGGGGTCCCAGTCCTCGATCGAGCCGCCGACCGCCCCGGCCGCGGCGACGTGGGTGATCGCGTTCGCCGCGTCCTCGGGGCCGGGCCCGTACCCGTTCTCGAGGTCGACCGAGACCGGCAGGGCGGTTGCTCGGTCGAGCGCGCCGGCGTGATCAGCCATCTCATCGAGCGTCACGTCCCCGTCGAGCCGTCCCAGGGTGAAGGCGAACCCCGCGCTCGACGTCGCGAGCGCCTTGAAACCGAGCGCTTCGAGGACGCGCGCCGAGCCGGCGTCCCACGGATTTGGGATCACGAAGGTCTCCCCGTTGTGCATGGCGCGAAACTCCTCGGCCTTCTGCTGCTGCGCGGCCGCCACGGGGACAACCTAACCCTTCGCGGGGCGCCGGAAGATCGAGGTCTCGGCGACCGTCGGCCAGCCGTCCTTGACGCCGACGAAGCGGTGGAGCCGCCAGCCCGCGAGCAGCGACTCGGCCGGGGCGTATGCGGAACGGTCGGAGTCGTCGAGCAGCAGGTAGCCGCGGGGCTTCAGCTTCGAGCGCCCCGCGCGCACTGCTTCGACCCGGTCGGCGTCGGGCGACTCGAGGAAGTCGACCACGAGCAGGTCGAGGCTGGCGTCGCCGAGCTCGGCGAGCTCGGCGATGAACCGCTCCACCGGAAGCCGCCGCAGCTCGACGTTGTTGAGCCCCGCCCGGCCGAGCTGCTCGCGCGTCCGCTCGAGCCAGAGCTCATTGTCCTCGAAGGAGACGACCCGGCGCGCGCGGCGCCCGAGCCAGACCGTCGAGCGGCCAGAGCCGAGCTCGAGCACGGTCCAGTCGCGCCTGATCCGGCGGCGGAGCCAGCCGACGGCGGCCGGCACGATCCAGGGGCGTTCGGGAACGCGTCCGTGGCGGGCGCGGAGCCGCGCCGCCGGCAGATGCAGCCACCCCGACAGCGTCATCGGACCGCGAGCGGTATGGAACCGCGAGGCGCGTCCCTCCTCGCGGCGCCCGCGCAACACGCCGTCTGGGGAGCTCATGGCGTCGGGGGAGCTCACGCCGTCGGGCGAGCTCATGGCGTCTGGCGCTCCAGGCGCCGTTTGAAGCGGCGCTGGCGGCGCCGGGCGTCGGCCATCACGAGCGGCATCATCCGCACGGCCAGTCCGGGAAAGGCGTCGATGACGCGGACGAAGGCGCCGCGCCAGCGCGGCACCGTGACGACGGGGCGCGGCCTGTCGAGCAGGCCCCCGATCCGGGCGGCGACGCGGTCTGGGGTCAGCATCGTCCCGGAGAACGACGCGGCCGCGTCCGGGTCGTCGAGCTTGTCCTCGAGCATCGGGCTCCAGATCCCGTCCGGGCAGATCGCGGAGACGGCGATTCCCCTGATGCCCGCGCGGCGGAGGTCGATCAGGGTCCCGACGCTGTAGGCGATCGCGGCGTGCTTGCTGGCGGCGTAGGCGACCTCGCCGGGCGCGGCGACCAGGCCGGCGAGCGAGACAACGTTGACGATGTGGCCGCTGCCGGCCGGGCGCATCACGTCGAGCGCGGCGCGGGTGCCGTTGAAGGTGCCGACCGCGTTCACGTCGAGCATCGCTCGGTGGTCCGCCGGGTCCTGCTCGTGGACGAGGCCGGGGCGGAGGATGCCCGCGTTGTTGACCCAGACGTCGAGCGACCCGGCGTGCTGGCGGACGGCGTCGGCGGCAGCCGCGCAGGCGGCGGCGTCGGTGACGTCGAGTTGCAGCGACCAGGCGCGCGAGCCGATCGCGCCCGCGGCTCTGGCGGCGGCCTCTCCGTCGACGTCGGTGACGGCGACCTCGTAGCCCCGGCCCGCGAGCATCCGGGCGGTCGCGATCCCGAGGCCGCGTCCAGCACCTGTGACGAGTGCCGTCGGCACCGACGCAGCATATGTGCGGGCGTCGTGACGGAATTGTTCGGGTTCGGCCACAACGTGAGGAAACCCAAACGAAACTGTGTTAGTGTCCCGCTCGCTTTCGCCGAGTCCCGGCAACCACATATCGCCGGGATCGGGGGACCCAATAGTGGGGCGAATCGCGGCCGCTGGCCGCGTAGCGCGATCTTTCAGCGCGAGCCCGTCAGCTAACCCCGTAGGCAACGAAGGAAAAGCTGCTGACCACCAAGCCGAAAAGGAAGCTTGTCGTCGCGCTCGCCTGCGCAGCCACGCTCGCGGGCAGCGCCTCCGTCGCCCACGCCCAGTCGGGCGGGACGGCCCCACCCGGCAGCGTCGGCCCGGCGCCGACGACGCCGCCGCCCACCTCCACGTCGAGCTGGACGGTCTACAAGAAGGCGACCTGGTACGGCCCGGGGTTCTGGGGTACGTCGACGGCCTGCGGAATGGTCTTGGAGCCGACCGTGATCGGCACCGCGCACAAGAAGCTTCCGTGCGGCACCCAGGTCACCTTCAACCACGCCGATCGCGTCGTCACCGCCACCGTGATCGATCGCGGCCCGTATCGCAGGGGCTACGCCTGGGACCTGACCAAGAAGACGGCGAAGCGGCTCGGCTTCCTGCCCGTCGGGTCGGGGCCGATCAGCGCGACGGTGACCCCGGCCGGCTAAGCAGCAGCCGACCGGAGTACAGCGGGATCTGAGCTCTCGAGCGGCAGCTCGGCCGCCGAGGAGAACAGGCTCTGGAACTCGGCCAACGCCAGCTCGGCGACGGCCTCGATGATCTCGGAGTCGGACCAGCCCGCCTCGCGGGCCTCCTCGACCAGGTGGTGGGGCGGGTCATCGTCGTGCTCGATCGTCACCTTGAGCAGGGCGAGCAGCGCCGCCTCCTTCTCGTCCGACGAGGAGAACTCGCGAGCGCGGGCGACCTCGTCGAGGCCGAGTCCGGCGGCGCGAGCCGTGCGGGCGTACTGGTTGAGGGTGTAGGCGTCGTCCCGCCGCTCTGCGACGGCAAGGCCGATTCGCTCGCGGGTGGCCTGGGGGAGCTCACCCTTGCGGAGCTCCGAGCGCATGCGCGTGTAAGCGCGGAGCGTCGAGGGGGACTCGGCGATCACGCCGAGGAACTTCGAGACTGCGCCGCCGGCGGTCTGGATGCTCTTGATCAGGGGAGCGGAACCGTCTGGCGCCGTCAGCTCGTCGTGGATGTGGAAGCGACTCACTTCGGTCTTGATCGTCACTGGCGCGTCTTCCGTTTCGTTGCTGCTTTTACTTTACTTTTAGACGGTTACTTACGAGACGTAAGTATACGAGGGTCTCGCGCATTCTGCAACGAGATGCGCTTAGGTGATACGCGGATGTGGGGGTCACGGATTACCGGTCGGGCCTCGGCCGGTAAGTTGTGCGCCTGATGGCGGACGACCCACCCAGCACTCCGAAGGACATCCTCGCCTTCTGCGAGAGCGAGGACGTCCGCTTCGTCCGCCTCTGGTTCACCGACCTGCTCGGCCAGCTGAAGAGCTTCTCGATCAACTCGTCCGAGCTCGACGACGCCTTCGAAGGCGGGATGGGCTTCGACGGGTCCTCGATCACGGGCTTCAACCCGATCGAGGAGTCGGACATGATCGCGATGCCCGACCCGACGACCTTCAACCTGATCCCGTGGCGACCCGAGCCGGAGAAGCGGGTGGCGCGGATGTTCTGCGACGTTCGCGTTCCCGGCGGCGAGTCGTATGAGGGGGATCCCCGCTGGATCCTGCGGCGGGCGCTCGAGCGCGCCGCCGAGCTGGGCTTCGACGACTACAACATCGGCCCCGAGCTCGAGTACTTCTACTTTCGCTCGGCGAATCCGGAGAACGGCACCCCCGAGGTGCTGGACGAGGGCGGCTACTTCGACCTGACCACCCTCGACGCCGGCTCCGACGTTCGCCGCGAGACCGTGCTCGCGCTCGAGCAGCAGGGGATCCACGTCGAGTACACGCACCACGAGGTCGGCCCCTCCCAGCACGAGGTCGACATGCGCTTCAAGGGCGCGCTCGAGATGTCCGACGACTGCATGACCTACCGGATCACGGTCAAGGAGTACGCGATGAAGTACGGCTGGCACGCGACCTTCATGCCGAAGCCGCTCCAGGGTGAGAACGGGTCCGGGATGCACGTTCACCAGTCGCTGAGCAAGGGCGGGAGGAACGCCTTCTTCGACGAGGACGACCAGTACTTCCTCTCGGACACCGCGAAGGCGTTCATCGCGGGCCAGCTCAAGCACGCACGTGAGATCGCGCCGCTGTTCGCGCAGTGGGTCAACTCCTACAAGCGGCTCGTGCCCGGATACGAGGCCCCGACCTACCTCGCCTGGTCACGGCGCAACCGCTCGGCGCTGATCCGGGTGCCGCTCTACCACCCCGGCAAGGAGCAGGCGACCCGCGCCGAGCTTCGCTGTCCCGATCCGGCCTGCAACCCGTACCTCTGCTTCGCCGGGATGCTTCACGCAGGCCTCGAGGGGATCGAGAAGGGCTACGAGCTGCCCGAGCCGATGGAGCAGAACCTCTACCACCTCACCCCGGAGGAGCGCCACCGGCGCGGGATCGAGCAGCTCCCGGAGACGCTCGGGGAGGCGATCGAGATCGCGGCGGAGTCCGAGCTCGTCCTCCGCGTGCTCGGCGAGCACGCCTTCAATCGCTTCGTCGAGATCAAGCGATCCGAGTGGGAGGACTACCGGATCGAAGTGACCCCGTTCGAGATTGAGCGCTTCCTGCCGATCCTCTAGGTCCAAACCTGTCACGCTTACCCGCCCCCCGGTCGGGGGTTTTGCTTTTGTACCGCTTGCTGGGAGACACGGCCCGGTCGGGGCGTTGTTCCGTCGACTTGCAATGGGACCATGGAGCGCGCGAAGAAGACAGATCAGTCGCCTCATCAATTCCGCTACCCGAAGGCGATGCGGGGGGTGTGCTGGACTTGACGGACGGGAACACAATGGAGGATGGACCCAGGCGCCCCGGGGGGAATCTGGGAACGGAGAAGATGAAGCGGCGGCTGAGCCTAAGGTTCGACGAGTTCGGCTGGCAGAGCCTCGAGACGCAAGCTGAGCGTGAGGGTGAGACCCTGGACGGACTGCTCTCGTTCGCGATTGCCTACTACGAGGCGGAGCTGGGGTCGATGCGGCCGGTCCTTCGACCGCCTCGATTCAAGCCGAGCGGCCGGGGCACTCCCCGGACGGTCCAGCTCGACCTTTCCGAGGATCGCTGGGAGAACCTCAAGCGCCAGGCCGACCAGCATGACAAATCCCTCGAGCAGATCCTGGAGCACGCCGCATTCGTGTACCTCACTGACGTCGAGTCGGGTCGCGCCGCCGAGGCGGCTGTGCGGCGAGCCGAGTCGGAGGGAGACAACGCCGCGGAGGGTGAGAATCCCGGCTAGCGGGAGACCGTCACCGGTGCGACCTTGGATTCCCGAAGCGCCGCCTTGAGCGAAGAGCGCCCTCGGTGGTGCAGCCCTTGAACCGAGCTCTCCGTCTTGCCGAGGCGTTCTGCGATCTCGCCCGGCGAGAGCCCGGCGAGATGCCTCAGCACCAGCACCCGCCGCTGCTCATCGGGCAGCGAGGCAAGGGCTTCCTTGAGACACTCACGACGCTCGAACGTGGGCCCGTCCTGGCCGCGATCGTCGAGGCGCACCTCGTCGACCGGAATCTGCCTGTTGCGTACCCGTAGGTGATCGAGCGTGGCATTGCGGGCCACACGCATGATCCAGGCGGCGAATGGGACCGATCGCTCTTCGTAGCGGCTGATCACCGCCATCAGCTTCGCAAACACGTCTTGGGTGATGTCCTCCGCTTCGTACTGATCGCGAACGATGCTCTGCACGTAGCCGTACACGTCGTCCACGTAGCGAGCGTAGAGGAAGTGGAGCCCGTCCCAATTGCCGGCCTTCGCCGCTGCAATCGCTTCTCGCTCGCGGAACGGGGCATCCCGCGCGGCACCGCCCGGGCGAAACCGCCGCCTCGTCACAGCAGTTCCTTGCAGTCCGGGTGATTATCGCGTCGTCCGTGACGCTTCAACGGCAGCACCCTTACGGCTCCCTGGATCGTGTTTCGAAGTTACGGTGCTAAGCGCCGCTACCCGCGCGCATTCTCCATCAAACAGTCGTCCTCCGCAATCCGCTTTTCTGGGGAGGCAGTTCGGGATGGGCGTCGTCGGGGCCAGGCCCGTCGCGCGCTGGCCGCGGCTCTGCTCTCACGCCAGTTCGGCGATCGCCTAGAACGTTCGTCGAACCCACCGCGCTCTTGGGTGGTTCCAAATTCGTCTGAACCGTCGTCGGCAGACGGTCCCGGGCGGGGGCGTCGGCCGTTTGCCCGGTGGATGGCCAGACAGGATCTACGGATCGCACCACCCGCGGCGAGGACGGATGGCGGCGTCGGCAGAACCGCGCGGATCCGTGCCCAACCCGGCCCCGCACCAGCGAGCCTCGACGATCGAGTCGAGCGGCAGATCCGGGAGGGCCGCGGCACCGAATCGACCCGCCGCCGCGATACGACCTACCGGCGAATGCTTGGGCTCGCTGACGTTGCGGCCGCTGCGATCGCGGTGCTCGTCGGAGTGCCGATCCTAGGAGAGGATGCGCTGAATCCCGTGGCACTCCTGGCGCTGCCGCTTGTGCTGCTCGTCAGCAAGATCACCAGCCTCTACGACCGCGACGAGCATCTACTCAGGAAGACGACCCTCGACGAAGTGCCGGCCCTGTTCTGGATGGCGACTCTGTATGCCTTCTTGATCTGGCTGGCCGGCGACCTGATCGTGGAGGGTCACTTCGGCCGGGACCAGGCCGTGGGGGTATGGGCGCTGCTGTTCGTCGGACTGCTGCTCACTCGCACCTCCGCGAGATGCATCGCTCGTGCACTGACGGAGGAGGAGCGCTGCGTCGTGCTCGGCGATGCGATGACGGCACGCTGGATTTCCCGCAGGTTCGCGGCCGCGCCCGCGTTGAAGGTTCGTGTGGTCGGCAGGCTCCCTCTGGAGCCCGAGCCCCCGGGCCAAGATGGACTCCCGGCTTTCGGCGACGGCGATTCTCTTGCGCCACTTCTCACCGGAGAGATCGATCGCGCGATCATCGCGCCGCGCGGCGCGGTCTCGGATGAGCTGCTCGATGTGATACGCCGGGTCAAGTCCCTGGGCGTGAGGGCGAGCGTCTTGCCGCGGCTGTTCGAGGTCGTCGGTTCCTCGGTCGAGTTCGACGACGTCGACGGCATCACCCTGCTTGCGATGCGCCGCTCCGGGCTGACCCGGTCATCGCAGGTCCTCAAGCGCGCGCTCGACATGACGGGCTCCGCGCTCGCCCTGCTCCTCATCGCCCCGCTGCTCGCCGCGATTGCGATCGCGATCAAGGTCGACTCGCCCGGCCCGATCCTGTTCCGCCAGCGGCGCATGGGCCGTGAAGACCAGCCCTTCGAGATGCTCAAGTTTCGGACGATGGTGAATGGAGCGGATGCGCAGAAGCGGGCGCTCGTGCATCTCAATCAGGCGGGTGGCGGGCTGTTCAAGATTGAGGACGACGCGCGCATCACCCGGGTCGGGAGGATGCTGCGGCGCTGCTCGCTTGACGAGCTGCCCCAGCTCGTCAACGTGCTGCGCGGCCAGATGGCTTTGGTTGGCCCGCGCCCGCTGGTGCTCGACGAGGACAGCCTCATCGAGGGCTGGCAGCGCTGGCGCCTGCAGGTCCCGCCCGGCATGACCGGCCTCTGGCAGGTGTTCGGATCCGCTCGAATCCCGTTGAACGAGATGGTCAAGATCGACTACCTCTACTGCGCGAACTGGTCCCTGTGGCTGGACGTGAAGATCCTCCTGCGGACTGTCCCGTTCGTCGTCGGGCGCCGAGGGCTCTGACTTGCGCGCGAGGGGATCGCACCGAGATCTCCGTGACGTAGACGAAAGTACGACCGGGGCAGGAACGTTTTCCCGATCGAGAGACATGGAGCGCGACCGATCGGCACGGCTCATCTTGACTGGCGGACAGCTGCCCGTTGCCGTCAGCGAGCAGCCGGATGGCGCCGGGGACCGCGTCTGCGCGGCGCTGACCGCCGCGGGACACCTCGTTTCGGCGCGCAGCCGCAGCGTGAAGGGCCTCATAGCGGCGTGCGACGCGATGCCACCAGTCTGCGTGGTGGTGGCCGCGGGACGGCCCGACGGTGCCACGGTGAGTGCCCTGCGCCTGATTCGCTCGGAGATCGCGGCCGCCGCGGTGGTG
The DNA here is from genome assembly GCA_036258315.1 of Solirubrobacterales bacterium. GTDB lineage: Bacteria > Actinomycetota > Thermoleophilia > Solirubrobacterales > 70-9 > DASSYK01. Next base: position 20,131 of record DATADX010000024.1, read on the forward strand.
ATCGCCTGTGAGCGCGCGAGCGGCACCGAGGTGCGGCGTGGGATCCGGCTCGGCGTCGACGGAGTGGTGCTGAATGATCGGCTCGAGGATGCGCTCGGGCTGGTCGTGGCGACGGTGTGCGCGGGGCAGGTGTCCGTTCCCGGTGCCCGGAGGGGTGACATCTGCTCGCCCGCCCTGACCAGCCGCGAGAAGCAGATCCTCCGGCTCGTGATCGGCGGGCTGACCAACGGCCAGATCGCCGCAAGGCTCTTTCTCGCCGAGAGCACCGTGAAGAGCCACCTCTCGTCTGCGTTCGGCAAGCTCGGCGTCTCCTCGCGGAACGAGGCCGCTTCTCTGATCTTGGATCCCGATCGGGGACGGGGACTCGGCATCCTCAGTGTTCCGCGCGAACGCTCTCGTTCGCCCGCCTGAGGGGCCGGGATGACCGGGTCACCTCGACTGCTGATCGTGTCGCCCGTCAGGAACGAGGCTGGTCACATCGAGTCGGTGGTGGCGGCGATGGCGGCTCAAACCCGCCCCCCCGACCTGTGGCTGGTCGCGGACGACAGCTCGGAGGACGGGACGGCCGAGATCCTCATACGCCTCGAGCCGACCGTGCCGTTCATGCGGGTCGTCGAGATCCCTTCCACAGCGGATGCGGGCACCGATCGGCTCGCGCTGGCGCTCGAGGCGAAGGCGTTCAACCGCGCCCTCGGCGAGATCGACTGGGGCCGCTACACGCATCTGGGAAAGGTGGATGGCGACATCGCCCTTCCTGAGGACTACTTCGAGCGGTTGCTCAGAGCGTTCGAGATCGAGCCGCGGCTCGGGATCACCGGCGGCTCGATCGTCGAGCCTGGCCGAGCCGGGAGGTGGACCCAGATCGGGGCTCCCGAGTACCACGTCCACGGTGCGCTGAAGCTGTATTCGCTCGACTGCTTCAGGGCGGTGGGCGGTGTGCAGGAGCGGCTCGGGTGGGACACGATCGACGAGACGTACGCGCGGATGCGCGGCTACGCCACGCGACGGCAGACTGACCTCGTCGCGCGTCACCACAGGCCCGGGGCAAGCGGCGGTGGAAGGCTGCGGGGACGCGCAAGGCACGGCCGTTGCGCCTACATCGCGCGCTACGGCTTTCTTTGGACCTTTCTGCGGTCGTTCAAGGTCGGGGTCACCTGCCGGCCCCGGGGCCTGTCGGGGCTCGCATTCCTGTGTGGGTATGTGGGGGCCGCGCTCGGCCGGGCCCAAATGGTGCAGGACGGCGAGTTCAAAGCCTTTGTGCGACGCGAGTTGCGTGGCCGGCTGAGATCGGCGGTGCACCTCGCTCGAGCAACGAGACCGGATCGCAGGGATCAGGACCCGGCCCCGCACCCCGGCGGCCCGCAAGTTCGGAACGGCTGACTTCGTTGACCACTCAGAGCGCCGGCGCGGCCGGCCGCCAAGTCGGAGCCTACGAAAGGCACTTTGGAGTTCGCAATCGCACTCAACCGGATCTGGCAGCGGCGGCGCTGGCTTGCGGTCGCCGGGGTCGTCGCGCTCGTCGGCGCCCTGAGCGTCGCCTTTCGAGTCAGTCCGTTTCCGCCCAAGCTCGAGGCGAGGTCGGATGATCGAGGCGCTGCGAGCACCCACCTGCTCGTCGACTCGGCCCGATCCTCGCTCCCCGATCTCGCCGTGCCGGTCGAGGCTCTGGCCGGGCGAGCGCAGGTCTACGCCGAACTGCTGCGGACCGAGACGGTGCGCAGACGGATCGGCGAGGAGGCGGGGATCCCATGGACCTCGCTGTTCGTCGATGGTTCGACGACAGATGCGGCGGATGGCGAGCCTCAGCCCTCCGCGGAGGAGCGGGAGGTCGAGCTGCAGAGCGACGAGCAGGACGCGCGTCTGTTCTTCAGAGTCGACCCGAGCCGCCCGATCATCAGGATCACGACGCAGGCCCCGACCGTCGGTCAAGCCGTCAACCTTGCTGGGGCGGCCGCCCAGTCGCTGTCGCTCTATATCGACGAGCTGCAGCGGCTGGACGGGGTGCCGGAGCCGCGTCGTGTCGAGATCACTCAGCTAGGCAGCGCCGACGGAGGTGAAGCAAATCGGTCCGCGGCCGTGATGACCGGCATCCTGGCGGGGATCGCGATCCTGGGCGTGGGTTGCCTGCTGATCCTGTTCGTTCCCCGGCTCACGGATTCCGTGCGCCGAGCGAGGGAACTCGAGGGCGGCGACCGCCCATCGCCTCAGTCCCGCCGCGTGCCCCTGCGGGAGAGAGTGTCCGCCGGGGCCCAGCGAGTCAGCTCTCGCGTCAAGCAACTCAGCCTTGAACGGCGAGCGCCGGACACCGAACAGTCCGGCTCGGAAGCGGCGCCGAAGCCGGGCGCGCCCGGCAACGGCTACCTGCCGCCGCGCGCATTCGGGGCCCCCCCGGTGGCGCTCGAGAAACCCCCTGCCGAGCCGAGCCACGAAAAGCCGGAGCCGAGCGACGAGAAGCCGGAGCCGAGCGACCAGGTGCAATCGGAGAATCAGGGGACGGTTGCGGATTCGAGCATCGCGGAGCCGGTGGCGGCGCCGGACAATGGGAACCACGAGGCGGAGTCGCAGGAGGCGGAGTCGCAGGATGAAGGGCCCGCCGGAGGAGACCGCGATTCGCACCTGCGCAAGAGCCCGAAGCGGAAGCCGCGTAGGAAGAACCCGCGCGCGAGGAACGCCCGCGCCCGCAAGCCGCGCGCGAAGAAGCCGTCGCAGCCGAAGCACCTGCCACTGGAGCCTTCGAAGCTGGTGCAGGAAGAGCCGGAGCCGTCCGACGCGAACCAGCCGGAGCCGGCGGGCGCGGTCCACGACGGCGATACGTCTGACAGGTAGCGTCGGGGGTGGGCCGCTCGCCTAGACCCCTCGCCCCCGGGCCCGGCGGAGACTGGCCTCGCACAGGTCGAGTCCTGCCCTGGATGCTCGCCGGGTTTCTCGTCCTGATCTGGTTCATCCCCTTCGACGCGACGTCGGCTCCGGTCAGCCTCCCGGTCGACAGCCAGGTGGATCGCCTCGTGCTCGCCGCCCTTGCGCTGGCCTGGATCGTCGCGGCGCTGGGAGCTAGAGAGCTCGGTCCAAGGCGGATCCGCAGTCCGCTCAACATCGCGGTGATCGCGTTCCTCGCGGTGGCCACGATCAGCGTCCTTCTCAACATCAGCACCCTCGCTCGTCTCGACGAGCTCGACCTCGCGGTCAAGAAACTGTCGCTGGCGGGCTCGCTGGCTGTCTTCTTCTGCATCGCTGCGACCACGATCAGGCGCGCGGAGCTGCGCCCGTTCATCTCCTTGACGATCGTGCTCGCCGCGATCGCCGCGATCGGGACGATCGTCGAGTACCGATCGGGCACCAACCACTTCTACGCGCTGGCCGACGCCCTGTTCCCCGGATTCACGGTCGCGCCGGAACCGGTGGATCCCACCTTCGGGCGGCCCAGCATCAGCGGACCCACGAGCCACGGGCTCGCCCTCACCGTGATGTTCGCGATGGCCGTGCCGTTCGTGATCGTCCGCCTGACCGAGGCCGAGAAGCGCCGGCGCCTCCTCTACGCCGTTGCAGCGGGCCTGATCCTCGCGGGCGGCGTCGCCACCCTTCGGAAGACTGCGGTGCCGGCCTTCGGGGTCGGCCTGCTGGTGCTGACGGTATATCGGCCGCGCGCGATGATCAGGCTCCTCCCGCTCGGGCTGGTTCTCGTGCTTGCCATCCACCTGCTGGCGCCGGGGGCGCTGAGCGGGTTGCGTTACGAGCTGACCGGCGGCTCGGAATTCTCGAATCAAGCCAGAATCTCGGACTACAGCGCCGTCGAACCCGACATCGCGGCGCATCCGATTCTCGGCCGAGGGTTCGGCACCTACGACCCCAGGATCCATCTCCGGGCGGACACCTCACAGCGGCACCGGATTCTCGACAACCAGTACCTAGTCGTGCTGATCGAGACGGGGATCATCGGGCTGCTCGTGTACATCTCCCTCGCGGTGACCGCAGTCGGGATGCTCCACCGCACGGCCCGCTCCGCCGACCCCGCCCGGGCCGGACCCGCGATGGCGATCATCGCCGGCGTCGCTGCGTTCGCGGTTGCGAGCACTCTTTTCGACACCCTCGCCTTCGCGCAGGTGCCGTACCTGTTCTTCTTCCTCCTTGCGATCGGAGTGGTCGCGAGGCTGGAGCCGGACGCGATCCGGCTGCCGCGCCGGAGTGCGGCGGCGAGGGCAGAAGCGTGACCCGCGATCTCTCCGTCGTCGTCGTCTCCCACAACGCCCGCCCCTTCCTGCCATCGGCGCTGCGGTCCCTCCGCGAGCATCTTGGGAGGCTGAGCTACGAGGTGGTCGTAGTCGACAACGGCACCGACGGCGCGGCGGAGCTGGTCCGTGACGAGTTCCCAGAGGCGCGCGTATTGACGTGCCCAAACCGAGGTTTCGCGCATGGGAACAACGTCGCGCTGCGGACCGTCCAGTCGCGCTACGTGCTGCTTCTGAATCCCGACACCGAAATGCTGGACGGGACCCTCGGCTACTTGATCCGGCTGCTGGACGCCCGGCCCCACGTCGGTGTGGCGAGCGTCAACCAGGTGATGTCGAACGGGAGGCGATGGCCGACGATCAAGCGCTATCCGAGTCCGTTGCGGACGCTCGCCGAGGCGCTCGGGGCGACGCGCCTCCCGCTGGGGGGTGTGCTCGGGGAGCGTGAGCTTCGAAGCGAGGCGTACGCGCGCGAGACGAGCTGCGACTGGGTCGCCGGATCGTTCATGCTCGTCCGCAGCGAGGCGATCGAAAGCGTCGGCTGGTTCGACGAGCGCTTCTTCCTCTACTCGGAGGAGACGGATTTCTGCCTCCGCATCAAGCAGGCCGGCTGGGACATCCGCCACCTCCCGGTGATGACGGTCCTCCACCACGAGACGGCGGAGGTGCCGGACGCGAGGGTGGAGGCGCAGAACGTGTTCGCGCGCCTGCAGTACGGCGCGAAGCACTTCTCCCGGGTCGGCCGGTTGCTGTTCAGGGGCGCGCTTCTGGTCCGGTACGGCCTGCGGGCCGCGATCCACACGGTGTTGGCCGGGCGGCGGTCCGATCGCCGCGCCGCGGCGGTCGCGGGACTTCGCGTCGCGCTCGGCGGGTCCGGCTCGCCGTACGTCGAGCCCCGCCCACGGCGATCACGAACGGCCGCCCGGGGTCCGCGCCGACGCGGGCGACTGCCGGACGCTGAGGCGTGACGGCCGGTGCGCCGACGGTGACGTCGGGAACAGTGCTGAACCTCACCTTCCACGGGGTCGGCGACCCGCCCCGCGGGATCGACGAAGCCGAGCGGCGGGTGTGGGTCTCGCGCGAGGCGTTCTACGACATCCTCGACCGGATCGGGGAGCGGGACGACGTGCGGCTGACCTTCGACGATGGCAACAGCTCGGACGTGACGACCGTCCTGCCCGCGCTGGCGGAGCGGGGGCTGACCGCGTCGTTCTTCCCGGTCGTGGGGAGGATCGGGGAGCCGGGATTCGTGGGGGCGGCCGACGTCCGGCTGCTGATCAACACGGGAATGAAGGTGGGCTCCCACGGGATGAGCCACCGGGCGTGGCGGCGGCTCTCGGCTTCGGATCTGTGGATCGAGCTCCGGGGCGCGCGGGCGACGCTCGAGGCCGAGCTCGGAAGGCCAGTGGTCGCGGCGGCGTGTCCGTTCGGGGCCTACGACCGGCGCGTGCTCCGCGGCCTCCGGGCGGCCGGGTTCCTCACGGTCTTCACCAGCGATGGCGGCCGCGTCGCCCCCTCCGGGTGGCTGCAGGCCCGGAACACGATCTGCGGGGCGGACGCCCGCGATTCCGTCGAGCGGCTGCTCCGCCTCCCAGGGGGCGCCGGCATTCATCGGCGCCGCGTCGAGCTGCTCGTCAAGCGCTGGCGCTAGCCGTGCGCGTGTGGAATTTCGCGCTCGGGCAATGCGTTGGTTCTGCATGGGACGCGTTCTCAGGAGCCCGCGCTCGCCGGAGATGCCGACCGTCCACCTTGTGGCATCAGGGGGTGGTCACCTCGAGCTGCTGAGGGCGGTGCGCTCGGCGCTTGCGGGATATCGACGCGTCTGGATAGTCGACGAGGTCCGGGCTGGCCGCCTCCGCGACGAGGGCGAGCGGGTTCACATCCTTCCCCAGTACGACCGCAACCCGGTTCGCGGGAAGTACCTCAAGAACGCGGCGCTGGCCCTCGGATACGTGATCCGGGGTCGGCCGAGGCTCGTGATCTCGAGCGGCGCCGGCGGCACGGTCCCGTTCTGCCTGTTCGCGCGGCTCAGCGGGGCGAGGCTGATCTTCATCGAGACGATGGCCCGCGTCACGTCCCCGAGCTCCTCGGGGCGCGTCCTGTCGCGGCTCGCCACAGATGCCCTCGTGCAGTGGCCCGATCAGCTCGCCGTCTATCCGCGCGCAAGACTGTGCCGGCCGGCGCTGCTCGAGGGCGTTCGGGCCGGTCCGCCTCCGGAGGGGCACGGCACCTTCGTCGCGGTCGGGACGCACACGCAGCCGTTCGACCGGCTCCTGAGGCTGGTCGACGAAGCCGCGGGGCGTGGGCTCTTGCCGAAGCCGATCTTGGCGCAGGTCGGCAAGGCGGGCTACCGCCCGCGCGTCGCCGAGACGCACGCTCTGATGACGCCGAGTGACGTCGAGCGAGCGATCGACTCGTCCCGGTACGTGGTCTGCCACGCGGGTTCGGGCCTGATGTCTGCGGCGCTTCGCGCGGGTCGCAAGCCGCTCGTGCTTCCCCGTCTTGCCACACACGGTGAGCACTTCGACAACCACCAGGAAGAGCTCGCCTCGAAGCTGGCGAGCCTCGGGATCGCAGTGCGGCTCACCGACGAGATCGGGCCGGCCGAGCTCGCGCGGGCGAGCACGCCGCTGCCCAGGCTCGAGACCGAGGGCGGGGACTCGGTTGCAGAGGTTCTGAGAGGAGTGCTTCGCGGCGCGTTCGACGGGGCGTCGCCCCCGCCGCCGGACCCGCCCGCGGTGGATCGTCAACTCGAGCTCGAGCTCGCCCGATCAGGAGGTAGGTGATGGATAGTCGGAACGTCGTCGTCGCAGGTGCCGGAGGCTTCATAGGCGGCCATCTCGTGGCGGATCTCCTCGACAAGGGCGCCTCGGTCCGCTGCATCGACCAGAAGCCGATCGAGGAATGGCACCAACTGTTCGATGAGGCGGAGAACCTCCAGCTCGACCTGAAGCGAGCCGACGCGTGCGCGATCGCCCTCGAGCGGGGCGCGGACGACGTCTACAACCTCGCCGCGGACATGGGGGGGATGGGCTTCATCGAGAACAACAAGGCCGCCTGCATGCTCTCGGTGCTGATCAACACGCATCTGCTCCGGGCGGCGCTCGAGGCTGAGGTTGAGCGCTACTTCTACGCGTCCTCCGCGTGCGTCTACGCGGCCGGGAAGCAACGCTCCGCGGACGTCACCCCCCTCCGCGAGGCGGACGCCTACCCAGCCCAGCCGGAGGATGGCTACGGCTGGGAGAAGCTCTTCAGCGAGCGAATGTGCCGCCACTTCAGGGAGGACTACGGGTTGACCACACGGGTCGTCCGGTACCACAACGTCTACGGTCCGCACGGCACCTTCGACGGTGGCCGCGAGAAGGCCCCGGCGGCGATCTGCCGGAAGATCGCTGAGGCGAAGCTGTCCGGCAAGCACGAGATCGAGGTCTGGGGCGACGGCGAGCAGACCCGCAGCTTCATGTACATCGATGACTGCGTATACGGGACGCAGGCGATCCTCGCGAGCGGAATCGAGTATCCGATCAATCTCGGCAGCAGCCAGCTGGTCACGATCAACCAGCTGATCGACATCGTCGAGGAAATCGCGGGGATCGAGGTCGATCGCCGCCACGACCTCTCGGCCCCGCAGGGAGTAAGGGGCCGGAACAGCGACAACACTCTGATCAACCGGGAGCTCGGCTGGGAGCCGAGCATCCGGCTCGAGGCCGGACTGGAGCGAACCTATGCCTGGATCGAAGACCGCTTGGCCGTGGCGATCCCGGCATAGCCGGCGCCCAGTGCGGCCGTCCGGCTCCCCGGCCGGCGGCGAGGGTGGCCTGCGCATCCAGCTCTGGAGCTACAACTACGCCCCGGAGCCGACCGGGATCGCGCCCGTCAGCACCGTCTGGGCGGAGGCGATGCAGGGGCTCGGCCACGACGTCGAGGTGGTCGCGGCCTTCCCTCACTACCCGGAGCCGATCTGGAGACACCCGCGCCGGCCTTACCGCGAGACGATCAACGGGATCAAGGTCACGCGCCTGCCCCTGTGGGTCGGTCGTGCCAGCGCCGCGCAGCGGATCAGGCAGGAGCTCTCATTCGCGGCGGCGCAGACAGCGGCGATCCCATTCCTCCGCAGGCCGGACGTGATGGTCGCGGTGTCGCCGTCGTTCCCGGCCCTGCTGCCGGCCACGATCTACGGCCGGCTGCGGAAGGTTCCGTGGGTGCTCTGGCTTCACGACGTGCTGCCCGACGGCGCCACGGCGACCGGACTCGTCGACAACGGCAGCGCAGTGGTGAAGGCGGCCCGCAGGCTCGAGCGGCTCGCCTACAGGGAGGCGGACAGCATCGTGGTCCTGTCGCGGGCGTTCGTCCGCAACCTCGAGGCGAAGGGTGTGCCGGCCGACAAGATCGCGCTGGTCTATGACCCGGCGACTCGGAAGCCCGAACACGAGATCGGCAACGGCGCCGGCAACGGAGCGGGAGCCGGGGCGAACGGGCGGCACCGCCTGCTCAGCATGGGCAACATCGGCTACTCCCAGGGCCTGGAGGACGTGGTCCGCTCGTTCGAGACGGTTCCGGAAGTGAACCCGGATGTGGAGCTGGTGATCGTCGGCAGCGGTGTCGCCGCGCCAGAGGTGGCGAAACAGGTCCGGACATCACGTGTGGAGATGCGGGGCCTGCTCCCGAGCAACGAACTCGAGCACGAGCTTCAGCGCGCCTGCATCGGGATCGTCAGCCAGCAGCACGGTGGCGAGGAGTTCAACATTCCCTCGAAGCTGATGAATTTCATGATGTACGGCCTGCCGATCCTCGCCTACGTGGACCCGGGATCCGAGGTAGCCCGGATCGTGAAGGCCTCCGGCGCTGGATGGATCGCCGACAACGCCGACCCGAGCGCGTTCGTCCGCGCGGTTCACGTCGCCATTTCGCGGCCCGGCGAGATCGCGGAGCGCGGGGCCGCCGGCCGGGCCTACGCCGAGCGCCACTTCAGCCCCGACGCGTTCGCGCTCAGCTTCGACGCCCTTGTCCGCCGCGCAGCCGCGCGCTCCTAGCGCCGGTCGGGCTCATGCCTGCCGCGTCCGACCCTGTATCCCCGGGCGACGACTCGCTGCCGCGGGAGGGGCTGCGCGACGCCGCCGTAGCGGGCGTCCGCTGGGTGGTGGTCGCGCGCGTCTGCTCCGAGGTACTCGGCCTCGCGGCGAGCGTCGTCCTGGCTCACCTCGTGGCGCCTGCCGAGTTCGGGTCCGCGGTGGTGGCGATGGTGCTGCCGATGCTGTCGGTGATCCTCACGTTCGAGGGGTTCGGCACGGTCCTCGTGCAGCGCGACCGGCTCGAGCGCGCCCAGGCGCAAACGGCCGCCTGGCTCAGCTTCGCCGCCGGCCTCTTCCTCGCCGTCGCGATCTGGGCGACCGCTCCCCTGTGGGCCGAGCCGCTGTTCGGGTCCCGCACGGCCGAGCTCGTGCGGCTCGCGGCGCCTGTGTTCCCGATTGCGGGGATCGCCGTCGTTCCCCGCGCCTACCTGCAGCGGCGGCTCGACTTCAGGCGCCTCAGCACCTACGAGGTGGTCGCCTTCACCGTCGGATCGGTCGTCTCGGTGGGATGCGCGGCCGCTGGGCTCGACGCAGAGGCGCTGATCCTCGGGATGCTGGCGATGACGGCGACGGAGGCTGGCCTCCTGGTCGCCGCGGCACCGCCGCCGCGGCCGCGGCTCGTCCCCGGATGCGCACGTGAGATCGTCGCGTTCGGCCTCCCGGCGTCGCTCGCCGGGCTCGCGTACGTTGCACGGCGGAACGTGGACTACGTGATCCTCGCCGCAACGCTTCCCGCCGCGCTCGTCGGGTTCTATTGGCGCGCCTTCCAGCTCGGCGCGGAGTATCAGAGCAAGCTGAGCGGGGTGATCTTCAGGCTGGCGTTCCCGCTCTTCTCGAGGGCACGGGATACTGCGGACCTGCGGCTGCTCCGCTCCAGGGTCGTGCGGACGAACGTGAACCTGGTCTTTCCGCTGCTCGCCGCCTTCGTCGTGGTCGCCCCGATCCTGATTCCATGGCTCTACGGGGCTCGCTGGGAGCCTGTCGTCGAGCCGGCCCAGATCCTCGCGATCAGCGGGATGGCGCTCGCCGTGCTGTCGGGCACCGAGCCGCTGATGCTCGCCGTCGGCCGCCCGCGGGCACTGCTCGGCTTCAACGGGGCCTTTCTCGCCGCAACCGCGGCCGCGGCGTTCGTTGCTGCGCCCCACGGGCTGAGCGCCGTCGCCCTCGCCGTCTCGGGCGTTCACGTGGCGATGGTGGCGTTGGCACAGATCCTGCTGGTCGGCAGGGTGGTCGGGATCTCCGTCCCCGATCTGGTTCGCGATGTGGCGCCGGCCGCGGTCGCAAGCGCCGGCTCGCTCGCGGCGGGGATCGGCGCCGCACCGTGGATCGAGGGCGCTGGCGCGCCGCTCGCCGAAGTGACCGCGCTGACCGCGATCTGTCTCGTCACCTACGCCGCCCTGCTCAGGGCGCTGTTCGAATCAACCTGGGATGAGCTCGCTCGCACGGTCAGACGGGTGATCGGGCGCACCGCCGGGCGGCGCCACCCGGTCGTCCCCTCCCAATCGGGAGCGCGCTCGTGAGAGCGCTGCGGAGATCGAGCCTGCCGCGCGGGATCATCCCCGCGCTCGTCGGGGCCGTCCTCCTCCTCGCCCTGGGATTTGTCGTCCTGCGCCTTCTGGACGTCGCCGACGTCGAGGACGCCGCCGAGGTGGTCGAGGACGGCGGGGGATCCGGTTCCCAGCCCCCTGTCTCGTCCGTGCCCGGCGCACTGGTCGTCTCCCCGAAGGGGGATGACGCCGGCCGGGGCACGCAGGCCTCTCCGTATCGAACGATCGGACAGGCGCTGACCGTCGCTCGCGGTGGCCAGCAGATCAGCGTCGCACCCGGGAGCTATCCGGCGATTCGCGACGCCAAGGACCACGGGAGAACGGTGCGGATCATCGGCGTCGGCACTCCTCGCCCCCAGATCGCGGGCGCGGAGTTTGCCGGCGCGCGCCGCGTCGCGGTGACCCGAGTCACTTTCACCGAGCCCGTCGTGATCAGGGGAGACCCGGTTCAGGACTACGCTCGGCCCTCGACTCGGATCAGTATCGAGAACAGCCGGTTTCGCACCAGCGGGTCGGACGATGTGACGGATTCCTGTCTCACGATCCGCGACGCGGCTGCCTTCATCTCGATCCTCCGCAGCCGTTTGAGCGGCTGTCCGAGCGGCGTGATCGGGCCAGGCAACTCGCCCGAGCCTCACTCGCACCACATCCGGATCGAGGAAACCCTGATCGAGAACGTTCCGGCCGACGCGATCCAGTTCGGAGAATGGGATCACGTCACGCTCAACCGCAACGTGATCCGCCACATGCGCGACCCTGCGGGAGAGATCCACAACGACGGGGTCCAGTTCGTCGGCGACTCACGGCACGTCAGGGTCACCAACAACCGGATCTACGACTCGGGAGGGCAGCTCGTGTTCATCCAGGACGCCTTCGGTCCGATCGACGACGTCCTGGTCGCCAACAACCTGATCTACGGGTCCGATGCGATCGCGATCCAGAACCAGGGGGCAACGAACACGCGCTACCTCTACAACACGGTCTGGGACACGCGCTACGGCGCGCTGCTGTTGCGAGAGGGAGAGCAGGGCACCGTGCCCACGGACACCGTCGTAGTCGGAAACATTCTCGAGAGCCTCGAGGTGAGCGAGGGCGCCGGGACGCGCGCGCGCGGCTACAACCTGATCGCGGACGCGAAGAGCGGACGGGCGGCGGACGAGCTGATCGGCGTGGCGCCGGGATTTCGCGCGCCTGGGCGCGGTGACTATCGTCTCCGGAGCACAGGGCCGGCCGTCGACCGAGGTGAGCGCAGGTGGGCGCCGAAACGCGACCTCGCGGGGAGGCCGCGCGGCGCGCGGGCGAGCCTGGGCGCCTTCGAGCCCCTCCCCTGAGGGGGGATCAGGCAACCCACCATTCGCCGCTCAGCTGGGTGAGGAGCGACGAGGCCGCAAGCGCTGCACGCACCTCCGGGTCGCGGGCGTGGATCAGGGGACGCCGGGCAAACCCGAGCACTGCGAACCGGCCGCGCAGCGGTTCCTGGAGGTTCGGCTCCATCCGGCCGCACAGAACCGAGCCCCCCCGCGACCGCGCGGCGTCGACGAGCTCACCCAGCACCGCTTCCTCCTCGCCCCGGATCGCGTCGAGATGGAGCACCCGGCAGAGGCCGTCCGGCCGGGGGACGTAGGCGTACCAGCCGATCGGCTCGCCATGTCGCCGCACGAGCCGCGATACGACGGAGCCGAGCAGAGCGCTCGCAAGGCCCAGGTCGTGGCCGAGCGTCTCGGTGTCGTATGCGACCGCGAGCCTCGCTCTCCGGGCGAGCGCCGGAAGCAGGTCCGCGATTTCTGCGGCGGTTGCGTCGGTGCCCGCGACGGCGCTGTCGTGCGGGGGGAACGCCCGCTTCGCGAGTTTGCGACCGGCGGCCTGGAAGGGGACCGCGGCGACCGGCGTGGCATGTCGGCCTGACTTGCCGGTGGCTGCCGCCCTGAGCCCGCTGCGAAGCCAGCGAGCCGGGCGAAGGACGAGCATCCAGTCGCAAGCCCGCGAGTGGTCGAGATCGCCACCGAACGTGAGCCACATCCGCAGCACCGTCTCGTTGGCGCTGTCGGTGAAGGTGAGGTCCTGACCGGCGGACAGCAGGCGCCGCAGCAGCAGCGCCCCGACGGCGCTCGAGCCCGCTTTGACGTCCGCGACCAAGTGCGAGCAGCAGACCCCGCGCAGGCGTCTGCCACCGAGGTGCATCACCCTGGGCTGGGAGCCGATGAATCCGACCAGCCGCCCGTCCTCCTCGATTGCGACCAGCGACGGCAGCTCCGAATCGGTCCACGGGTGGTCGACGAGCGTTCCCAGGAGGAGCCTCTCGTCCAGGTCCCAGCCGGGCGGGTCGGCCCCCATCAGCGCCCGTACGGCGGGGAGGTCATCGGGCTCGAACGATCTGATCGTTGCCATTCGTTGGTTCCCCGGTGACTCAGACCCTACTTTCCCGGGTCTCGTTCGACGCCGCCGAGGCGGCGGGCGAGCTCGCGCGGGGGATCGGCGATGCGATCCGCGGCCTCGGCCGGCGCGGCGCGGTGGTCGCCGTGTCGGGCGGCGTCGACTCAGGCGTCGTGGCCGCGCTCTGCTCCCGGGCGCTCGGCAGCGAGCGCCTCCTCTGCCTCCGCCTACCCGAGCGGGACGCGGGGAGCGAATCCTCGGACCTCGGCCTCGAGCTCGCCCGCGCCCTCGACGCGCCCACTGTGGAGGAGCCGATCACCGACGCGCTCGCGGCGCTCGGCTGTTACGCGCGGCGCGACGAGGCGATCCGGGAGGTCTTCCCCGACTACGAGCCGACGTGGCGTCACAAGCTCGTCCGCTCGCCGCCCTCGGGGGGCGTGATCGTGTTCTCGCTGGTCGTTGAGCGCCCGGACGGCGTCGAGGAACGCCGGCGGCTGCCGCCGCGGGCGTACCGCGCGCTGATTTCCGCGACGAACATGAAGCAGCGAGTGCGCAAGCTGCTCGAGTACACCTGGGCGGACCGGCTCGGCTACGCGGTGGTAGGCACCCCGAATCGCCTCGAGTACGACCAGGGGTTCTTCGTCAAGGGAGGCGATGGCCTCGCCGACGTGAAGCCGATCGCGCGTCTCTACAAGGGAGAGGTCTACGCCCTCGCGCGCGAGCTCGGCCTGCCGGATGCGATCGCGACGCGGCCTCCGAGCACCGAGACGTTCAGCCTCCCCCAGACCCAGGAGGAGTTCTACTTCGGCCACCCCTACGAGCGCATGGACCTGCTCCTGTGGGGCCACGACGAGGGCGTCCCTCCGGTGGCGCTCTCCACGGAGGTAGGGCTCGAGCCGGACCAGGTCGAGGTCTCGTACAGGGAGATCGAGCGCCGGCGCGTGGCGACCGAGTATCTCCATGCATCACCGATGATTCTCGGCGGAGGCGGCTGATCGTGTGCGGGATTGCGGGGATGGTCAGGACTGCGGTCGAGGAGCCGGTCGCCGAGCTGGCTCTGCGGCGGATGGCGCGAGCGATCCGCCATCGGGGGCCGGACGGCTTCGGCCTCGCGCTCGGCGACGGCGCGGGGTTCGTCTCCACGCGCCTCGCGATCGTGGACCTGACCTCGGGCTGGCAGCCGGTCGCGGCGCCTTCCGGGGGCCTGCTGGTCTACAACGGAGAGGCCTACAACCATCCGGAGCTGCGCCGCGAGCTCGAGTCCCAAGGCCGCTCGTTCGCCACCTCCTGCGACACCGAGGTCGTCCTGCGAGCGTTGGAGGAGTGGGACCTCGCCGCGCTCGACCGGCTCAATGGCCAGTTCGCGTTCGCCTGGTGGCAGCCGCGACGTCGGCGGCTGACCCTGGTCCGGGACCGGTTCGGGGTTCGTCCGCTCTACTACGCGTACTCGCCCGACCGGGGGATCGTGTTCGGGTCCGAGGCCAAGGCGCTGTTCGCCTCGGGCGAGATTGCCGCTGCCCCGGACCTACGGGGCATCGACGAAGTGTTCACGCTGTGGGGCCCGAGACCGCCTCGCACGGCGTTCGCGGGCGTCAGGCAGGTTCCGGCGGGAGGACTGGTCATCTGGGAGCGGGGCGAGATCGTCGAGGAGCGACTGTGGTGGACGCCGAGCTACGGCGAATGCGGCCGTAACGACGGGGGGGAGGCCGACCTCGGCGACCTCCTGGAGGAAGGCATTCGCCTCCGGTTTCGGGCCGACGTTCCGGTCGGCGCCTACCTGTCGGGCGGGCTCGACTCGAGTCTGATCACCGCGCTCGCGCAGCGACGCCTCGGGCCGGAGCTGAAGACGTTCTCGGTCGCTTTCAAGGACCCCCGCTACGACGAGCGTAGCCACCAGGAGGCGGTGGCGAAGGCGCTGGGCACCAGCCACCACGTCGTCGAGGTGGGACCGGCGGAGATCGCCAACACCCTCCCGGACGTGATTCGGCACGCGGAGATGCCTCTGATCCGGACGGCGCCCGTTCCCCTCTTCCTGCTCGCCCGCGAGGTCCGCCGCCGGGGCCTGACAGTCGTCGTCACGGGCGAAGGCGCCGATGAGCTCTTCTGGGGATACGACCTGTTCAAGGAGGTCGCCGTACGGGAGCTGCACGGGCGAGAGCCCGAGCGCGCGACCGCCCTGCTCGACCAGCTCTATCCCTATCTCGGCCCGGGCGGCGCTCGTCGAGGTCCCGCGTGGCGGCGGTTCCTGCTCGGTGCGGGGGCGAATCGGGACCCCCTCTCCTCGCATCTGACGCGCGCGCGGGCCACCGCGACGGTGAAGTCGTTCTACCGGCCCGAGGTCGCCGACGAGGTGCGCGAGGGCTCGGCCCTGCAGCGGCTGCGGTGTGACCTGCCGTCCGGCTTCCAGCGCTGGAACAGCCTCGAGCGGGCCGCCTGGATCGAGCTGGCGACGCTGCTCGAGCCCAACCTCCTGTCGGTACAGGGTGACCGGGTGGCGATGGCTCACGGCGTCGAAGGGCGTTTCCCGTTTCTCGACCACCGCGTGTTCGCGTACGCCGCCAGCCTGCCTCCTGACCGCAAGCTGGCGGGCCTGCGCGACAAGATCGCGCTCCGCGAGCTGGCCGCGGAGCTGCTGCCGCGGAGGGTGGCCGATCGCCCGAAGCAGCCCTACCGCGCGCCGGACGTGCCGCCGTTTTTTGGTCCCGAGGCTCCCGGATGGGTCGACGAACTGCTCTCGCCGGCCGTTCTCGATCGCACTGGGATCTGGGACGCAGGTCGAGTCGAGGCCCTGCTGAGGAGATGCCGCGCCGGGCGGGCGACCGGAGTACGGGAGGGGATGGCGCTGGTCGGGATCCTCTCCACCCAGCTCTGGCATTCGGCTTTCACGGGCGGCGGAGCGGGTCGCTATCCGGCCGAGACCGCCGAGCCGCGTGTTCGCATCGACGCTAGGTCCCGCACCATCGAGGAGGTTGCATGAGCGAGGAACAGATACTGGTCCAGAACGGGAGTGTGCGGCGGGAGCTGCGCGGTTTCATCGAGGAGAACTTCCTTTACCTGGAGCCCGAGCTCGAGCTGAGCGACAGTGACGACCTGCTCGCGCTCGGGGTGGTCGACTCGCTCGGGTTCGTGGAGCTCGTCGAGGAGGTCCAGGCACGCTTCGGGATCGCAGTCGATGACATCGAGATCACCGAGGAGAATTTCGGCTCGATCGATGGGATCGTGGCGTTCGTAGACCGGAAGCAGGCGGCGTGAGCGCGCGTACGATCGGCGAGGACCTGCGTGCGGTAGCGGCCGCCGAGCCCGACCGGGTCGCCGTGGTCGCGGAAGATTCGCGGCTCACCTACGGCAGGCTGGACGAGCTGGCCGATCGTGTCGCGATCGGCCTGCGAAAGCTAGGGGTGGCGCGCGGTGACCGAGTCGCCTTGGTGATGGCCAACAGCGAGCAGCTCGCGATCGCCATCTACGGCGTGCAGCGCGCGGGAGCGGCCTACTCGCCGCTGAATCCGACGATCAAACGAGACAAGCTCGGTTACGTGCTCGCGAATGCCGAGGCCGCCGCCGTGATCTGCGACGAGGATCGCGGCGAAGTGGCCGGGGCCGCGGCCGAAATGGCGGGCGGAGCGCCCGTCATCACCGACGTCCTGGCGCTGGCCACGGATGACGGGGAGCCTCCGGCGCCGGCGCTGGACGTCGACCTGTCGGCCCTGATCTATACGTCGGGCTCGACCGGCGACCCGAAGGGCGTGACGCTCACTCACCGGAACGTCATCTTCGCCGCCGACTCGATCATCGAGTACCTCGAGATGGACGCGCGGGACCGGATCCTGTGCGTGCTGCCGCTCTCGTTCGACTACGGCCTCTACCAGCTGCTGATGAGCGTTCGCGTCGGGGCGACGCTCGTGCTCGAGCGAGGGTTCGCCTTTCCGGGAAGAATGGTGCGGCTGCTGGAGGAGGAGCGCATCACCGGGCTGCCGGGCGTGCCGACGGTCTTCCAGGTGCTGAGCTCGCTGCGCGGGCTGTCCGAGCGCGAGCTGCCCGACCTTCGCTTTCTGACCAATACCGGAGCGGCGCTGCCGGCGGGGTTGATCGACGCGATTCAGCGCACTTTCCCCCGCGCCCGCCTCCACTCGATGTACGGCTTGACGGAGTGCAAGCGGGTCACGCACCTGCCGCCCGGGCAGCTCGCGTCTCGTCCCGGCTCGGTCGGGATCCCGATCCCCGGTACGGACGCCTGGGTCGATGATGGAGACGGGGGGCGGGCGGCGCCGGGCGAGGTCGGCGAGTTGATGGTCCGTGGGTCTCATGTGATGCAGGGCTACTGGGGCGATCCCGACGGAACCGCCGAGCGCCTGCGGCCGGGTCGTTGGCCTTGGGAGAGGATCCTCGCTACCGGTGACCTGTTCCGAGCCGACGACGAGGGCTACCTGTACTTCGTCGGCCGCAGCGACGAGCTGATCAAGTCGCGTGGCGAGAAGGTGATGCCGCGCGAGGTCGAGGACGTCCTCCTTTCCTCGCCCGACGTCCGCCAGGCCGCTGTCGTCGGCGTGCCGAACCGCCTGCTCGGCGAAGCGGTGCACGCCCACGTGTCGCCCGAGCCCGGTCAGAGCATCGATGCGGCCGAGCTGCGCCGCCACTGCGGGGCTCACCTCGAGGATCACCTCGTCCCCCAGGTGGTGGTGGTTCACGACGACCTTCCACTGACAAGCAACGGGAAGATCGACAAGCGGGCGCTCGCGAGCGAAGCGCGCTCGCTGCTCCCGGCCTGACCTAGGCCTCTCTGCCCCGAATGGCGTCCACGGCCCGCGTCCTCAGGTTGAAGAGGGCGGTCATGCCCCGGTCGGCGACCGAGTTCTTGGCCGGGAGCGCGCCGAGCTGGCGGGCCAGCTCCATGCTGTTCGTGTAGGCGTCGTTGGAGACGAGCCTGCCGTCGCGGATCGTGAGCAGGTCGAGCCCCTCCATCTCGACGGAAGCGGCGGTCGGCTGCAGTCCCTCGAACGGCTTCGTTCCGTTGAACGTCCCCGTCGCTCTCCAGCGGACCGCGGCCTGATCACCCTCGGCGACGACGTCCAGCACCTCGAAGCGCATGTCGGGGAACGCCGCGAACAGGTTCCCGAACCACTCGGAGTAGCTGTCGGGCACCCGCAGGACGACGATCCCGTGGATGTTGCCGATCCCGCCCGGCTCCCAGAGCTCCATCATCCCGGCCAGGTCGCGGGCGTCGATCCGGTCGAAGTAGGCGCGGGCGACCTCCTCTGTGGACCTCGACCTCCGCGTGGTCTCCTCGGTGGCCATCGACGAGACTCTACTCCAGCGTCGAGAGCAGGTAGGCGACTGCGAAGCCGAGCACTGTCAGGAGCCCGACTGCGCCGTGCGGGATCGGCCCTCCGCGCTCCTGGAGCGTGTAGGCCTCGGGAATCATCGTGTCGGCGAGCATCGTCAGAACGGCGCCCCCAGCGAACGCCTGGAGCAGGCCGACGAGGTCGTCGGACGCCCCGCTCAGCAGCCCGTATCCCGCGCCCGCCGCGAGCGCAGAGACGAGGCAGACGAGCGCCCAGGTCCACAGGATTCGCCGGACGGGGACGCCCTGCTCGTCCATCCCGCGCGAGGACGAGATCGACTCGGGGAGGTTGGAGATGAAGACCGCCGCGAGGATCGGGAAGCCGACGGGGCCACCCCCGAGCAGGCTGATCCCGATCACCGCCGACTCGGGGATTCCGTCGAGCACTGCGCCGAGCAGCAGCGCCGTCGAGGCGTCGGCGTCGGCGCGGCCCGCCGCCCCCATCCGCCGGGCGCCACCCCGGCGTGCGATCGCGACCGAGCCCGCGAAGTAGGAGAGGGCGCCCAGCGCGAGCCCGCCGGCGACGACCTGCGCGCCACCGAGCCGGAACGCCTCGTCGGTGAGCTCGAATGCGACGGCGCTGATCAGCGTCCCGGCCCCGAACGCGAGCACCATCCCGATCACGCCGTCCGACAGGCCGACCCGGACGCCGACGATGGCGCCGATGAACAGTGAGGAGGCGCCGATCAACCCCCAGAGCGCCGCTTCGGCCACGCGAGGAAACTATCCGGCGCCGCGGACCTCGCTCAGGCGAGTGAGGCGGCCAGCTCGTCGGGTTCCGTAACCGGTGCCCGGCAGGTGAAATGCTCGCAGACGTAGGCCGCCGGCTTCCCCTCGAGCGCGGGGCGGTCGCGGAGCAGCTCGGGGCGCTCGCTGCCCTCAGGGCCGCCCGCGAGGACGACGTGGGGGCGGTGCGCGGTGCGAACCACGGCCGCGAACTGGGCTACCGCGCGAGAGGCCTGGCCGTTCGCCGCGGCCGCATCGCCCTGCTCGGCGGGGGCGATCAACGCGACCTCGCGCGTCGGCGAGAGGTGGAAGTCGAGGGCCTGGAGGAGATGGCCGAAGGCGTCGGGATGGCGGACGGCCGCGGGCGCGAACAGGCGGAGGGCCCCGACGGCCCAGTCCTCGTAGCGGGACTCGCTGGTGAGCGCGTTGAGGCGCAGCAGGCCGAGCGCCGCCGAGGAGTTGCCGGAGGGGATCGGATGGTCGCCGACGTCCTTGCGGCGCGCGATCAGCTCCTCGTGGTCGTCCGAGGTGAAGAAGAAGCCGCCCCGCTCCTCGTCGCCGAACCGATCGATCATCGCCTCCGCGGTCTCGCGCGCGGCGTCGAACCAGCGCACCTCGAGCGTCGCCTCGTAGAGCCGCAGCAGCCCCTCGACGAGGAATGCGTGGTCCTCGAGGTAGGCGTTCAGCTTCGCGGTGCCGTCCTTCCAGGTGCGCATCAGGCGGCCCCGCTCGTCGCGCATCGAGTCGAGGATGAATCGAGCGCAGCCGGCCGCCGCGTCGAGATAGTCGTCGCGGCCCAGGGCCGCGCCGGCGTCAGCGAGCGCCGCGATCATCAGCGCGTTCCAGGAAGCGAGGTGCTTGTCGTCCAGGCCGGGCCGGACGCGCTGCTCGCGCGCCACCAGCAGCGCCCGGCGTGCGTCCTCGAGCTGCGGAGGCGGCTTCGCCGCCGCGCCTAGCGGGACGTGGAGGATGTTCCTGCCCTCGAAGTTGCCGGCGGCGCTGACGCCCCAGTAGCCCAGCACCCGCTCGAGCTCCTCGGGCGAGATTCCCGAGCCGCCGAGCGCCTCCCGCGCCTCGTCCTCGGTCCAGACGTAGAAGCGACCCTCCTCGCCCTCGGAGTCGGCGTCGAGCGCCGAGTAGAAGCCGCCCTCGGGCCCGTGCATCTCGCGTAGCGCCCAATCCAGCGTGTTCCGGGCGACCTCCGACCAGCGCTCGGTCCCGCTCTGCTGCCAGCCGTGCAGATAGACCCTGGCGAGCAGGGCGTTGTCGTAGAGCATCTTCTCGAAGTGCGGAACGAGCCAGCCCGCGTCGACGGAGTAGCGCGCGAACCCGCCCCCGACCTGGTCGTAGATGCCGCCGTGCATCATCGCGTCGAGGGAGCGGCCGACGTGCTCCATTCCCTGATCGTGCTGGCCGCGGGCGAGCAGGAACTCCAAGGCGCTCGCCGGAGGGAACTTCGGGGCGCCGCCGAAGCCGCCGTTGGCGCGATCGGCGCTCGCGAGCAGCGCGCTCTCGGCCTGCTCGAGGAGGGCGGAGGAGAGCGGGTCCTGCGACTGCTCGATCTTCCCGATCGCCGCGAGGCCATCGCGGACGCGGCCGGACGCTGCCCGCAGCTGCTCGCGCTGGTCGCGGTAGGCGTCGGCCGTCGCCTCGAGCACCTGGCGGAAGCTCGGCAGGCCCTGGCGCGCCTCGGGCGGGAAGTAGGTGCCGCCGTAGAAGGGGATCCCGTCTGGATCGAGGAAGACGGTCAGCGGCCAGCCTCCCTGCCCGGTCATCCCCTGCACGGCCTCCATGTAGATGTCGTCGACGTCGGGGCGTTCCTCGCGGTCGACCTTGATCGCGATGAAGCGCTCGTTCATCAGCGCCGCAGTCTGATCGTCCTCGAAGGACTCGCGCTCCATCACATGGCACCAGTGGCAGGCGGAGTAGCCGATCGAGAGCAGGATCGGCTTGTCCTGCTCGCGCGCCTCCGCGAGCGTCTCGGGGCTCCACGGCCGCCAGTCGACCGGGTTGTCCTTGTGCTGTAGGAGGTAGGGGCTGGTCTCTTCGGCGAGGCGATTGGCCATGACTCCAGGCTACTCCCGCCCCCCTTGACCGCGGTCGCGATCTGGAGAGCCGGAGCGCTAGGAGCCGCTCACGTCGCTCGCGAACGCCTCGAATGCCGCCACGTAGCGGTCGATGTGCTCCTGCTCGTGGGCGATCGAGAGGGTCCACTCCTCCTCGACGCCCGGCGTCATGAAGATGCCGTGGTTCATGTGGTAGAGCCAGGCGAGGGTGGACAGCTCGCCGTCCACCTTCGTCAGGTAGTCGCGGTACTCGTAGATCGGCTCGGGGGCGAAGATCACGCACCCCTTCGCGCCGAGCCCCTGCGTGTAGGCGGGCAGCCCGTACTTGTCGATCACGTCCCGGCAGCGCTTGAGGAGCTCGTCGTTGGTCGCCTCGAGCTTCTCGTAGGCCTCGGGGGTGAGCACCCCGGTGAGGGTCGCCTCGGCCGCCGCCATCACCAGCGGGTTGCCGTTGAAGGTCCCGATCTGGTGCACCTTGTCGGAGGCGACGACCTCGCCGAGCTCGTCGGTCATCCCGATCGCTCCGCCTGGGTAGCCGCCGCAGATCGCCTTCGCGAGGCAGACCATGTCGGGTTGGACGCCGAACCGCTGCACCGCGCCGCCGTAGGAGATCGTGGCGCCGGTCTTCACCTCGTCGAAGATCAGGAGCACGCCGTGCGCGTCGCACAGCTCGCGGACCCGCTCCAGGTATCCCTGCTTCGGCGGGATGATGTTGATGTTCATCATCGAGGGCTCGATGATCATTCCGGCGACCTTGCCGTCGTGGCGCTTCAGGGTCGCCTCGAGGAGCTCGGCGTCGTTGAACGGAACCGGCCGGGTCAACTCGACGACGGCCTGCGGGTAGCCGGATCCGAACGGGACCGGGGTGGGGTCCTCGCGCGGCCCGAGCTCGTCGATTCCGGGGTAGCAGGAGACCATCACCGCGTCGTGGTGGCCGTCGTAGGAGCCCTCGACCTTGATGATCAGGTCGCGGTCGGTGGCGCCGCGGGCGAGGTGGATCGCTGACATCGTCGATTCGGTGCCCGAGTTCGAGAAGCGCCATTGCGGGAGCTTGAAGCGCTCGACCAGGTTCTCGGCGACGACGATCGAGCCGCTCGTCGGCGCGGCGAAGTGGGTGCCCTCGTCGTGGCGGGCTTTGACGGCCGCGCCGACGACCGGGTTGGCGTGCCCGATGCACATCACCCCGAAGCCGTTGTGGAAGTCGACGTACTCGCCGCCGTCCACGTCCCAGACCAGCGCGCCCTTGCCGCGGTCGATGTAGACCGGCCACGGGTCGTTGAGCTGGAAGGAGGAGGGGACGCCGCCCGGCATCACCCTGCGCGCCCGATCGAAGTACTCCGCCGAGGTCGGCGTGTGCTCGCGGAAGCGCGCCAGCTCCGCCTCGGTCAGCTTGTTGAGCAGCTTGCGATCGATCGAGGACTCGGCGGCGGTCGAGGTCTGGGCCATATTTCTCCTGGTAGTAGTGGCTTCCCTGCGCTCGCCAGCGTATCGGTGGCACCCGCCGCGACGGCGGCCTGCCGGCCTCGTTTTGCCGTTCGGGCGCATCCGGCGGTTGGTCCTTCGCCGAGGCGGCGCGCTAGACGGCCTCGAGCGAGGGTGCGCGGGACGACTGCTGCCACATCCCGTGCGAGAAGGCGGCACAGGCGATCGCCGCGGCCGCCGCCAGGTAGAAGGCGGCGCTGTAGCCGCCGAGCGCCGCCGCGGCGCCGACGGCGGGTGAGCCGGCGAGCATCCCGAGGTCGAACGAGGCCGTGAACGTGCCCATCGCCGCTCCCCGGCGCTCCGGCACGACGCGGTCGACCGCGATCAGCGACAGCGACGGGAACAGGAGCGAGAACGCCGCGCCCATCGCGACGGCGCCGATCAGTGCGACCGTCAGGGTCTCGGCGGCGCCGAGCAGGATCAGTCCCGCCGTTTCGACCAGCGCCGCGCCGAGCGCGCACCGCGCCGGGCCGATCCGATCGGGAAGCCCGCCCGCGACCAACCGGGTGACGACGACGGTGCCGGCGAGGACGCTGAACGCCAGGGCGCCGTGCCCGATGCCGCGGTCGTCGAGGCTGAGCACGAGGAAGGCGGAGGCGGCGGCGAAGCCGACGACGCTGAGGGCGAACGTGCCGCCGGGGCCGAGCGCCTCACGCGAGATGAACGGGCCGCGCGAGCGCTCGCTCCCGACCGCCACCTTCCCTTCGGGCAGGCGCGTCGCGATCGCGGCGCCGAGCAGGGGAGCGCCGGCCGCGAAGGCCCAGACGAGGCTGAACCCGCCGATGTCCTGGAGGAGGACTCCGATCGGCGGACCGAGCGTCAGCCCCGTCCAGATCGCGAGCCCGTAGAGCCCGATCATCCGCCCGCGCCTCTCGGGTGGGGCCATGTCGACATTCCAGGCCGACCCCGCAGTGAAAACCGTTCCCTCGCCCGCGCCGAGGAAGAGGCGGGCGACGATCAGGCCCGGGATCCCGGCGGGGACGAAGTAGAGGAGGCCGGCGATCGCGGCGAGGATCGCCCCGCCCGCGACCGTCGGCTTGCGGCCCCGGCGATCGGCGAAGTTGCCGGCGATCGGGCGGCAGACGATCCCGGTCAGGGCGAAGGCGCCGCTGACGATCCCGACCTCGAGATCGTTGCCCCCGAGCTCGTCCTTGACGTAGCCGGGCAGCACGGGAAGGGTCGCGCCGACCGCGAGCAGGCCGAGGTTGGTGACGATGAAGATCCCCGCGAACGAGGCCCAGGGCGAGCTCCGGGAGAACATGGGCGGCGAGCGTAAACCGCGAGGCGCGCCTAGCTCCGGCGGAGCTCGGCGCGTCGGATCTTGCCGCTCGAGGTTTTCGGGAGCTCATCGGCGAACTCGATGATGCGCGGGTACTTGTAGGGCGCCGTTACGGCCTTGACGTGCTCCTGGAGCTCGGCCGAGAGGGCCTCGGATGGCTCGTACTCTCGCAGCACCACAATCGCCCTGACCACCGCGCCGCGCTCGGGATCGGGGGCGGCGACGGCCGCGGCCTCGGCGACGGCCGGGTGGCTGACGAGCGCCGATTCGACCTCGAACGGGCCGATCCGGTAGCCGGCCGAGACGATGATGTCGTCGTCGCGGCCCTCGAACCAGAGGTAGCCGTCCTCGTCCTCGCGGACGTGGTCGCCGGTCGGCCACCACTCGCCGGCGAACGGCTCGGAACCGATGTAGTGGCTGAAGAAGGTGGGGACGGTCTCGGGCCGCACCTGCAACTCACCGTCAGCCGGCGCGCCCGCCTCCGCGTCGCGTCCCGTGGCCGCGACACGCACTTCGATCCCCGGCAGCGGCCGGCCCATCGAGCCGTCGCGGGCGGGGTCGTCGTGATCGGGCCGCATCCCCGTCACCGGCCCGGTCTCCGTCTGCCCGTAGCCGTCGTGGATCGGGATCCCGACCCGCTCCCGAAACAGCCGGATCACCTCGGGGTTGAGGGGCTCGCCGGCCGACACCATCCTCCGCAGCGCGGGCGCCCGCCGCAGGTCGGCTCGCTTGGCGAGCATCCGGTACTCGGTCGGCGCCTGGCAGAGGACGTTGACGTTCTCGCGCTCGACGATCTCCCAGCGCTGAGCCGGGTCGAAGCGGGCATCGTGGATCAGGGCGGCGGCGCCCGCCAGCCATGGCGCGATGAAGACGTTGCGGGTCGACTTCGACCAGCCCGGCGCCGCCGTGCACCAGGCGAGCTCGCCGTCTCGGGCGCCGAACCAGTGCTCGGCCTGGAGACGCTGCCCGGTCAGGTAGCGCTGCGGGTAGACCACGCCGCGCGGCTCGCCCGTCGTGCCCGAGGTGAAGATGATCACGGCCGGGTCGTCCGGGTCGAGGTCGAAGGGCTCGGCCGGCGGCTCCTGCTCGAAGTCCTCGTCGAGAATCCGATCGAGGTCGGCCATCCCGAGGCGGGGGACGCCGTCGGGGAGCTCGGCGAGGTAGAGCTCCTCGCCGATGCAGAGGGCCGGGTCCGCCGCGGCGACCCGCAATTCGAGGTCGGCCCGGCGGAGCTGTGGGTTGCACGGCAGCGCCACGGCGCCCATCCGGAAGCAGGCGAGCATCGCGATCACCCACTCGACCCGGCTGCCGACCAGCGTCATCACGATGTCCTCGCGGTGCACCCCCCGGGCCGCCATCGCCCCGGACAGCCCCGCGCTCATCGCGAACAGCTCGCTGAAGTGCCAGACGCGCCGCTCTCCCGCCGCGTCGATCGCGAGCAGCGCCGGCTTTCCGAACGGAAACCGCTCGATCACGTCCTCGATGAAGTTCACGGCTCGGCAGTCTGTCGTAGCCGGGGGTGAATAGGCTATGACTCGATGGCCAGGGCGCGGTTCAGCCTGGAGGGCGATGTCGGCGAGATCGTGATCTCCGATCCGCCGCTGAACCTGTTCGGCCTCGAGCTTTCGCGCGACCTGACCGCCGCCGCCGGGGAGGCGCGGGACAGCGACGCCCGCGCCGTGCTCGTCTGCGCCGAGGGGGAGAACTTCTCCGCCGGGGCGAATGTGGAGATGTTCCTCGACCGCGACGAGGCGACCGCGCGCGAGCTACTCGAGGAGTTCATGCCGGCGATCCGCCGGTTCGCGGAGATCGACGTCCCGACGGTCGCCGCCGTCCGCGGCCTCTGCCTCGCGGCTGGGCTCGAGGTCGCGCTGAGCTGCGACCTGATCTGGGCGGCGGAGGGAACCCAGCTCGGCCTGGTCGAGGCCGTGATCGGGGCGACGCCGTTCGGCGGCGGCACCCAGCGGTTGGTCGCGCGGGCCGGCGCCGGCCGCGCGGCGGAGGCGGTGCTGACCGGCCGCGCCTACCCGGCCGAGACGATGCTCGAATGGGGCGTTGTCAACCGGGTCGTCCCCGCAGCCGAGCTCGACGACAAGGTGCGGTCGTTCGCCGCCCGCCTCGCGGCCGGCCCGACGGTCGCGCACGCCGCGACCAAGCGAATGATCCGGCTCGCCATCGACGAGGGTGTAGAGGCGGCGGACGAGGCGCTTCCAGAGGCCGGCGCGAAGGTAATGGCAAGCGAGGACCTCCAGAACGGCGCGCGAACGCTGCTGGACGAAGGGCCCGGGAAGGCCAGCTTCTTGGGGCACTAGCCCTAGCGCTTCAGCTCGGTGCCGTCGTAGAGCTTCTTGACGACCACGCTGCCGGTGGGCGCCGCGTTGAGGCAGAGCTCGCACAGCACACACTCATCGAGGTTCTCCGGGACGGCCTCGACGCGGCCGTTCGCCGAGGTGAAGATGTCGACGGGGCAGACCTCCTCGAGCTTCTTCGCGAGCTCGGCGTCGTTGCGGATCGACTCGTCCACCTCGACGTCGATGAAGACGCCGTGCTGATCGCTCATTCCGCCCTCACCCCGCTCACTTCGCGCTCGTCGGCTCGCGGTCGCCAAGCTTGCCCCGGACCACCTCGGGGATCTCGTCGATCCGCTCGACGACGGGGATCCCCGCGGCGTCGAGGCGCGCGATCTTCTGCGTGGCCGAGTCCTCGGCGCCTTCCACGATCGTGCCGGCGTGTCCGAAGCTCATCCCCTGCATCTCCTCGTCGTCCATGAACTTGCCGGCCATGAAGGCGACGATCGGCAGGCGCGAATCGTTCGCCTCGCGCCAGTCGACCAGCTCGGCCTCCATCCGGCCGCCGGGCTCGGTGTAGATCACGATCGCCTCGGTCCCCTCGTCCGCTTCGAACAGGGGCATCAGCTCGGCGTAGGTGGAGCCGATGATCGCGTCGCCGCCGATCGAGACTGCCGTCGAGACCCCGAGGCCGGCGGCGGTGAGCGTCGACGAGATCTCGGTGGTCATCCCGCCCGACCGGGACATCACCCCGATTGGGCCCGGGTTGTAGGCCTTCGCGGCGTCCTTGGCCGGGCCGCCGATCCCGCCCATCTTGCAGACGCCGGGGACGATCAGGCCGAGGCAGTTCGGGCCGACGATCCGGGCGCCGCGCTCGTTCGCGAGCTCGACCATCTGGGCGACGTCGCGGCGCGGGATCCGCTCGGTGACGACGACGATCAGCCCGATCCGGTTCTCGATCGCCTCGAAGACGGCGTCCTTGGTGAAGGCGGGGGGGACGGTGACAACCGAGCCGTCGATCGGCTTCCCGTGATTCTCGACGACCTGCTGGACCGTGTCGAAGACGGGCACGCCGTGCACCTCGCGGCCCCGGCGGCCCGGGGTGACGCCGCCGACGACCTTCGAGCCGTAGTCCAGGCACTCCTTGGTCAGGTTCACGGCCTCGCGGCCGGTGATCCCCTGGACGATGAAGGTGAAGTCCTCGGAGAGCAGGATGGCCACCTAACTCGCCGCCTCCTCTGCTTCGCGTCCGGGGGCGGCTCGCCCCTGCGCCTTGGCGACGGCCTCACCGGCCGCCTCCCACATCGATACCGACCGGTCCCTGAACTCGATCCCGTACTTGTCGAGGATCTTCGCGCCCTCCTCCTCCCAGGCGCCGGGGATCCGGAACACCGCGATCGTCTCCGCCGGGTCCTTGCCGAGCTCGAGGCAGGCCTTGATCACCCCGCGAGCGACGATGTCGACCCGCGTGTTGGAGACGATCGACATCATCACCGCGATCTTCTCGACGCCGTCCTTCTTCAGCACCTCGATCGCGAGGCCCTTGGCCTTCGCCACCGACGGGTTGCCCCCGATCTCGGCGTAGTTCGCGGGCCGCCCGCCCTGCGAGCGGACCGCGTCGGTGAGCGTCAGCGAGCCCCCGCCGGCGCCGATCACGAGGCCCAGGTTGCCCTCGAACCCGTGGTCCTTGCCCTGAATCACGCCACGGTGGTCGGCGGCGTCGATCGCCTTCACGTTGCGCTCGAACTCGGACGGCTCGTAGAGCTCGCGCGGCTCGTCGAGGTCGACGCCGATCTCGGTGAGCATCGCCTTGTGGCGCCCGACGGCCTCGTCCTCCATCTCCATGTGCGCGTCGAGCGCGACGAACGAGCCGTCGGCGAGCCGGGCCAGGGGGTTGATCTCCGCCAGGGTCATGTCGTGCTCGCGCTGGAGCCGAGCGAGCTTCGCGAGCACGGCGCTCGCCCGGTTCAGCTCCGAGCCCGTCATGCCGACCCTGGCGACGACCTCCTTGGCGCGGAAGTCGGGGATGGGGTGCAGGTTCGAGAGGTGTCCGCGCCCGACGTGGTCCGGGTGCTCCTCC
>DATADX010000025.1:0-6350 GCA_036258315.1 Solirubrobacterales bacterium
GAGCTGGAAGGGGCGGCCGAGGCCCTCCAGCGCATCTTGAAGGGCTGCCTCGGCCTTGTGCCACTGCTCGTCGGAGCCGATCGCCTTGTCCGGCTTGGTCGACAGCTCGAGCGCCACATCGTCGAACCCGAACCGCGAGTAGAGCTCGTCGATCGCCTCGATGATGTCGACCACCTCGTCGCGGATCTGTTCCTCGGTGCAGTAGACGTGGGCGTCGTCCTGGGTGAACGCGCGCACCCGCAGCAGCCCGTGCAGGACCCCCTCGCGCTCGTCGCGAAACACCTGGCCGAACTCGGCCAGGCGCAGCGGCAGCTCGCGGTAGGAGTGGCGCCGGGACCCGAACACGAGGCAGGCGCCCGGGCAGTTCATCGGCTTCAGCGCGAAGCGGCGATCGTCGGACTCGATGAAGAACATGTTGTCCTTGTAGTTGTCCCAGTGGCCCGAGCGGTGCCAGAGCTCCTCGTCGAGCATCTCGGGCGTGCGGATCTCCTCGTAGCCGCGCTTGCGCAGCTGCTTGCGCACCTCGGCCTCCATCAGCTCGAGCAGGACGCTTCCGTTCGGGAGCCAGAACGGCATCCCCGGGGCCTCCGGCCGAAGCATGAACAGGTCGAGCTCCGGGCCGAGCTTGCGGTGATCGTGCTGCCTCGCCTGCTCCAGCCGCTCCAGGTGCTCGTCGAGCGCTTTCCGATCGAGGAAGGCGGTGCCGTAGATCCGGGTCAGCATCTGGCGGGTCTCGTCACCGCGCCAGTAGGCGCCCGCAAGCGAAGTCAGCTTGAAGGCGCCGATCCTGCCGGTCGAGGGGCCGTGCGGGCCGCGGCAGAGGTCCTCGAACGGGCCGTTCCGGTACAGCGAGACCGACTCCGCTCCCTCGTCACGGACGAGGTCCTCGATCAGCTCCACCTTGTAGTCCTGTCCCTCGGCGCGGAAGTGCTCGATCGCCTCGGCGGCGGGGAGCTCGCGCCGCTCGAACGGCTCGTCGGCGGCGATGTGCTCCCGCATCCGCGCCTCGATCCGCGCCAGGTCCTCGTCGGTGGGGCGCTCGCCGTCGGGGAAGTCGATGTCGTAGTAGAACCCCTCGGCGATCGGAGGGCCGATCGAGATCTTCGCCCCCGGCCAGAGGTCGAGCACCGACTCGGCGAGGACATGGGCGGCGTCGTGGCGGACCAGCTCGAGCGCCTCCGGGCTCTTGTCCGTGACGATCTCGATCCTCTCGCCGCCGGCGAGCGGCGCGGAGAGGTCGCGCAGCTCACCGTCGACCTTGATCGCGAGCGCGGCCTTCGCCAGCCCCGGCCCGATCGCGCCGGCGGCGTCGGCGCCCGTCGCTCCCGGTTCGAGCTCGAGCTCGGAACCGTCGGGCAGTCCCACGCTGAGTGCCTGATCGGGGGCCATCCAGCGCCGGATGCTAGCCGCGCGCACCCGCCCGCCCGCCCGGTCCGGCGTCCGGGCTCAGGGAAGCCGGCCCGTCCTCGCGATCCGCGCGTAGACCCTGGCGCTCGGGCGCATCGTCCGGCGCAGGGTCGCCGGGTCGTAGCCGAACAGCCCGAAGCGCTGCGTGTAGCCCGCCGCCCACTCGAAGTTGTCGACGAGCGTCCAGTGGAAGTAGCCGCCGACCCGCGCCTCTCGGGCGCGCATCGCCTGGCGCATCGCCCTCAGGTGGCTGACGAGATAGGCGGCCCGCTGGTCGTCGTTCGAGTCGGAGATCCCGTTCTCGGTCACGATCACCGGCAGCCCGTATCCGCCCGCGATCCCGAGCACGTGCCGGAAGCCCTCGGGATAGATCTCCCAACCGAACTCCGTGCAGGTGGTGGGACAGGGAGCGCCGGACGGGTTGGAGGGCGAGGCGTAGGAGGTGCTCGGGAGGAAGTCCAGCAGCGGGATCCGCGAGGTGATCGAGGACGCCAGGCCGGTGACCCGGCCGCGGAAGTAGTAGTTGAGCCCGACGAAGTCCGCCTTGCGCGCCTGCCTCGGATTGCGCTCGCCGGGATCGACGACGCCGTCCGCGTCGCGATCGCGGATGCCGCGGACGGCCGCGTCCATGAACAGGCGGTCGAACAGGTACTCGGCGTGTGCCGCCCCGGCCACGTCCCTCGGCGAGGCCGGGTCGGCCGCTGTGAAGGCGACCATGTTGTGCACGAAGCCGACGCGTGAGCCCCGGTCGCGGCGCTTGACGGCCTTGTACGCGCTCGCGTTCGCGTCCGCCATGTTGATGATCGCCTCGATCGCCCCCGTGAAGGTGAACGCGCCCGGTGGGAAGTTTCCCTCCACCACCCCGGGGATGTTCACGTAGCCGTTCACGGCCACGACCATCGGCTCGTTCAGGGTGATCCAGCGGTCGACCTCGTCGCCCAGCTTCCAGGCGAGGTAGCCCGCATACTTGCGGAACTCCCCGATGGTCCTGCGGTCGAGCCACCCGCCCCGCTCCAGGGGCGGCAGCGCCGCGTCGGGCGGGACTCCCCTCAGGGCCTCCCGGCTCGCGATCGGATCGTGGATCCAGCCGGGCAGGGCGAAGTGGTTGATCGTGACCCAGGGGGTCAGGCCGAGGTCTCGCGCCCGCCGCAGGATCGCCCGATAGCGGCGGATGGCGCGCTTGTTCGCGATCCGGTCGAGCGCCTTCAACCCGTCGGCCCCGGCCGTGGACCGCGGGAAGACCCGGCTCCACTCGATGCCCATCCGAAAGGCCTTGAGGTTCAGGCTGTTCGCGGCGAGGCGCAGATCGGTCCGGCTTCGGGCGAGGAACCCGGGGCCGTCCTCCGGCCGGTCCGAGGTGACGGTCCGATCCCCGATGTTCTCGGGATCGTGAGTCCATGCCCACCAGTCCGTCCCCGGGTCGAGGTTGCGTCCCTGGCCGGGCTCGGCCTGGAAGCCCGCGATCGCAACGCCCCATTGAAAGTCCCTCGGGAATGCCCGAGCCGGCGCGTCTGCGGCCGACACGAGCAGAACGATCAGGGTCGCGAGGGCGGCGGCGATCGCCACCCGAAGCTGCACGACGGCTGCTTCCGTCCTGTGCCGCATGCCCTGACCCTACCTGCGCAACTTCCGCCGCCGTCGTTAGTTTTCGTTCACGAAGACCTGGCTGAACCGCCATCGTCCCCGTGGAGATGGCGGCCGGGGGACCCAGTCCCTGGGGCGAATCGCAGGATTTCCTGCGTAACGCGACTCTCTTGCGCGTGAGCCCGACAGCTAACCCCGGAAGCGCAAACGGAAGAGAGAGGTCAATGGATGCGACAAACGCGCCTCGTCGCCGCCCTCGCGGCCGCGCTCGCGCTCGCTCTTCCGTCAGGGTGAGGGCGGGGGTGGCCCCCGTGATCGCCGCGGCCCGAGCCGGGGCCCTGCTGCTCGCGTGCGGGTGCCTCGCCGGCGCGGCGCTGGGGGCCGCCGAGGCGGATGCCGCCGAGTTCGGCGCGCGGGCCCTGAAGGCCGGCTCCAAGGGCAAGGACGTGCGCGTGCTGCAGCGAGCGCTGACCGCGCTCGGGTACGCGACGAGCGCCGACGGCCTGTTCGGCCCGGCAACGCGCAAGAACGTGAAGCGTCTCGAGCGCAAGCAGAAGTGGCCGATCGACGGACGCGTCACCCGTAAGGAGGCGCGCCGCATCCTCAAGCTCAGGGCGCGGCGCAAGGCGCCGAAGGCGAGTGGCTTCTACTTCCTCGGTGGGCTGACCACGCCGGCGGTCACGGTCACCGGGTCCGCCGGGACCGGGCAGCTGACCGTGATCGACGACGCGACCGGCCAGCCGGCGCAGACGATCGCGCTCAGCTTCCCAACGGCGGGGTCGGCGCCCGTCTACTGGGAAGGGCGCACCGCGGCCGGGACGTGGGCGGGCGACTCGACCTACCGCTTCAAGATCGCCGATCCAGGGACATCCGGCGCGCAGATCACGGGCGGACAGACCCTGCCCTTCATCCTCCGCGGCCGCGCCTTCCCGGTTCCCGGCCCGCACAGCTTCGGCGGCGCCGGCTCCCGCTTCGGCGCGCCGCGGGCCGGGCACATCCACCAGGGCCAGGACGTCGCCGCGGCGTGCGGGCAGAAGCTCGTCGCGCCGGAGCTCGGAACGGTGACGACGAAGGCCTACCAGGCGGGCGGCGCCGGCTACTACCTCGTCGTCCACGGCGCCCTGTCCGGGACGGATTACGTCTTCATGCACATGAAGAAGGCCTCGTGGGCGCCGGTGGGCTGGACGGTCCACACCGGCGAGGGCGTCGGCAAGGTCGGGAACACAGGGTCCTCCACGGGCTGCCACCTCCACTTCGAGCGCTGGACGGCGCCGGGCTGGTACAGGGGCGGCGCCGCCTACGACCCGCTTCCCGAGCTGCTCGCCTGGGACGTCTACTCCTGATCGGTCCATCCGGGCCGCGTTTGCATCCTGTTAACAGCCCTGTGACAGCGGCTGGCTAGGGTCCGCCGCCGCATGCGCCCGCTCCCTCCTCTCGCCGCCTCGGCGCTGATCGCGCTGGCGCTCGCGCTTCCCGTCTCCGGGTGCAGCGATGACGACGACGCCGCCGCGACGACCAATCCGGGCGGGCTCAGCGACAGCCCGTCGAAGCCGGATTACATCACCGCCGCCGACGCGATCTGCCAGACGCTCTACGAGCAGCGCGACCCGCTCGAGAACCAGGCCGCATCCGCCGCCCAGCGCGGGAATCTGGACGCGGCCGCCGACACCTTCGATAACGCCGCCGCGATCACCGAGCGGCGGTTCGCGGAGCTGGAGGCGCTGCCGCGGCCGGCAGGTGACGAGCAGGCCCTGGCCGAGATATACGAGGCCGGCGGCACCCGTACCGCGGAGATCGCCCGCGAGGCCGCCGCGGCGCTCCGCTCCGGCGACGACAAGGCCTTCGCCCAGGCCTCCCGGGAGGGGGCGGCGAACACGCGAAGGTTCAGCAAGCGGGCGATCGACTACGGCCTGCTCGTGTGCGGCCGGGGCCGGGCTGTGGAGATCGGCTAGTGGGCACTGCTGGGCTCGAACCAGCGACCTCCGCCTTGTCGAGGCGGCGCTCTCCCAACTGAGCTAAGCGCCCGGGGGCAAGAAGTTAGCAGCGGGGCGCGCCTATGCAACGGGCGCGCGCGGGACCTCGATCGAGGGCTCGGCGGCCACCAGGCCCTTCGTCCGCATCGCCACCTTGAAGGTCTCGAGGGTGTCGAAGCGAGGCGTCCAGCCCGTCTCGGACTTGAGCTTCTCGTTGGAGACGACCCACGGATAGCGGATGAAGTCGAGGTTGCCGGCGGGCGCCTCGGCGTTCGGCAGACGCAGCCTCCACATCGTCCCGGCGAATCGCTTCATGTTCTTGAGCGACACCTCGCGGATCCGCTGACCGATCATCTCCGCCGACTGGCGCCAGGTGATCGTCCCGTCGCCGGCCAGGTTGAACGCCCCCTCCGCCTTGGCGTCGAGTAGCGAGAAGAGCGCCGCCTTCACGTCGTCCTCGTGGACCAGCTGGAGGTCCTCGTCGTGGCCGTCCAGCAGCGGGAAGAACGGAGCCTTCTCCCAGGCGCGGGAGATGAAGTTGTCGACGTTCGGGCCGAACACGATGCACGGCCGCACGATCGTCATCACCCGGTCCGGGTGGGCGGAGGCCCAGAGCTGGCAGACGCGGTCGGCCTCCGTCTTGTGGCGGGCGTAGGAGAAGTCCCGCGACCCGCGAACCGGCCAGTCCTCGGCGATCGGCTTCGGGTTGT
The DNA here is from genome assembly GCA_036258315.1 of Solirubrobacterales bacterium. Lineage (GTDB taxonomy): Bacteria > Actinomycetota > Thermoleophilia > Solirubrobacterales > 70-9 > DASSYK01. The sequence continues at coordinate 5,675 of DATADX010000025.1, forward strand.
CCGGCCACGCGCCGTAGGCGGTGGCCGAGGAGGTGACGAGCACCTGCTGCGTGCCCGCCTCCGAGGCCGCCCAGAGGGTCGCGTGGGTCCCGTTGACGTCGACGTCGTACATCAGCGCCTCGTCGTGGATCGGGTTGAGAAGGAAGGCGAGATGGACGAGGACGTCGATCTTGTGCTGCTCGAGCAGCGCGCGGGTCGCGGCGCGGTCGCGGACGTCGCCCGTCACGAACTGCGTCTTCGGCCACTGGCGCTTCGGAACCTTGACGTCGACGATCACGATCAGCTCGGTCTCCTCGCGAGCCGCGAGCTCGTCGACCAGGCTGCTTCCGAGGTAGCCGGACCCGCCGGTGATCAGGTAGCGCACGTCGCGCATCCTAACCAAACTGGCCAGGCAGCCAAGTACCGCCGCGGCGGGATTGGGAACTGCGGGCTCGGGTAGGTTCTGGGCCGTGACCGACGTGACCCGCAAGCGCATCGACGAGATCGAGTCGATCAGCGGCTTCTTCGAGGGGATCACCTTTCGCCGCGCGGCGGCGGACCTCGGCGTGACCGCGTTCGGGCTGTCGATCATCGAGCTCGAGCCCGGCGCCGACGAGTACCCCGAGCACGACCACTCCGAGGAGGGGATCGGCGGGCAGATGTTCGCGAAGCGCCCGGGCCAGCTCGGCCAGGAGGA
>DATADX010000026.1:0-18439 GCA_036258315.1 Solirubrobacterales bacterium
ACGCTCTCGTTGAATACCTGGACGGCGCGCTTCTCGCGCCCGCGCACCACCTGACCCCACCCGATGAACAGTCCGGCGTCAGCCATTCGTGTCTCCTCTCTGCTGAACCTGCGTGGGTCGCCCCGACCCTACTCTCCGCCGGGCCGTCGCTCAAGACGGCGACGTCTACCGCAACAATCTCGTCCTCAGCGAGCACACGGTGAAATCCCACGTCTCCAGTGTGCTCAGAAAAGCCGGGCCTCCGAGGCCGTGTTCAGGCTCCGCAGCTCTCGCGCGATACTGCGCGGGCGATGTCGCAGGAGAACATCGATGTCATCCGGGAAGCGGTGGATGCATTGAACCGACGTGACGTGGACGCCTTCATCGCTTTTGCTCGCCCGGACGTCGAGTGGAAGGAACCCACCGATCCGTTTCCGGGACTTCGACCGATCTACCACGGGCGAGATGGGGTGCGCGAGTGGCTCGAAGAAGCGTTCTTGGAGCTTTGGGAAAGCTTCCATGTCGAGGTCGGAGAGATCACCGAAGCGAGTGATGACCGGGTCTTCTTCGAGATGTGGCTCACCGCACGCGGCGCGGCCAGCGGCGTGGAGACAGTGATCCACACCTGGTCGGTTACCTGGCACGCGGACGACGGCAAGGTCGCACGGCGTGCGCTTTTTTGGACTCGGGAAGAGGGCCTCGAAGCCGCCGGGCTGTCGGAGTAGGCGATGTCGCACGAGAACGTGGAGATCTTCCGGCGCATCGCAGACGCATACAACCGCCGAGACGTCGAAGCGATGGTTGAGGAACTCCACCCTGAGATCGAGTGGCAGCCGTTGCCGCAGGTACTGCTCGGGGGGGAAGCGACGTTGTATCGGGGGCGTGAGGAGGTCCGCAAGGGAATCAGAGAGCTGGACGAGGATTTCGCCGAGCTTCAGACTGAGTAGTCGGAGTTCCGGGACCTTGGCGAGGCCATCGTCGCGATCGGTCACCTCAAGGGCGCGGGCAGGGAGAGTGGTGTAGACCGAGTCGGCCATCGCCTGGCTGGTGGAGTTCAGGGACGGCAAGGCGGTTTCGGTTCGCGAATACCTCGACCCGCCGAAGCCCTCGAAGCCCCCGGGCTGCGGGAGTAACTCAGGGTGAATGCCGTGTAGCGAGAAGGGCAACGCTGGCGACTTTCAGCGTCGCACTCTCGGAACCTCGGGCTCAGGCGGACCGTCAATACTTAACTCAGTGTCGGCGAACCTGAACCTTGTGCGCTTGATCTGCGCGGCCTGGGAGCGCGGCGACTATAGCTCCACCGAGTGGGCGCACCCCGAGATCGAGCTCGTGTTCGCCGACGGGGCCCCACCCAGCAGCTGGAGGGGGCTGGCCGGCATGGCAGAGGGCTGGCGGCAATTCCTGAGCACCTGGGATTACTTCCATCAGGAGGCGGACGAATACCGCGAGCTCGATCACGAGCGCGTGCTCGTGTTCTTCCGTTTCAGCGGACGCGGCAAGACGAGCGGACTGGAGCTCGGAGCGGTGGAATCGAGGGGGGCAGGCATCTTCCATGTCCGCGGCGGCAAGGTGACGAGGTTCGTCGCCTACGCGAGCAGCGAGCGAGCGCTCGGTGACCTCAGGCTCTCTTCGGAGACCACCTCCGCAGACTCGTAGTCTCGCTGTCGCTTGCGCGTGAGAGCGGGAGTGCCGGCTCGTTGGTCGGATGCGCATTACTGGTCTCGCGGATACGCGTGCGGTGGTAGCGAGAAGCGAATCGGGCCCCCGTCGTTACCTTCAGTGCATGGACCGTCGTGCCTGGATCTGGCTGCTCGCGCTCGGGGCGATCTGGGGCGCCTCATATCTGTTCATCAAGATCGGGCTACGCGACCTGTCGCCGGGGATGGTCGCGTTCCTCCGCGTCCTCCTCGCCGCCCTGGTGCTGATGCCCGTCGCCGCCTCCCAGGGGGCGCTCCGCGGCCTCCGCTCGCGCGCGGGCTGGCTGCTTCTGATCGCGGCCGTCCAGGTCGCGGGCCCGTTCATCCTGATCGCGGCCGGGGAGGAGGAGATCAGCTCCTCGCTCGCGGGCATCCTGGTCGCATCCGCGCCGCTCTTCACGGCGCTGCTCGCTCCCTGGATCGACCGGGAGGAGAGCTCGCGGGGGCTCCGTCTCGGGGGCGTCCTGGTCGGCTTCGCAGGGGTCGGGCTGCTGCTCGGCGTCGACCTCGGAGGCGAGGGCGCGGCGCTGCTCGGGGGGCTGCTGGTGGTGCTCGCGAGCCTCGGCTACGCGATCGGGGGCTTCCTCGTCAAGCACCGCCTCGCGGGCGTGGCGCCGCTGGGGATGTCGGCGACCGTGATGGTGGCGAGCGCGCTGATCCTGCTTCCCGTTGCGGTGGCGACGGCGCCCGACAACGCCCCAGGGCTCGGGCCCTTCGCTGCGGTGGCGGCGCTCGGCGTCGTCGGCACCGGGGCCGCCTTCGTGATCTTCTACTGGCTGATCTCGACCGTCGGGCCCGCGCGGGCCTTCATCGTCACCTACATCGCTCCGGGCTTCGCCGTCGCCTACGGGGCGACCCTGCTCGACGAGGAGGTGACGGTCGCGACGATCGCGGGCCTGGTGCTGATCCTCGCCGGATCCTGGCTCGCCGCGGAGGGGCGGGTGCCGTGGAGGACGGCTTCGCCACCCGGCGCGACCGTAGCGGCCGCAGGCATCAGGCGCGGGGGCGATGCCACCGCGCCTGATCGGGCGGCCTGATCGTCGCTAGGACGTGATCAGCGCGTCGGTGTCGCCGGCGGCGAGCCGGCGCAGCGCGGGGGCGGGGCGGTAGGCCTCGCCGTGCACCTCGCGGAGCTCCTCGAGCGCACCGAGGCAGTGCGACCAGCCGAGCCGCTCGCCCCACTCGAGCGGGCCGAGTGGCCAGTTGAAGCCGAGCCGCATCGCGGTGTCGATGTCGGCCGCGCTCGCCACCTCGTCGCCGAGCGCGAAGCAGGCCTCGTTGACGATCTGCGTCGAGATTCGCTCGAGCACGGCAGGGGCCGCCGGGCCGGCGGACCGCTCGAGCTCGTCGCGGTCCAGGATCGGCCGCTCGGTGTCGATGTCCGGATCGCGCTCGCGGTGCGAACCCTCCTGGTCATATGAGTAGAAGCCCCGCCCCCGCTTGCGGCCGAGCCGGCCCGAGGCGACCATCCGCGCCTGAATCGGGTGGGGGCGCCAGCGCGGCTCGCCGAACGACTGCTCGTAGAACGAGCGGGCAACCGCGAAGTTGACGTCGACGCCGATCAGGTCGATCAGCTCGAACGGTCCCATCCGAAAGCCGCCGCCGAGGCGGCAGATCCGGTCGATCTCCTCGTGTGAGCCGACCCCCTCGCCGAGCATCCGCAGCGCCTCGAGCGTGAACGGGCGCGCGCAGCGGTTGGCGACGAAGCCGATCGCGTCCCGGGCGCGGATCGGGGTGCGGCCGATCCGCCGCGCGACCTCGATCGCCTGCTCGAGGGCGGCGGAGCCGCTCTCCTCGCCGGCCACGATCTCGACCAGCAGCATCGCGGCGGGCGGATTGAAGAAGTGCATCCCGACGACGCGCCCGGGGCTGGGCACCGCGGCGGCGATCGCGGTGACGGACAGGGACGAGGTGTTGGTCGCGAGGATCGCGTCGTCGCCGCAGGTCGTGGCGAGCAGCCCGAACAGGGTCCGCTTCAGCTCGAGGTCCTCGGGCGCCGCCTCGATCACGAGCTCGCAGTTCCGCAGCACCTCGATGATCGTGTCGCTGTGCAGCCGCTCGAGCGCCGCGAGCGCCTCCTCCTCGCTCCAGCGGCCGCGATCGACCCCCCGGCGGAGGCCGATCCGGATCTGCTCGACCCCGCGTCCGAGCGCCTTCCCGTCGAGGTCGTAGAGGTGGGTCTCGTAGCCGCCGAGCGCGGCGAGCTGGGCGATCCCGGCGCCCATCGTCCCGGCGCCCACGACCCCGACGCGCTCCACGCTCAGGGACCTCTCCGGGCGGGTGGCCTCACCGACCCGTGAAGTCGGGCCGCCGCTTCTCGAGGAAGGCCTGCATCGCCTCGACGCGGTCCTCGGTCGCCATCGCAATCCCGAACAGCCGCCGCTCGGCCTCGACGCCGGCGGTGAGCCCGGTTTCCTCGGCGGCAAGGACCGCCTCCTTCGCGAGCCTCGCCGCGAGCGGTGGGCGCCGGGCGACCACCTGGGCGAGCTCCATCGCCTTCTCGAGCCACTCGCCCTTCTTCGTCACCTGGTTGACGAGTCCGATCCGATGCGCCTCGCCGGCGCTGAAGCGGCGTCCGGTCAGGACCAGTTCCATCGCCCGCTGCTTGCCGATCACGCGGGCAAGGCGCTGGGTTCCGCCGCCCCCCGGGATGATCGCGAGCGTGATCTCGGGCTGGCCGAACTCGGCCGCCTCCGAGGCGACGATCATGTCGCAGCTCAGAGCCAGCTCGCAGCCGCCGCCGAGGGCCCAGCCGGAGACCGCGGCGATCATCGGCGTTCGCACGGCGGCGAGCCGGCGCCAGAAGGACTCGCTCGGACTCAGCTCCTGGTTGAGGCTGCGCTCACTCAGCGCCTTCACGTCGGCGCCGGCGGCGAACGCCTCGTCGTTCCCGGCGATCACGATGCAGTGGATCTCCTCGTCGGCGTCGAAGCGCGCGAGCGCCTCGGCGAGCTCCTCGCGCAGGCCGGGCGAGAGGGCGTTGCGTGCCTCGGGGCGGTTCAGGCGGCACAGCCCCACCTGGCCGTGCGTCGAGATTTCGACGAGCTTCGCCATCAATCCCGCCCCTTTTCAGGCACCGATCCGGCCACTCCTCGGCTGACGCCTGTGGGGGTGCCGGGTGACCTGACCACAGGGGTGGTCACCCTGGGTCGGCCTGCGGGGGGACCATCGCGTTGATCCCGGTCGCGTCGCGGCCTATGATCAGCTTGTGGATCTGTGACGTGCCCTCGTAGAGGGTCGTGACGCGGGCGTCGCGCAGGTAGCGCTCGACGGGGTGGTCGTCGACGTAGCCCGACCCACCGTGGACCTGGATCGCGGCGTTCGCGCATTCGACCGCCGACTCGGTCGCGTAGAGCTTCGCGATCGACGTCTCGATCGTGCTCGGAAGGCCGCGGTCCTTGAGGTCGCCGGCGCGGTAGACGAGCATCCGCGCGGCGTCGCGCTTCACGATCATGTCCGCGATCAGCTCCTGGACGAGCTGGAAGCTCGCGATCGGGACGTCGAACTGCCTGCGCTCGGTCGAGTAGGCGACCGAGGCCTCGACGCAGCCATCGCAGATCCCGACGCAGCCGGCGGCGACGCTGTAGCGGCCCTTGTCGAGCGCGGTCATCGCGACCTTGAAGCCGTCGCCGATCTCGCCCAGCATCGCCTCGTCCGGCACCTCGATCTCGTCGAGAGAGATCTCGCCCGTGTCCGAGGCGCGCAGCCCGAGCTTGCCGTGGATCTCCTGGGAGCTGTAGCCCTCGCTCGTTGTCGGGACCAGGAAGCACGCGAGGCCCTTGTGGGCCTGGGCCGGATCGGTCTGCGCGAAGACGAGCGCGACGTCTGCGACGTTGCCCATCGAGATCCACATCTTGTTGCCCGAGATCGACCAGCCGCCGTCGGTCTTCCTGGCGCGGGTGCGGAGGTTGGCCGCGTCCGAGCCGGTGTCCGGCTCGGTCAGGGCGAAGCAGCCGAGCGCCTCGCCCGAGCACAGCCGCGGCAGCCACTCGCGCTTCTGCTCCTCGGTTCCCCACTGCTCGATCGATCCGCAGACGAGGGAGGTCTGCACCGAGACGACGGTGCGCGCCGAGGAGTCCGCGCGCCCGACCTGCTCGACGATCAGGGCATAGCCGATGTAGTCGAGCCCCCGGCCGCCGTACTCCTCGGCGACCGGGGCGCCCAGGTATCCGACCTCACCGAGCTTCGAGGCGAGCTCGCGGTCGAAGCGCGCGGCCCGGTCGTTGTCGCGGACGCGGGGCGTGACCTCGCGGTCGGCGAACTCGCGGGCCGCCTCGGAGATCAGCCGTTGCTCGTCGCTGAGCGCGAACTCCACGTCAGGCTCGAGTCGTGGCCGAGGAGAGCTCCCGTTCGAGCACGCGCCCGAACGCCTCGGTCGCCTCCTCGGTCCGCGGCCCCGGAACATTTGGCAGCGCCTTGCCGTCCAGCGACACCACCGGCTGCACCTCGCGCAGGGTCGAGGCGAGGAACGCCTCACTCGCCTCCGCCAGGTCCTCGAGCGGGTACTCGCCCTCCTCGACGTCGAGCTCGCGGACGATGCGGTTGGCGGTGATCGAGGCGAGGATGCCCGTCTCGATCGTCGGGGTTCGCAGCTTGCCCTCGGGCGTCGCCCAGAAGATCGTCGAGGTCGGGGCCTCGAGCACGATCCCGTCCGGGCGCACGAAAACCGCCTCGTCGGCTCCCCTCGCTGCGGCGAGGCGCGTCGCCTGCATGTTCGCCGCATAGGAGAGGGACTTGACGCCGGTGAGGATGATCGACGGCTGGTACGTGATCGCGGCGAGCGAGATGGTCTCGCCGAGCGGAGGGAAGGCCTCGGTGAAGGCGAGGCGCCGGCCCCCGCGGGTGACGACCAGCCGCAGCTGGCCGTCGCCGTCGCCGAAGCGCTCGAGCAGCGCCGCGATCTCGGTCTCGAACTGCTCGCGCTCGATCGGCAGCTCGATCGCCGCCGCCGACCGCTCGAGCCGGTCGAGGTGCTCGCCGAGCGCGAACGGCCGCCCGGCGTAGAGGCGAATCACCTCGAAGACTCCGTCCCCACGCAGGAGGCCGTCGTCGACGGGGGGCACCTTCGCCTCCTCACTTTTACTAATCCATCCGTCCACGCTCGCCAGCAGATTCGTGCCCACAGGCGGCGAGGCTAGCGGAGGCGCCACGAGACGTTGCGGTAGGGGTCCATAAAAGTTGGTATAAGCCTGGGCATTCGCTGGCCCGAGTGGCGACCACCGCCACGACGCGCCTCCCCATCGCGGGAGGGATACGGGCCAGGTACCAAATCAAAAAAATCCAGGACTTCCAAGCAAGGGAGGCATTGTCGATGGAACGGCGTAAGCGACGCACCACGGCGGTGGGGGTCTTCGCGGCTGTGCTCGCGATCTCGGCTCTCGCGCCTTCAATCGCATCGGCTCAGGGCAACCCGGTGGGCGACCTGCTCAACGGGCTCCTTGGCGATGGACAGGGCGGCGGCGGAGCGGCGCCGGCTGGGGGCGCCCCGGGCTCGAGCAACGGCTACAAGCCGCCGCTGCACGGGTCGAACCCGCACGGACAGGGAACGGTCGGCGTCGCCGACGTGGTGCCCTCTTCGGACGCCCCGCTACCGAGTGATCCGGGGGATGGCGACGAGGACGTCGTGATCGGAGACACCCAGGGCGAGCAGAACCCAGACGGCAGCTATCAGGGCCGTGTGACGCTCCTGCACGCGAACCTGCTCGGTGTCATCAACCTCGGCGACCTGCTCGGCGATTTCCTCACGATCGAGACGAGTGAGGGTGAGAGCAAGAGCGGTCCGTTCGAGCCCCTCAACGAGGCCCTCGGTCAGGTCTGCGAGGCGAGCGAGGGTGCGGGCGGAAAGCTCTGCGTGAACCTGCTCGACATGCAGTCCTCGACGACCGCCACCGGCTCGACGAACTCGTTCGAGGCGGCCGGTGCGGACGTCGCCCTGGGCCCGATCACGGCGAAGGCCAATCTGGCCAACTCCAACGGGAACATCTCGGACGACGGCAGCTGTCAGACCGCAACGGGTGACTCGTCGGTGGCCTCGGCGAACGTCGTCGGGCTGACCGCCGACGCGCTGCAGGGGTCGAGCACCAGCACGGCCTGTCAGTCGGGGAGCAACACCCAGAGCAACGACTCGGAGGTGTTGAACATCGCCGGGTTCAGCTTCCCGATCCCCGTCGCGGGATGCGGCGACGGCACCGCGAACGCCGAGTTCACGGCGCTCAGCCCGCTGCTGTCGACCGTCTGCAACGCGGACGACTCGAACGGCAGCCAGACCGGCGGCCCGTATGGCGTGCGCGAGGCGCTGGCCGCCTTCGTGCTGCCGATCGCCAGCGCCGGCGGCCTGGCGAAGGTGTCGGCCGGCGGCCCCGAGAGTCACGCGGTCGCACCGACCTCGAGCACCCCTCCGCCCACCTCCAACCCCCCGGGTGAGACCGAGGGCGGCGGTGGCGTCAAGGGTGGCCAGGGTGGCAGCGCCACCGGCGGCGGTGATGGCGACGGCGCAGGTGGGGACGCCGGCGGCGGACCCGCCAGCACCACCGCGCAGCCCGGCAAGGGCGAGCTCGCCTTCACCGGCACCAACCTGGTCATCCTGGCGATGATCGGCGCTGGGCTGGTGCTCGGTGGGCTCATGTTCTCGTCCCTGTCCGGCCGCAACCGGCGGGCGACCATCTAGCCGCAATGGAATGGGGGGCGCTCGGACGCGCCCCCTTTCCACCGGCTCAGGATGAGGAAGAGGATGAAAACGAGACCGGCGGCGCCGCAGCCAGGGGGGCGGCGCCGCCGGGCGCGTCTCAGGCGCCCGAGCCAGGTCTGGGGCAGGAAGGTGGCGGCGGTGGGGGCGGCGCTGATCGTCGCGGCAGGAGCCGCCGGCCTCGTCTCGGTCGCCGGCGGCGATGACTCCGGTCCCGCCGACGCCGCCTCGCCGGTTCCCGCGCCGTTGGTTCCGCCGCTCCTCGCGAAGGAGATCCGAAACAAGCGCGACGGTGTGGCGCTCGCCTATCCGGCCGGCTGGCGACGCTCGAAGGGGGACGGGATCCTCGCGCTCGAGAGCCCCGACCGGTGTACGGTGATCTCGCTCGCGGCGCCCGCGGACGAGTCCGAGGCGAAGGGCTTGCGGGAGGCCACGATCGCCGCGCTGCAGGCCTCGTTCAAGCAGAGCGAGGTCCGCCGGGCGAGACCGCAGACCGTGGGGGGCAGGCCGACGACGGGGGCGATCGTCGCGGTCCGCAACAAGGACGGGCTGCCCGTCGTGATCCGGGTCGCCGTCAGCGAAGGCAAGGAATTGGCGCACGTCACCGAGGTCGTGCTCCGGGGGCCTCCCTGCGAGGCGTCCGCGCCGGCGACGGCGCAGATCCTCGGCTCGATCGAATTCAGGCGCTAGCCGGCCTCGACCACAGTCGCGACGCCCTGGCCGACGCCGACGCAGAGGCTCGCGATCCCGTAGCGGGCGCCGCGCCGGCGCAGCTCCCAGACGAGCGTCGTCATCAACCGCGCGCCCGAGCAGCCGAGCGGGTGCCCGAGCGCGATCGCGCCGCCGTTGACGTTGAGGCGCTCCTCGTCGATGCCGAGCTCGCGAACGCAGGCGAGCAGCTGCGAGGCGAACGCCTCGTTGATCTCGATCAGGTCGATGTCCGCGAGCTCCAGTCCGGCGGCGTCGAGCGCCGCCCGGATCGCGGGGATCGGGCCGATCCCCATCACGGCCGGGTCGACGCCGGCCACGCCGATCGCGCGGATGCGGCCGAGCGGCTCTCTCCCGAGCTCGCTCGCCTTCTCCTCGGACGTCAGGACCAGGCAGGCGGCGCCGTCGTTGAGGGTCGACGAGTTGCCGGCCGTGACCGTGCCGCCCTCGCGAAAGGCGGGCCTCAGGCTCGCGAGCAGCTCGAGTGAGGTGTCGGGGCGGGGGCCCTCGTCCTCGGCGAGGTTCGTCGGCTCCTCGCCGCGCCGGGCCGGGGGCACCTCGATCGGGGCGATCTGGTCGCCGAACCAGCCTTCGGCGCCGGCCCTGACCGCGCGCTGGTGGCTGCGCAGCGCGAAAGCGTCCTGGTCCTCGCGGGAGATCCCGTAGCGCTCGGCGACGTTCTCGCCGGTCTCTCCCATCGCCTCGGTCGAGTAGCGGTCGGCCATCAGCGGGTTGATCATCCGCCAGCCGAGCGTCGTGTCGTACATCGTCTGCTCGCCACGCGGGAGCCCCCGCTCGGGCTTCGGCAGCACCCACGGCGCGCGGCTCATCGATTCGACGCCGCCGGCGAGGTAGAGCTCGCCCTCGCCGAGGCGGAGCACCCGCGAGGCCTGGTTGACTGCCTCGAGGCCCGAGGCGCAGAGCCGGTTCACGGTCACGCCCGGGACCTCGACGGGGAGACCGGCGAGCAGGGCGGCCATCCTGGCCACGTCGCGGTTGTCCTCCCCGGCCTGGTTGGCCGCGCCCATGTAGACGTCGTCGACCTCGGCGGGTTCGATCCCGGCGCGCTCGACCGCCGCCCGGACCACGTGCGCCGCCATGTCGTCGGGGCGGACCCGCGACAGGGCGCCGCGGTAGGAGCCCATCGGAGTGCGAACGGCATCGATGATCACCGCATCGGGCACGGCGGGCAATCTACCGAGCCTGACCAGCGCTACCCTGCGGCGAGGCCCTCATGGAGTTCATTCTCCTCACCATCGGGTTGCTGGCCGTCCTCGTCGCGATCATGATCGGGCTCAACCGAGCCTTCCGCGACCACAGCGTCGCCGACCTGCTCGACTGGAAGCCGACCCGCTCGCCCGAGGTCGAGGCACAGAACGAGGTCGACGATGTCCAGCAGATGATCGCCGCCCAGAACGAGTACCGCCGCAAACGGGGGGCGAGGGAGATCACCGAGGCCGACGTCCAGCGCCAGGCGGCCGAGGACCAGCGGGTGCGGGCGCGCGGCCGCGGCCCCTTCGCCCCCGGCGGCGGGCTCGCCGACGCCGCCGACGAGCCGCGGCCCGTCCCGGCGAAGGGCAAGAAGAAGACCTAGCGGTGGCGCGGGCGCTGATCGTCGGCTGCGGGTGCCGCGGCCGCGAACTCGGGTCCGAGCTCCGCGCCCGCGGCTGGCCGGTGCGCGGGACGACGCGCGGCCCGGCCCTCGCCGAGATCGAGCGGGCGGGCCTCGAGCCCGCCGTCGCGGACCCCGATCGCCCCGGGACGGTGCTCGAGCTCTGCGCGGACGCCGCGGTGGTCGTCTGGCTGCTCGGGTCGGCGCGGGGCGAGCCGCAACTGCTCAGCGCGATCCACGGCCCCCGCCTCGAGCGGCTGCTCGAGAGGCTCGTCGAGAGCCCGGTGCGTGGGTTCGTCTACGAGAGCATGGGCTCGGCGCCCAGGCAGGACCTGGGGGAGGGCCGCGCGATCGTCGAATCCGCGGCGCGCACCTGGCGCATCCCGGCCGCCTTCCTCGACCGCGACCGATCGCGCCCCGGCTGGGCGACCGCGGCGGCCGACGCGGTCGAGGGCGTGCTGACGCCGGCCTAGGGCTGCGCCGGCACCTCGTCGGTGCTCTTCCGCCCGGCGCAGGGAGAGTCGGCGGGTTGCGGATAGGGGTTGCCGGGCTCCCCGCACGGGCCGCTGGGGGAGGGCGGGTGGTGGTTCCCGGCCGCGTTCTGGGGAGCGCCGGAGGCGCTCCAGGGCGCCCTGTCCGGGTATTCGTCCTTGGGCTGGTCGAAGGCCGCGATCGCCGCCATGTACCCGCCCACGACCAGCACGATCACCGCGGCGACCGAGGCGACGAACACCACCTGGCTGCGCCGCGACGGGCCGTAGGTGTGGCCGATCACCTGGCGGCGCTTGTCCTGCCCCATCGCGTCGACGTCCGAGGGCTTGTGGGCCGTCGCCTCCTCGGACGGCTCCATCTTCTCGAGGGAGTCGATATCGGCCGCGCTCGGCGCGGTGCCGCTCGTGGGCGCCTTGCGGCGGCGCCTTCCCTTCCCCTCCGCCATCGCCGGCAACGATACGTCGCCGGCGGCGGGCGCGCCACCCACAAGCGTCGCATGGCACGACCCGCGCGCCGACCTTAATAGGTAAAGTCTGATCAGAATTCAGGCAAAAAGGAAAGGCAAGAGATGGCTGACTACGCGAAGGACGTGCTGGTCGAGACCGATTGGGTCGCGGAGCACCTCGGCGACGAGGACATCCGGATCGTCGAGGTCGATGAGAACCCGGCGCTCTACGCCGAGGCCCACATCCCCGGCGCGATCGGATTCGACTGGAAGACCGACCTCCAGGACCAGGTGAAGCGGGACTTCCTCGGCCCCGAGGACTTCGCGGCGCTGATGGGGGGCCGCGGGATCTCGAACGACCACACGGTGGTCCTCTACGGGGACCGCAACAACTGGTTCGCGGCCTACACCTACTGGTACTTCCGCTACTACGGCCACGACAAGGTGAAGCTGGTCAACGGCCCGCGCGAGAAGTGGATCTCCGAGGGCAAGGAAACGTCGACCGACGGCCCCTCGTATCCCGGAGCCGAGTTCACGGCCTCCGAGGGCGACATCTCGATCCGCGCCTTCCGCGACGAGGTGTTGAGCGCGCTCGGGACCGACACCCACCTCGTCGACGTCCGCAGCCCGCAGGAGTACTCGGGAGAGCTGATCGCGATGGCGGGCTACGAGCAGGAGGGCGCGCAGCGCGGGGGCCACATCCCCGGCGCCGCGTCGGTTCCCTGGGCGCAGGCCGTGAACGAGGACGGCACTTTCAAGTCGGCCGACGAGCTCCGCGAGCTCTACGAGAGCAAGGGCGTGATCGATGGCGACGAGCCGATCGTCGCCTACTGTCGGATCGGCGAGCGCTCCGCGCACACCTGGTTCGTGCTCTCCGAGCTGCTCGGGCAGCGCGACGTGAAGAACTACGACGGCTCCTGGACCGAGTGGGGCAACCTCGTGAACGTCCCGGTCGAGAAGGAAGCCTAAGCGGCCACCAGGCCGCTCCATTCAGGAGCGAAGGGCGAAAGCTCGTAGCGACTTGTGTGGGGCGGCCGCTCGTGGCCGCGGCCTGATCGCGAAGCCGTCAACCCTCCTGCACGCGCTCCAGAAGCAGGCGGACGATCCTCGCGGTGGCGCCCCAGATCAGGGCGTCGCCCACGAGGTAGGTGTCGGTCCGGATCGGCAGGCCGCGCCGGATCAGGCGGCGCTTGTCGTAGCCGGCCCGGAGGTCGTCGAGCGAGGCGACGATCACGCTCTCGACCTCGGCGGGGTTGGGCGTGAAGCGGAGGCCGTGCTCGATCTCGGCGACGAACGGGTGGACCTTGTAGCCGGTCACGAAGGTGCCGACCGGGGGCAGCGCGCCGACGATCTCGACCCCGTCGCGGGAGAGGCCGATCTCCTCCTCGGCCTCACGAACCGCGGTCTCGACGAGCTCCTCGCCTGGGTCTCGCCTGCCCCCCGGGAACGAGATCTCGCCGCCGTGTCGGCGGAGATCGTGACGGCGCTCGGTGAAGACGAGCCCGGGGTTGTCGGGCCAGCCGTGGATCGGGACCAGCACGGCCGCGTCCGTTCCGCCGCCGCCCGGCGCGTCCATCTCCGTCGCCTCGGCCGGGCTGAGGAGGAGGCTGGGCAGGTCAGGCGGCGTGGGCACGGGCGAGCGGCCAGTGTTCCAGACGCCCTTACGATGGGAGAGCTCGGATCAGAGAGGGGCTCGGATGTCCAAGGCGCTGCTGATCGTCGACTTCCAGAACGACTTCACCCCCGGCGGGGCGCTGGCCGTCGAGGGCGGTGATCAGATCGCCGAGTCGGTGATCAGCCTGGCGAGCGCGTACGAGCACGTCGTGGCGACGCGGGATTGGCATCCGCCCGATCACGCCTCGTTCGAGACCGAGGGCGGCCCCTGGCCCGTGCACTGCGTGCAGGGCACCCACGGTGCCGAGTTCCATCCCGCGATGGCCGGGCTCGAGCCGGAAGCTGTCGTCAGCGTCGGCGTCGGCCGTGACGACCAGGGCTACTCGGGGTTCGAGAAGTCCGATCTGGCCGAGCTGTTGCGCGAGCGCGACGTCGACGAGGTCGCCGTGGTCGGGCTGGCGACCGACTACTGCGTGCGAGCGTCGGCGATCGACGCCTGCCGCGAGGGCTTCGAGACCATGGTGGTGACCGATGCGATCCGTCCGGTCGAGGTCAACCCGGGCGACGGCGAGCGGGCGCTGGAGGAGATGCGTGCCGCCGGCGCCAGGCTCACGACCTCGGAGGAGCTGCTCAGATGATCACCTGCACGGTCCCGCCGTCCACGCTCCAGGCGGCGCCCGCGACGTAGGAGGCGTGCTCGGAACAGAGGAAGGCGATCGCGGCGGCGATCTCCTCGACCTCTGCGAGCCGGCCGATCGGCCGCCCCGCGGCGACCGCCTCGAGCGCCTCCTCGCGGCTCGCGTGGCCGCCGAGCTCGGTGGCCTGGTCGAGTAGGCCGCCCTCGTCCATCCACAGCTCCGATGCGACGGGCCCGGGACAGACCGCGTTGACGAGCACGCCGTCGCCGGCGCAGCGGTCGGCATAGAGCCGCGACAGCGACAGCTCGGCCGCCTTCGCGACCGAGTACTCGGCGGTCGCCCCCGACGGGCGCTTGCCGGCGCTCGAGGAGACGTTGACGACCCGGCCCCAGCCGCGCTCGCGCATCCCCGGCGTCGTCGCCCGCATCAGCCGCATCGGCGCCATCACGTTCAGCTCCCAAGCCGCGTACCAGTCCTCGTCGGGGACGTCCGCTTCGGGGTCTCGCCGCCGGGCGGTGCCGGCGTTGTTGACGAGCACGTCCACCGGCGCGAACCGCTCCTCGGCGGCCGCGACGACCCCGGCGGCGGCACCGGCGTCGGTGATGTCGCAGGCCAGCGACTCCGCGGCGCCGCCCGCCTCGGCGCCGGCCGCGACGCACTCGTCGGCGGCCTCGACGAGCTCCTCCTCGGTCCGCGCGACCAGCAGCACCCGCGCTCCCTCCTCGCACAGGATCCGGGCCGTCGCGCGGCCGATCCCGCGGCTCGCCCCGGTGACGACGCAAGCGCGGCCCTGGAGTCCGAGGTTCACGGCTCGAGCAGCTCGAGCGAGTCGGTGATCTCGACGTCCTTGCTCTCGAGCAGCCTGTGGACCGGGCAGCGGCCCGCGATCACCAGGAGGCGCTCGCGCTGCTCATCGCTGAGCTCGGCGGGGACGCGGATTTCGACCTCGAGCTGCTTACCTCCCTCGATCGCGTTCGGCCAGTCGACGTCGACGTCGACGGCGCCCAGCTCCCAGCCCTTGTGCTCGGCGTACAGCTCCATCGTGATCGCGGTGCAGCTCGCGAGCGAGGCGGCGAGGAACTCGGTCGGGGTGGGCCCGGCGTCGGTGCCGCCCTCCACTTCCGACGGCTCGTCGGCGATCAGCCGGTGCGAGCGGATCTCGACCGCGGTCGCGTACTTCCCGGTGCGCCGCGTGCTGGCGCTAGCCATCGTCGCCGGCCCTGCGCCCCTCGAACAGCTGCGGGTTCCGCTCGTCGGCGAACCGGGCGAGCGCGAAGGCGAGGTCGGAGGCGCGGTTCAGATAGCGCAGCACCGCCTCGGACGCGAGCCCGTCGCTGTCGCGGAGCGCGACCACGCGGCGCTCGGCGCGGCGGATCGCGGTACGGGCGAGGTCGAGGGTGGCCGAGAGCTCGGTGCCGCCGGGGATCACGAACTGCGGCGGCAGATCGACCTGGCGCATGTAGCGGTCGATGTCGACCTCGAGCGCGTCGACCATCCCGTCGGTGATCCGGCTGATCCCGTCCTCGAGCCGCTCGGAGGCCTCGGGCGCGGTCGCGAGCTCGGCGCCGGCGACGAACAGCTCCTGCTGGAGGGAGAGGATCGTGCCGGCGAGATCTTGCTGGTTCTCCGCGCACAGGGCGCGAGCCAGCCCGAGCGCCGAGTTCGCCTCGTCGATCGATCCGTACGCCTCGGTGCGCGCGTCGTGCTTGGCGACGCGGCCGCCGTACCAGAGCGAGGTCGAGCCATCGTCGCCCTTCTTCGTGTAGATCTTGACCACCGGGCCATCCTAAGGTCCCGGAGTGGTGGCCGCCCCCGCGGGCGAAGCCGAGGAGGCGGCGCTATGTGAGCGGGTTGAAGACGATCCCGGTCGGCAGCTTGGGGAAGAAGTACGTCGATTTCGGAGGCATCGTCTCGCCCGCGGCCGCCACCTCGCGAACCTGCTCGACCGGGGTGGGGCGGAGGAAGAAGGCCGCGTCGTACTCGCCGCCCTTCAGCTTCGCGATCGCCTCCTCGGCGCTCGGGGTGTAGCCGAGCTGCTTCTTGGCGGCGATGTCTTCGGCCGTGAGGCCGACCGCGTTCTTCAGAAACAGCTCCTCGAGCGCGGCCGCGTCGAGCCTCCGATAGGCCTCGGAGCGGCCCGGGGCCGACTCGTTCATCGCCTTCGCCGCCTCGGGCCTGGGCCGGAGCCGCCACGGCTTCAGGTGATGGGCGTCCATGTACCCGAAGCTGAGCGGCGGCTCGTCGGGGCCGGGGACGATCGTGTCCTCGGCCACCTCCTCGAGCTCGAAGTTCCGTCCGGCGACGTCGCGGATCCTCTCCTGCTGTTCGGAGCTCAGCTCCTTCAGGAGCCGGTGGGTCGCGAACACCGTCAGGCCGGGGTCCTCGAGCGAGACGAGCGCCATCAGCACGTAGTCGTGGGGTCCCTCCCCGCCGATCTCGCGGGCGTAGGCGAGCGCCGTCTCGTAGCGATGGTGGCCGTCGGCGATCAGCAGCTCCGCGTCGCCGAGCTCGGCCGAGATCGCCTCGCGGATGGCGGGGTCGCCGACGCGCCAGACGCGGTGGGTGGTCCCGTCGCCGTCGGTCACCTCGTCCCAGGGGTCGGTGCCGAGGGCGGGCTCGATGTGGGCCCAGGCGTCGCCTGGATGAAGCGAGAAGATCGGCGAGAGGTTGTGCCTGGTCGCGCGGGTGAGCCGCAGCCGGTCCTCCTTCGGCCCGGGCTGGGTGCGCTCGTGCGGCCGCACCCCGTCGCCGTACTCGGCGAGCCGCACCCGCGCGAGGAACCCCCGCCGGGTCGTTCGCCGCCCGTCGGGAGCGGTGTAGTCCTGGGTCAGAGCCCAGATCGCCGGCTCGGGAGCGTCGACCAGCGCCCCCTCGCGCTTCCACTCGGCGAGCAGCCGGGCGGCGTGCTCGTAGGGATCGCCGCCGCCCGGATCGCGCGGCAGGTCGATCTCGACGACGTTGTACGGCGACCGCGACGCGAGCTCGGCGCGCTGCGCTTCGTCGATCACGTCGTAAGGGGGCGCCACCACGTCGGCGAGGCCCCCCACCTTGCCGAGGTCGTAGTGCAGCGCGCGCAGTGGTTCGACCCCGGCCATGGGGGCGGAAGCCTAACCAGACCGTGACGACCCACGACACCTGCTTCCGCGCCAGGCTTCAAGCGTGAGTCGATCGGCTCCCGGAACGCTGGCTAGACTCGCCCCGATCGGGGCGTAGCTCAGTCTGGTCAGAGCACCCGGCCTGGGACCGGGAGGTTCGCTGGTTCAAATCCAGTCGCCCCGATCTCGCTGTATCGCGCCGCGGGGGAGATACTGGGTCCGATGTCGCAGCAGAACCTCGACGTCGTACTCGACCAGTTCGCGGCGGTGAACGGGAGGGACTGGGATCGTGCGATGGGCCACTACGCCGAGGACGTCCAGCTGTTCGCCGACCCCGAGGCGTTTCTCCAAGGCGGGACGTTCGAGGGCCGCGAGGCGGTCGGACGGTGGTTCGGGGACTGGTTCGCGACGTTCGAGCCCGGCTACCACTTCGACATCGACGAGACCCGCGACCTCGGCGACGTCGTGGTTCTGATTGCGAGCCACCGCGGGCGCGGGCGGACCAGCGGAGTCGAGGTCCACGGGACCACCGGCTACGTCTACACCGTGCGCGGCGGCAAGGTGGTGCGGCTCGAGCTCTACGGCGGCCGCAGGGAGACCTTCGAAGCCGCGGCGCCCGAGGGCTGACGGACGGTCAGCGATGAGCGAGATAAAGGGCGCCGACACGACCCGAACATGAGAAAACGGCCCACGAGACGAGCTCCCGACTGCCCCGTGTGCCGCTTCCTCGAGACCCTGCCGTGTACCCCTGGGTACATCTTCGAAGTCTCGTCGCGCCGACTATAGCGCATCCTTACCAATTTTTGGGGACATCGAAAATAAGTAGCTGCTTTGCCTCGAAGTAAGTAGAAGTTCCGCTGCTCGAGCCCCGCCACGCCCGCCGTTAGGCTCCATGCGAGCCCCCGTAGCTCAGCTGGATAGAGCGCCGGCCTTCTAAGCCGGATGTCGCAGGTTCGAATCCTGCCGGGGGTACCTCGCGACACGAAAGGAGCACGGATGAGCGGCGAGATCAGCTTCTTCGAGATCGGCGGCGACGATCCCGCCAAGGCCCGGTCCTTCTACGGCGGGCTGTTCGAGGAATGGAATTTCGAGACGGGCCCGTCCGGGCACGGCTATGTGATCTCGACCGGCTCGGTCCCCGGCGGCATCCACGGCGGCGACCCGGGCGCGGCCGTCTACACCTTCTTCAGCGTCCCGGACCTCGACGCCGCCCTCGTGCGTGTCCGAGAGCTGGGCGGCGAGGGCGAGTCGATGGAGGACTCCGAGGAATCGGTCGGCGAGTTCGGCCGGTTCGCAATGTGCAAGGACGATCAGGGCTCGAGCTTCGGGCTGCACCAGCCGCCGGCCGGCTGAAGCCGCGCCGCATCCTCCCGCCGCGGCGCTAGATTTGCACCACACGCGGTGGGCGTAGCTCAGTTGGTAGAGCTCCTGGTTGTGGTCCAGGTGGTCGCCGGTTCGAGTCCGGTCGCTCACC
>DATADX010000027.1:0-22469 GCA_036258315.1 Solirubrobacterales bacterium
TGCGGCCGCACCCTGTCGCTGCGGCTCGGGCCGGCGTTGACGCCCTGGCATGGCCGGACTCCCGGAGGTGGGTACCCACCTTGCTAACCGATTGCTAACGAACGTCGAACGATCGGGCGACATAGGGCGTCACGAGCCCACTAGCTGAGCCCGTGAATCCCCTGCTAATCGTCGAGAAGACGGCACGGGGGCACACCGGGCGTAACAGCCGGAATAGAACCAGCTGTTCTAGGGGCCGCCAGCGTCCCCACCTGATGGCGAAGCCGTCACTGCAGGGAGACGATCTCCCACTCCTCATCGGCGTTGCGCTCCATGCCGACGCCGACGCGGATCGGCCCCCCCTCTTCGCTGACCACGTCGATGTCGGCGGTCGCGGTGTCGTCGTTGACGCGGACGTCGACGAGCTCCAACTCGCCCCGTCCGCCCCCGGTGTTCTCGCGCACGAAGCCCGGGCAGTCGGTCACCGCCAGCTCGTTGATGAACTCGTCCGAGAAGAGGTTGCAGACCGCTTCAAAGTCGCCGGCGTTGCTGGCCTCGACGTAGTCCTGGGCCACCTCGCGCGCCTGCTCCTGATCGGATTCGCCGCAGCCAGCCGCCGCCGCCAGCGCAACGAAGCAGGCGAGCGCTGTCAGCGTGCGGCGCATTGGCGGGAAGCTAACAACACACCGCCGGTGCGTCCCGCAGCCCCTGGCTCGGCTAGCCTCTCCGCATGGTCGAGAAGGCTCAGGGGGAGGAGGAAAAGCCCCTGCGCGCGGGCGCTTCCGCCTATCGCCGCGTGGGCCACAAAGGGGCCGACGCGATCACCGAGGGGAACACGATTGGGAGCTTCGAGGCCGCCGTCAAATGCGGCGTCGACATGATCGAAATCGACGTGCTGCGCGATCGCGAGGGGCGCTTCGTGATCGCGCACGATCCCCAGGACGCGATGTCGCGGCGGCCGCTGGACCTGACCGACGCCCTCGACGCTTTCCTCGAGCCGCCGCTGGACGGCGTCGAGATCGACTGCGACCTGAAGCTGCCTGGCCGCGAGGCCGAGCTCGCAGGAGCCCTTGCCGGGCACGGCCTGGTCGAGCGGGCGATGGTCTCGACAATGGAGGTGTCGAGCCTGCGCAAGCTGCGCCATCTGGAGCCGGAACTGCGCCTGGGCTGGACCTATCCCAAGACCCGCCGCGATTGGACCTCGTACGGCTGGGCGGTCCCCGGCGTCATCGCCGGCCTTGCGGCGATGCGCCGGCGCTTTCCGAAGACGCTGCGCCGCCAAGCACCGGAGCTCGACGTCGACGCCGTCTGGGCCTACCACCAGATCGTCACGCCGAAGCTGGTCGAGGCCGCCGAGGACGCCGGAGTCGAGCTCATCACCTGGACCGTGGACGAGCTCGACCGCATGGTCGAGCTTCTCCAGATGGGGGTGCACGGCATCTGCTCCAACGACCCCCGCCTGTTTGCGGAGGCCGAGCGGATCGTCACGGGGGACGCCCCCAGCCCGGAGGAGGGTGGGGGCCGCCAGGCCAAGAAGGCCGAGAAGCGGGCCGTCAAGGCAGAGAAGCAGGAGGCCAAGGCCCAGAAGAAGGCCTCCAAGAATGCGGCGAAGGCGGAGGGCTAGACGCGGCTCGGCAGTCCGGGCGTCCGGCTCGTGCCCCGACGCTCGAAGTAGCGCCACTCCGCAGCGCCCAGCACGGTGGCGGGCGGGTCCGCATAGACCCATTCGCGCATGATCCGGTGCCAGTTGTTCTTCGCCCGCAGCTGGGCGAGCACGGCGAGCAGCCCGGTCTCCATCCGCCGGCCCATCAGCTCGTCGGCGGGAATGGCCTCCTTGCGAACCAGGTCGTAGAAGTCCGAGCGCGGGTCCGAGGTGACCTCGATCATCTTCATCACCCGCTTCGGCGTGATCTCCAGCTGCTCGTCCTCCAGGTACCAGCCGCCGACGAACTTGACGTGCTCCAACAGCCGCTGGGCGTCGATCGCGTCGGCGTCCCGCAGGAAGCCGATCTCGTCCAGCGCCTCGCGCAGGGCGCCGGGATCGTCCCGCGAGGCTGCGTCGACGGCGCGCTGCTCGAGCATGATCTGCTCGGGCTGCAAGCGCTTGGTCATGCCGAAGTCGAGGAAGGCGACCCGGCCGTCGTCCATCAGCAGGTAGTTGCCGGGGTGGGTGTCGGCGTTGAAGTGCTGCAGGTGGTAGATCGAGCCGAAGCAGAAGCGGAACACGATCTCGCCGAAGATGTCGCGCTCGTCCTGGGGGAGCGTCTTCACGTACTCGAAGTCCCGCCCGTCGACGTACTCGCTGACGAGGACCCGCCGCCGCGAGAGGCGCGAGTGGACCTTCGGGACGTAGATGAAGGGATGGCCGTCGTAGGCCCGGGCGAAGACACGCTGGTTCTGGGCCTCGAACTCATAGTCGAGCTCCTCGAGCACCCGCTCCTTCAGCTCCTCGGCCACGGCCTTCGCGTCGAGCCCCGGGGCGAGGGCCTTCGCGAGCCGGACGATGATGCCGGCGTTGGCGACGTCGGATTCGAGCGCGTCGGCGATCCCCGGGTACTGGACCTTGACGGCGACGGCGCGGCCGTCGTCGAGGGTGGCGCGGTGAACCTGACCGATCGAGGCGGCCGCAAACGCCTCGGGCTCGATCGACGCGAACACCCGCTCCGGGTCGCGGCCGTACTCCTGCTCGAGGATCTCGCGGACCTTCTCCCACGCCATCGCGGGGGCGTGGGCGCGCAGCTTCGCGAGCTGCTCCTGATAGATCTCGCGGTACTCGTCGGGAAGGAACTCGATGTCGATGAACGACGCCATCTGCCCGATCTTCATCGCGGCGCCCTTCATCTCGCCGAGCAAGGACGCCATCCTCAGCGCCGTCTCGAGGTGCCGGTTCTCGAGCCGCTCCTGCTTGCGCTCCTCGGAGCGCCCGACGTTGGTCGCGGCCGTGCCGGCGTAGCGGGTCGCCTCCGCGCCTATCGCGGCGCCGAGCTTCGCGGAGCGCCCGATCCTCGTACTCGGGATCCGGCCTCCCTGCTCGCGATCTTCGTCTCTTTCGTGGTCGCCGGCCATTGCGTCAGAACATTTTCTATCCTGGCTGCCTACCCACCTTGTCAGATTGCGGTCCGCGGGCCGCATCTGTCACATCGATGGCCTCCGACAGAGCGACACTCAGCGTCAGCCCACGCGATACCTTCGGCTCGCGCGCCACGCGACGCCTGCGCCGCGAGGGTTTCGTCCCCGGGGTCGTCTACGGGCACGGCGGCGAGGCCCGCCCCTTCCAGGTGGCCGCGCGCGAGCTCCGCACGCTGCTCGGCGAGGGCCACACGCTGCTCGATCTCGAGATCGACGGCTCGAAGGCGGTCCCGGTCGTGATCAAGGAACAGCAGCACCACCCGCTGCGCGGCGAGGTGATCCACATCGACTGCCTCGAGGTCCGGCTCGACGAGGCGATCCAGTCAGAGGTCCCGATCGAGCTCGAGGGGACCGAGCAGGCGCCGGGCGTGCGCGAGGGCGGCGTCCTCGAGCACGTCGGCCGTGAGGTCACGGTCGAGGCCCTGCCGGCGGACATCCCCGATCAGATCGTCGTCGACGTGTCGGCGATGGAGATCAACGACACGATCTCGCTGGCCACCGTCACCGCCCCCGCGGGCACCAAGTTCATCGTCGACGAGCCCGAGGACTTCACCGTCGCCACGCTGAGCCCGCCGCGCGTCGAGGAGGAGCCCGAGCCCGAGCTCGAGGAGGAGGCGGAGCTGGTCGGCGAGGGCGAGGAGGGCGCCGAGGGCGAGGCTCCCGCCGAGGGCGAGGGCGGCGAGGAGGCCGAGGGCGGAGCCGACTCCGGCGGCGACGAGGGCGGCGGGGGCGAGTAGCCCGTGGGCCTCTTCGAGCGACTGTTCGGGAGGCGCCGTCGCGAACGAGCCGAGGCCTCCGGATCTCCGGAGCTGCGCCCGGCCGCGGACTCGGTCGCCCCGGTGGCGGGTGCCGCATACGTCGGCGCCGCCGGGCTCGGCCAGGGTGAGGAAAACCGCGACGGGCAGCCGCGGGCCGACGAGAGTTCGCCGGGAGGGGAGGAGCCCGTCGATCCCTCCAGCCAGCAGATCGACGTCGGCGAGCAGCCGGGTTCCTCGCAGGACATCGACGTCGGCGGCTCCAACGGAGGCGGGGGCGACTTCGGCGGTGGAGGCGACTTCGGAGGCGGCGGGGACTTCGGCGGGGGCGGCGACATCGGCGGCGGGGTCTAGGCGCTGGCCCTGTTTCGGCGGCGCGCCCGGGGGCGCGGGGACCACGATCGCCGCCAGGGCCGGGCGGACGTGCTCGTCGTCGGGCTCGGCAATCCCGGCAGTCGCTACGCGGCGACCCGCCACAACATCGGCTTCGAGATCGCCGATGCGCTCGCCCGGCGCTGGCAGCTGCCGGCGGCGAAGAGGCGATTCGGCGGGCTGATCGCCGAGGGCCGCGTCACGCCCGGCGGGCCGCGGGTGGCCGTCCTGCTCCCGCAGACCTTCATGAACGAGTCCGGGAGCTCGGCCGGGCCCGCGCGCGGCGCCCTCGGGGTTCCGCTCGACCGGATCGTCGTCCTCCACGACGAGATCGACCTTCCCTTCGGCGAGGTGCGCAGCAAGCTCGGCGGTGGGCTGGCGGGCCACAACGGCCTGAAGAGCCTGGGCGCGGGACTCGGGGGTCCCGACTTCTGGCGCGTTCGCGCCGGGGTCGGCCGCCCGGACACCACGGATCCGGAGATCGTCTCGGCATACGTGCTCGGTCGCTTCGACGAGCCCCGCGACGAGGTCGCCGCGCTGATCGAGAGCGCCGCCGGCGAGGCGGATCGGCTCGTGGAGAGGATCGCGACCGTCGACAAGCAGGAGCCCCGGTGACGGGCGGGCCGTTGACGAGCTACACGGTCGCCGACCGCATCGCGCTGCTTCGCCTCGAGCGCGCCGACTCCCGCAACGCCCTCAACACGCCGATGCTGGAGGAGATGCTCGGCCACCTGGCGGCGGCCCGCGGCGACGACGAGGTCCGCGTCCTCGTCATCTCCTCCAACGACCAGCTCGGCTTCTCGGCGGGCGCGGACGTCCGCGAGGAGTTGGATGACGAGGCCCGGGTGCGGCGGATGCAGCTGTTCGCCGATCTCTACGACCAGCTCACGGACTACCCGAAGCCGACCGTCGTCGCCTGTCACGGCTCCGTCGTCGGCGGCGGCGCCGAGGTCGCGGTCGCGTGCGACCTCCGCGTCGGCGGCTCCAACCTCCGGATGCGCTTTCCGGGGGCGGCGCTCGGAGTTCCCGTCGGGCCGGCGCGGCTGGTCACTCTCTGCGGCCTCTCCACCGCGAAGTACCTGCTGCTCACCTCGCGGAATGTCAGCGCCGACGAGGCGCTGCGGATGGGCCTCGTCCACCGCGTCGCCCCGGCCGCCCGGACCGAGGAGGCTGCGCTGGAGCTCGCCGCCGAGGTCGCGGAGCACCCGCCCGAGTCGGTCGCCCGGATCAAGCGGATGCTGCTCGACTGGGACGGGGTGGTCGAGCGCTCGGCCGAGGAGGGCCGCGGCCAAGTCGAGTGGCAGCGCTCGGGCCCCGGGCTCCCGCACCGCGAGTAGCCGGCGCTGCCGGCAGCGAGCATCCTGGCCGACGGCGGTCGGCGGCTACGATCGCTATGGAGCCGCCGGATGCCCTGTCCGGCCGCTCGTGCTGCCCGTGGAGACCGCTTCGAGGACACTGCGCCCGCTGCTCGAGCTCGCCGGAGACGGCGAGGGCTTCGTGGCGCTCGCCCGCGCGCTTGACGGACCGGCGTCCGAGACCGTCGAGGCGCACGTCTCGAGCGCGCTCCGCCCGTACGTGCTCGCCGCGCTCCTGAACGAGGTCGCGACGATGGGACCGTCGCTGATGGTCACGCCTGACGACCGCTCGGCGCGCGACCTCGCGGCCGACCTGAAGGCCTTCCTCGCGCCGCGTCCGGTGCACCTCTATCCCTCCCGAGGAACCGGTTACCTGTCGCACGTCGCGCCGCCCCCGCACCTCGCCGGGCTGCGGGTGGCCGCGCTCGACGCGCTCGCCACCGAGCACCCCGCCGAGGGGCCCGTGGTCGTCGCCGGCGCCGTCGCCCTCGCCGAGGCGGTGCCCGATCCGGGCCTGCGCCCCGACGGACTCGTCCTGCATCGGGGCGAGGAGGTCGACCTGGGCGACGTCACCGACCTGCTCGTCGAGGCAGGGTATGAGCGGGCCGAGCAGGTCGAGGAGCGTGGCCAGTTCGCGCTTCGCGGCGGCATCCTCGACGTCTTCGGTGCAACCGAGGAGCGGGCGGTCCGGGTCGAGCTGTTCGGCGACGAGATCGAGTCGCTGCGCTGGTTCTCGACCTTCACGCAGCGGTCGCTCGGCGACGCCGACCGGGTCGAGCTGGCGCCGGCGGCCGAGCTGGCGGGCGAGCACCGCGGGGCGGCCGAGCTGTTCACGCCTCCCGGCTCCGAGGACGGTGGCGAGGAGCGGCTCGAGATCGCCGAGCTGCTCCCGGTCCACCGGTTCCAGGCCCCGCTCGAGCTGCTTCCCGCCGACGCGTTCGTCGCGATCACCTCGAGCGAGGAGATCCCGGCGACCCTGCACGACCACTGGGAGGACGTGACGGCGGCGATGCACGCCGACGACGCCCGCCACCTCTACGTCGACGTCGCCGGGCCGCTCCAGTCCCGCGCCTCGTTGTCGCTGAGCGCAGCCGAGTCGGGCCAGGCGCACTCGCTGCGGGCCCAGCGGGCCGAGTTCCCCTCGCGTACCCCGGCCGAGGCCGAGGCAGAGCTCGAGAAGCTCGTCCGCTCCGGGTATCGCACCGTGGTCGCGTTCGAGCGCGGCGGGGAGGCAGACCGCGCCCGCTACAACCTCGCCCGTCTCGATGCCCCGCCGCTCGGGGACGAGCCGCCGGCCGAGGCCGGAGTCCGGTTCAGCGAGGCAGTCCTCCGCGAGGGCTTCATCGCTCCCGAGCCGAGGCTCGCGGTGATTCCCTGGTCCCGCCTCGTGCATCGCCGCCGCGCGGCTGCCACCACGTTCAAGGGACACGGCCGCCGCCTTGCGGCGGCGATTGAATTGCGGGTTGGGGATCTCGTGGTCCACGAGGATCACGGCGTCGCCCGCTTCTCCGGCTTCGACACCAAGACCCTCGCCGGGGTCACTCGCGACTATCTCGACCTCGAGTACAAGGGCGGCGACAGGGTCTTCGCGCCCACCGACCAGCTCGCGAAGATCAGCCGCTACGTCGGCGCCGACGGTTCCGAGGCGGCGCTCAGCGCCCTCGGCGGCAAGCGCTGGCAGAACCTGAAGGCGCGGGCGCGCCGCGCCGCCCAGGAGATGGCGGGTGAGCTGCTCAACCTGTACGCCGAGCGGCAGGTCCGCAAGGGACACGCGTTCTCGCCCGACGGCGAGCTCCAGATCGCCTTCGAGGCCGCCTTCCCCTACCGCGAGACCCCCGACCAGCTCGAGGCGATCGACGCAGTGAAGGGCGACATGGAGGGCGAGCGGCCGATGGACCGCCTGATCTGCGGCGACGTCGGCTACGGGAAGACCGAGGTTGCGCTGCGCGCCGCGCACAAGGCCGGAGCCGACGGCAAGCAGGTGATGATGCTCGTCCCCACCACGATCCTCGCGCAGCAGCACTTCGGCACCTTCCGCGAGCGCCTCGCCGACACCCCGTTCAACGTCGAGATGGTCTCCCGGCTTCGCAAGCCCGCCGAGGTGAAGGACGCGATCCAGCGCTTCGCGGAGGGCAGGGTCGACATCCTGATCGGGACCCACCGGCTGCTGTCGCGCGACGTCCGCGGCAAGGACCTCGGGTTGATGATCGTCGACGAGGAGCAGCGCTTCGGGGTGAAGCAGAAGGAGCTGCTGCGTCAGCTGAAGCTCAAGGTCGACGTGCTCGCGATGTCCGCGACCCCGATCCCGCGGACGCTGCAGATGTCGCTCGCGGGGCTGCGTGACATCTCGGTGATCGAGACGCCGCCCGAGGGCCGGCGCCCGGTCCGGACATTCGTCGGACCGTACGACGAGGAGGTCGTCGGGCGGGCGATCAGCCGGGAGACCGAGCGCGGCGGCCAGTCCTTCTTCCTGCACAACCGGATCGACTCGCTCCACGAGACGACCGAGCGCCTGCGGGCGCTCTGCCCCGGGGTCCGGTTCGCCGAGGCACACGGGCAGATGGACGAGTTCGAGCTCGAGGCGACGATGCTCGCCTTCGTCCGCGGCGAGCACGACTGCCTGGTCACGACCACGATCATCGAGTCCGGGATCGACATCCCCGCCGCGAACACGCTGATCGTCGAGCGCGCCGACCAGCTCGGGCTCGCCCAGGCGTACCAGATCCGCGGCCGGGTGGGGCGCAGCCGAGAGCGCGCCTACGCCTACCTGCTCTATCCGTCGCCGGAGGCGCTGACCGCGGATGCGGCGGCGCGGCTCGCGACCCTGTCCGACAACACCGAGCTCGGCTCGGGCTTCCGCGTCGCGATGCGCGACCTCGAGATCCGGGGGGCCGGCAACCTGCTCGGCGACGAGCAGTCCGGGCACGTCGCAGCGGTCGGCTTCGAGCTCTACTGCCAGATGCTCGAAGACGCCGCCGACGAGCTGCGCGTGGGGATCGAGGAGGGGGAGGGGCTCCGCCCCGAGCGCGAGCCGATCCGCCTGGACCTGGACCTCGACGCCTACGTTCCCACCGACTACGTGCCGTTCGAGGCGGCGAAGATCGACATCCACCGCCGGATCGCGGCCGCGCGCGAGCGCGGCGAGCTGCGCACGCTCCGCGACGAGCTCGACGACCGGTTCGGGTCGCCTCCGGAGCCGGTCGAGAACCTGCTCGATCTGCAGCGGGCGCGGATCGAGCTCGGCGCGGCGGGCGTCCGTACGGTCGAATTCCGGGCGGGACGCCTGCGGCTGTTCCCGCTCGAGCTCGATTCCGAGGCTGTCGCGACACTGACCGAGAGCGTCCGAGAGGCGATCTACCAGTGGCGAGAGCGGACGCTGGCGGTGCCGGTGCCCGACCAGCCCGCCGCGCGCCTTGCGGCCCTTCTCGCGGTCGCCGAGGGGCTCGGCGCTGTCTCCTTAGCGCCTGCTTAGACGGATGGTTATGCTGCCCGCTCTGTGAGCCGGTTGAGCGGGAACAAGACGACCGTTGCGATCGTCTTCGGAGGGCTGCTGGTCGTCGCCGTGGCGGCGATCGCGATCTTCGGAGACCTGGGCCACGAAGACGTCCCGGACGACGCCGTCGCGGTCGTGGACGGCGAGGCGATCAGCCAGGCGGACTTCGATCGGGCGCTCGACCAGGCGGCGGCGCAGCAGGGCCTGCCCGAGGCCCCGCCGCCCGACGATTCCCAGTACGAGGCGCTCCGCGATCAGGCGCTCAACAGCCTGCTCGACTCCGCCTGGATCTTCGGCGAGGGCGAGGAGCAGGGCGTCGAGGTCACCGACCGCGAGGTCGAGCAGGAATTCGAGCAGACCAAGTCCCAGAACTTCGGGTCCGAGCAGGAGTACCAGGAGTTCCTCCAGCAGTCCGGCTTCACCCAGGAGGACATCGACGAGCGCGTCAGGCTGCAGCTGATCAGCACCAAGATCCAGGACGAGGTCCTGGCTAACGCCGACAAGGTCACCGACGAGGAGGCCCGGGACTACTACGACGCGAACAAGGAGCAGTTCGAGCAGCCCGAGTCGCGCAACATCCGGATCGTCCTCAACTCCGACGAGGCCGCCGCGCAGCAGGCGTTCGACCGGCTCAGCGCCGACAACTCGCCCGAGAACTGGAGCAAGGTCGCCAAGGAGCTTTCCACCGATCAGACCACGAAGAACAGCGGCGGCGTCCGCGAGGGCGTGACCAGCGGTGCGCTCCCCGAGCCCCTCAACGCCGACGTGTTCGAAGCCGAACAGGGCCAGGTGACGGGACCGGTCGAGACGCCCGAGGGGTTCTACGTGTTCCAGGTCGACTCGATCACCCCCGCGGGCGCCACCTCCTT
Organism: Solirubrobacterales bacterium; assembly: GCA_036258315.1. GTDB lineage: Bacteria > Actinomycetota > Thermoleophilia > Solirubrobacterales > 70-9 > DASSYK01. Next base: position 9,953 of record DATADX010000027.1, read on the forward strand.
CGACGAGGCCCGCCCGCAGATCGATCAGCAGCTCGACAGCCAGCTGCAGCAGGAGGCGTTCAGCGCCTTCGTCGCCGACTACCGCGATCGCTGGACCGAGGTCACCGTCTGCAGTGACGAGGTGCTCAGTGAGCGGTGCGAGAACTTCACCGTTGAGGCGACCCCGTGCGACCTCGAGGAGCAGGAGCAGCAGCAGGCCTCCCTCCCCGAGGAGCAGCGCCAGGAGCCGAGCTGCCCGGCGCCGGTGTTCGCAGCCGGAGGTGGCGCCGGCCCGACCCCGGCCGCTCCGGGCACGATCGTCCCGTTCGTCCCCGCCGCGGGCCAGCCTCAGCACCCGCACCCGCCGGGCGAGGAGACGGCCGCACCCCCCACCGGCCTGCCGGGAGGAACCTTCCCCGGCGGCGGCGGCGCCGTCCCGGTTCAGCCGGGCGGCTGATCCCACTCGCCTGAAGTGGTGATGAGCGCAGCGACCGAGGCGGCCCTCGCTCGCCTCGACGAGATCACGCGGCGTCTGCGCCGCGAGTGCCCCTGGGACCGCGAGCAGGACGCCCGCTCGATCGTGCCCCACACCGTCGAGGAGGCCTACGAGCTCGCCGATGCGGCCCGGCGCGACGACCCCGAGGCGATGCTCGACGAGCTCGGCGACGTCCTCTTCCAGGTCGTGTTCCTGGCGCTGCTGCTCGAGGAGCGCGGCGAAGGCGACCTCGCTGCGGTCGCCGAGTCGTGCACGGCGAAGCTGATCCGCCGCCACCCGCACGTATTCGGAGAGGGCGAATTGGAAACCGCCGGCGCCGTGCTCAGCCAGTGGGAGGAGATCAAGCGGGAGGTCGAGGGCCGCGGCGATGATCCGCTCGCCGACATTCCCGACACCCTGCCGGCGCTGCTCCATGCGCGCAAGGTGCTGCGCCGGACCGATCCGCAGGGGTCGTCCTCGGGCGCCAGGCCCGGTGGCCCCGGCGGCGATCCGGCCGAGCGCGAGGCCGCCGAGCGCGAGGTCGGTGAGCGGCTGCTCGAGGTCGTGCGCCACTCCCGCCGGCTCGGCGTCGACCCGGAGCTCGCCCTCCGCAGCGCTGCCGAGCGCCACAGTCGAAGCTAGACTGCCGTGCCGGTGTCGGTGATCGAGACCATCCGCGGTCGCCAGATCCTGGACTCGCGCGGCAACCCGACCGTGGAGGTCGAGCTCACCCTCGACTCGGGCGCCTCGGGCTGGGCGGCGGTGCCCTCGGGCGCCTCGACGGGCGAGTTCGAGGCCGTCGAGCTCCGCGACGGAGGCGATGCCTGGGGCGGCAAGGGCGTCTCGAGGGCGGTCGCCAACGTGAACGGCGAGATCGCCGCGGCGCTGAGGGGGGCGCGCGCATCGGAGCAGGGGGCCCTCGACCGTACGATGATCGAGCTCGACGGGACACCGAACAAGGGCAGGCTCGGGGCGAACGCGATCCTCGGCGTCTCGCTCGCAGCCGCCAGGGCGGCCGCCGCCGACGCCGCCCGCCCCCTCTACGACTACCTCGCCGAGCTCTATCTCGCGACGGGCGCAACGGGCGCCGGCGATGCCCGGGTGCTGCCGGTGCCGATGATGAACGTGCTCAACGGCGGCGTCCACGCCGACAACAAGGTCGACTTCCAGGAGTTCATGGTCGTTCCCGCCGGCGCCGACAGCTACCCCGGCTGCCTCCGGATCGGGACCGAGGTCTTCCACGCCCTGAAGAAGACGCTCCACGACCAGGGGCTGTCGACGGCCGGCGGCGACGAGGGCGGATTCGCGCCCGACCTGCCGTCCAACCAGGCGGCGCTCGACTACCTGATCGCGGCGATCGAGGCGGCGGGCTATGCGCCGGGCGTCGACGTCTCGATCGCGATGGACCCGGCCACCAGCGAGCTCTTCTCCGCCGGCTCATACGTGCTCGAGCACGAGGGCCGCACCCTGTCCTCGCAGGAGCTCGCCGACTACTGGCACGACCTGGTGCACCGATTCCCGATCGTCTCGATCGAGGACGGGATGGACGAGGAGGACTGGGGCGGCTGGAAGGCGCTGACCGAGAAGCTCGGTGACCACTGCCAGCTCGTCGGCGATGACCTCTTCGTCACCAATCCCGACAGGCTGCGGCGCGGGATCGAGCTCGGGGTCGCCAACTCGATCCTCGTCAAGGTGAACCAGATCGGGACCCTGACCGAGACCCTCGAGGCGATCCAGGTCGCGCGCGACGCCGGCTACACCGCGGTGATCTCGCACCGCTCCGGCGAGACCGAGGACACGACGATCGCCGACCTCGCCGTCGGCACCGGGGCCGGTCAGATCAAGACCGGCGCCCCCTCGCGCAGCGATCGCGTCGCCAAGTACAACCGCCTGCTGCGGATCGCCGACGAGCTCGGCGACCGCGCGGAGTTCCCGGGCGACTCCGCGTTCGTCCGGTAGCGCGGGCAGGGAGGGCGGCCCCCGCGGCGAACCGATAGCCGTGGCCGCTCAACGCAGACGTGTGCGGAAGCGGGTCGGACCGAGCCGGCTCCGCTGGGACCGGATCGCGCGAATCGCCCTGGTGCTGGTCCTGTTCGGGGTGATGGTCAGCTACCTGAACCCGCTCGTCAACCTGGTCGGGGCCTGGCGCACCTCGAAGGCGAGCGAGGAGCGGCTCGTGCAGCTGAAGAGCGAGAACGCCGACCTGCAGCGGCAACTCGACGAGGCCGAGAGCCCCCTGACGCTCGGGCGCGAGGCGCGGAAGATGGGGATGGTGAAGCCCGGAGAGCGCCTCTACGTGATCGAGGGCCTCGACTGAGAGGCGCCCGGCGCAGTATCTAGGCACGCGGATATAGTTCCGGCTCGCGCGCGGCTGTGTGGCTGCGCGTTTTGTCTGAGAATGACCCCGCGATTGCCGTGAGCACTAGCCAGTACCTGCTCGGCGCGGCGGAGCTGACGGTGATCGTCGCCGCTCTCGGCCTTGGCGCCTACCACGTTCGAGCCCTGCTCGTGCCGGCGTGGACGGGCGCGCTGGCGCGCCTCGCGGAGATCACGCTGGGGCTCTCCGCGCTGATCGTGATCGCCGAGCTGCTCGGGCTGCTGAAGCTGTTCGAGGAGCTGCCGCTGGTGCTCGCGTGCGCGCTGGTCGGGCTCGGCGCCGCGCAATGGGCGCGCCGGCACGCGGTCGAGGAGGAGGTGCACGAATCGCCCGCGGTGAAGCCGAGCAAGCTGATGATGGCGGTCGCCGTGCTGGCCGCGGCCGTCGTCGTCATGCACTGGTCGGAGGCCTCGCAGGAGTCCCTCGACGTCGGCATGTACTACCAGGACACCACGTGGTACCACATGTCCTTCTCGGGCCGGTTCGCGCAGACGGGCCAGATCGGGCCGCTCCACTTCACCGACCCGCTCAAGCTCACCGCGTGGTTCTACCCCCAGAACTCCGAGCTCTTGCACGCCGTCGGGATGGTGGCTCTCGACACCGACTTCCTCTCCCCACTCGTCAACCTCGGCTGGCTCGCCCTGTCGCTGCTCGCCGCGTGGTGCATAGGGCGCCCATACGCGGTCAGCGCGGCGACGGTGCTCGGCGCCGCCGTGGTGCTCGACTCGGAGATGATGGTCGGCTCCCAGGCCGGCAACGCTCCGAACGACATCGCGGGCCTCTTCTTCCTCTTGGCGGTGATCGCCTTCCTGGTCAACGGGGCCGCAACCGCGCGGGCCGCCCCGGAGGTTGCCGCGCGGGGGCTCACCCACGCCGTGCGGCTGCCCAAAGCCGGCGCGCGGGACGAAGCCGACGGCGGGCCGGGATTCGACCCGACGGCCGACGAGGAGCACCCGCAGACCGGAGTGATCGAAGACGTGCCCGTGGCCGGGGACCCGCGCGTGCTCGCCGGTGTCGGTCCCGGCCCGTTGTTCCTCGCCGGCCTCGCGGCGGGAATGGGGATCGGCACCAAGATCACGCTGCTCGCGGCGCTCGGCGTGCTCACGATCGGAATCGCGATCCTGGCCGGCCGCCGGGGCTGGTGGAAGGCGCTCTGTTACTGGCTCGGCGGAATGCTGATCACGGCCGGCTTCTGGTACGGGCGCAACCTGGTCACGGCGCTGAATCCCTTCCCCCAGATCGAGAAGCTCGGCCCGATCGACCTGCCCGGTCCCGACCAGGGCGGCTTCTACCCGCGCGAGCCGCACAAGCTGAGCGAGTACTACAACGACCCCCACATCTGGGAGGACTGGTTCTTCCCCGTCCTCGAGGAGCGCCTCGGGCCGTGGTGGCCGGCGATCCTCGCGATTGCCGTCTTCGCGCTCGTATTCGCCCTGATCAAGGGCGGGAGCCGGCTGATGCGGCTGCTCGCGATCACGGGCATCGTCGCCGGGCTCGCCTACGTGTTCACCCCGCTGACGGCCTCCGGTGGGCTCGGGCAGCCGACGGGCTTCGACGCCAACCTCCGCTACGTCGCGCCCGTTCTGATCATCGCGTTCGTGCTGCTGCCGCTGGTCCCCGCGATGCGGCATCGCCCCTGGCCGTGGGTCCTGATCGCGGTCTTCGGACTGCTCGTCATCCAGGGAGCGTTCCTCGTCGATTGGGACCTGACCGGGCTGTCGATACCCCAGAGCTGGGACTTCGGGCACCACGACGAGTCGTTGCTGACGGCGCTGCTCCTGATCGGCGTCCCGGCGATCATCGTCGCCGCCGGCCGGATCGGGGCCAGGGGGTGGATGCTCGCGGCTTTCGGGCTCACGGCGCTGATCGTGGCGGTCATCGTCGGCAACAACCAGCGTGAGCAGTACCTCGAGAACCGCTATCAGGTCGCGGTGGCGCCGCCGCTCGAGACCGGCTTCCGCTCGACCCCCGAGTGGCGTCCGATCCAGGAGTTCGGCACGGACGTGACCGACTCGAGGATCGGCGTCGTCGGCCGCGCGTCGGCCTTCGGCCAGTACTTCTTCTACAACGACGACCTCTCGAACCACGTCCAGTACCTCGGCCAGGAGCTGCGTCGGGGAACCTTCCGCCAGATCGCGAACTGCAAGCTGCTTCGCCGTGTCGTCAACGAGGGCGCCTACGACTACATCGTGGTCACGCCCCGGATCCGCCGCGAGACCAGCATTCCTCCGGAGCTCGCCTGGGTGGGGAACGACGAGGCGACCGACAAGATCATTCCCTCGGGAGGCCTGGCGGCGGTGTTCGAGGTGAACGGCCGGCTTGATCCCTCCACCTGCGGCGTCGCCGAACGCAACTTCCGCGAGGCGAAGGCGCGCGAGCAGGCAGCGCGCGAGGCGGCCGCGGCCGCGCTCGAGGCGGCCGGCGCGGAGGAGGCCGAGGAGTGAGCCTCGGCGAGTACCTGGCGGGCTCGGTCGAGCTCCTGATCATCGCCGTCGCGCTCGGGTTCGGAGCGGTCCGGCTGCGCCGCCGCCTGGTCGGAGGCTGGTCGGGCGCGCCGGCGCGGCTCGCGGAGATCGTGCTCGGCCTGTCGATGCTGGTCGTCGTCTTGGAGCTCGTCGGCGTCGTCGGTCTCTACCGCCCGGGCTGGGTGCTCCTCGGCGCGATCTTCGCCGGGGTAGGGGTCGGGCTCGCCGCCGGACCGGCCGGCCAGGGGGCACGGCTGCCCGCCCCGCCGCCGAAGCCGGTGGCGCTGGCGATTGCGCTCGTCGCGGGCCTCGTCGTCGCCGCCCACTGGGCAATGCCGACGCAGGTCGGCCTCGACATCGGCATGTACCTCCCGAACACGACTTGGCACAACGCCCCGTTCGCCGCGCGCTTCGTCCAGGACGCCCAGGTCGGCGCCCTCCACTTCACCGAGGTCCTCCGCCTCACCGTCTGGTTCTACCCGCAGAACTCCGAGCTCCTCCATTCGGCGGGCGTCCTGTTCCTCGGCACCGACTTCCTCTCCCCGCTGATCAACATCGGCTGGATGGCCCTCTGCCTGCTCGCGGCGTGGTCGTTCGGCCGCCCCTACGGCGCGGGCGCGGTCGCCGTCGTGGCGCTCGCCGTGATCCTCGACGCCGAGATGCTGTTGCTCTACCAACCGGGGGACGCCAAGAACGACATCGGCGGCCTCTTCTTCCTGCTCGCTTCGGCCGCGATCCTGGTCAACGCGGAGGCGCAGGCCCGCGCGGCCACCGGCGCCGCCCGCACGCTGCACTCGGGCGGGCCGCCGCTGGCGCCGATGCTGACCCGAGGGGCGCTGGTGGTTGCGGGCCTCGCGGCGGGGCTCGCCCTTGGCACGAAGCTCAACCTGCTGGCACCGTTCGCGCTGCTGACGATCGGCGTGATCGCCGTCGCCCGCAGGGGGGACGGGGTGCGGACGGCATCGATCTGGGCCGCGAGCTCTCTGGTCACCGGTGGCTTCTGGTTCGCGCGAAACCTGGCAGAGGCCGGCAACCCCCTGCCCTGGATCGACGCCGGGCCGCTGCCGGGACCGCAGCAGCTCGACATCGACATCCGCGAGCCGCACACGGTCTCGGACTACCTGGCCAACTTCGACGTGATCAAGGACACCTTCATCCCCGGGCTCAACGACAGCTTCGGCGTCCTCTGGCCGCTCGTGCTCGCCACCGCCGCCGCCGGCTTCGTGCTCGCGATCTGGCGCGGCCGCACCGCGATGATCCGGATGCTCGGCGTCGTCGCCCTCCTCTCCGGGATTGCCTACCTGTTCACGCCGCTGACCGCCGCCGGCCCGCTCGATCACCCCACCGCCTTCGAGGTCAACATCCGCTACGCGTCGCCGTCCCTGGCGCTGGGGGCGGTACTGCTCGCCGTCGATCCGGTCCTGAGCCGCGAGCGCGTGCAGGGACCCTTGCTCGGGGTGCTCTCCGTGATGCTCGCGGTCGGCCTGTTCAGCGGCGCCGACGTCTGGAGAGGCGAGTACGCGCTAGGTGCGGTTGTGCTCGCGCTGCTTCTCGTCGCGATCCCCGCGGGCCTGGCCCTGCTCGCCAAGCGCGGCGCGTCACCCGTCACCGTCGGCGCGCTTGCGGCGCTCGCGATCGCGGTCGCGATCGGGATCGGCTGGAACAAGAACGACGCCTACCTCGACGATCGCTACCAGGCGGCCACGGCGCCATCGGACTTCCCGGCGGGTGTCCGCGTCGCGCTCGCGTGGTTCAACGAGGAACAGCCGGAGGACGCCCGGATCGCGATCGTCGGCGGCCGTCCCGGCTTCAAGCAGTACGTCTTCTACGGCAACGACCTCTCCAACCGGGTCCAGTACGTCGCCCACCAGGGGCCCCACGGCGCCTACACGCCGATCGATTCATGCGAGGAGTGGCGGGAGACGATCAATGACGGCGACTACGACTACCTGGTCGCGGGCCCGGACCAGCGCACCCAGAGCGTCTCGCCGATCGAGGCTGAGTGGACCGGCACCGACCCCGCGGCGACCGAGCTCCTCGACGAGGAGATGACTTTCGTATTCAGGATCGAGGGCGAGCTCGACCCGGCCGCCTGCGGTGCCCTGGACAGATCCGACGATGGGGGCGGAAGTCCCGACGAGCCGCCGGCCGACCAGGCTTAGCGTTGGACTTCGGGGCCTACGTCACGGGGGTTGTCGGCCTCGCGGCGATCGCCGTCCCGCTGGCGCTCGCCGCGGTCCGCCTCCGGGGTCGCCTGCTGGCGGGCTGGGAGGGAGCGCCGGCGCGGCTCGCCGAGGCGGTGCTCGCGGTCTCATTGCTGACGATCCTGCTGCAGCTGCTCGGGGCGGTCGGCCTCTTCGAGCCCTGGGCGATCGTCGCCGCCTCGCTGGCTATCGGCGCCGCGGCCGTCGTCTGGGTCCCGCGCGAGCCCCGGCAGGGCCGGCCGCCGCCCTCGCCGCGGATTCCCCCGTTGCACGCCGCGATCGCCCTCGCCGCGGCGGCTTACTTGGCGGCGCACTGGGCAACGGGCCTCCAGGACGTCTGGGCTCGCGGGATGCTCACCTTCGACACCCTCTGGTACCACGGTCCGTTCGCAGCCCGGATCGCCGAGACCGGCTCGGTCTGGGGCCTTCATTTCACCGACCCCCTGTACCTGAACTGGTTCTATCCGGAGAACTCCGAGCTCCTCCACGGCGCGGGGGTCGCGCTGTTCGAGCGCGACCTGTTCTCGCCGTTCGTCAACTTCGGCTGGCTCGGCGTGGCGCTGCTCGCGGGCTGGTGCATCGGGCGTCCCTACGGGGTGGCGCCACTCAGCCTGGTCGCGGTGGCGCTGGTCCTCGACACCGGCCCGATGATCCCGCGCGAGGCCGGGACCCCGGCGACCGACATCGCGCCGGTGGCGCTGCTGCTGGCGGCGGCGGCCTTCCTGATCAACGCCTGGGCCTCCCCGCGGGCCGGGAAGCCTGACGAGACGGACGGCGGCGGCGCGCCGAGCGTCGATCTGTCCTCGGGTCGCGCGGCGGCCGCCGCGCTGCTGCTCGCGGGCTTGGCGATGGGCCTCGCCCTCGGGACCAGGCTGACGATCTCCGGCTCGGTCGCCGCGATGGCGGTCGGGGTGCCGCTGATCGTGCCCCCGGCCGCCCGCCGGCGGGCGTTGCTGATCTTCCTCGCGGGGATCGCGGCGACGGCCGGGTTCTGGTTGCTGCGCAATCTGGTCCACTCGGGAAATCCGCTGCCCTTCTTCGGCGAGGTCGGCCCGATCAACCTCCCCGGGCCGGACCGTGGGCTCGAGGGGCGCGACGACTACAGCGTCTCCCACTACATCTTCGAGAACCCCGACACCGACGTCTGGAGCGGGTTCTTCCTCAAGGCGATCACCAACCTGTTCGGCCCGGTCTGGTTCCTGTTCTTCGGCCTCGCCGCGCTCGGTTCGCTGCTCGCCGTGATCCGTCCCCGCTCGCCCGCGGTCAGGCTGATGGGTGCGGTGGCGATCGCCGGCGCGATCGCGTATCTGTTCACGCCGCTGACCGCGGCCGGCCCCGAGGGCGACCCGCGGGCGTTCGGGATCAATCTCCGCTACCTGGTGCCGGCGCTGGCGCTGGGCCTGGCGCTGCTCCCCCTCGAGCCCAGGCTCACGCCCAAGCGGCTCCGGCTGCCGCTGCTCGGCGGCGGCGTGCTCGCCCTGCTGATCACATCGCTGTACTCCGACTCGGCCTTCACCTGGGACGAGCCCTTCACCTCGAAGCCGGCCGCGGCCCTGATCGGGATCGTCTTGATCGGCGTCCCAGTCGGCCTCGCGCTGCTTGCGCGCCGCCGGCGCGCCCTCGCCGCGGTGGCGGGCACGGTGGTGGCGATCGCGATCGCCGCGGTCGGGTGGGAGCGCGCGGACGAGTATCTCGACGCGCGCTACACGCGCCCCGAGGACTTCCGTTTCCAGCTCGACGACGTCGCGCGGTGGGCGAAGCCGACCGAGGACGAGCGGATCGGCGTCGCCGGGCTGAGCGGTGCCTACAACCAGTACATCCTCTACGGCGACCGCCTCTCCAACTACGTCCAGTACATCGGGCGCGAGCTCGGCGCCGGCGACTTCCGCGCGGCCAGGACCTGTCCCGAGTTCGTCCGCGCCGCCAACGCCGGCGCCTACGACTACATCGTCACCACCCCCGAGCTCGACCTCAACGATCCGGCCACCGCCAAGGTCTCGCCCGAGGGCGGCTGGATGCGCGCCACCGGCGGAGAGGAGATCCTGGGACAGGGCCGGGTTGCGATCTTCCGCCTCGACGGCGAGCTCCAGGAGTCGGGCTGTGGCGGGGGCGTCGCCGTGGAGCCGTTGCCGTGACCACGGGGGACTACCTGCTCGGGATCGTCGCCCTGGCGGTGATCGTCGTCTCGATGACGGTCGCCGGGCGCATCGCGCGGCGCGTCCTGCTGCCGGGCTGGAGCGGCGCGCCCGAGCTGCTCGCCACGGGCATCCTGGCGCTGACGCTGCTGGTCGCCGTCTCGCAGCTGCTCGGCCTCGCCGGGCTCCTCGACGGCGTTCTGCTGACCGCCGCATGCGCGATCGTCGGCGCGGCGGCGCTGCGGCTCGGGCCGACGCTGCTCCCGTCGGGGCTCGACGGCGCGGTCAAGGTCAGGGCCGCCGCGGCGCTGGCGGGAGCGGGACAACGCACCGCGCCGCTCGCGGGCCGGCTTCAGCTCGCGGGCGCGATCGCCGTCGCCGCGCTGGTCGCGCTGCAGTGGGCGGGGCCGACGCTGCTCGCGCTCGACCGCGGCATCTACGGCGGCGACTCGCTCTGGTACCACATGCCGTTCGCGGCGCACTTCGCCCAGACGGGCTCGGTGACCGAGCTGCTGTTCACCGACCCGCTCTACCTGAACTGGTTCTACCCGCTGAACTCCGAGCTCCTCCACGCCGACGGGCTGCTCCTGCTCGGCAACGACTTCCTCTCGCCGCTCCTCAACTACGGCTGGCTTGGGGCGGCGCTGCTCGCCGCGTGGTGCATCGGCCGCCCCTACGGCGCGGCGGGTGCCGCGACCGCCGCGACGGCGGCGCTGCTGTCGGCGAACCTGCTGTTCTCGCGCCAGCCGGGCAACGCCAACAACGACGTCGTCGCGATCGCGCTGCTGCTCGGGAGCGTCGCGGTGCTCGTCAACGCTCGCCGGGCCACCGCGACCGGCCCGCTGATCGTCGCCGGCCTCGCCGCCGGGCTCGCGCTCGGGACGAAGCTGACGGTGGTCCCGCCCGTCGGGGCGCTGACGATCGGGGTGATCGCGATCGCGGCGGGAGGACGGCGCCTGCGCGCCGCCGCCGCCTGGGGCGGTGGCCTGCTCGTCGTCGGCGGCCTCTGGTACCTGCGCGACCTCGTCGTCGCGCACACGCCCTTCCCGTTCGTCGACCTCGGCCCGCTCGACAAGCCGGAGGAGCTGATGGGGCGCGAGCCGTTCTCGATCGCCCACTACATCACCGACACCGGCGTCTGGGGCCGGTACTTCCGGCCGGCGCTCGAGGAGCGCATCGGCGATCTCTGGTGGCTCGTCCTCGCCGGGGCGGTCGCCGGAGTCGTGCTGTGGCTATGGCGCGCCCCGCGTCTCGAGCGGATGCTCGCCGCCGTCGTGCTCGTCTCGGGAGTCGCCTACCTGCTCACACCGCTGGGTGCCTCGGGCCCGGAAGGCGCGCCGGTCGGCTTCCGGCTCAACATCCGCTACCTCGCTCCGGCGCTCGCGCTCGGGCTCGTCCTCGTCGCGCTCCCGCCCCCCCTCGTCAGGGACCGTCTCGGAGACCGGGCGCGGTGGTGGGCGGTCGCCGCGTTCGCGGTGTTCGCCGTGCTCACCCTCGTCAACGTCATCCACCTCGAGCCGATCGAGACCGATCGTCTCCCCGGTTCGCTGCTGCTCGCCGCGGTGCTCGTCGGCCTCCCCGCAGCGGTCGTCCTCCTGGCGCGGAGCGGAGCGCCGCGCAGGGCAGTGCTCGCCGCGGCGCTCGTGCCGCTGCTTGCCGTGGCGGTGGTCGGCCGGATCGCGCAGGAGGAGTATCTCGACCAGCGCTACTCGTCGCGGGCCCCCGACTATCCGCGCGACGAGCAGCCCGCGGTCGAGCTCGGCCAGGGCCTCGGGGCGGCCTATGACTGGGCGCGGGTCACCGAGGACCTCGAGATCGGCCTGGCCGGCACCACCGGCGCGCTGTTCCAGTACGGGCTCTGGGGTGCTGACTCCTCCAACGAGGTCCGCTACATCGGCGAGCGCGGCGATCGGGGCACCTTCCGCGAGTTCGAGCAGTGCGCCGACTGGGTGGCCGCCGTCAACGCCGGCGACTACGACTTCATCGTCACCACTCCCGCCTATGACCAGGACGACCCTGAATCGGCGACGCAGCCGGTGGAGTTCGTCTGGCTGAGCGCCGCGGGGAGCGCCGAGCGGCTCGGGGGCAGCGGCCTCGTGGACATCTGGCGGCTCGGCGACCGGCCGCTCGATCCCGGCGCCTGCGCCGGCGCCCCGACTCGATGACCCGCGTCTCCTCGGGCTTCACCCTGCGGGGATACGGGGTTGCGACGCGGCGTTGGGATGAGGTTCCACCTGGTTCACCGGCGTGCCCGTCGTGGTACACGTATGCGCGTGAGCTACCCGCTGGACAACGCGCTCTATCAGTGGGAGGAGGGCTACGGCCGCCTCCGGGAGCTGACCGCGGATCCACGCACCGGGGCCCGGGCGCATCGGGCGGTCGACGCGGTCAGGGACGAGCTGCGGCGGCGGATCGGCGCGACCTTCACCGCCGCACAGCTCGCCGTCCTCTATGCCCAGGGCACCGATTGGTGCCTGGAGGCTGCCCGCTGGGCCCTCCCCGAGCACGCCGCTGACCTCGACCCGCAGGCGATCGTCGACGGCGCCTTCTGGCTCCACCTCCGCGGCGCCACCGACTACTCAGGCGGCCGCCTCGTCCCCTCCGAGTAACGGCTGCGGAGTCTCAGCATCCGCCGCGCCGGCGTCTCGATCCCGCACCACGAAGCGAAGCCGAGGAGGTGCGGGTTCATCGCGAAGCCGAGAAACGCCCGGCTGGGGTCAGTCGTCCATCCGCTCGAGCACGATCCGGTCCGGCTCGAAGGTGACCTTGAGCTTGCGCTGCTTCGCCCAGTGCTCTGCGTAGACGGGATCGTCCCGGACCGCGGGGTCGAGCCAGAGCCCGTAGCCCTCCTCCTCGCCGTGGTCGAAGCTCGCCTCGAGCTC
>DATADX010000028.1:0-20184 GCA_036258315.1 Solirubrobacterales bacterium
AACGAGCAGCTGGTGGGGAAGGCCGTGGAAGGCAGGCGCGACGACTACGTGATCGCGACCAAGTTCCAGCGCCGCATGGACGATGCCGTCCCCGGCGACATGTCGACGATCGGGCCGCTGGACGGCTCGGCCGCCCACGTGAGGGACTCGGTGGAGGGATCCCTCCGGCGGCTCGGAACCGACCACATCGACCTCTATTACCAGCACCGCGTCGACCCGAGCGTGGAGATCGAGGAGACGGTCGGCGCGATGGCGGACCTCGTCGAGGAGGGCAAGATCCTCCACATCGGCCTGAGCGAGGCAGCGCCGGAGACGATCCGGCGCGCTCATGCGGTCCATCCGATCACAGCGCTCCAGACCGAGTACTCGCTCTGGAGCCGTGAGCCGGAGGTCGAGCTCCTGGACACGTGCCGGGCGCTCGGGATCGGGTTCGTCTCCTACTCGCCGCTGGGCCGCGGCTTCCTCTCCGGGAGGTTCGCGAACGCAGAGGATCTGGACAGCGATGACTGGCGCCGCACCAATCCGCGGTTCCAGGAGGAGAACGTGGAAGCGAACCAGCGGATCGTCGCCAAGGTCAGAGATATCGCCGAGGAAAAGGGCGTCACCCCGGCGCAGCTCGCGCTCGCGTGGGTCCTCGCTCAGGGCGAGGACATCGTCCCGATTCCGGGGACGAAGCGGCGGAGCTACCTCGAGGAAAACGCGGCGGCGGTCGACATCGAGCTGACCGAGGACGAGCTGGCCCTGATCGATGCCGAGCTGCCCGAGGCGTTGGGCGATCGCTACGACGAGGCCGGCATGGCCGCGGTCGACCTCTGATCGCGCGTCGCCCTAGCTGCTGACGGTGACGCGCAGGAAAGTCGCGGGGATTCGACGAGGCGTCCTCGCCCGGCGTGTAGCGCTTGAACTCGGCGAGCAGCTTCGAACGCGGACCCGGGAGCTCATGCTCGTTCGACCGCATTCCCCCGCCCGATCAGCACATCGCTGACCATGGACGCCGGGAAGAGGCCATGATCGACCACGCCGGGGATCCTCGCTAGCGCCGCGGCCAGCTCGGCCGGGTCGTGGACGTCTGCGAGCAGATCGGCGATTACGCCGTGATCGGGGCTGCGCGGGGTGTCGGCGCGCGGCTCCACGGGTCCGACCTGCTCGTGGACCCGACGCAGCGTCGAGGCGAGGCCATACTGCTTCAGCTCCAACGGGATCGGGGCGCCGATCCGGTCGACCGGCTTCGAGGAATCCGCGATGACCACGAACCGGTCGGCGGTCGCGGCGACGATCTTCTCGCGGGTGTGGGCGCCGCCGCCGCCCTTTACCAGCCAGTGGTCGGGGGCGATCTGGTCGGCGCCGTCGATCGCCATGTCGAGCCGCTCGAGCTTGTCGAACTCCTCGACCGGGATCCCGAGCTCGCGGGCGTGCTCCTCGGTGGCGGCCGAGGTGGCGACGCAGCGCAGGTCTCGGAGCCCGCGCGCGGCGATCGCCGGGAGCAGTAGGGCGACGGTCGAGCCGGTCCCGAGCCCGAGCGTCATCCCGTCCTCGACGAGCTGGGCCGCCGCTTCCGCGGCGGCCCGCTTCTCGAAATCGAGATCCGCCCCTTCCACGCGTGGCTAGGAACCGGCTCCGCCCGGGACCTGCTCCTCATCGATCAGCCCGATCGCGACGAGATCGAGCGGATGGATCCACTCCTCGGCGACGGCGCCCAGCTCCTCGGCGACGGCGCCCCGCTCCTCGGCCTGGTCGACGCTCAGGTCGCTGGCCTGGATCGCCTCGAGTTTGCCGTTGTCGACCTTGCGAACGAACAGGTCTCTGGTTCCTTCCAGTCTGGGTGGGTATCGGCAGCGGGTGTTCCGAAGCCGACCTTGGGCGGCGATCCTATCGCCGCCTGTTCTCATCCTGGCCCAAGACCGATCCCGTGATTTCGTACGATCGAGTCCCAACCGAGGAGCGACGTCATGGCCGTGGCAGCCGAACGCCGTACCGAGATCGACGAGCTCTGCATCAACACGATCAGGACGCTCTCGATCGACGCGATCCAGAGGGCGAACTCGGGTCACCCGGGGACGCCGATGGCGCTCGCGCCGGTCGCCTACACGCTCTGGCAGCGGTTCCTCCGATTCGACCCCCAGAACCCGATCTGGCCGAACCGCGACCGCTTCGTGCTCTCCAACGGGCACGCGTCGATGCTGCTCTACTCGCTGCTCTACCTGACCGGCGTGAAGGCCGTCGACCCCGACTACGAGGTCGTCGGCGAGCCCTCGGTCGGTCTCGACGACATCAAGCGCTTCCGCCAGCTGGACTCGAAGTGCCCCGGGCACCCCGAGTACCGCTGGACCTCGGGCGTGGAGACGACCACGGGACCGCTCGGCCAGGGCGTCGCAACCAGCGTCGGGATGGCGCTCGCGGCGAAGTGGCTCGGCGCCCGCTACAACGAACCCGGTTTCGAGCTGTTCGACTTCGACGTCTACACCTTCTGCGGCGACGGGGATCTGGAGGAGGGCGTCTCGAACGAGTCCGCCTCGCTCGCCGGCCACCAGCGCCTCGACAACCTCTGCTGGGTCTACGACAACAACCACATCTCGATTGACGGACGGACGGAGATCACCTACGACGACGACGTCGCGGCCCGCTTCGCCGGATACGGCTGGAACGTGACGCGGGTAGGTGACGCGAACGATCTCAACCTGCTCGCCCGCGCCTTCGAGGTGTTCCGCAGGGAGCCCGGCCGCCCGACCCTGATCATCGTCGACAGCCACATCGGCTGGGGCTCCCCGCACAAGGTCGACACGGCCGAGGTCCACGGCGAGCCGTTGGGCGAGGACGAAGTCCGCGAGACCAAGCGCACCTACGGCTGGCCCGAGGACGCCGAGTTCCTGGTGCCGGACGGCGTGCGCGAGCACTTCGACGAGGGCATCGGCCGGCGCGGTGGGGAGCTCAGGCTGGAATGGGAGCAGCTGCTGGAGAGCTACAGGAGCGAGCACGAGTCGCCCGCCGCCGAGATCGACCAAATGCAGCGGCGCGAGCTCCCCCAGCGTTGGGACGCGGATATCCCGAGCTTCGAGCCCGACGAGAAGGGGATGGCGACCCGCAAGGCCTCGAACCAGGTCGAGAACGCCGTCGCCGGCCGGGTTCCGTGGCTGTTGGTCGGCTCGGCCGACCTCACGGATTCCACCTCGGTGCGGCTCAAGGATGTGGAGGGCGCCGAGGACTTGCAGCCCGGCCGGCGCGACGCCCGCCAGCTCCACCTCGGGATCCGCGAGCACGAGTCGGCCGCGCTCTCGAACGGCCTCTCGCTCACCAAGCTGCGCCCCGTCTGGTCGACCTACCTGACCTTCTCCGACTACGCGCGCCCGGCGATCAGGCTCTCCGCCCTGATGGAGCTGCCGGTGATCCATCTGTTCACCCACGACTCGATCGGCCTCGGCGAGGACGGCCCGACGCACCAGCCCGTCGAGCAGCTCGCCTCGCTCCGCGCGATCCCCGGGCTCGACGTGATCCGCCCGGCCGACGCCAACGAGACCGCCGAGGCATGGCGCCTCGCGATGGACCGCCACCATCAGCCCGTCGCCCTCGTCCTGACCCGCCAGAACGTGCCGATCATCGACCGCGCCCGCTACGCCCCGTCGGATGGCGCGCTCCGCGGCGGATACGTGATCGCCGATGCCGAGGGAGCCGGCCCCGAGGTGATCGTGCTCGCGACCGGCAGCGAGGTCGCGCTCGCGCTCGAGGCCCACGAGAAGCTGATCGCCGACGGGGTCCGCTCGCGGGTCGTAAGCCTCCCGTGCTGGGAGGTGTTCGAGCGCCAGGACCAGGCCTACCAGGACGAGGTGCTGCCACCCGAGGTCAAGGCGCGGGTCTCGGTCGAGCAGGCCTCTACCCTGGGATGGGACCGATTCGTCGGCGAGCAAGGCGTCACGATCGGAATGCACACGTTCGGCTCCTCGGCACCGCTCAAGGACGTGCAGACGAAATTCGGCTTCACCCCCGACCGGGTGGCTGAGGCGGCCAAGGAGGTCTTGGAGAGATGAAGCCCACCAAGCAGCTACACGACCTGGGCCAGAGCCTCTGGCTCGACAACATCACCCGCGGCATCCTCGACGACGGCACGCTCGAGGGCTACATCCGGGAGCTCGACGTCACCGGGCTGACCTCGAACCCGACCATCTTCGACAAGGCGATCTCGGGCGGCCACGACTACGACGAGCAGATCACCGAGCTGCGCGACCAGGGCCTCGAGCCCGAGCCGCTCTTCTTCGAGCTCGCGCTCGCCGATCTGCGCCGCGCCGCCGACCTGTTCAAGCCCGTGCATGTCCGGACGGACGCGGTCGACGGATTCGTCTCGCTCGAGGTCTCACCGAAGCTCGCCGACGACACCGAGGCGACGATCAAGCAGGCGGCCGAGCTGCACGCCCGCGGCGAGCGCGACAACCTGTTCATCAAGATTCCCGGCACCCCCGCGGGCCTGCCCGCGATCGAGGAGTCGGTCTTCGCCGGGATCCCGATCAACGTGACGCTGTTGTTCTCGAGCGAGCAGCATCTCGCCTCCGCCGACGCGTACATGAAGGGGATCGAGCGCCGGATCGCGGCCGGGCTGGATCCGGACGTGCGCTCGGTCGCCTCGCTGTTCATGAGCCGCTGGGACGTCGCGGTCGCCGACCAGGTGCCGGCCGAGCTCAGGAACCGGCTCGGGATCGCGATCGGCAAGCGGGCGTACGAGGCGTACCGGGAGCTGCTCGACTCCGACCGCGTCAAGAAGCTCGAGAGCGAGGGCGCCCGACGGCAGCGGCTGCTCTGGGCCTCGACCGGGACCAAGGACCCCGAGGCCCCGGACACCCTCTACATCGAGGCGTTCGTCGCCCCGGACACGATCAACACGATGCCCGACAAGACGCTGCTCGCCTTCGCCGACCACGGCGAGGTCGGCGAGCCGCTTCCGGCCGACGGCGGCGACGCCGAGCAGGTGCTGGCGCAGTTCGCGGACGCGGGGGTCGACGTCGACCAGCTCGCGGCCCGTCTGCAGGTGGAGGGCGCCGACGCCTTCGTCAAGTCCTGGGACGACCTGATCGACTCGATCTCCCACGAGGCCGAGAAGCTGGCGAGCTAGCGAGGTGGCGGGGGAGAAGCCGGCGCTCCGGGAGCGGCCCGCCTGGAAGCAGCTCGCGCGCCACTACGCGGAGGTCTCCCAGCGGCATCTGCGTGAGCTGTTCGCCGAGGACCCCGGTCGGGGCGAGCGCCTGATCGCGGAGGGCGCCGGCCTCTTCCTCGACTACTCCAAGAACAGGATCACCGACGAGACGCTGCGCCTGCTGACCCAGCTCGCCGTCGAGTGCAGCTGGTCCGAGCGGCGCGATGCGATGTTCCGCGGGGAGCACATCAACGTCTCAGAGGATCGCGCGGTGTTGCATGTGGCCCTGCGGATGCCGCCGGACCGCTCGCTGATCGTCGACGGCGTCGACGTGGTCAGGGAGGTCCACGAGGTGCTGGACCGGATGAGCGCCTTTTCCAGCCGGATCCGGTCAGGCGAGTGGACCGGCCACACCGGCAGGCCGATCCGCAACGTGGTCAACGTCGGGATCGGCGGATCGGACCTCGGGCCGGTGATGGCCCACGAGGCGCTCAAGGACTTCTCGCGGCGCGACATGACCTTCCGGTTCGTCTCCAACGTCGATGGGACCGACTTCGTCGAGAAGACGCGGGACCTCGACCCGGAGGAGAGCCTGTTCGTGATCTCCTCGAAGACGTTCACGACGCTCGAGACGATGACCAACGCCCACACCGCGCGCGAGTGGGCCCTCGCCAAGCTCGGCGACGAGGCGGCGATCGCGAAGCACTTCGTCGCCGTCTCCACGAACGCCGAGGAGGTGTCGAAGTTCGGGATCGACCCGGACAACATGTTCGGCTTCTGGGACTGGGTCGGCGGGCGCTACTCGATGGACTCGGCGATCGGCCTCTCGACGATGGTCGCGATCGGCCCCGACCAGTTCATGGAGATGCTCGCCGGCTTCCACGCGATGGACGAGCACTTCACCTCGTCGCCCGTCGAGGCGAACCTGCCGGCGCTGCTGGGCCTGCTCGCCGTCTGGTACGGCGACCTGTTCGGCGCCGAGACCTCGGCCGTGCTGCCCTACGACCAGTACCTGCACCGCTTTCCCGCCTACCTCCAGCAGCTGACGATGGAGTCGAACGGCAAGCACGTCACGCTCGACGGCGCCCGCGTCGACTACGAGACCGGCGCCGTCTACTGGGGCGAGCCGGGAACCAACGGCCAGCATTCCTTCTACCAGCTGATCCACCAGGGCACGAAGCTGATCCCCTGCGACTTCATCGGCTTCCACCGCACGCTCAACCCGATTCCCGTGAAAGAAGGGGGCGACCACCACGACCTGCTGATGTCGAACGTGTTCGCGCAGCCCGAGGCGCTCGCGTTCGGGAAGACGGAGGCGGAGGTCCGCGCGGAGGGCACGCCGGAACGCGTCGTCCCGCACCGCGTGATGGAGGGGAACCGTCCCTCGAACGTGATCCTCGCGGAGCAGCTGACGCCCCGCACCCTCGGCTCGCTGGTCGCGCTCTACGAGCACAGCGTCTTCACCCAGGGAGCGATCTGGGACGTCGACCCCTTCGACCAGTGGGGGGTCGAGCTGGGCAAGCAGCTCGCCGTCAGGATCATCCCCGAGCTGCAGGCGCCCGAGCAGCCTGACCTGCAGCACGACAGCTCCACCAACTCGCTGATCCGGCGCTACCGCGCCCACCGCGCCGGCGGCTGATCCCTCCGCGAGTGAACCGCTCGCCCGCCCCGCGCGTAGTCAGCGCGAGGGAGATTGACGACAGGAGGGAACTCGATGAAGCAGAGAAGGACAACGCGCACCGCGCTGATCGTGCTGGCGCTCTCGCTCGCTCTACCCGTGTTGCTCCCGGCGGCGGGTCAGGCGACGAAGAGCACCAGCCCCAGCAAGAAGTTGCAGGTGAAGGTGAAGGTCCCGAAGGCGAGCGGAAGGGTCCTCTATGGGACGGACAACCAGGGCGACCTGGTCACGTTCCGCGAGAGGGGCTCACAGCGGCTGCAGAGCAAGCGCAGGATCGTCGGCCTGCCGGGCGGCGTCCGGCTGGTCGGGATCGACTTCCGTCCGAAGACGGGAGAGCTGTTCGGCGTCGGCACCGACAGCGTCACCTACCGGATCGTGCTCGCCGACACCAACGCCAGGGCGCTGCCGGTGGCCAGCTTCGCCGGCCCCGGAACGACCCTCGCGGGCGCCGTGTTCGGCGTCGACTTCAACCCGGTCCCGGATCGGATCAGGGTCGTCAGCGACGCCGACCAAAACCTCCGGCTCGACCCGAGCGGAGTGGTGGCGCCGGCGGCGGACATGGCCCTCAACCCGGGCAACCCGACCGTCGTCGGTGCGGCGTACACGAACTCGTCGTTCAGCTTCACCCAGCCGGCGGCGACGACGCTGTACGTGATCGATGCGGCGACCGACACGCTGAACGTCCAGAGCCCGCCCAACAACGGGACCCTGACGATGCCGCTTCCGCTGGGCATCGACGTCGGCAACGAGGTCGGCTTCGACATCGTCGGGGCGAACACGGCGTACCTGACCAACGCCGGGTCGAGGGGAACGACGCTGTACAGGGTGAACCTGACCACCGGTCAGGCCACGAAGCTGGGCGACGTCGGCATCGTCGGCAAGCTCAACAGGAAGGGCGTGTTCAAGAAGGCGAAGACCACGATCACCGGTCTCGCCGCCGTCCAGGACTAGCCCGTCTCGGTTGACGGCTCAGTCGCCGGGGACCTCAGCTCCCGGTGGCTGGGCCGTCGGCCCGCCGCCGGAAGCTCCTCACCGCGCGGCTCGGTTGAGCCGCCGGTAGATCCGGCGGTTGCGCTTGTAGAGCTCGACGAAGCGGTCGAACTGGGGGTCGTGGACCGCCGCCGCGGCGGGGTCGGGGGAGTAGGTGGCCTCGATCGGGACCGCGGCGGGGACGTCCCGCGGCTCTATCTCCCCGAGCGCGAGGAATCCCGCCAGCGCCGCTCCGCGGGCGTTGGCATAGCGGGGGTCGCCCACCTGGCCGACGTCGACGCCGAGGACGTCGGCGAAGATCTGGCACCAGAGGGCGGACTGGGCCCCGCCGCCGATGAAGTTGAGGCGGGCCAGGCTCGAGCCGGCAAAGCGCTCGACGTGGGGGCGGACCCAGCGGAGGTTGTAGGCGATGCCCTCCATCACGGCGCGGGCGTAGTGGCCCCGGGTGGTCGCAAGCGTCTGGTTGAAGAAGGCGCTGCGCGTGAAGTGATCCTCGGACGGGGCGAGGACCCCGCTGACCCAGGGGGTGAAGATCAGCCCGTCGCTGCCCGGAGGGACCACAGCAGCCAGGCGCTCGAGCCGCTCGAAGGCGTCGGGCGGCGGCGCGGGGCCGTCCGGGCTCGAGGCGTCGTATAGGAGGTTGTCCTTGAGCAGGTCGAGGCAGCGGCCGGCGGGGCCCTGCTCGGCCGAGACCTGGAGGCGCCCCGGCAGGGCGGCGGGCATCGTCGCGAGCTGGTGGGAAAGGTCGGTGCGCTTGCGGCGGGCGAGGCAGGCCAGCCAGGAGGTGGTGCCGACGACGAAGTAGCCCTCCCCCTCGGCGACGATCCCCGCGCCGATCGTCGCGGCCTGGGTGTCCATCAGGCCGCTGAGGACGCGGGTGCCCGGGCGCAGGCCGAGCTCGGTCGCCGCCGCGTCCGTGAGACCGCCCACCGCCGCGTCGACGGGGAGCAGCTCCGGCATCTTCTCGCGGTCGATCCCGGCCCAGCGCAGGAGCCGGTCGTCGTAGCGGACGGACTCGACGTCGCGGTTGTCGGTCAGCCAGTATGGCCAGATCGTCGCGTAGGACGCTGCGGCGCGGCCCGTCATGCGGAGGTTGAGGTAGTCCATCGGCTCGAGGAAGTCCGCGGTCGCGGCGTAGATGTCGGGACGGTCGTGCTTGATGTGGAGCACGTGGCCGAGCCCGTCGATGCCGCCGAGGACCGGCGCTCCGGCGGTGCGGCGGATCCAGCCGGCCGCCTTGCGGGGCGAGTAGCCGGCGACGCGAACCGGCCCGCCGACCATCCTCCGGACGTGTGGCCCCCCGCGCGTGTCCATCCACGAGATCGCGTTGCAGAGCGCCTCGCCGGACGCGTCGACGGGGACGGTGACGGCCCACTGCGTGGTGCAGCGGACGGCGCTGAAGCCGTCCGGCTCGACGCCGGAGCCGCGAACCGCCTCGCGTCCCGCCGCCGCCGAGGCGCGCCACCACTCCTCCGGGTCCTGCTCGGCGCCGCCGTATGGGAGGTGCTCCATGCCGATCTCGCGAATCCCGGTGCCGAGGACCTCCCCGGCGCGGGCGACCACAGCCGCCTTGGCGGCGCTCGTCCCCATGTCGATGGCGAGGATGTGCCCCCCGCCTCCCTTCACACCGTTCCTCGCGTTCCGCTCTCGCTTCACGCTCACGCCGGGCTCATCGGCGCGCGCTCACTCCCCGGGGGCCGGGGTCATGGTCGCGTCGAGGAAGGCCACCATCAGGTCGCCGGGTGCCGGCCCGCCCGCGCCGCCGCCGTACAGCGCCCCGCTCTTCGGTGGAGCGTCGGGCGGGTCCTTCGCGTAGTCGACGGCCTCGCGCAGGTCGGCGGCGAACTCCTCGATCACGCCCGGCGCCGTGTTCGGCCGCGTCACGCAGAAGTGCAGCCCGTCGGGCCGCTGACAGCCGTTCAGGCGCCAGCCGCGCTCCTGGAGGGCGTCATTCAGGTGCCAGACGTCGAGCTCGTCGGAGCCGAAGGCGACCATGAAGGGCGAGGTGCCGAAGCGCCGCAGCTCCGGGATCGAGTCGACGGCTTCCCGCAGCTCGTCGGTGGCGCGGAGGACCGGCCCGGCCAGCTCGAGGTAGCCGCTCTCGCCGAGCCCGACCATGGCGGCCCAGGTCGCTGCGATCAGCCCGCCCGAGCGGCTTCCGGCGATGCCGGGCGAGGCGTAGACGCCCCCGGGCCACTCCGTGTAGACGAAGTACTGGTGATGGCGCAGCTCGGGGCTGCGGTAGAGCAGTACCCCGGTGCCTTTCGGCGCGTAGCCGTACTTGTGCGTGTCGGCCGTGATCGAGGTCACCCCGGGGAGCCGGAAGTCCCAGAGGGGAAGCTCGCGGCCGAGCCGCTCGGCCCAGGGGAGGATGAACCCGCCGAGGCAGCCGTCCACGTGGAGGCCGACGTCGCGCTCGAGGGCGAGCTCGGAGAGCGCGGGGATCGGGTCGATCACGCCGTGCGGGTAGGTGCCGGCCGAGCCGACGATCGCGACGGTGTCGGAGTCGATCAGCCCCGCCATCGCGTCCACGTCCGCCCGGAACCCGTCGTCGAGCGGCGCGTGGACGACCTCGACGCCGAGGTAGTGCGCCGCCTTGTCGAGCGCCACGTGCGCGGTCACCGGCATCACGACCCGGGGCTCGGTGATCCCCCGCTCCCGCCCGCGGTCGCGGTAGACGAGCATCGCCTCGAACAGGCCCTCGCTGCCGCCGAAGGTGAGCACCCCGCAGGGCGCGTCGCCCTCGCCGCTCGCCGCGTCCGCGCCGAACAGGTCGAGCGCCATCGCCAGGATCTCGCCCTCGAGCTTGGTCGCGCTCGGGTACATGTCGCGCTGCAGGACGTTGACGTGTGCGAACCGCTGGTAGACCTGGGTGAGGAAGGCGAAGTGGTCGGCGCCGCCGTGGTAGAGCGAGCCCGAGATCTTCCCCGCCTGGGCGGGTGCGTCCTCGCGCTCGGCCATCTCCGTCAGCTCGGAGAGGATCTCCTCCCGCGCGAGGCCCTCGGCTGGCAGGGTGCGGTGGGTCTCGTAGCGGTCGCGGTAGGGCCAGACGAAATCGAGCAGCGCTTCGCCGTCCATTCCCGACACCGTACCCGCGGCGCCGCCCTAGGGCACTGGATCGGTGATGATGCCGCCGTGAGCGGCGGGACGCAGGCGGTCCTCTTCGACATCGACGGGACGCTGATCGAGAGCGGCGGTGCGAGCGACCGCGCCTGGCACCGGGCATTCGAGGAGCTGCACGGGGTCGACGTCGAGATCTCCAAGGTGACGGGCAAGGGGGTGCCGGACCCCGCGGTCGGCCGCCAGGCGTTCGAGGCGGTGATCGGCCGGCAGCCCGCCGACAAGGAGATGGCGAAGCTGATGGCGCGCAGGCTCGAGTACCTGCCCGAGGAGGTCGAGAGCTCGACCGGCTACATGGTGATGCCGGGCGTCGAGGAGACGCTCGACCGCCTGATCGACGACGGCCACCTTGTCGGCGTCGTCACCGGGAACGTCGAGGGCGCCGCCCACATCAAGCTCGCCCGCGCCAACCTGAACCGCTTCTTCTCCTTCGGCGGCTACGGCTCGGACTCGCCCCATCGCACCGAGCTGACGAGGCGCGCCCTCGAGCGCGGCGACGTCGTCGCCGGCCACGCGCTCGACCGCGCGCGCTGCTTCTCGGTCGGCGACACCCCGCTCGACGTCGAGGCCGGGCACGGCGCCGGGATCCGGGTGACCGGCGTGGCGACCGGCAAGTTCTCGGTCGAGGAGCTGCTCGACGCGAAGGCGGACGCGGCAGTCGAGTCGCTGCTGGAGCCGCTGCCGCTGCTCGACGACGCGAGCGGTGCGTAACCGGTCGGCTGCACCGCTGATGGGGTGATAGCCCCGCCGACGGTTCAATCGACCAGGCGGCGGGTCACCGCCCAGCGGCTGAGCTCGTGGCGGTTGGAGAGCTGGAGCTTGCGGAGCACGGAGCTGACGTGCGCCTCGACCGTCTTCACGGAGATGTCGAGGCGCAGGGCGATCTCCTTGTACATGTAGCCGCGGGCGATGTAGCGGAGGACCTCTCGCTCGCGCGCGGTCAGCTGATCGAGCTCGGGGTCGACCTCCTCGGCGGGGAGGTCGCCCGCGAAGGCGTCGAGCACGAACCCGGCGAGGCGCGGTGAGAAGACGGCGTCGCCGTCGCGGACGCGCCGCACGGCGCCGGCGAGCTCCTCGCCGGTGATCGTCTTCGTCACGTAGCCGCGGGCGCCGGCGCGGACGACGGCGATCACGTCCTTGGCGTCATCCGAGACCGACAGCGCGAGAAAGCGCTGCTGAGGGCGCATCCGGGCGATCTGCTCGATCACCGCGACCCCGCCTCCGCCGGGCATGTGGACGTCGAGGAGGACCACCTCGGGCTCGAGCTCGGAGATCGCGCGGACGGCCTCCTCGACGGTCTCGGCCTCGCCGAGCACGTCGACGAGGTCGCCCAGCTCGGCCTTGACGCCCGACCGGAAGATCGCGTGGTCGTCCACGATCACGACGCTCGGGCGCTCGCTTTGCGCGTTCATCCGCGAGTTCCGATTGTGAGCTCGACCTCGGTGCCCGCGTCGGGCTTGCTTCGGATCTCGGCGCGTCCCCCGTGCCTCTCCATCCGGCCGATTATCGACTCGCGCAGTCCCCGCCGCTCGTCGGGCACCTTGGCGGGATCGAAGCCGGGGCCGCGGTCGTCGACGAACACCCGCGCGCCGCCGTTCTCGATCTCCGCGTAGAGCCGCACCGGGCCGCCCTCGGCGGCGAACTTGGCGGCGTTGGTGAGCGCCTCACGGGTTGCGGCGACCAGTGCCTCGTAGCGCTCGTCGATCGCGACGTCGCCGACGACGACCGCGTCGATCGGGGCGCCGTGGTCTTCCTCGACCTCGACCGCGACACCGCGAAGCGCGTCGGCGAGGCGCTCACCGGGCCGCGCCGGGGCGGTTCCGGCGAGCCAGGCGCGAAGCTCGCGCTCCTGGCGCCGTGCGAGCTTCGCGACCTCGGCGGGCTCGTCGGCCCGGCGTTGGACGAGCGCGAGCGTCTGCAGCACGGAGTCGTGCAGGTGGGCGGCGACCTCGGCCCGCTCCTGCGAGCGGATCCGCGCCGAGCGTTCGACCGTCAGCCGCCGCAGCATCCCCCACCAGAGCGGGGCGGAGATCAACGCGATCGCGATCGTGACGACGAGCCCTGCCAGCGCCGCGTCGCCCGCGGCGTCGAGCACCCCGTTCGCCCACAGGGAGAGCAGCGCCGCCGCCAGCACGAGCGCGATTCCGAAGCCGGCGCGCGAGAGCCGCCGCGCCCGTTCGCGGCGCTCCTCCGGCGCAGGGATCGCAGCCGTGTCCCCGGCCGCCGTTTCCTCCTCGATCAGCGTCTCGGTCTCGCTCCGAGTCAGGCCCCAGAGCAGCGCGACTCCGAACGAGGCGAGCGTCAGCGGCCAGACCAAGGCGTCGCTCCACCAGATTCCGAGCTGGCGGAAGCAGAGCAGCATGCTCAGCGCCAGCAGCGCCACCCCCGCGGCGATCCGCCAGCTGCCGCGGCGCTCCGGTCCCCGCTCGCGCCCGCTCCGCGCGCCCGGCGCGGTCCCGGCCGCAGGCATCAGCCCCCAGGCGAGCAGGTAGCCGACCGCTGCGAGCCCGCCGCTCCCGATCGTGAGCACGACGAGGCCGGCCCGGACGAGGATCGGATCGACCCCGTAGCGACGGCCGATTCCGGCGCAGACCCCGCCCAGGATCGCCCGGGCCGGGTCGCGTCTCAGTTTCGGGCTGCGGCCGTCGCTCACGGCTGCATCATCCCGTGGGCCGTCAGCGCTCGCGGGCGCCGACGCCGCTCGCGACGAGCGCGGCGCCACAGAGCCCGGCCAGGATCGCCAGCATCCAGCCGGACTCGACGTCGATCGTGCCCTCGGTCTGGAGCAGCAACAGGGCGCCGAGGACGACGATCGCGAGGCCGGAGACGAGCGCGCTGAGCTGGGAGCGGCTCATCGTGCGCACGCCTCCGCGGCCTCGGCCGCCTCGCCGGCATCGTCGCCGCCGTGCACGTCGTCGTCGTCGAAGGCCCCGCGGTCTCGATCGAACTTGTCGGGATCCTCGTCGGTCACCACCAGCTGCCCGATCTGGACCTCGGAGTCGAGCACCAGCCTCGGGGCGCGGCCGGGGGGGTCACCTCGATCGAACTCGGGATCGACGCCCGCGTTCGACTCGCCGCGTGCCCAGAGCTCACCGGCCCGGGCGTCAGCATGGCCGACGACGCAGACGCTCGTCGGCACCGAGATCACCGTCTGGCCGACGCCCAGCTTCGTCGGCGCCTGGACGACCGTCCCATCCGCCCACGGGAGTCCGCGGAGGTCGACCTTGAGCTGGCCGATGCCGAGCTCGTAGCCGTCGGCGGGAATGTCGGTGACCGTCGCCGGCGTGTAGTCGCGCTCACCGATCGCTCCGTCGAACTCGATGTCCGTGGCGGCCACCGCGCCCGCCGGGACGGCCATCACGAGCGCCACTGCGAGCAGCCATGGGGCGCTGCGGCGAGCATCGGCGAAGAACGCGGTCGCCGCCAGCGCGACGCCGAGGGCGATCACGACGCCGGCGATCACCGCACCACTGCCGGTCGCGGTCGCCCAGGCGCTGAACAGCGCGAGCGCGAAAGCAGCGCCGATCGCGGCCGCGGCGAGGATCACGAGCGCGATCGCCCGCGCAACCCGAGGCCCGGCCGCGTCGTCGCCCTGGATCTCAGTCGTCGCGGTCTCGCCGGAGCCGCCGCCGGCCTCGCTGGCGGCGCCCGCGCGGGGCGCGCCGCCGCGGGAACCGCCGTCCTGTTGCCACGGCCAGCGCTTCGCGATCAGCCGATAGACGCCTGCGGCGACGGCGGCCAGGAAGAGGAGCCAGAGCGGCCCGATCCAGCCCCAGCCGTGATCCCAGCCCCAGAAGGGACCGGGCAGCACGACCAGGATCGCGATCCCGAGCAGGATCACCGCCCAGATCGGCGGCCTTTGATCGCGGACCGGCTCGCCGGTACCGTCGTCCTGCGGCACGATCACCGCCATCACGAGATAGGCGAGCACGCCGAAGCCGCCGAACAAGGCGGCGACCACGAAGCCCAGCCTGACGAGGGTCGGGGCGAGGTTGAGATAG
Organism: Solirubrobacterales bacterium; assembly: GCA_036258315.1. Lineage (GTDB taxonomy): Bacteria > Actinomycetota > Thermoleophilia > Solirubrobacterales > 70-9 > DASSYK01. The sequence continues at coordinate 14,909 of DATADX010000028.1, forward strand.
TCGGCGAGCCCGCCGGCGACGCCGGCGAGCATCCGCTCGTTGCGCGAGCGGAGCAGCCGGCGGCGTGGAGCGTCGCCCGGGTCCGTGGTGTCCTGCTTGGGGGTGTCCTTCTCGTCGTCGGTGATGGGAGTAACGATGATCGCCACGGCCCGATTCGTCTATGAGGAATCACCCCTAGCCCACCCTTAGCGGCCGGGAGGTCCGATTCGGCGAATCTCGGCCAGGGGCTTGACAAACGGTGTGAGTGAGTGCATACTCACTACGGAATGGCATCCAGGACCCCCACCCGCACGCTCTCCACCGCCGAGGAACGGCGCGAGACGGTGATCGCCGCCGCGATTCCGATCTTCGCCGCGCGCGGCTACGACGCCGGCTCGACGATGGAGATCGCAAAGGCCGCCGGCATCTCGCAGGCTTACGTCTTCCGCCTCTTCCCGACCAAGGCCGAGCTGTTCGCCGCGGTCGTCGGAGCCGCCAGCGACCGGATGCAGGACGCGATCCGCGAGGCCGGCGCCCGCGCGCGCGGCGAGGGGCACAGCCGGCTCGAGTCGATGGGCACGGTGCTCGACGAGTTGACCGAGCGCGACCGCGACGTGCTCCTGATTCAGCTCCACTCCCAGGTGGCGGCAGGCCACGAGCCGCTGATCCGAGACGCCGCCCGGCGCTGCTTCCGCGACCTCTATGAGCTCGTCGAGCGCGAGTCGGGCGCGAGCGAGGAGGAGCTCCGCTCCTGGTTCGCGATCGGGATGCTCAACAACGTGATGGCGGCGATCGACGCCGATCAGGTCGACGAGCCCTGGGCCAACACACTGACGTCCCTGACCGGGAGCGCCGAGGACAGCTAGAAGACACGACTTCGACCACCGGCGGCTGCGGCCGCCTCTTTCAGGTCTATCAAGTGAGTAACCAATCACACACACAGAAAGGAAGGAACACCATGGCCACCCAGACCAAGCCGCGGCCGGGGTTGACGCTCGTCATCGCCGGCGCGGCCTTGTTCATGACGGCCCTCGACCAGCTCGTCGTCGGCGTCGCCCTGCACTCGATCCGCCTCGACCTCGGCGGCTCGATCGAGGGGCTCGAGTGGACCGTGAACGCCTATACGCTCGCCTTCGCGGTGCTGCTGATCACGGGCGCCGCGCTCGGCGACCGGTTCGGGCGCAAGCGGATGTTCATCGTCGGCGTCGGCATCTTCACCGGGGCCAGCGCGCTGGCGGCGCTGTCGCCGTCGATCGACGCTCTCGTCGCCGCCCGGGCGCTTCAGGGCCTCGGCGCCGCGATCGTCACCCCGCTCACCCTGACCCTGATCAGCGAGGCCTTCCCGCCCGAGCGGCGGGCCGCCGCGCTCGGGATCTGGGGCGGAATCACCGGCCTCGGCGTCGCGCTCGGCCCGTTCGTGGGCGGGGCGGTCGTCGAGGGGATCGCCTGGCAGTGGATCTTCTGGGCGAACGTGCCGATCGGGCTGGTGATGATCCCGCTCGCCTCCCGGCTGCTCACCGAGTCGCACGGCCCCGACCGAACGCTCGACCTGCGCGGCCTCGCGCTCGCGAGCGCGGGCCTGTTCGCCCTCACCTTCGCCCTGATCCGCGGCGAGGCGCTGGGGTGGACGAGCACCACGATTCTGGTCACGCTGGGGGTCGGGCTCGCACTGCTGGCGGCGTTCGTGCGCTGGGAGATGCGGGCGCCCGCCCCGATGCTTCCGATGCGGTTCTTCCGCTCGCGGGCGTTCAGCGCCGCGAACGGGCTGTCGTTCGCGATGTTCTTCGGAGCGTTCGGGGCGATCTTCCTGTTCAGCCAGTTCTTCCAGACGGCGCAGGGGTTCGGCCCGTTCGAGGCCGGCGCGCGGACACTGCCGTGGACCGGGATGCCGATGATCGTCGCCCCGATCGCGGGAGCCCTCGCGACCCGGTTCGGGACCCGGCCGGTGATGGCGGTCGGCCTGACTCTGCAGGCGGTCGGGCTCGGCTGGATGGCGCTCACGCTCGAGGCCACGACCCCGTTCGTGGAGCTGATCGCCCCGTTCGCGATCACCGGGATCGGGATGGCGCTCGTCTTCCCGACGGCGCCCGAGGCCGTGCTCGCCTCGGTCCGACCCAGCGAGGCCGGCAAGGCCTCCGGGGCGACGAACGCGATCCGCGAGATCGGCGCCGTGCTCGGGGTCGCGGTGCTGGCCTCGATATTCGCCGCCAACGGCGGATATCAGAGCCCGCAGGCGTTCACCGACGGACTCGTCGCGGCGCTGCCGATCGCGGTCGTCGTCCTCGCGGTCGGCGCCCTGCTGGTGCTGCTTACCCCGGGCCGGGCCGCGGTCCGGGATGCCGAGGCCGAGGCGGGCGCGGGCGGGCGAGAGGTGCCGGACGTCGCCTAGCGATAGCGCCACGACCGGAACGCGGAGGGCGGGCTCGACCCGCCCTCCGCTCGTGGGAGGGACGGCGAGCTGAGTGTTCTCGTGCTCGACGCGGAGCCCCGGACCCGCCTCGCTACGCTCGGATCATGGCGCGGCGGATCGTTCCCAATCACTTCAACAAGGACGGGAGGCCCAAGCGGGGCTACATCAGCGAGCACGTCGCCAGGGCGGAGGCGGCCCGGCTGGGCATGACCTACTACCGCTGCGACTTCTGCGACCGCTTCCACCTCTCGAGCAAGAGTTAGCGGTCTAGGGGGTCCACACCTAGGCGCCGCCCACGGGCTCTGATTAGATTCTGCTCGTGGACGCCTTGGGCCTCCTCGCGGCTGTCGACCAGGAGTATCTCCTCGAGGCGCGCCAGATGCAGGCGCTCTCGCTCGGCGTGCACATCCCCCTCGTCTGCTTCGGGATCTCGTTCCCCGCGATGGTCCTCTTCATGGAGGGGCTCCACCTGAGGACGGGCGACCCGGTCTACAAGGCGCTAGCCAAGCGCTGGTCGAAGGTGATGCTCATCCTCTTCGCGGTCGGGGTCGTCACCGGCACGATCCTCTCCTTCGAGCTCGGGCTGCTGTGGCCGCGGTTCATGGAGCAGTGGGGGGAGGTGTTCGGGTTCGCGTTCGCGGTTGAGGGGCTCGCGTTCTTCGTCGAGGCGATCTTCATCGCCATCTACGTCTACGGCTGGGACCGGCTCTCGCCCCGTCTTCACTTCGTGACCGGGATCCCGATTGCGCTGGCGGGGATCCTTGGCTCGGCGATGGTGATCGCCGTCAACGGGTGGATGAACAACCCCCAGGGCTTCACCCTCACGGACACCGGCGAGGTCACCGACGTGTACCCGCTGTCCGCACTCTTCAACGCGAACCTCTGGCATGAGGAGGTGCACATGTATCTCGCCGGGTTCATCGTTGCGAGCGCGCTGGTCGCCGGGGTCTACGCCGTCGCCTGGCTGAAGGGCCGGCGCGACCATTACCACCGGGCCGGCCTGATCGTCCCCCTCGCCGTGCTCTGCCTCGCCGCGCCCGCGCAGGTCGTGGTCGGTGATTGGGCTGGCCGCACCGTCGCCGAGGAGCAGCCGACGAAGCTCGCCGCGATGGAGGCACAGCAGCCGACCGAGGAGGGCGCGGACCTGACGCTGGGCGGCGTCTACTACGACGGCGAGGTCCATGGGGGGGTGACGATCCCCGACGGCCTCTCGCTGCTCGCCGACCACGACCCGAACGCGACGGTGCAGGGACTCGACGCGGTCCCCGAGAACGACCGTCCCCCCGTCGGCTGGGTGCGCAACAGCTTCCAGATCATGGTCGGGATCGGAACCCTGCTGGCGCTGCTCGGCGTCTGGTTCCTGTGGTTCCGCTGGCGTCGCGGTGCGCTGCCGCGGACGAAGTGGTTCTACCGCGCGGTCGTCGCCGCCGGGCCCCTATCGCTGGTGGCCCTGATCGCCGGCTGGATCGTGACCGAGGTCGGGCGCCAGCCGTGGATCGTCTACGAGCAGATGCGGGTCGAGGATGCGGTGACGGGCGCCGAGGGGATCCCGGTGGGCTACGCGACCCTCGTCGTCGTCTATCTCGGCCTGGCGACGCTTGCCTTCTACATGCTCCGCCGGCTGGCCCGCCAGGGTCCGGAGCCGGTCGACCGCGAGGGTCCCGGTGACATCGGGGTGATTCCCTGATGCTCGCCGAGCTCGTGCTCGCCATCCTGATCGTCGCGCTCGCCGCCTACGCGGTCCTCGGCGGCGCCGACTTCGGCGCCGGGTTTTGGGATCTGACCGCCGGCGGCCCGGAGCGAGGGGCCCGCATGCGGGGGCTGATCAACGGATCGATGGGCCCGGTCTGGGAGGCGAATCACGTCTGGCTGATCGTCGTCCTGGTGATCATGTGGACCTGCTTCCCGACCGCCTTCGGAGCGATCATGGAAACTCTCTACGTCCCGCTTTTCCTGGCGGGGGTCGGGATCATCTTCCGGGGTGCCGCGTTCGCCACGCGTGGCGAGGCCGCCACGATCTCGGAGGCGCGCGCGTTCGGCGCGACCTTCGCACTCGCCTCGATCCTGACGCCGTTCTTCCTCGGCTGTGCACTCGGAGCGATCGCCTCCGGGCAGGTTCCGGCGGAGGGCGATCCTGGCATCCCGCTCGAGAGCTGGACCAACGCCACCTCGATCTTCGCGGGGCTGATGGCGATCTCGGTCGGCATCTACACCGCCGCCGTATTCCTCTCCGGCGACGCGGTCCGAGCCCGAATGCCCGACCTCGCCGAGGCCTTCCGCCGCCGCGCCCTCGGTGCCGCCGTGGTCGCCGGCGCGCTCTCGATCGCCGGTCTCTTCGTCGTCAACGACGACGCTCCGGACCTCTACGACGGCCTCACCTCCGGCCTGGGACTCGCCTGCGTGATCATCGCGGTGTTGATCGGCGTGGTCACGCTCTGGCTGATCGCCTCCCGCCGCTACGAGATCGCTCGCTTCACGTCCGGCCTCGCCGTCGGCGCCGTGCTGACCGGGATGGCGGCGGCGATGAGCCCCGACATCCTCCCCGGGGAGCTCAGCCTCGACGATGCCGCAGCCGGGGACGCGACGATGATTGCGACGCTGGTCGCGCTCGTGCTGGCCCTGCTGATCATCGTCCCGTCGATCTGGCTGCTGTTCAAGCTGACGCTCGCGGGACGGCTCTCGGAGCGGTACAGCTCGGTGTTGCCGAGCGGGGAGCAGCGATGAGCCACCCCCGCGTCGCGGCCGTCACCTTCCTGGTCGGGCTCGGCCTGGTTTTTCTGGTGGACCTCGGAGTCGCCCGGATCATCGGGGTCCCGCTGGTCTTCGTGGGGATCGCGCTCGGCGTCGCCTCGATCGCCGACCCGGAGTTCCTGGAGGGCGATCGCGA
>DATADX010000029.1:0-109689 GCA_036258315.1 Solirubrobacterales bacterium
CGATGCGGCCTCGCCGGTGACCCTGCAGGACACCGACGGCAACGTCTTCGGGGAGTTTCCGAGCGGCACCAAGGTCAAGTACACGGAGGCCAACGGCGCCGAGCCGAGCGTGAAGAAGATAGGCAGCGACAACGGCCAAGCAGGCGCCATCGATTTCCACATCAAGGGAACCGGCGACCTCGTCGTGGTCTCGATTGACGGGAGCCAGGCGACCTGCCCGGTTCCGCCGCCCCCGAAGTAAGCGCAACACGATTGCTCTGAGCTGGGGCCCGCCGCGTGGCGGGCCCCACCGATAACCATTTCCGCCCCCGCGGCGCTTCTCTGGGTGACCAGTCCCCACGAGGGGAAGCGAGGGAAAGGAATCTGATGCGGAGGATGTACATCGCAATCGTGGTCGGGGCACTCGCGACCTGCCTCGCGCTGGCCCCGGCCGCCATCGCAAAGAAGGGGCCGAAGCAGGTAGGTGGGACGGTGGCCGTCACGGCTGCCCCGAGCACGGTGACGGCGAGCACGACCACTGTCACGGTGACCGGCAACGTGAAGGCGAACAGCAGCTGCCGGAAGGGCCGCACGGTGCGGTTCTCGTACGTCGGGGCGGGCGGAACCGCCGCGTTGACCGAGACGGCGATGACCCGCTCCAACGGCGACTTCACGGCGGTTCTCCCGAAGCCGGCCGATGTCGCGCCGGCGACGGTGACGCTGCAGGCGAGCGTCGACGAGGCGGACCGCAAGGTGGGCAGCAAGAAGAAGGGCAGGAAGGCGAAGAAGGGTCGGAAGATCACCTGCCTGACCGCGCAGGGCGAGACCACCCTGACGATCGTTCCGTAGACCAGACACATAGACATGCGTGCGAGCGGCCCGCCTGTGTGGGCCGCTCGTCTGCGCTACGGTCGCCCGCATGGCCCCGGATCGTTTCAAGGGACTGGTCGAGGCCGCCAGGAGGGGAGACCAAGCCGCCTGGAGCGAGATCTACGGCGAGCTCGCTCCCGCCGTGCTCGGCTACCTCCGCGGGAGCGGTACTCCGGATCCGGAGGACACCTGCGCCGAGGCGTTCCTCCAGGTGGCACGCGATCTCGAGAGCTTCAGCGGTGATTGGGGCGCGTTTCGCGGCTGGGTCTTCGCGGTCGCCTACCATCGCCTGCTCGACGCACGCAGGCACTCCGCTCGCCGTCCGACCGAGCTGATGGCGCAGCCGCCGGAGCCGACCACCGAGCCGATCCCGGATGCGGCCGATGAGGCGCTGGCGCGGATCAGCTACGAGGAGGTCAGGCGCCTGCTCGACGAGCTGTCCGAGGACCAACGCTCGGTCCTGTTGTTGAGGATCCTCGGCGATCTCTCAATCGAGCAGGTTGCCCGGGCCCTCGGCAAGCGACCCGGCGCCATCAAGCAGCTGCAGCGCCGCGGACTCGCCGCCGTTCGTCGCGCACGGACGCGCAAGGGGGTAACCGTATGAGCCGCTGGGACGCTTTCGATGATGAGATGGCATTCCTGAGGCACCTCACAGCAGCTGAGGAGGACCGGATCCTGTCGGGCCGCGCACCTCGGTCGGGCCAGCACGCCGAGCTGGCGACGTTCGCGCGATCGCTGCGCGAGACGATGCTGGTTGAGCCCGATCCCGCAGCCTCCGCCGCACTGATCGGCCGACTCGCCGCCACCGCGCGGGCGTCGGCCTCGACCGCGCCGTCGGCGGCTCCGGCCAGGCGGGTTGCACGGCGGCGGCCGCGGCTCCCCATCGTCGCAAGGATCGCGGTCGCGGCGGCGCTGCTGCCGCTCTTGATGGCAGGCCTCGCGGTGGCCGGCGTCACCCTGCCGGGGCCGGCCCAGTCCGCGTTCGAGGGCGTCGGCATCGAGCTCCCGAACCAATCGGGAACGGATCAATCTGACGACGACGGGTCCGGGGTGGGCGCGGGGGATGAGGGCACACGTCAAAACGGCACAGAGCATCCCCCCTCCACCGTGCCCGCTGACGACGATCACGAGGGCAAGGCGATGGATCACGAGGGCAAGGCGACGGCGGTCAAGGAGCATGGCGCCGGCAGGCAGAAGAGCAATCCCGCCCGCGAGCACGGCCGTGGCAATGGCGCACAGGGCCGCGGGCGCGCGATCGGCAAGCAAGGCGTGCCGCCCGGCCACTCGAACCCGAACCGCAGTGGACAGGGCAACGGCAAGGCGATCGGCAAGACCGACAGCATCCCGCCGGGGCAGGCGAAACCCGCTAAGCCCTCGAACCCAATGCCCGCAGCGCCGAAGCCTAAGCCTTCAAAGCCGAGCCCGGGCGCCGGCAAGTAGGTCATCCTGCGCTCCCGCCAGGTTCGCCTAGTCCCCGGTTGAGCCGAAGCCCCCGTCGCCGCGGCCGGTCGAATCGAGGCTGTCGGCCTCGAGCGGGTTCGCGGCGGCGACCGGGGTGAGGAGCAGCTGGGCGATCCGGTCGCCGGGAGAGAGCCTGAACTCCTCCACGGCGTCGGTGTTGAGCAGGAGCACGCGCAGCTCGCCGCGGTAGCCCGAGTCGACCACACCCGGTGAGTTGACGAGCGCGATCCCGTGCTTGAGGGCGAGCCCGGAGCGCGGGACGACCAGCCCGGCGAGCCCGACGGGGATCGCGACCGCGAGACCGGTGCCGACGCTGACGCGCCGGCCCGGGGCGATCGTGGCCGCCTCCGCCGCGTACAGGTCGAGGCCGGCGTCGCCGTCGTGGGCGCGGGTGGGCAGCGTCGCGCTCTCGCTCAGGCGGGTGAACTCGAGCTGGTCGAAGTCGGGCTCGGCCGCGTCCCTGCTCCAACGGTCGTCCTCTACGGCTGCCTTCGCCTCCCCCTCGTCGGCCATCACGGCCGCGAGCGGGTCCCAGGAGCCGTTCACGGCAGGCTCCGCCGGGGCGTCAGACCGGCTCGTCCACTCGTCCGCCGGAGCTTCCCCGCCCGTCGAGTACGAGGTCCGCGAACCTCTCGGCGACGGGGGGCGGAACGAGAGCGCGGACGAGAACGCCGTCCGCGCGATCCTCGCGCTCGAGGTCACCAGCGATCTCATGAAGCTCAGAGAGTCGGTCACCATCCTCGAAGGGTACGAGCAACTCGACCTCGGTGAGTTGAGCACGGATGGTCTCGGCGATCCGCTCGCGCAGCTCGTCAAGACCGTCGCCGGTGACCGCGGAGACGAGGATCGCGTCGCGGTGCTGCAGTCGCAGCTCTCCCCGCTGCTCCTCGTCGAGCAGGTCGATCTTGTTCATCGCCAGTACCCGCGGCTTCTCCCCCGCTCCGATCTCCTCGAGAACGGAGTTGGCTGCGGCGATCGACTCAGCGCGCTCGTCCTCGCCCTGGGACCCGTCGACGACGTGCACGAGCAGATCCGAGAGGACGGTCTCCTCGAGCGTCGCCTTGAAGGCCTCGACCAGCTGGTGCGGCAGCTTGCGGATGAACCCGACCGTGTCCGTGAGCAGATAGCGGCGGCCGTCGTGGGTGAAGCCCCTGGTGGTGGGATCGAGGGTGTGGAAGAGTCGCTCCCCAACCCCGACGTCGGCGCCCGTGAGCGCGTTCAGCAGCGTCGACTTGCCGGCGTTCGTGTAGCCGGCCAGGGCGATCACGGGCAGGGCCGCTCGCTCGCGGCGCTGCCGCATCACCGCGCGGTTCCGCTCGGTGCGCTCGAGCCGGCGCCGCAGCGCGGAGATCCGGTCGCGCGCGAGGCGGCGGTCGACCTCGATCTGGGCCTCGCCGGGTCCCCTCGTCGCGACCCGGCCTCCCCCTCCCCCGCCGAACCCTCCGGCGAGGGCGTCGAGGTGGGTCCAGAGGCCGCGCAGGCGCGCGAGGTTGTACTCGAGCTGCGCGAGCTCGACCTGCAGGTTGCCCTCCGCCGTGTGGGCGTGATCGGCGAAGATGTCGAGGATCACGGCGGTGCGGTCGACCACCGGCACCCCGAGCTCCTTCTCGAGGTTTCGCTCCTGGCGCGGCGCGAGCTCGTCGTCGGTGGCGACCAGATTCGCGCCGGCGGCCTGGATGTCGCGCTTCAGCTCGGCGATCTTGCCGCGGCCGAGATAGCGATCGGGATCCGGGCGGTCTCGCCGCTGCACCAGCTCGCCGGCTGTGGCGATTCCGCCGGTCCGCAGCAGCTCCTTGAGCTCGGCGAGCTCGTCGCGGTCGCCGTTCGGCGCGTCGCTGACGACGCCGACGACGAGCGCGCGCTGGCGCGCTCGCCGGTTGACGACGCCCGCTCCCGCCGAACGCGCTCGCGTCTCGGTGGCGTTTCCCTCTCGGTCGCGCGACATCGCTTCAGATCTTAGGGCGGCCGTTCAAAGGCCACCCGTGGGAGGAAGGGGGCTAGGCGTGCTGCGAGCGGGCGCGGGCGCCGGGGGTCGCCGGGATCAGCGCCGCCGCGGCGATCACAGCGGCGAAGGCCGCCGAGCGGGCCGCGACCGCGAGCGCGTCCGAGCCGACCGGGTCGCCGAACACGAGCACCCCGCCCATGATCGCGGCGCAGTTCGCCGCAACCGAGGAGATCACGATCACCTCGACCGGGTCGCCGAGCTGGAGCGAGCGAGCCAGCGCGAAGAACGAGCCGATCGCGGCGACGAGCGCGACGAGCGTCCACGGGCTGACGATCGCGAGCACGTCTCCGGGAACGACCTCGGCGAGGGCCTTGATCGCGACGTTGGAGACCCCGATCAGGACACCCGCGGCGATCGCGAGCATCAGCTCGCCGCGCCGGTGACCCTGGCCGCGGTGGCCGGAGAGCAGCAGCGCCGCCCCCAGCGCGATCGCGATCCCCTCGAACGCCGCCATCGTCTCCAGCGAGTACTGCGAGCTCCCCGCCGGGCCCTGTTCCGTGGCGGTGAGCGCCAGGAACGCGAGCCCGCTGGCGCTGAGGCCGAGCCCCGCCAGCTCGCGCCAACCGAGCTTGATCCCGAACATGTGGCGGGCGGGGATCGCGAGCAGCGCGAGTCCGCCGGCGATCACGGCCTGGACGAGCGACAGCGGCGCGATCGACATCGCCGCCACGTGCAGGCCCCACGCGAGCGTCGCGATCACGAAGCCGATCGTCCACCACCTCGAGGCGAACAGCGCCGCCGCGCTGCGCAGCGGGTGGCTGAACTGGACGTCCGGCGCGACCATCGCGCCTCGGTGCTTGCAGAGAAGCGCCACGTTGGCGAGCAGCGCGCACCCAAGCGCGAGCAGGATTCCGGCCTGGGTCATCACCTGAGGTCTCGACTCCGTTCCATGTTCGCTTTAGCCCTACCCGCGGCTTTGGCCGCGAAGCGCTGACCTTACCCGGAATCAGGCCCGGCGAACCCCGGTTCGCCCCCCCTTCCTACCTCGGGTCTAGGTTAGATGGCACCTCGGGCTCAGGTGAGGTGGGCCCGGAGCCGCTCCACGGCCTCGCCGAGGAGCTCGTCGGGCGTCGTCAGCGAGATCCGGAAGAAGCCCTCGCCGCTCGGCCCGTACATCGAGCCCGGCGAGATCACCACCCCGGCCTCCTCGAGGACGAGCTCGGCGAACGAGATCGAGTCATGGCCATCCGGGACCGGGACCCAGATGTAGATGGTGCCCTTCGGGGCGTCGACCGCGAGGCCGATCTCGCGCAGCGCGTCGACGACGAGATCGCGGCGCCGGGCGTAGATCGCGCACATCTCCTCGACGTGCTTCCTCGGGCCCCGCAGCGCCGCCGCGCCGGCGAGCTGCACCGCCTCGAACAGACCCGAGTCGACGTTGGTCTTGAGCCGCCAGTAGGTCCTGATCGCCTCGCGGTTGCCGAGGATCGCGGCGCAGCGCCAGCCGGTCATGTTGTAGCCCTTCGACAGCGAGAAGACCTCGACCCCGACCTGCTTCGCTCCCGGGGTCGCGAGGAAGCTCGGCGCGACATAGCCGTCGTAGGTGGTCTCGGAGTAGGCGTTGTCGTGGACGACGAGGATCTCGTGCAGGCGGGCGAGCTCGACGACCCGTTCGAAGAACCCCTCCGGGGCCACTGCACCGGTCGGGTTGTTCGGATAGTTGATGAAGAGCAGCCTGGCCGCCGCCAGCTTCTCTTCGGGAATCGCGTCCAGGTCCGGGGTGAATCCGAGCGAGGGGACGAGCGGGAGCAGGAACCCCTCGGCGCCCGCCAGGACTGGGCCGCCGGTGTACACGGGGTAGCCGGGATCGGACGCAAGCGCGACGTCGCCGGGGTCGAGGAACGCGAAGCAGAGGTTGTAGATGCACTCCTTGGCGCCGATCGCCGGGATCACCTCGTCGACGGCGTCGATCTCGACGCCGAACCGCGCCAGGTAGAAGTCGGCGAACGCCTCGCGGAACTCGGGGCGGCCGCGGTTCGAGGGGTATTTGTGCGTGCTCGGGTCGCCGACCGCCTCGCGCATCGCCTCGACGATGTATCGGAACGTGGGCGTGTCGGGGTCGCCGATCCCGAGGCTGATCACCTCGACGCCGGCGTCGCGCTTCTCCTCGATTCTGCGCTCGAGCTCGGCGAACATGTACGGCGGTATCGCGTCGAGCCGCCTCGACGGATCGGTCAGGCCCATGGGCGCGGAGCCTACGCGTCGGCGAGCGCGCGGACCAGTTCGGGTGCCAGCTCGCCCGCGAAGACCGGCTCCGCCCAACCGGTCAGCCGCACGTCGAGCTCGGGGCTGACCTCGACCTCGAGCTCGCCACCGTCGAGCTCGACGGTGACGGGGCTGGGCACCCCGGTACGGAACGCGGCCACCGCCGCGCCGGCGGCGCCTGTGCCCGAGGCCAGCGTCTCACCCACCCCGCGCTCGTAGATCCGGGCGCGGACGCGGCTGCCGGCGCCGTGGCGCGCGGCTCGATAGAACGAGACGTTGGTCCGATTCGGGAACAGGGGATGCTGCTCGAGCCCCGGGCCGACCGCGAGCAGGTCGAGCTCGTCGACCTCGTCCATCGCGATCGCAAGCTGCGGGTTTCCGAGTGATACGTGCTGGAAGCGCCACTTCCGGCCCCCCGCCTCGAGCTCCCCGCGGCCGTCCTCGGCCCCGCCGGGGTAGTCCTTCGAGGTGAGGGAGGCGCGACCCATCTCGAGCGTGCACGTGCGCTCGGAGGTGATCGTCGGGGTGATCGGACCGGCCGCCGTCCTGATCGTGAACCGGTTCTCGTCCGTCCAGCCCGCCCTGCGCAGGTAGAGGACCGCCTCCCGCGCGCCGTTGCCGGACAGCTCCGCCTCGGAGCCGTCCGGGTTGAAGGTGCGCAGCTCGGCGACGGTCTCGGGGTGATCGGTATGGGAGAGGAGCAGGATGCCGTCAGCGCCGACTCCGAAGTGAGGCGCGCAGATCCGCTTCACCCGCGGTGGCGTCAACTCCCAGGGGAGCTGATCGGCCTCGACGATGATGTAGTCGTTGCCGAGTGCTTGCCACTTCTCGAAGCGCATCTCGCCGAGAGCCTAATCGGCGGCCTGGAGCGCCGCTGCGATCTCCGCCGCGACCGCGGCGTCGTCGCGGTCCCCGCGGGCGACCAGCCTGACGCCCTCCATCCGCCGCATCCAGGTGAGCTGACGGCGCGCGTAGCGGCGATGGGCGGCCTTGATCGCCTCGATTGCGGCCGGCGGAGGCGGTCCGTCGTGGCCCTCGAGCAGCCGCTCGAAGCCGAGCGCGGCGCGCGCGGTCCGCGAGACGCCGTCCGCGGCCGCGGCGCGGGCCTCCTCAGCCGCGCCGGCCGCCACCATCGCGTCGACCCGCGCGTCGACCCGCGCCCCGAGCACCTCGCGGTCCATCGTCAGCCCGATCAGCAGGGTCGGGTGGCGGAGCGCCGCCGTCCACATTCCCTCGCCTCCGGCGTGGGGCTCGATCCCCGCGCGGGACAGCTCGGTCAGCCGCGCCACCCGCTTGCGATCGGCCGGGTCGACCTCGGCGGCGAGCGCCGGCTCGAGCTCGGCGTGCAGCGCCTCGGGTCCCCGCTCGGCGAGATCACCCTCGACCTGGTCGCGCGTCGCCGGCGGGACGGGCGGGCGCAGGTCGAGCTCGGCGAGCGCCGCGCGCAGATAGAGCCCGGTGCCCCCGACCACGATCGGCCGCCGTCCCTCGGCGAGGAGCGAGTCGATCTCGGCGTGGGCGAGCTGGGCGTAGCGGCCCGCGCTGAACTCCTCGCTCGGGGGGACGAACGAGAGCAGCCGGTGCTCGAGGCGATCGCGTTCGGCCGCGCTCGCCGCCCCCGAGACCAGCTCGAGTCCCCGGTAGACCTGTATTGAGTCACAGTTGACCGCGGCCGGGTCCTCGCCCCGCTCGCGCAGGAGCTCCGCGAGCGCGATCGCGACGCCCGTCTTGCCGACGGCCGTCGGGCCGAATATCGCGACGATCTCGGGCGGCACCGTCTCCCCTGCGGCGCTAGGCGCGGCTGAGGATGCGCTCGTGACCGCTCAGGCTCTGCGACGTGGCGGCGGTGATCTCTACCTCGACGAGCTCGCCGGGCTGGGCGGTGCCGTCGAAGTTGACCGTCTTGTTGTGGCGGCTTCGCCCGCGCAGGCGCGCCGGGTCGTTGCGGCTCGGGCCCTCGACCAGGACCTCCAGCGAGCGCCCGACGTAGCGGGCGGCCCGCTCGCGGGCGCGGCGCTGGACGAGCTCCACGAGCCGCTCCATCCGCTCGCGCTTGACCGCGTGCGAGAGCTGGCCGTCCATCTCGGCGGCCTCGGTCCCGCGCCGCGGCGAGAAGACGAACGTGAACGCACCGTCGTAGCCCACTTCGTCGACCACCTCGAGCGTCGCGGCGAAGTCCTCCTCGGTCTCACCCGGGAAGCCGACGATGACGTCGGTCGTGATCGCGCAGTCTGGGACGTGCTCGCGGATCAGCGCGACGCGGTCCATGTAGCGCTCTCGGTTGTAGGTGCGCCGCATCCGCTTCAGGACCGCGCTCGACCCGGACTGGAGCGGCAGGTGGATGTGCTCGCAGAGCGAGGGAAGGCTCGCGTGGGCGACGATCACGTCCTCGCGCATGTCCTTGGGGTGCGGGCTCGTGTAGCGGATCCGCTCGATCCCCTCGATCGCGTCGATTCGCGCGAGCAGCTCGGAGAACCGGATCCTCGACTGGGCCGGCAGATCACGGCCGTAGCTGTTCACGTTCTGCCCCAACAGGGTCACCTCGCGGACGCCGTCGCCGGCGAGGCGCTCGACCTCGGCGACGAGCTCCGCGGGGTCGCGGCTGACCTCGCGCCCGCGCGTGGAGGGGACGATGCAATAGGCGCAGACGCAGTTGCAGCCCTGCGAGATCTGAACCCAGCCCTGGAACTCGCGCGCCCGCTTCATCGGCAGGTGCCCGGACACCTCCTCGAACTCGAAATATCCCTGAGCCGTGAGCGAATCGGAGGTGAGGAACTCGGCGAGGCGGTGGATCTGGCCCGGTCCGAAGGCGACGTCGACGAACGGGAAGCGCCTGAAGACCTCGTCCTTGACGGACTGCGCCCAGCAGCCGCCGACGCCGACCACGCGGGCGGGGTCCTCCCCCTTCAGCCGCTTCGCCTCGCCGAGGTGGGCGACGAACCGGTTGTCGGCCGACTCGCGGATCGAGCAGGTGTTGAAGAGGATCAGGTCCGCCTCGTCGCGGCGCTCGGCCTCGACGTAGCCGAGCGAGTCGAGCATCCCCTTCATCCGCTCGGAGTCGTGCTCGTTCATCTGACACCCGAAGGTGGTCACGTGGTAGCGGCGCTCCATCGCGCTCAATGTAGCCCCTCGCCCCGCTGCGCGGGACCAGCCCTCGGGGCAGGAGGTCGAGCCGCCCGGGGCCGGCATGTGTGCAACGTCACGTGCCCTGTGCGAAAGGTCACTGAGGGAATTCCGCGCCGCCCTCATCGTCAGAGCAGATGACAACGGAACAGGAGGTTCCAATGCATCCGCTCCACGTGATGATCGAGTCTCAGAGGAATCAGGCCCATTACCAGCACCATTCGAGCCGCCGCTCTCGCCCCCGGCCGCTCCGCGTCGCCGCCACTGCCGGCGCGATGCTGATCTGCACGACGCTTCTCGCCGCGCTGGCGCTCGCGATCGTCTAGTCGCGATCGTCTAGTCGCCCCCGAGGGGAACATAGGGCCGCGGTCGGGGAATCCCCAATAGACAGTCCCGGCCGCGCGCGGCACCCTGCGGACACTCCCGATCTCCCCCCTCGAACCTGGAGGTAGCCGTGTCCGCTCTCACCCGTTGGGTACTCGCCCACAAGCGCACCGTCGCGATCAGCTGGGTCGTGCTCACGATCGCCGGCGTCGCGGCGGCCGGTTCGGCCTCCGAGGCGCTCGACCAGGACTTCTCCGTTCCCGGCAGGGAGGGTTGGGAGACCAACCGGGAGATAACCGAGCGCTACGGCGGCACCGCGGCCGACGCGGCTCCGCTCGTGCCCGTGGTGACGTTGCCCGAGGGCACGAGCGTGGACTCGCCCGCCGCCAAGCGGGGGCTCGCCGAGATCGATGCCCGTCTCGAGCGCACCCTGCCCGACGGGCGGATCGCCTCCTACACCTCGACCGGCGACGACGCGTTCGTCTCCGAGGATCGCCGCACCACGTTCGCGATCATCAACTACCGGCCCCGCACGACGGGCTTCGAGTCCGACGAGGCGACCCAGGACGAGGTCCGCTCGGCACTCGCCGACGTCAGGGTCGCCGGAGCGCCGGTGATGCTGAGCGGTTACGACGTCCTCGACACCGGAGAGCAGAGCAGTGACGGCCCCGGCGTACTGATCGAGACCCTGATCGGCGGCGTCGGCGCGCTCGCGGTGCTCGCGTTCGTGTTCGCATCCCTGCTCGCGCTCGTCCCCCTCGCGATGGCCGCCTGCTCGATCCTGACGACCTTCCTGCTGCTGCTCGGCCTGACGCAGTTCACCGACGTCTCGCCGATCGTTCAGTTCCTCGTCGCGCTGGTCGGACTGGGGCTGGCGATCGACTACTCGCTGCTCGTCTCCACTCGCTGGCGTGAGGAGCGCGCCCACGGCGCGACAGGGGACGAGGCCGTCCAACGCGCGATGGAGACGGCTGGGCGGGCGGTGCTGTTCAGCGGCACAACGGTCGCGATCGGCCTCTTGGCGCTGGTCGCTCTCCCGCTCCCGTTCCTGCGCTCGATGGCCTACGGAGGGATGCTGATCCCATTGGTCAGCACGGCCGTCGCCGTGACGCTGCTCCCGGTCGTGCTGTCGAAGGTCGGCGGCCGGCTCGACTGGCCCCACATCCGCACCGACGACCGCGCCAGTCGCGCGTGGACCCGTTGGGCCGAGGCGATCCAGCGGCGGCGCTGGCTGGCCGCTGGCGCGGGAGCCGCCGTGCTCGGCGCACTCCTGGTCGCGGCCGGCAACCTGCATCTCGGCGACGCCAGCACGGAGTCGATCGCCAAGCCCGGTCCCGCCAAGGACGGCCTCGAGGCGCTCGAGCGATCCGGGATCGGCGCCGGGGCACTGCTTCCCCACGAGGTACTCGTCGAGGGCGGCACCGATCCCGACAAGGTGGCCCGGGACCTCCGCGAGGTCGAAGGGATCCACGGCGCGGTGGCGCCGAAGGGCGACGCCTGGCGCCGCGACGGGTCCGCGATCGTGGACGCCTTCACGGTCCCCGACGTCTCGACCTCCGAGGGGAACGCCGTGCTCGACCGGGTGCGCGACACCGCTCACGCGAGCGGCCCCGCCGTGAGCGTCGGCGGCTTCCCGGCGGTCAACGACGACTTCATCTCGGCCGTCTACGGGAGCTTCCCGCTGATGCTGGCCCTGATCGCGGTCACCACCTTCATCCTGCTCGCGCGCGCGTTCCGCTCCCTGCTGCTTCCGCTCAAGGCGGTGATCCTGAACGTGGTCAGCGTCGCGGCGGCCTGGGGCGTGCTCGTCCTCGTCTGGCAGCAGGGGTTAGGCTCCGAGGCGATCTGGGGCATCGAGGCGACCGGCGGGATCCCTGCCTGGATGCCGCTGATGATCTTCGCCTTCCTCTACGGCCTCTCGATGGACTACGAGGTGTTCATCCTCAGCCGGATGCGCGAGGAGTACGACCGGACCGGCTCGACCGAGACGGCGGTGGTGCGCGGGATCGGGCGCACCGGTCGGCTCGTGACGAGCGCGGCGCTGATCCTGTTCCTCTCGTTCGCGGCGCTCGCCTCGGGGCCGGAGACGGACGTGAAGATGCTGGCGACCGGCCTCGCGGCCGGGATCCTGCTCGACGCGACCGTGGTCCGAGCCCTGCTCGTGCCGGCGATGGTGTCGCTGTTCGGGCGGTGGAACTGGTGGCTGCCGCACCGGCCCGCGCGGCTGCTCGGCGTCGAGCCGTCGCTGCTGCCGCAAGTGGCGACCGGCGAGGGGGCTAGTCGACCGTGAGCGTGCCCTCCATCCCGGCCTGCCGGTGGCCCGGGATGGAGCAGTAGAACAGGTACTCGCCCGGGGCCAGCTCCGCGCTGATCTCGGTCGAGCCATTCGTGAGGGACTCGCTCTCGGCGATCGTCTCGCCCTCGACCTCGAGGTTGATGTTGTGGGGCACCGCCGAGGGGTTGTCGTAGGCGAGGGTGATGTTGCCCGCGCCGGCCTCGAGGCCCGACGGCTCGTAGACGAGCGAGCCGTCCGCGGGCGAGCTCACGTCGAGCGTGGCGGCGGCGCCCGCCTCGGGTGCGCCACCCGGCTGCCCGCCTTCGGAGGCGCCGGTGGTCTGCTGCGCTGAGGGAGAGGCTCCCTCGTCACCCTGCTCCTGCTCGAGGCGCTGCGCCTCCGCCTCCTCCGCCGCGAGCTCAGCGTCGCGGTGCTCCTGCTCGTCCTCGGCGTAGGCGATCGCGAAAGCGCCCGTTGCGACGACGAGGGCCGCAAAGATCGCGATCCCGATCGCGACGGGCCGGCTGGACGTCGGCCACCTCCCCTTGCTTCTGAGCCCGATGAAGGCGAGGACTACGGCCGCGAGGACGAGTGCGCCGGCGAAGAACCAGAACAGGTCCGAATCCACGGCGCTGGATGCTATCCGTTCCGCTCGAACGCCCGAACGGCGTCGTAGGCGACCTCGAGCGGGTACCCGCGCCGTGCGAGCAGCGCCAGAGCCCGATTGCGCCCGGCCTCGTCGCCGAGCTCCCGACCACCCTCCTCGAGCACCTCGACCGCCCTCGCGACCGTCGCCTCGGGCTCCTCCGCGGCCAGCGCGGCCGCGATCAGGGACTCCTCGACGCCGCGCCCCCGCAGCGCCTCGGCGATCCGATCGGGGCCCCAGCCGCGCAGCTCGCGCTTGTCCTCCGCAAACCGCCGCGCGAACCGCTCGTCGTCGAGGGCGCCCGCCTCGGCGAGGCGCGCGATCGCCTCGTGGAGCTCGGTCTCCTCGACGCCGCGCTCGCGAAGCCAGCCCGCGAGCTCGGCCTCGGTCCGCTCCTTCTGGCCCAGCGCCCGCAGCGCGAGCTCGTATGGCTCCGGCTCAGGCAGCCTTCTTCTGCGGCTTGCGCGTCGCCGCCTTCCCCTTGTCGGGCTCCGTCTCGGCCTTCGATTCGGCCTCGGGCTCGGCGGGCACCGGCTTCGGCTTCGGCGGCTCCTCGTCCTCGCCGGCGCCGAGCTTCTCGTGGATCTGCGCCTCGAGCTTCGCGCGCAGCTCGGGGTTGTCCCTGAGGAACTCCTTCGTGTTGTTGCGCCCCTGGCCGAGCCGGGTCTCGCCGTAGGAGAAGAAGGAGCCCGACTTCTGGATCAGGCCGTGCTCGAGGGCGAGGTCGAGCACCCCGCCCTCCTTCGAGATCCCCTGGCCGTACTCGATGTCGAACTCGGCCTGGCGGAAGGGTGAGGCGACCTTGTTCTTGACGACCTTCACGCGGACCCTGTTCCCGACCGCCTCCGTCCCCTCCTTGAGGGTCTCGATCCGACGGATGTCGAGCCGCTGCGAGGAATAGAACTTGAGCGCACGGCCGCCGGGCTGGGTCTCCGGCGAGCCAAACATCACCCCGATCTTCTCGCGGATCTGGTTCGTGAACAGGCAGGCCGTGTTGGCGCGGTTCAAGTTGCCGGCGAGCTTGCGCAGCGCCTGGGACATCAACCGGGCCTGGAGGCCGACCTGGGTCTCCCCCATCTGGCCCTCGAGCTCGACCCGCGGGGTCAGCGCCGCGACCGAGTCGACCGCGACGACGTCGACGGCGCCGGAGCGGACCAGCACGTCGACGATCTCAAGCGCCTGCTCGCCGTAGTCGGGCTGGGAGATCAGCAGCTCGTCGGTGTTGACGCCGATCCGCCGCGCATAGGCGGGATCGAGGGCGTGCTCGGCGTCGACGAAGGCGCAGACGCCACCGCGGGCCTGCGCCTCGGCGATGATGTGGTAGATCAGCGTCGTCTTCCCCGAGGACTCCGGTCCGAAGATCTCGACGATCCGCCCCCGCGGGACGCCGCCGATCCCGAGGGCGATGTCGAGCGGCAGCGACCCGGTCGAGATCGCATCGACCTTGACGACCGCGTCCGCGCCGAGCGTCATCAGCGAACCGGCTCCGAACTCCTTCTCGATCTGGCTCATCGCCGCCTTCAGCGCCTGATCGCGCGCCTTCGCGTCCTTCTCGTTCGCGTCCCTCAGGTCGGGGTTCGCATCTGCCATCTCAAGTCACCTCTCTGTTCCTTGGTCATCCGGGGCGGTCGGAAGCTCCAACTCAGCCATCGGTTCGTACTCGGCGCCTGTCGGCCGCAAGTGGGATCTGAACAGCACCAGACGGGTCGGACGGAACGGCGGGAACGTGTGTTCGGGCAGAGGCCCGGGCGGCGTCTCCACCAGCGCCGGCTTCCTGGACCCCCGCCTCTCCGGCTTCACCCTCGCCACGGTCAGGTGCGGCCAGAACGGCCGCCTCTCGGGCTCGTAGAACCGCGCCCCCACCAGGCCCTCCTCGACCCGGCGCTGAAGCTCGACCGCGCCCTCCGAGGGCGCGTCGAGCGCGAACAGCCGCGGCCGCTTCCCCTTCGGCACTCCGACCGGCTCCGGCTCGAGCCGCACCTCCGGCGCGGCGTCAGGGGCCCCGAGAGCCGCCTTCGCGATCCGATCGAGGTCCTTCTCCGCCTGGTAGCCGAGAAAGACCAGGGTGATGTGAAGGGACTCCGGCTTCACCGGCCGCAGCGCGGGGTCGCCGAGCTCGCGCCGCTGCCAGGCGACGATCCCCTCGCGCACGGCGTCGGGCAGCTCGAGCGCCACGAACAGCCGCGCGCGCGGGCTCTTCAGGCGCTCCTTGGCCATGCACGCAACGCTAACCGCGGCGGAGCTCACCGGTGGTTGAGGGCCTGGGCCGCCGGCCTCTCCCCTGCCCTCACCACCTAGACTCGCGCCAGTTCGTGAGGCGTCCGCTGCCCGAGGTCGAGGGTGTCAAGCACCGCTTCGTCAAGGCGGGCGGACTCGGGATGCACGTCGCCGAGGCGGGCTCCGGCCCTCCGCTGCTGATGCTGCATGGCTGGCCGCAGCACTGGTGGATGTGGCGGGCGCTGATCGGGCCGCTGGCACGGGACCACCGCGTGCTGTGCCCCGACCTGCGCGGCTTCGGCTGGAGCGAGGCGCCGCCGGGCGGGTACGATCCGGAGGTCTTCGCCTCGGACCTCGTCGCCCTCCTCGACGAGCTCGAGGTCGACGGCCCCGTCGACCTCGTCGGCCACGACTGGGGCGGCTGGACCGGGTTCATGCTCTGCCTGCGTCACCCCGCGCGGGTGCGCCGCTTCCTGGCGCTCAACATCCTCCATCCATTCGGACGCGCGTCGCCGACTTCGCTGCTGCACGCCTGGCGTTTCTGGTACCAGTGGCCGCTCGCGGCTCCGGCGCTGCTTCCCGGCAGGCTCGGCGCCCGAGCAGCCTGGATCGAGCCGTCGCTGGCGTGGGTGGGCGGGCGCGAGGCCGGCTGGAGCCCCCGCGAGCGGGCGATCTTCACCGAGCAGTTCCGCGAGCCGGAGCGGGCGATGGCGGCCGCGCTGCTCTACCGTCACGCCTTGCTGGAGCTGTTGCCCGCGACGGTCCGCGGCAAGTACGCGGGGTGTGTCCTCAACACGCCGACCCTGCTCCTGTTCGGAACCGGGGACCGCGTCCAGCACCACAGCCTGCTCCGGGGGTTCGAGCGGAACGCCCCCGACATGGAGCTCGAGCTCGTTCCCGGCGTCGGCCACTTCATCGCCGACGAGCGTCCCGAGCTCGTGCTCGACCGCGCCCAACGGCTGTTCGCGGTCTAGGCGCGTCCGCGGGACGGCCGCTCAGCGAGGCGGCTCGCGACCCTCGAGCAGGAAGCGGACGAGGTGCAGCGCGACCACCGTCGAGCGCTGCCGGATGTCGGCGCGGCCCCCGGGCAGGACCGGGTCGCGGGCGAGCTTCTCCCCGCTCGCGAGCTTGGCGCAGAAGCAGACGTAGCCGACGGGCTTCGACTCCGTTCCGCCGGTCGGCCCGGCGATCCCCGTGATCGCGGCGGACACGTCGGCGTCGAACCGCGCGAGGGCACCGTCGGCCATCGCCTCGGCGACCTCCGGCGATACCGCTCCGTGCGCGTCGAGCAGCCTCTGATCGACGCCGAGCAGCTCGACCTTCGCCTCATCCGAATAGGAGACGACGCTGCCGGCGAACCACTCGGACGCGCCGGCCCCCTCGGTGCAGCGCGCGGCCAGCAGCCCGCCGGTGCACGACTCGCCGACGGCCAGCATCTGCCCGCCGAGCAGGCGCGCGACGACGTCCTCGATGCTCTCGCCGTTGTAGCTGTAGGCGAACCGGCCGAGCCGGTCGTTGAGCCCCCTGACGAGCGCCTCGGCCGCCGTCTCCGCTCCCTCGCGGTGACGGATGTCGGTGATCAGCTCGCCGCCCCGGAGGCAGGTGGTGATCTCGAGGTCTTCGAGATCGGTCTCGTCCTCGATCTCGCGCAGGGCCTGCGCGAGCTCGGACTCCGGGATCCCGAACATTCTCACCTGGAGCTCGACGTAGGGGTCGGCGCGCTCGAGCACCTCCTTGACCGGCTCGGTCTCGAGCGCGCGCGGCCACATCTCCTGAAGCTCGCGCGGCGGGCCCGGCAGCACGACCACCACCTGGCCGTCGGCGGGGACAACGAGGCCGGGCGCCGTGCCCGCCGGGTCCAGCGCCGTCGCCCCATCCGGCACCAGCGCCTGCTTGCGATTCGCCTCGCGGAGGGCGTCCATGTCGAACCGCATTCGCTTCGCGAACTGCTCGAGAATCGCCGCGATCTTCGCCTCCATCTCCTCGTCGAGGACGAGCTCGCGACCGGCGAACCGCCCGACCACCTCGGCGGTCAGGTCGTCGGCGGTCGGGCCCAGCCCCCCGCTCGTGATCACGAGGTCGATCCCCTGGTCGCGCATCGAGCGCAACACCGCCTCCATGTCCTCGGGGCGGTCGCCGACGACCGTCGTCTGTACCAGCTCCACCCCCAGCCCCGCGAGCCGCTCCGAGAGCCACGGCCCGTTGCGGTCCGTGATGAACCCGCCGAGCACCTCGGTCCCGGTCACGACGATCCCAGCGCGGACGGTCACCCGGCTGATTCTCGCAATCCGCGGTCCATGCCACCTCAAGCCGCCGGTCTACACGGACGGCCGCGCCTAGTCGTCGGGGGCGCCGACGGCCTCCATCGGGCCGGTGTCCTCGTCGACGCGAGGCTCCCCCCCGCCGAGCACCCGCGGCAGGTCCGCCATCGAGACGAGCACCTGGCGCGGCTTCGACCCCTCGTAACCGGAGATGATCCCGCGCCGCTCGAGCATGTCGATCAGCCGGCCCGCCCGCGTGTAGCCGACCCGGAGGCGGCGCTGGATCATCGACACGGAGGCGGTCCCGGACTCGACGACGACATGGGCCGCCTGCTCGAGGAGGTCGTCCTGGTCGGGGTCGAAGTCCTCTTCCCCGGCGGAGGCGTCGCCTGAGGCCTCGGGCGCCTCGAGGAGCTCCTCGGCGAACTCCGGCTCGCCCTGATCGGCCCAGTGATCGGTGATCGCGGCGATCTCGTCCTCGGTGATGAAGGCGCCCTGGATCCGCTGCAGCTTCGACGTCCCGGCCGGGCGGAAGAGCATGTCTCCCTGCCCGAGCAGGGTCTCGGCCCCACCCTGGTCGAGGATCACGCGCGAGTCGACCTGGGAGGAGACCGCGAACGCCATCCGCGAGGGGATGTTGACCTTGATCGTGCCGGTGATGATGTCGGTCGAGGGCCGCTGGGTCGCGAGCAGCAGGTGGATGCCGACGGCGCGCGCCTTCTGGGCGAGCCTGATGATCGCGTCCTCGACCTCGGTCGGGGCGACCATCATCAGGTCGGCGAGCTCGTCGATCACGCAGAGGATGTAGGGGAGCGGCGGCTCGCCGTCGCGCTCCCGGACCTTGTTGAGCTCGCCGATGTTGCGGGCCCGGGCCGCGCTCATCACGGTGTAGCGGCTCTCCATCTCGGCGATCAGGTTGTTGAGCACGTTCGCGGCCAGCCGCGGTGAGGTGACGACAGGCGTCAGCAGATGCGGGACCCGCTCGTAGTGGTTCAGCTCGACCTGCTTCGGGTCGACGAGCACGAGCCGCAGCTCGTTCGGCGAGGCGTGCAGGAGCAGCGAGCCGAGGATCGCGTTGACGCTGCCGGACTTGCCCGACCCGGTCGTGCCTGCGATCAGGGCGTGCGGCATCTTCTGCAGGTCGGTCCAAACGGCGGACCCGCTGATGTCCTTGCCGAGCCAGGCGACGAGCGGTGAGGACCCTGCCGGGCGGCCGCCGTAGATGTCGCCGAGGCGGACGAGGCGGCGGCGCTGGTTCGGGACCTCGACGCCGACCGCCTGCTTGCCCGGGATCGGCGCCAGGATGCGGATGTCGGTGGAGGCGAGCGCGTAGGCGAGGTCGTCACGGAGCTGGGTGATCTTCGAGACCTTGGTGCCGGGGGCGAGCCGGAGCTCGTAGCGGCTCACATGCGGGCCGCTGACGACGCCGACGAGCTGCGCCTCGACGCCGAAGTGGCCGAGCGTCTCCAGCAGCGTCCGCGCGACAGCCTCGTGGTCGCTCTTCTCCGGTCCCCTGTCCGCCAGACCCCGCTCGAGCATTCGCTCGGGGTCGGGCGTCACGTAGTCGATCTCCTCGGACTCCGTGATGCCCCGCTTCTCCCCCATCGGGGTCAGCGCCGGCCCCTTGATCTCCCCCGCGGCCCGCGCGTCGTCCAGCGCACCAGCGCCATCTGCTCCGGGCTCGCTCGCTTCGCTCGCGTCCCCGCCCGCGATGTCGGGTGAGTCCCCCGTTGTCTCGATCGCCCTGAACGACGAGGTCGTCGGCTCGTCCCCGATCCGGACGGCCTCGTCGAAGTTCGCCGCCGTGGGCAGGTCCTCGTCCGTATCGGCGCGCTTGATCGTCGGCGCCTCGTGCAACGGCTCGGGCGGCCCGAAGATCGGGTCGGTGTCGCTCGGGTCGGTGTGGATCAGGTCGGGGTCGGTCGTCTGGACGCGCGAGTCGCGCATCAGGGTCACGAAATCGGCGGCGCCGTCGCGGGCGCGCGAGAAGCCGCGATGGGCGGCGGCGATCATGTCCGAGACCGAGCGGCCCGCGATAAGCAGCGCGCCCGCGATCACCAGCAGCACGGCGATGATGTGAGCACCGAGGCGCTGGAAGAGGGTGGTGCTCGCCCAGTAGAGGACCTCGCCGAGGCCGCCGCCGTGATCGCGGAAGAAGTCGGGCTGGAACAGCTCCTCCCGGGTCCCGCCGGGGGCGAGGCCAGCCGTCTGCGCCGCGAGCGCCAGGAGCAGGCCCGCACAGACGGCGAACGCGCCGACGGCGATCGCGCCCGGCGACGGCATCAGCGGCTTCATGATCAGCGCGAGCCCGCCGAGCGCAAGCACGACCGGGAACACCACCGCCCCCTTCCCGACCGCGTAAGCGAGCGCCGCCTCGGCTCCGTTGCCGACGGCGCCGCCGTTCCAGCCGAGGTAGATCACGTAGCCGAGATAGACCGCGAGGGCGACGCAGCAGAGCCCGAGCAGGTCCATACGGCGCTGGCGCACCTCGGGGGACGGCGCCCGGCGGGGCCCGCCGCCGCGCCGCGCGCCGGCGCCGCGGCCGGCGCCCGCACGGCCGCGCGCGGGCGCGCTGCGCTTGCGCCGAGCCGGAGGCTTCCGCTCGGGCGCGCCGAAGAGCTTGTCTGCAAGCATCCGCCCACTCTTCGACGCCCGCCGCCTCTCCCCTCCGTGCGCAGGCACGGATCGGACCGGAAAACGGCGATAAACGTTGCCTCAAGAATGGCCGGGGTTCCCACATCCGCGTCCTACCCTTTCGGGTGATGGCCCATGAGAACGGAGCAAGCGGGCGCGTGCTCGTCGTCGAGGACGACGAGGCGATCGCCGACGTGCTGCGGCGCTCGTTGCGCGCCGAGGGACACGAGGTGCGCAGCGCCGGTGACGGCGTCGAGGGGCTCCGGGCGGCGGAGGAGTTCACGCCCGACCTGATCGTCCTCGACCTGGGCCTGCCGCGCCTGGACGGCGTCGAGGTCTGCCGCCGGCTGCGAGCGGATTCGGACGTGCCGATCCTGATGCTGACCGCGCGCACCGAGACCGACGACCGCGTCGAGGGGCTCGACGCCGGCGCCGACGACTACCTGCCGAAGCCGTTCGAGCGCGAGGAGCTGCTTGCCCGGATCAGGGCGCTGCTGCGCCGTCGCCCGCCGCGCGGCTCCGCCGCGATCGTGGTCGGCGACCTGCTGCTCAACCCCGACACCCGCGAGGCCAAGCGCGGCGACCGCGAGATCGAGCTCACCAACCGCGAGTTCGAGCTGCTCGAGTACCTCGCCCGCAACCAGAAGCTGGTCGTCTCGCGCGAGCGCCTCCTCGAGGACGTCTGGGGATATGACCCGTTCGAGCAGACGAACACGATCGACGTGTTCATCTCGAACGTGAGGCGCAAGCTCGAGGCCGACGGCGAGCCTCGCATGCTGCACACCAAGCGCGGCGCCGGCTACGTCCTCAAGGGGTCCTGATGAAGCGCCTGCAGGCGAGCCTCGAGCGCATTCCCGTGCGCTGGCGGATCGCCGTCACGACGGCGGGCCTGACCGCCGCGATCCTGGTGGTGTTCGCGGTGGTGCTCGGCAACCTGGTCGGCGACCGGATGCGAAACGACTTCGAGGACGAGCTCCGCGGTGCCGCCAACGCGGTCGCTTCCGAGAGCACCGTCGCCGTCGACTCGGTCCAGGGTCCTGTGATCGAAGCCCCGAACCTGAAGGACTCCGCGATGGCTGACGGCGCCGTGATCAGGATCGTCGACGAGGACGGCCGGCCGTTCCTGACCACGGATCCCGGCACCGATCTGGGCGCGCCCCAGGCCTCGGTCTCCGACACCGGCGAGTTCAGCGTCGCCAGCGAGCCGGTCACGGCAGGGGGGTTGAGGGCCTTCGTCCAGTACGCCGAGCCCGACGCGAACGTCAACGACAGCGTCGGCCGGCTCTGGCTGTTCCTCGGCGCCGGGGTGATCGGCGGCACCGCGCTCGCCCTGCTCGCGGGGCTCGCGGTCGCCAACCGGGCGATGCGCCCGATCGGCCGTCTCACCGCCCTCGCTCGCGAGATCGCCGCGACCCGCGATCCCTCGCGCCGGATGCCGCTGCCCGCGGCCGATGACGAGGTCGGGGAGCTGGCCCGGACCATGGACGGGATGCTGGCGTCCCTGGATCAGGCGCGCGGGGAGCGCGAGCGCGCGCTCGAGCGCCAGCGCGAGTTCGTCGCCGACGCCTCTCACGAGCTGCGCACGCCGTTGACAAGCGTGCAGGCCAACCTCGAGCTGCTGCAAGCGTCGCTCGACCAGGGCGAGGACCGCCACGCCGTCGAGTCGGCGCTCGGGTCGACCCGGCGGATGTCGCGGCTCGTCTCCGACCTGCTGCTGCTCGCGCGGGCCGACGCGGGCCGTCGCTCGGCGAGGATCGAAGCCGACCTCGCCGAGATCGCACGCGCCGTCGTCGACGAGGTCGAGCCGCTCGCCTCCGAGCGCAGGCTCAGCATCGACCTCTCGGGCCCCCTCCCCGTCGAGGGTAACCCCGACGAGCTCCACCGGATGATCCTCAACCTCGTCGAGAACGCGCTGCGGCACACACCGACGGGATCGACGGTGGCGGTCGGCGCCCGCCGCGACGATGGCGAGGCGGTCGTGAACGTCTCCGACAGCGGCCCGGGCATCCCCGAGGAGCTCGGCGATCAAGTCTTCCAGCGCTTCGTCCGCGGCGACGGCCCCGCCGACATGGCCGGCACCGGCGGGAGCGGCCTCGGGCTGGCGATCGTCCGCGCCGTGGCCACCTCCCACGGCGGCTCGGTCGAGGCCGGGACGGCGGAGCTGGGCGGCGCCCGGTTCACCGTGCGACTGCCTTTAGTCCAGGTTCAGGCCGAGCCCGTAGTTTCCGATGCGGACGAGACACCGCCTGCCCGGACGAGAAACCCACTCGGCCGGCGGGCACCGCGCTGAAGACCCGGCCATAGCTCCGGGTCGACGGCAGGCCCGCGGGGGTCGCCCTCCCTCGATCCCCGCGGGTATCTCTTTCGCGGTCGGGATCCGGCTTCGCCATCGAGTCGCGGCCACGGCGGCCGCCCCGCGCAAGTCGCTCCGGCTTCGCCTTCGCTCCGAAGGCGAGCGGCCTGGCGCCCGCTAGACCTCCACGACGACCGGGAGCACAAGCGGCCGGCGACGCAGCTTGTCGTAGACGAACTCGGCGATGTCGTCGTGGAGGTCCTGCTGAAGCAGCGCGACCTCGTTGATGTTGTCCTCGGCGGCCTCGGCGAGGGTCTCGGCGACGACCTGCCGGAGCTCGTCGTGGAGCCCGTCGGCCTCGCTGCCGAACGGGACGCCGCGGAAGATCACCTCGGGCTCGGCGACCTGGGAGCCGTCCTCGGCGGAGATCGTCGCGACGACGATGAAGACGCCGTCGTCGGACAGCTTGCGGCGGTCGCGAAGGGCGAACTCGTCCGGCTCTCCGACCGAGACACCGTCGACGAAGATCATGCCCGCGTGCACGTCCTCGCCGAACCGGGCGCCGCGCTCGTCGATGTCAAGGGCGAGGCCGTTCTTGCCGATGAAGGTGCGCTCGGGGGGGATCCCGACCGAGCGCGCCAGGTCGGCGTGCAGCCGCAACCGCTTGTGGTCACCGTGGAAGGGGAACACGTTCTGCGGCTTGGTCAGGTTCAGCATCAGCTTCAGCTCCTCCTGCCAGCCGTGGCCCGAGGCGTGGATCGGAGCGTCGCGCGCGGTCACCACCTGGGCCCCGATCTGGAAGATGCGGTCGATCGTCTCGTTCACCGAGCGCTCGTTCCCAGGGATCGGCGTAGCCGAGAAGATCACCGTGTCGCCCGAGTGGAGGTCGACGTCGCGGTGGTCGTTGTAGGCCATCCGCCGCAGCGCCGAGAGCGGCTCGCCCTGGCTCCCGGTCGAGATCACGACGACCTTGTCGTCGGGGAAGTCCTCGATCTCCTTCGGCTGGATGAAGAGGCCCTCTGGAGCAGAGGCGATCCCGAGATTGGCCGCGATGTTGAAGTTCTTTCGCATCGAGCGCCCGACCAGAGCGACGCGGCGGTCGAGCTCGGCGGCCGCGTTGATCGCCTGCTGGACACGGTGCACGTTGGAGGCGAACGAGGTGACGATGATCCGCCCCTCGCACTTCGAGAAGACGTCGAGCAGGGCCGGGCCGACGCTCGACTCGGAGGGAGCGACCCCGGGCCGGTCGGCGTTCGTGGAGTCGCCGCAAAGGCAGAGCACTCCCTCCCGCCCCAGCTCAGCGAGCCGCGAGACGTCGGCGGGGATCCCGTCGACCGGGGTCTGGTCGAACTTGTAGTCGCCCGTGATCAGGACCGTTCCGGCGTCGCTCTTCAACGCGACCGCGCGCGCGTCGGGGATCGAGTGCGCCATGTGGACCAGCTCGATCTCGAACGGCCCGGCCTGGACCCGGTCGCCCGCGGGCAGCTCCTGGAGCGGCACGTCGCGGAGCTTGTGCTCGTCGAGCTTCGAGCGGACCATCCCGATTGTGAGCAGGCCCCCGTAGATCGCCGGGGGCATCCCGATCTCCCGGAGGACGTAGGGCAGCGCCCCGACGTGGTCCTCATGCCCGTGGGTGAGGACGATCGCCTCGATGTCATCGGCGCGGTCGCGGAGAGTCGAGAAGTCCGGCAGCACCAGATCGATGCCGAGCATCTCCGCGGTCGGGAACATCAGGCCGGTGTCGACGATCACGATCCGTCCGTCGGTTTCGACGGCGGTCATGTTCTTGCCGATCTCCCCCAGCCCGCCGAGGGGCAGGATCCGGATCGAGGCGCTCAAGCTAGGCGGCGCTCGCTGTCAGCAGGCCCTGCGCCTCGAGCGCGCTGCGAACCCCCGCGCGGGTCGACTCGTCTGCCGCGACCATCGGCAGCCGCATCCGCGCCGACGGGATCAACCCCAGCATCTCGGCGGCCGCCTTGACCGGAATCGGGTTCGTGTCCAGACCCATCGCCTCGTAGACGGGCCTGATCCGCTGGTCGACCTGGCGGGCGCGGTCGAGCTCCCCGGCGTCGAAGGCGTCGAGGACCTGTCGCATCTCGTTCCCGACTGCGTGCGAGGCGACGAGGATGCCGCCAACCCCGCCGTTCTCGAGGCAGCGCAGGAACACGTCGTCGTTGCCCGCCAGCACGTCCAGCCCCGCGACCTCGCCGATCTCGTCGTTGTTCGCCTGCTTGACCGCGACGATGTTCTCGACCTGGCCGAGCTCTGCGAGCAGGTCGGGCGGGAGGTTGATCACGACGCGCGAGGGGATGTTGTAGACGATCACCGGGACCCCGGCGGCGCCGGCGACCGCCTCGTAGTGGGCGCCGATTCCGGCCCGGTTCGGCTTGTTGTAGTACGGCGCCACGACCAGGACGGCATCGGCGCCGGCCTCGGCGGCGGCCGCCGAGAGGCGCTCGGAGTGACGGGTGTCGTTGGTTCCGGTGCCGCACACGACCGTCGCCGTGTCTCCGACCTCGGCTTTGACTGCGCTCAGCAGCGAGATGACCTCCTGATCGGAGAGGGTCGGCGACTCTCCGGTCGTGCCGGCGACGACGACGCCGTGCGAACCGTTCCCGACCAGGTGACCCGCCAGCCTGCGCGCCGCGGCCTCGTCCACCGAGCCGTCCTCCGCGAACGGGGTGACCATCGCGGTCAGCACTCCTCCGATCTCCGCCGCCATCGGGATCAGTCTACGCGGGCGCGCGATCAGCTCCGGCCCAAAGCGGCGGATGCCGCTCGGCCCATGGCTGCGCCTTCTCGAGCTGCGCGGCGACCCGGATCAGGACGTCCTCGCGGCCGAACGGGGCGACGAGCTGGATCCCGACCGGGATCCCGTCGTCTGTCCAGTGCAGCGGCAGCGAGATCGCTGGGTTGCCGGTCGCGTTGAAGACCGCGGTGAACACGCCCATCGGCTGGGCGCGGACGATCGCGCGGAGCGGGTCGTCGCCGGAGTCGTCGAAGGTCCCGAGCGGCGGCGGCGGCTCGCCCAGCGTCGGCGTCAGGAGCAGATCGTGCCCAGCCTCGAACCAGTCCGCGAGCAGCCGTGCGATCGCCTGGTGAACGCCGACGGCGACCAGGTACTGGCCGGCGTTGCGGCGCCTGCCCTCCTCGGCCATCGCCCACGTGAGCGGCTCGACGTCGCCCGGCTCGAGCGGGCGGCCGAGGATCACCTCGAACTGCTCGTTCGTCGCCGTCTGCCCGGCGTACCAGCGGGTCATGAAGGTCTCGATGGGGTCGAACGGACCGCCCTGCGGGACCTCCGGGGCGTCGTCGTCGACCTCGTGGCCGAGGCTGCCGAGCAGCTCCAGGGCGCCGCGTGCCGCCCCGCTGACGACAGGAGAAACCTCGATCTCGGAGCCGATCGCTTCGGTGAGGAGGCCGATCCGCAGCCGGCCCGGGTCGGCGACGAGCTCCTCGCGGTAGGGACGGAGGGGCGGCGGCGCCACGTAGGGGTCCCCCGGCGCGGGTCCCTCGACCTCCTCGAGGACCGTGGCGACGTCGCGGACGCTCCGCGCAAGGACCAGCTCGACGGTCAGCCCCGACATCACGTCTCCGATCAGGGGCCCTTCGGAGATGCGCTGGCGAGTCGGCTTCAGACCGACCAGACCGCAGCAACTCGCGGGAATCCGGATCGACCCGCCGCCGTCGTTGGCGTGGGCGATCGGGACGATCCCGGCGGCCACCGCGGCGGCCGAGCCCCCGCTCGAGCCACCCGTCGTGCGCCCGAGGTCCCAGGGGTTGCACGAGGCGCCGTAGGCGGCGGGCTCGGTCGTCGGCAGGATCCCGAACTCGGGCACGTTCGTCTTCCCGATCGTGACGAAGCCGGCGTCGCGGAAGCGGGCGCCGAGGTAGGTGTCGACCGGGGCGCGAAAGGCGGCGCGCTTCAGCGCCTCGCAGCCCATGTGCAGGGGCTGGCCCGCCAGGGCGGCGCCGATGTCCTTGAGCAGAAACGGAACGCCCCTGAAGGGGCCGTCGGGGAGCTCGCCGGCCGCGGCGGCGCGGCCCTCGTCGTAGAGCGGGTGGATGATCGCGTTCAGGTCGGGGTTGAGCCGCTCTGCGCGCTCGATCGCGGCCTCGGCCAACTCGACCGGACTCAGCTCGCCGTCGCGGACAAGCTGCGCCTGCGCGGTCCCGTCCATCCCCTCCAGCCCGTCGATCATCTCCACAACCCTAGAGGAGATGCTCGAGGCCGACGGTGAAGCGGTCGGGGAGGTCGGCGACGCGCCGGACCGCGAGGACGACGCCCGGCATGAAGCTGTGGCGGTCGATCGAGTCATGGCGGATCGTCAGCGTCTGGCCCTCGCCGCCGAAGATCACCTCCTGGTGCGCGACGAGCCCGGGCAGCCGCACCGAGTGGATCGGCTCGTGCACGTTTCCCCCTGCCTCCCGGATCAGCTCGGCGGTCCGCTTCGCGGTTCCCGACGGCGCATCGAGCTTGCGGTCGTGGTGGAGCTCGATGATCTCGGACTCGGGCATCTGCGCCGCGGCCTGGCGAGCGAACTGCATCATCAGCACCGCCCCGATCGCGAAATTCGGGGCGACGAAGCAGCGGGCGTCCCCGTCCGCCCGCTCGACGTCGGCGCGGAGCTGCTCGAGGTCGAAGCCCGTCGCTCCGACCACCGCGTGGACGCCCGCCCCGACCGCCGCGCGCGCGTTCTCGGCAACGGTCTCCGGCGTGCTGAACTCGACGACGACGTCGGCGCCCGGCAGCGCCTCCTCGAGCGAGGCGCCGAGGGCGGGATCCGCCTTCCCGGCGAGCGACATTCCCTCGGCCGCCTCGACCGTCTCGCATACGGTCGCCCCCATCCGCCCCGCGGCGCCGGAGACGACCACCTTGATCGGATCGGCCACGCGGCGATGTTATGCGGCCGAGCGCTCGGGAGATACTCGGAGGGGTGTCGGAGGACAACGTCGAGGCGGCCAAGTCGATCTTCGGGCCCTGGGGGCGCGGGGACTTCTCAGCGGTGGACTGGGCCGATCCCGAGATCGAGTTCGTGATCCCGGGGCCGGACCCCCGCGTCTACCGCGGCGTCGCGGAGATGGCGGGTGCCTGGGCCGAATGGCTGCGAGCCTGGACGGGGTTCGCGGTCGAGGCGCGCCGGTTCCACGACTTCGGCGACCGAGTCGTCGTCGACCAGGCGTTCCACGGCAGCGGGAGGGGCAGCGGAATCCCCGTCGACCAGATCGCCGGCGCGGCGGTCCTGACGTTCCGCGACGGCAAGGTGATCAGCTTCGAGGGCTTCACCAACACCGAGGCCGCGCTCGCCTCGCTCGGGACCGAGCCCTAGGCCCCGACCGCCGCCGGCTACGCAGCGGCGAGCTGCTCGCTGACCGGCGCGAGGGCCCTGCGGAAGCGGTCCTCGTCCGGCGCGATCGCCGCCGCCGACAGGACCTCAGGCGCGTAGAGCTCGCGAGTGAGCTCGGCGACGTCGTCGCGCGTGACGGCGTCGACGCGCGCGATCATCTCGTCGAGCGAGAGGAGCTCGGTGTCGAACAGGACCGACCGGGCGATCCGTGACATCCGTGCGCCCGTGGACTCGCTCGAGAGGACCATCCGGCCCTTGACGCTCTCCTTGGCGCGGTTAAGCTCGTCTGCGGTGATCCCGTCGGCGGTGAGGCTGCGGAGCTCGTTGCCGATCACGTCGCAGGCCTCCTCGACCTTGTCCTCGCGAGTGCCGACGTAGAGGCCGATCAGGCCGCTGTCGACGAACTGCTGCGTATAGGAGCCGACGGCGTAGGCGAGGCCGCGCTTCTCGCGCACCTCGCGGAACAGCCGCGAGGAGGTCGAAGCGCCGAAGGTCGAGTCGAGGATCGCGAGCGCGTAGCGGCGGTCGTCGGCGCGGTTGATCCCCGGGCCTCCGAAGCACACGTGGTACTGCTCGGTCTCCTTCTGCTGGAAGCAGACCCGCGCCTCGATGTCCTCGGGCGGCTCGAGCCTGCCGTTTCCGCTGCCCGAGGAGGGCTCGACGTGCTGGCGGGCGAGAGCGACGATCCGGTCGTGCTCGAGGTTGCCGGCCGCGGCGACGACGATGTTGGCGCCGGTGTAGTGGGAGTCGTGGTAGGCGCCGATGTCGGGCACCGGGATCGAGCTGATCACCTCGGCCTTCCCGAGCACGCGCCGTCCGAGCGGGTGGCCGCCGAAGACCGCCTCGTCGAGGACGTCGTGGACCTTGTCGGAAGGCTCGTCCTCGTACATCGCGATCTCCTCCAGCACGACCTCGCGCTCGGAATCGATCTCCGGGAAGGTCGGGCCGAGCAGCATCTCGGCGAGCAGGTCGAAGGCGCGGTCCGTGTGGGTGTCGAGGAAGCGCGCGTAGAGGTGGGTCGACTCCTTGCTGGTGGCGGCGTTCACCGAGGCGCCGATCCCGTCGAATATCTCGGCGATCTCGATCGACGAGTAGCGCTTCGTGCCCTTGAACAGGAGGTGCTCGAGGAAGTGCGAGACGCCCGCCTGCGCGGGCGTCTCGTCACGCGATCCTGTCCTCACCCAGAGCCCGAGGGCGACCGAGCGGACCGACGGCACGACCTCGGTGACGACCCGGATCCCCGAGTCAAGCTCGGTCACCCGGGCGGCGGCGGTGGTCAACGGCGCTCTCTGCGACCGCGGTCGCCGCCGCGTCCGTCGCGGCCTCC
This sequence comes from Solirubrobacterales bacterium, assembly GCA_036258315.1. GTDB lineage: Bacteria > Actinomycetota > Thermoleophilia > Solirubrobacterales > 70-9 > DASSYK01. The sequence continues at coordinate 28,969 of DATADX010000029.1, forward strand.
GCGGCCGCCACGATCGCCGCCGCGTCCGCCCCGGCCGCCGCCGTCACGGCGGCGCGGCGGGCCCGGGTCACCGGTCCCGACGCCGGCCAGCTCCTCGGCGTTCTTGCCGGCGACGTCGGGGTCTGCCGTCAGACGCAGGCCGATTCGGCCGCGCTCCTTGTCGACCTCGACCACCGTGACGTCGATCTCGTCGCCCGAGTTGAGTACGTCCTCGACGGCGCCGACTCGCTCGCCGGGCTTCACGTTGGAGATGTGAAGCAGCCCGTCGGTGCCCTTCGTGAGCTCGACGAAGGCGCCGAAGTTGGTCGTCTTCACGACCTTGCCGGCCTCGTAGCGATCGCCGACCTCGGCCTCCTTGGTGATCGACTCGATCCGCTTCACGCAGGCCTCGACGAGCTGGCCGGTGGGCGCGTAGACGCGCACCGAGCCGTCGTCCTCGACGTCGATCTGCGCCTCGAACTCCTCGGAGATCGCGCGAATCGTCTCGCCGCCCTTCCCGATCAGAGCCCCGATCTTCTCGGGGTCGATGTGGATCGTGGTGATCCGCGGCGCGTACTGCGAGAGCTCCGCGCGCGGGCCGTCGATCGTCTCGGCCATCTTGTCGAGGATGAACAGGCGGCCCTTGCGCGCCTGTTCGAGGGCGTCGGTGAGGATCTCGAAGGTGACGCCGGTGATCTTGATGTCCATCTGCAGCGCCGTGATTCCATCGGCGCTGCCGGCGACCTTGAAGTCCATGTCGCCGAGGTGGTCCTCGACGCCGGCGATGTCGGTGAGGACGACGTAGTCATCCCCCTCCTTGATCAGGCCCATCGCGACGCCCGCGACCGGCGCCGAGACCGGCACGCCGGCCGCTTGCAGCGCCATCGAGGAGGCGCATACGGAGCCCATCGAGGAGGAGCCGTTCGACTCCAGCGTCTCCGAGACCACGCGGGTCACGTACGGGAACTCCTCGAGGTCGGGGATCGTCGGCTGCAGGGCACGCTCGGCGAGCGCTCCGTGGCCGATGTCGCGGCGCTTCGGGCCGCGCATGAACCCGGCCTCGCCCACCGAGAACGGCGGGAAGTTGTAGTGGTGCCAGAAGGTCTTCGTCTCCTGGAGGCCCAGGTTGTCGACCTTCATGTCCATCCGCGTCGTTCCCAGCGCCACGGCCGAGAAGATCTGCGTCTCCCCGCGCGTGAAGAGCGCCGAGCCGTGCACGCGCGGGGCGACGTCGACCTCGGTCTCGATCGGACGGATCTCGTCCTGGGCGCGTCCGTCGGGTCGCTTCTTCTCGATCGCGATCCGCTTGCGGATGATGTCCTTCTCCAGCTTCGCGAAGGCGGCCTTCACATCGGAGACCCGGTCCGGGTCCTCGTCGCCCTCGGGCGCGTACTGCTCGAGCACCTCCGCCTCGACGGCATCGATCGCGTCCTGGCGCTCGAGCTTGCCCTCGATCTGGGTGGCCTGGTCAAGCTTGTCGCCGTGGGAGCCGCGGATCGACTCCAGCAGCTCCTCGTCGATCTGCGGAACCTCGATCTCGAGCTTCTCCTTGCCGGCCTTCTCGCGCAGCTCTTCGAAAGCCGCCGTGAGCTTCTTGATCTCGGCGTGTGCGATGTCGAGCGCATCGAGGATCTCCTGCTCGGAGACGCCGCCGGCGCCCGCCTCGACCATCAGGATCGCCTCGTCGGTGCCGGCAACGATCAGGTCGAGCTCGAGGTCCTCGTGCGTCTCCTCGGCGGGGTTGACGACGAAGTCGCCGTCGAGCTTCCCGACCCTGACCGAGCCGACGTGGGCGCTGACGGGGATGTCGGACACGGCGAGCGCGGCCGAGGCGCCGTTCATCGCGAGGATGTCGTAGGGGTGGACATGGTCAACGGACATCGGCTGACAGACCAGCTGCGTCTCGTAGTGCCAGCCCTTCGGGAAGAGCGGACGCAGCGGCCGGTCGATCATCCGCGCGGTCAGCGTCGCCTTCTCCCCCGCCCGCGCCTCGCGGCGGAAGAAGGAGCCCGGGATCTTGCCCGCGGCGTAGTGGCGCTCCTCGACGTCGACGGTCAGCGGGAGGAAGTCGACGTCACGAAGATTTCCCTTGGTCGCCGTGGAGAGCACCATCGTGTCCCCGCTGCGCACGACGACGGATCCGCTCGCCTGCTTGGCGAGCTTGCCGGTCTCGAATGAGATCTCATCGCTCCCGATCTCAGCCGAAACTCGGCTGACTTCAAACCTGCTCATGTGATGTTTCCCTTCGGTACTGCCGCCCGGATGGCGGCTCTCTGTTCAGAACTCTCGTTCTCTAACGCGCACGATGGTAGCGGGCGGCGCCGCGCAGGCACCGCGCGGGAACCGGCGCACGGCCGTCCCCGCCCGCGTAGGGTTCGCGCCGGTGAGCGGCTTGCCGCGGCCGCGGGCCAGGGGGACGCGAACGGCGACCGACCACGGGGGCAAGCGCTACGGGCCTCGCGGGCCGGATGCGAGGCTCGCGAGCCTCGCGAGCGCATCCTCAAACCCGTCCCGGACCGGGCGGCCGGCGACGAACGCCGTCGGCGTCCCCGAGACGCCCGCGCGGATCCCGCTCTCGAAGTCACGCCGGACCCGGGCTGCGACCCGCTCGGAGGGGCGGTCCGAGTTGAAGCGCTCGAGGTCGAGGCCGAAATGCTCGACCCGCTCCCAGAGGTGGGGATCGTCCACCCGGCCGCGCTCCGCGAACAGCGAGTCCGCCATCTCCCAGAAGGCTCCCTGCAGGCCGGCCGCCTCGGCGGCGGCATGGAGGGCTGGCGCGCGAGGGTGCTTGGCGGCCATCGGGAAGTGGCGCAGGCAGAGGCGCAGCGGCAGGCCCCGGATCCGCGCCCAGACGGCGGCGCAGTGCGGGCAGCCGAAGTCCGCGTAGACGATCGCCTCCGGCCCCTCTCCGGCGACGTGGTCGTCCGCGTCGAGCGGCGGCACCGCGGAGCTCGTCAGCTCGGTCATCGGTGCGCCCGCCCCGCCTAGCGGGCGAGCGCGTCGAAGATCAGGTTCGCGCCGGGGATCTCCACGGGCGTCGGCGACGCATGAGACCAGGCGACGATCCCGTCCTCGTCGACGAGGACGAGCGAGCGGTTCCCGTGGCCCCGCGACTCGATCCAGGCGCCGTATGCCCGCGTCACCTCTCCCTTGGGGTGGAAGTCGGACAGCAGCGCCATCGTCAAGCCGAGCCGCTCGCGGAAGGCCGCGTGCGCATATGGGGAGTCGACGCTGATCCCCACCAGCGCCGCATTCCGGCTCTCGATCTCGCCGAGGACCTCCTGGTAGACGCTCAGCTGGTCGGTGCAGACCGGGCTGAAGTCGTTCGGGTAGAACGCGATCACCAGCTTGCGCCCCGCGAAGTCGGACAGCGACACCCGGTTCCCATCCTGGTCGGGAAGCGAGAACGCGGGGGCGGTTTCGCCCAGCTCTATCAACTTCCGCTCGCCGTTAGCGGCGCAGGCCGAGCTCGCCGACGAGCGAGCGATAGCGCTCGAGATCGCTGCTCTCGAGGTAGCGCAGCAGGCGGCGGCGCTTGCCGACCATCTTCAGCAACCCGCGCCGGGAGTGATGGTCCTTGCTGTGCGAGCGCAGGTGCTCGGTGAGCTCGTTGATGCGCTCGGTCAGGAGCGCGACCTGGACCTCGGCCGAGCCGGTGTCATCGCCGGAGCGACCGTACTTGCCGATCAGCTCCGCCTTCTTGTCTTGGGTCAGTGGCATCCGGAGGCGAAAAGGTTAGCGAGCCAATACCTCGCGAGCCTCGGCGACGTCCCGGTTCATCGCGGCGATCAGCTCCTCGCGGCCGGGGAACCGCTTCTCGCCTCGCAGGCGCTTCACGAACGCGACTCGGAGGTTCTGGCCGTAGAGGTCGCCGTCGAAATCGAGCAGGTAGGCCTCGACGAGGAGCCCGCGCCCGGTCTCGAAGGTCGGCCGGACGCCGACGTTGACCGCGGCGGGATGACCGTTGGCGAACCCCGCGTACACGCCGTGCCCGGGGATCACGAGGGAGTCGTCGGGGACGACGTTCGCCGTCGGAAAGCCGAGCTCGCGGCCGACCCGGTCACCGGTCACGACGTTGCCCTCGAGCATGAACGGCGCCCCGAGGCACACCATCGCCTGCTCGACGTCGCCCGCCCCGACGAGGGCGCGGATCCTGCTCGAGGAGACCGTCTCGCCGGCGACCTCGACGAGCGGCACGACGCGGGTCTCGAACTCGTCGCGAGAGGCGAGCATCTCGGGGTCGCCCTTTGCCTTGGCGCCGAACCGGAAGTTCTCACCGACCGACACCTTCGTCGCCCCGAGCCTCCCGATCAGGACGTCCTCGATGAACTGCTCGGCCGTCAGCTTCGAGAACTGGCGGTCGAACGGGATCACGACCAGCTCGTCGACGCCGAGGCCGTCGATCACGTCGCGCTTCACCTTGAAGGGCATGATCAGCTTCGGGGCCGCCTCGGCGTGGATCACCTGGAGCGGGTGCGGGTCGAAGGTGAGCACGGTGTCGGCGTCGTCGATCACCGCCTGGTGGCCGACGTGAACCCCGTCGAAGGTCCCGATTGCGACGTGCCGCTCGCGCGGCTCGGCGTCGGGAAGTCTTGTCACCTGGATGCTCATCCGAGGACGACCTCTGGCCGCAGATTCTCACCATCTCGGCGCGCGACTGCGATCAGGCGGCCGTCGAGGGTGAGCCGAGCGTGCGTCGCGCCCTCCGGCACCCGGCTGGCGAGCGCGGCGCCGTGCCCGACGCGCTCGGCCTCGGCCGGCTCGAGGCGGCGCTCGGGGAGGAAGCAGGTCAGCTCCTCGACCGTGATCTCGCGATCGCCCCCGGCCGGGACCTGGAACGGGCCGATCGCCGTCCGGCGGAGCGACTCGCAGTAGGCATCGTCCAGGGTCTCGATCAGGGTGCGGATGTAAGTCCCCGACGCGCACTCGACCTCGAACCGGGCGGAGGTCGCGTCGTGGTCGAGGAGCTCGGCGCGGTGCACGGTGACCGTCCGCGCCGGCGTCTCGACGGTCTCGCCGCGGTGCGCCCGCCGGTAGAGGCGCTCGCCCTCGACCTTGACGGCCGAGGTGATCGGGACCCGCTGCTCGACCTCCCCGGTCGGCAGCTCCAGTCTCTCGGGGATCCGCCCCGTCTCGGTCAGCTCGCCATCGGGATCGCCGGTGGTCGAGCGCCAGCCGAGCCGCGCGGTGGCGACATAGGTCTTCGGCAAGGCCAGCAGGAAGCGCTGCAGGCGCGTCGCCCGGCCGAGCAGCACGATCAGGAGCCCGGTCGCGAACGGGTCGAGCGTGCCGGCGTGGCCGGCCTTCACTCCCCCGCGCTCGCGGCGTACGCGGGCGACGACGTCGTGTGAGGTGACACCGGCGGGCTTGTCCACCAGCAGCGCCCCGGTCAAGCGGCTAGCCGGCTCGGGAAAGCTCCGCGCGAAGGAACGCGAGGATCCGCTCGTAGTCGAGGTCGGTCCCGAATCCAGCGGCGCGGCGGTGGCCTCCCCCACCCTGCTTGCGGGCGATCTCGGACACGTCGACGCTTCCGTCGGTCGAGCGCAGGCTCACCTTGCGGGCGGTGCGGCTTCCCTGCTGGTCGCGGACGACGGCGGCGATCAGGGCCCCGTCGATCGTGCGGACGTGATCGATGATCCCCTCGGTCAGCACCTCTCCCCCGCCCGTCGCGGCGTAGTCGGCGGCGGAGATGTACGTGATCGCGAGCGCGCCCTGCCCGTGCAGCTCGATCTTCTCGAGGGCGCGGGCGAGCAGCTTCAGCTTCTCGATCGGCGCGTGCTCGTAGAGGCGCCGGTAGACGTCGTTGACCTGCACCCCCGCCTCGAGCAGCGCCGCGGCCATCCGGTGTGAGCGGGCGTCGGTGTTCTCGTACATGAACTTGCCCGTGTCGGTGACGAGGCCCACGTAGAGGGCGTTGGCGACCTCGGGCGTCAGGTCGACGCCGAGCAGGCCGGTCAGCTCGTAGACGATCTCGGCGGTGCACGAGGCCTCGACGTCGACGAGGTTGACGTCGCCGAACCGGGTGTTGTCGTGGTGGTGGTCGATGTTGATCACGCGGGTGCCGTTCGAGAGCCAATCGACGGGCATCCGGTCGATGTTGCCGCAGTCGAGGAAGATCACGGTGCGATCGGCGAGGTCGGCCGGCGGCTCGTGGAACACCTCCTCGAGCGGCAGGAACCGGTACTCGACCGGGAGCGGGAACTCCTTCGCGCCGAGGAACATGATCGAGTCCTTGCCGAGCGCGCCGAGGATCTGGTGCATCGCCAGCAGCGAGCCGAGCGCGTCGCCGTCGGGGTTCTCGTGCGTCGTCAGGAGGAAGCGCTCGCCGCTGCGAAGCTCCTCCACGACCTCCTGGAGGTCGGTGGGCGTCACCTGCGTCGAGCTCACCGGTCGAGCAGGCGAGAGATGCGGGCGCCGCGGTCCACACTCTCGTCATAGTGGAAGGTCAAGGTCGGAATCCGCTTGATGCGCATCTCGCTCGCGATCTTGCCTTGAAGAAACCCATGAGAGGACCCGAGCCCGGCGAGCGTCTCATCGCGCTCGGCTGCTGAGCCGAGCACGCTCACGTATACGCGCGCGGTGCGCAGGTCGGGAGAGGTGTCTACGTCGGTCACGGTCACGAATCCGATTCGAGGATCCTTCAACTCGGTCGCTATCGCGGCAGCGAGGACCTCGCGAATCGCCTCGTTGACGCGCCGCATCCGGGCGGTTGGCATCTCGCCCATGACCCTAACAGCCAGCAGTAAATGAGAATCAGGGCGCGTTGCAGCGATCCGCTAGCCGCGGATGTCCTCCAGGCTGAGCAGATCGCGCTCGAACGCGCAGCCATCGGGGCAGCGGCTCTCGATGAAGCGCTGCACGGCATCCGCACGGTCTCCCACCTCGGGCCCGCCGACGAGCGCGCAGACGAGCGTTGAGCGCTGCCACTTGTCGTGTCCCTCGGTCTCCGCGACCGATGCTCCGAAGCGATCGCGAATCCCGTCCTTGAGCGACTTCAGCAGCTTGCGCTTCCCCTTCAGGTCCTGGACCTCACCGAAATGAAGCCGCGCCTCGAGGACGCAGACGAAGGTCACGCCGCTACTCGAGCGTCTTCTCGACCTGCTTGACCTCGAACAGCTCGAGCACGTCGCCTTCCTTCACGTCGGCGAAGCCCTCGAGCACGATCCCGCACTCCTGGCCCTCCTCCACCTCGGCGACGTCGTCCTTGAAGCGCCGCAGCGAGCCGACCCGGCCCGACCAGATGATCGTGCCGTCGCGCACGAGGCGGACCTGCGCGCCGCGGGTCACCTTGCCGTCTGTGACCAGGCAGCCCGCGATCGTGCCGACGCGGGAAGCCTTGAAGGTCTGCTTGACCTCGGCCTGGCCGAGGGTCTCCTCGACCTCCTCGGGCTCGAGCATGCCCTCCATCGCCGCCCGGAGATCCTCGGTGACCTTGTAGATCACGGTGTAGGTACGGATGTCGACCCCCTCGCGGTCGGCGGCGCGGCGAGCCTCGACGAGCGGGCGCACGTTGAAGCCGATGATCACCGCGTCCGAGGCCGAGGCGAGCATCACGTCGGACTCGTTGATACCGCCGGTCTGGGCGTGGATCACGTTGACCGCGATCTGGTCCTGGGGCACCTTGGCGATCTCGTCCTCGAGCGCCTCGAGCGAGCCGGCGACGTCCGCCTTGAGCACGATGTTGAGCTCCTGGAGCTGCCCCTCGCGCGCCTTCTCGAAGACCTCCTCCAGGGTGACCTTGCGGGTCTGGCGGCGCGCCAGCGCCTCCGACTTCAGGCGGGTCTCCCGCTCCTGGGCGAGCTGCCGGGCGCGGCGCTCGTTCTCGACCACCTGCACGTGCTCGCCGGCCTCGCAGACGCCGTCGAACCCGAGCACCTCGACCGGCATTCCGGGGGTCGCCTCCTGGACCCGCTCGCCGCGGTGATCGAGCATCGCCCGGACCTTGCCCCATACGGCGCCGGCGACGACGGCGTCACCGACCTTGAGGGTGCCCCGCTGGACGAGCACGCCGGTGACCGGGCCGCGCCCCGGGTCGAGTTGGGACTCGATCACGGCGCCGGAGGCGGGGGCGTTCGGGTTGGCGGCGAGCTCCTCCAGATCGGTGACGAGCACGATCATCTCGAGCAGGTTGTCGAGCCCGTCCTTGGTCTTCGCGGAGACGTCGGCGTAGACGGTGTGGCCTCCCCACTCCTCGGGGTTGAGGTCGTGGTTGGCGAGCTCGGTGCGGACGCGATTCGGGTCGGCTCCCTCCTTGTCGACCTTGTTGACGGCGACCAGCATCGGCACGTCGGCGGCGCGGGCGTGGTCGATCGCCTCGACGGTCTGCGGCATCACGCCGTCGTCGGCGGCGACGACGATCACGGCGACGTCGGTGACCGACGCGCCGCGCGCCCGCATCGCCGTGAACGCCTCGTGGCCTGGGGTGTCGAGGAAGGTGAGCGTCCTGCCGTCGTGGCGGACCTGGTAGGCGCCGATGTGCTGGGTGATCCCGCCGGCCTCTCCGGCCGCCACCTCGGTCTGGCGGATCGCGTCCAGCAGCGAGGTCTTGCCGTGGTCGACGTGTCCCATCACGGTGACGACGGGCGGGCGCTCCTTCAGGTCCTTCGGGTCGTCCTCGATCGCGGGCGCCTCGATCTCCTCCTCCGCAGCGGTGACGATCTCGACCTTGCGGTCGAACCTCTTCGCGATCGCCTCGATCGAGTCGTCGGTGAGGGTCTGGGTCAGGGTCGCCATCTGGCCGCCCTCCATCAGCGCCTTGATCAGCTCGGAGGCGCCGAGCCCGAGTGACTCGGCCACCTCGCGGACGGTCGCTCCGGAGTTGACCTTGATCGTCGGCGCCTCCTCCGGGGCCTCCTGCGAGCGGTCGACCGGCTCTTCGAGGAGCGGCCTGCGGCGGCGTCCGCCCCTTCGACGGGGCGGGCGCGGCGGCGGCTGATTCTTGTTCATCTGCTCGCGGCGTGCGGCCTGCGAGTCGATCACGACGCGGCGCCTCTTCTTCCCACCGGCCTTGGCCTCGCCGGAGGCGGCCTTGGCCTGCAACGGCCGCACGGGAGCCTGCGGCTCTCCGTCGCTCTTCGCGGCTGCAGCGGGGGCGGCCGTCGGCGCCGCCGCGGCCTTCGGCTTCGGAGCCTGCTTCGGCTTCGCGGCGGGCTTCGGCTTCGCGGCGGGCTTCGGCTCCTCCCTGGTCGCCGCCTTCGGCCTCTCCTTGGTGGCCGTGCCGCCGCCGGAGCCCTTCAGGGCGGCCAGTGCGTCCGACTCCTCGACACTCGACTGGGCGGCCTTCGCCTCGATGCCGGCCGACTTCAGCGCGGCGAGGACTTCCTTGCTCGTCAGGCCCTGGGCCTTCGCTATCTCGTGAACTCGCTTCTTCGCCAACTTCGCCGTTTACTCCCCGGCCGTCCGCTCGTCGGCGGCCTTGACGGTCTCGGGCTCGTCGGAGCTCTGCGCCTCTGGCGCACCGCCGTCCTGCGGGCTCTCCTGGTCGGATCCTTCTCCGCTCGTCTCGGCCTCGGCGTCGTCGTCCTCCGACTCCTCGGCCGCCTTCTCGCCAGCCTCTGCCTCGGCCTCTGCCTCGGCGGGCTCTTCGGCCTCCGCTGCCTCGGCCTCGTCCTCAACGACCTCCTCCGCCGCGGCCTCGGCGGCTTCCTCGGCCTCCTCGCCCTCGCCGGACTCCTCCGCCTCGGCCTCCTCCTCGACCGCCTCGGCGGCGGCCGCGTCGAACTGGCTCTCGGCCCTGTCGACGATCGCCGCGACGTCGTCCTCGGGCGCATCGGGGGCTGCGAGCTTCTCGACCTCGTCGTCGCCGAGCGGGGAGAGGACGGCCACCTGGTTGGTGTCGAACCGGGCCAGCGCCTGATGCTGGGGCAGGCCGCAGTAGTGCGAGCCCTCGAGCGCCGCGTTCGGGCAGCGGCGCCCCGTCGTCAGCACCGCCATGCAGCGGCCGTCGGCGGCGGTCTCCTCACCCTCGTACTCGATGTCCTGCTCCTGCTGGGCGAAGTCCGTCTCGGAGGTGATGTCGACCTTCCAGCCGGTCAGCCGAGCCGCCAGCCGCGCGTTCTGGCCGTCGCGCCCGATCGCCAGCGAGAGCTGGTCGTCGGGGACGATCACGGTTGCCTCCTTGGTCTCGTCGTCGACGAGCACCTCCCGCACGCGGGCGGGAGAGAGCGCCTTGGCGACGAACCGGGCGGGCTCCTCGTTGAAGGGAATGATGTCGATCTTCTCGCCGCGGAGCTCGGAAACGACCATCCGCACCCGCGAGCCGCGGGGGCCGACGCAGGCGCCGACCGGGTCCACCCCGTCGGCATGAGAGATGACGGCGATCTTCGAGCGCCAGCCCGGCTCGCGGGCGACGCCGGTGATCTCGACCAGCTTGTCGGCGATCTCGGGCACCTCGAGCTCGAACAGCTTCTTGATCAGCTCGGGGTTGCGGCGTGAGACGACGATGCTCGGGCCCTTGGTGTCAGCGGATACGTCGGTGATCACGGCCTTCACCCGCATCCCGTGGTCGTAGCGCTCGTTGTAGACCTGCTCGGATCGAGGCAGCAGCGCCTCGACCCGCTCGCGCAGCTGCACGAGGGTGTAGCGGTTGTCGGACTGCTGGATGATCCCGGTGATCAGCTCGCCGACGCGGTCCTTGTACTCCTCGTACATCATCCCGCGCTCGGCCTCGCGGATCCGCTGCAGGATCACCTGCTTGGCCGTCTGGGCGGCGATCCGCCCGAAGTCCTCTGGCGTGACGTCGCGCGTCTCGATCTGATCGAGGTGGGGCTGCAGGCGCTCGGGCTCGACCTCGGGCTCCTCGCTCTCGCGGCGCTCGCCCGTCTCGGGATCGACGCTGGGTCCGCTCTGCTGGATCTCGGGCACCGGCTCGCCGGCGGCCTCGGCCGCCTCGGCCGCCTGGAGCTGCTCCTCGAACTGCTCGTCGAGCAGCCGCTGCTCGAGCTCCTCGGGGACGATCAGCTCGAAGACGCGGAAGTCCGCGGTGTTGTGGTCCAGCTCGACCTTGGCGTACTTCGCCGAGTTCGGGGTCTTCTTGTACGCGGAGAGGAGCGCATCGGAGAGCGCGTCCATCAGAGTGTCAGCGGCGATTCCCTTCTCCTGCTCCAGCGCCCTGACGGCGTCCACTATGTCCTGAGTCACGCAGCCACCTCCTTTGCGTCGGGTAGTAGGTTCGAGCGGCGCACCGCGGCGAGCGGAATCGACACCGGTCCGTCCCCCGAGTCGACGCTGACCGTCTCGTCGTCGGCGCCGGCCAGGCGTCCGGTGAAGCTCTTGTGGCCGGCGACCTCCTCCGAGGTGCGGACCCGGACGCGGTGCCCGATGAAGCGGCGGAAGTGCTCCGGCTTCGTCAGCGGGCGCTCAGGGCCGGGCGAGGAGACCTCCAGCGCCCAATCCTCGTTCACGTCCCGGAGATGGCCCGTGACGGTCTCGCACAGCGCGAGATCGACGCCCCCCTCGCGGTCGATCGTGATCCGGAGGCGCTCAGCCGCGACCTGCTCGAGCGCGAGCAGCTCGACGTCCGGCTGGTTCTCGCGCAGCCGCCCCTCGATCGTCTCCTCAAGCCGGTTCAGCTCTCTGTCGCTCATCCTTCTCTCCGTGAACCGGGGTCGGTGCCCAAAAAAAGGCGGGCAACCGCCCACCTTTCGACACGCATCCGGTGTGAAAAAGGTTCCGGCAGCGAGTATAGCCACGCCTGTTGCTTGCGCAAGGCGAGCGAAAGAGGCGGGCCGCGCCTCGCGCGCGACCCGCCGTTCCGCTCCAGGCCGGCGCTAGCCGGCCTGCTGAATCCCGGCGGTCAGGTCGCGGAGCTGCTGCGCCGTCTCGGCTGCGGCGCCGAGATCCTCGTCCCCCACGGCGCCGTTCAGCTCCTCGAGCAGCGTGTTGACCTCGACCCGGTCGGGTTCGGCGATCGTGTGCTGAATCCGATCCCGCAGGTAGTCGATGGTGAAGAAATCGCCATTGACCAGAGCGGGGTCGCCCGCCTTCGCGTCGAGCCCGAGCTGTGCGAGCCAGAGTTGGAAGCGCGCGAAATCGACCTCGGTCGCTGGACGGTGACGGAGCTGCAGGTCGTAGGCCGACTGGGCGACGTCGATCGCCGCCTGGCTCGCCTTCGCCTGTTCGCCCGCATCGACCGCGCGGCGGAGCCTGCGGAGCGACGCGCTCATCAGCGGTTCGATGTTGTCCGGCACCTGACCGGCCTGGACCGTCTTCCAGGCGTCGCCCATCCGCGCGATTGTGCCCTTGGCCGAGCTGCCGAGCTGCCCGGCGCCGTAGATCCGCTCGGCTCCGGCCGCCAGCGCCTCGAGCTCGGCGGGGGTCGGCCCGTCGAGCCGGTCGGTTGGCACGGCCAGGGAGATCGCCTCGACGTCGCCCGCGCCACCGGTGAGGAACTCCCCGTAGCCGGGACCGAACGTCTTCGTCTCGCGGGCGCTGTCGAGCAGGTGGAGCTCCCGGATCTCGAGCCCGCCCTCGACGGGGCCGAGCGGCCCTTGGAGCGTCTTGTCGACCGCCTTCACCGTCACCTCCTCGAACACGAACCCGGGGATGTTCTCGGGCCGGTACACCTGTCCGACCTGCGGATCCGCAGGCATGATCATCGCCGCCGGGCCATCCTTGCTTGCGATCCAGGTCCCGTGCGTGTCGACGATGACGCCGTCTCTGAAGTTGAAGACGTCCTCGCCGAAGTACCACACGGCCCCGCTGTCGTCCTGGGCGTAGAAGTCATACGCCACCTCGTGCAGGCGCCCGCTCAGGAACGCGACGTACTGCGAGACGAGCACCTCCACCCGCTGTCCCTCCCACTCGATGATCCTGGTCTCGGGGAGCAGCGTCACCTCGGTCCTGAACGGCTCGCCATCGACCTGGCCGAGAAGCAGGACCGATTCCTGCTTCGAGACGGGGAAGAGCGAATTCGTGACCTCGGTCGGATTCGAGAAGGTCGGAACCTCCAGGTCTACTCTCCTGCTCTCGGGCGCGACCCGCGGATCGTCGACGGCCGGTTGCGGGATCGTTCCCGATCGTGTCTCAGCAGTCCCGTTCCCATCGCCGCCGCAGCCGGCCTGGACGAGCCCAGCGCAGAGCGCCAGCAGCAGCGCGAGGCCGACGGTGGTCTTGCCGGTCGATCTCACCCGTGAAAAGAACGTTCGTGAACGCATTTCGATCACCTCCATCGACCCCCTCGGGGGCCGCCGGGATTTGTGCGGACGCCGCGAACCTATGTAGGGCCGATTAGGGCCCGGTGAGGCCCCGATGAGAGGCGGATGAGCATCGCCGCGCGCGCTGCTATGACTCGAGCATCAGGGTGACCGGCCCGTCGTTGATCAGGGCAACCCCCATGCAGGCGCCGAACACGCCCCGCTTCGCCCCGAGCCGCTCGCAGAAGCGCTCGTAGAGCGGTTCGGCGATCTCGGCGGGAGCGGCGTCGACGTAGCTCGGCCGGTTGCCCCTGCGGGTGTCGCCGTAGAGCGTGAACTGGCTCACGCACAGGACCTCGCGCTCGTCTCCGAGCGGCTCGTTCATCCGGCCCTCGGCGTCGTCGAAGATCCGCAGCGCCCGCACCTTGTTCGCGAGGCGGTCGGCCTCGTCCGGGCCATCCTCGCGGCTCACGCCGAGCAGCACCAGCAGCCCGGGGCCGATCTGGGCGACGCGGTCACCCTCGACGTCGACGGCGGCCTGGCTGACCCGCTGGACGAGGGCCCTCATCGCCTCAGCGAGGGCTACGCCAAGCGCTCGCGGTAGATCCGGTAGTCGCGGCGGTCGGGGCGCAGGTTCGAGGCCAGCGCAAGGTGGTGGCGGGCGCGCCTCGTCTGACCCGTCTTGCTGAGCGCGCGGCCGAGGCAGAAGTGCGCGTAGTCGTTGACCGGATGGGTCTCGACGACCGCCTCGAACTCCTGGGCCGCCCCCTCGTAGTCATGGGTGCGGAAGTAGACGCGGCCGAGGGCCTCGCGGACCGAGCTCTTCTCGGGGGCCTGGCGAGCGGCCTCCTCGAGCGGCGCCTTCGCGTGCTCGAAGTCGCCGTCCTCGAGCAGCTCGATGCCCCTCCTGTAGAGGCTGTAGAGCGACTCATCGCGGTTCGGGCCCTCGCTTTCGCTCACGGGACCCCAGTGTACGAGGGTCGTAGAGGAGCTAGTCCGAGGCGCGATCGGGTGCGGAGCGACCGCGCAGGACCTCGACGCGGTCGAGGATCGCGTCGGCGACCTGCTCCTTGGCCGCGAGCGGGACCGCGTGCTCGCCCTCGCGCTCTACGATCACGACCTCGTTCTCGCGCGACTCGAACCCGATCTCAGCGCGGGAGACGTCGTTGAGGACGATCGCGTCGGCGCCCTTTCGGGCGAGCTTCTCGCGGGCCCGATCGAGGCCTGCCAGCCCCGCACGCGAAGCGGAGGAGGTGGCCCCTGTGTCGGGGGTCTCGGCGGCGAATCCGACGATCGTCTGGCCCTCGCGCCGGCGCGCGGCGAGCGCCGCGAGGATGTCGTCGGTCGCCTCGAGATCGAGCTCGATCATGCCCGAGCTCTCCCGGGAGAGCTTCGAGTCAGCCGCGACGGCGGGCCGGAAGTCCGCGGGCGCGGCAGCCATCAGGAGCACGTCGGCGTGGTCGAACTCCGCTTCGAGCGCGGCCCTGAGCTGGTCGGCGGTCTCGACGTTCACGCGGCGCACCTCGGGGGGCGCCGGCAGCACCACGTTGGCGGCGACGAGCGTCACCTCGGCGCCGCGCCGGGCGGCGCGTTCGGCGAGAGCCAGGCCCATCCGGCCGCTGGAGCGGTTCCCGATGAAGCGAACCGGATCGATCGGCTCGCGGGTTCCGCCGGCGGAGACCAGGACGCGGAGCCCGTCCCAGGGGCCGGTCGGGCCGGGGACGAGCGACTCGACCGCATCGAGCAGGCGGCGCGGCTCGGGCAGGCGACCGACGCCGTGCTCGCCGCGCGAGGCGAGGGCGCCCTCCTCCGGCTCGATCACGGCGATGCCGCGCTCGCGCAGGGTCGCGAGGTTGGCCTGGGTGGCCGGATCGCGGTACATGCGGTCGTTCATCGCCGGGGCGACCAGCCGCGGCGCCGCGCAGGCGAGGAAGGAGGTGGTCACCATCGAGTCCGCGATCCCGGCCGCCAGCTTCGCGATCGTGTTGGCCGACGCGGGGGCGATCAGGTAGGCGTCCGCGTTCGCGACGACCTCGAGGTGGCCGATCGGATCGTGGGCCGGCTCGGGGTCGCCGGGGAACGCTCCGCGGGCGGGATCGCGCTCGAACTCGTCGCTCAGCACCGGCGCCCCGACGATGCCTTCGAACGAGGCCGCGCCGACGAAGCGCGTCGCGGCGGGGGTCAGCAGCACGCGCACGGCGTTCCCTTCGCGGGTCGCAAGGCGCGCCAACTCGACCGCCTTGTAGGCCGCGATGCCTCCAGTCACTCCGAGCAGGATCCGGGCCATCCGGCCCCTCCTTCGACTAGGCCTTGTACTCGAACTTGAGCTTGCCGGCGACGACTTCCTCGAGCGCGATCGTGAGGTAGTTGCCGCTGGGAACATCGACCATCGGCGGCGTGTACTCACCGTACGCGCCCTCGGAGAGCGAGTGATAGTAGGCGTTGACCTGACGGGCGCGCTTGGCGGCGATCACGACCGCCGCGTAGTGCGAATGCGTCTGATCGAGGAGCTTGTCGACTCGGGGCTTGATCATCGGGGGAGCATTCTAGGGGAGCGCGCTGCGGACCAGTTGGGCGAGCTTGCCGGCGGCTTCCTGCACGTCATCGTTCACGACCACGTGCGGGAACTCCGATTGCGAGGCGAGCTCCGATTCCGCGGTCGCGAGGCGGCGCTCGATCGCCTCGGGCGAGTCGGTCCCGCGGCCGAGCAGCCGCTCGCGCAGCGCCGCCGGGTCCGGCGGCGCGATGAAGATCTGGATCGCCTCCGGCATCGCCTCGCGGACCTGCCTCGCGCCCTGGACCTCGATCTCGAGGACGACGGAGCGGCCGCGGTCGAGGCGCCGCTCGACCTCGTCGCGAAGCGTCCCGTAGCGGTGCTCGGAATAGTCCGCGTGCTCGAGAAAATCGCCCGCCGCGATCCTGCGCGCGAACTCCTCACCGCTCAGGAAGTGGTACTCGCGCCCGTCCCTCTCCCCCGGCCGCGGCTCCCGCGTCGTCGCCGACACCGACAGCTCCAGGTCTGACACCTCCTCCTGCAGCTTCTTGATCAGCGTCCCCTTGCCGACGCCGGAGGGACCGGTGATCACGAACACCTTGCCGCGGTCCGCCATGGGTGGGACAACCCTATTGGCAGGGCCCGAGCGAAAAGCGCGCGCGGCGTCGAGGGTTACCTACGAAGCTGAGCTACAAGCTCGGCGCGTTGCCGCTCGGAGAGACCGCCGATCGTCTTGGAGGGCGAGATGCGGCACTGGTTGAGGATGCGGTTGGTCTTCACACGCCCGTACTTGGGCACGGCGAGCAGCATGTCCAGCACCTTCGCGGTCTGGACGTACTCGGGTGGGTCCAGCAGCAACGTCTGAATCCTGACCTTCCCGCCCTTCAGGTCGCGCTTCAGCCGGGCCCGCCGAGACCGGATGTTGTTCGCCCTCTTCAGGGCTTCCATCCTCTGGTCCAGTGATCTCTCCGGTGCGGCTTTGGAGGTCTGGACCGGGGCCTTCACGGGGCGGCAGTATATCCGCGCCTCAACAACTCCGAAACAGTATCTCGTGCTTTCCGAGAAAAACTTCCTTTCTAAGCGGAAGCAGCCTCCAGCCCACCCGCCAGCTCGGCGGCGATTCGCGCTGCCACCATCGGGTCACGGAAGTTCTCCGTCCCGACCGCGACCACCCGCGCCCCCGCCCAGAGGAGCTCGGCCGCGTCCCGCCCCGTCGAAACGCCGCCCATTCCCACGATCGGAACCGAGACCGCGGAGGCGACCTCACGGACCTGGTGCAGGGCGATCGCCCGCACCGCCGGGCCCGACAGCCCGCCGCTCCCGCCCCCGAGCCACGACTCGCCGGTGCCCGGATCGGTCGCGGAAGCCCGCAGGGTGTTGATCAGCGAGACGGCGTCGGCGCCGCCCCGCTCGGCGGCCTGCGCGACCGGGGCGGGGTCGGCGTTCGGCGTCAGCTTCACGATCAGGGGCTTCGCCGTCAGCGGCCGCAACCGGCCCAGCAGCCCCTCGGTCTCCTCGGGAGACTCCCCGACGACCAGCCCCGACTTCACGTTCGGGCAGGAGACGTTGAGCTCGAGCGCCGCGACCTCGTTCCGCTCGCCGACGCGCTCGACGAGGCGCCCGAACTCGTCCTGGCTCGTCGCCATCACCGACACGATCAGCGGCACCGGCAGCTCGGCGAGCTGGGGCAGGTCGGCCGCCAGGAACCCCTCGAGCCCCTTGTTGGGAAGCCCGATCGAGTTGATCAGCCCAGCGGGCGTCTCCCAGAGGCGAGGTGGCGGATTGCCGGCGCGCGGCTCGGGGGTGATGGTCTTCGAGACGAACGCCGAGAACGGGAACCGGTCGAGCAGCTCGTCCCCGAAGGCCCGCCGCGCCGCGACCGCGTCGAAGGTCCCGGAGCCGTTGATGACCGGATGCTCCAGTTCGATCCCGCAAAGGTCGATCACAGCGCCTCGATCTCCTCGCCGCGCACGACCGGGCCGTCGACGCAGAGCCGCATGTAGCCGCCCCCCGCGCGCGGCACCGCGCAGCCGAAGCAGGCCCCGTAACCGCATGCCATCGGGGCCTCCATCGCGAGCTCGCAGGTGACGCCGCGCTCGGCGCACAGGCGCCGGACGGCCTCGAGCATCGCCGGCGGGCCGCAGGCGTAGACGGGGGCACTGGCGGCGTCGTCGCCCTCGAGCAGGACGGCGAGCAAATCGGTCACGTAGCCCCGATGCCCCTGGTGGCCGTCCTCGGTCGCGATCCGAACCTCCGAGCAGCGGAACAGATCGAGGCCGCCGGACCGGCCTCGGTCGCGATACCCGAGCAGGACCCGGGTCGGAACCCCGGCCGCGGCCAGGCGCCGCCGCCACAGCGCCAGCGGCGCGACCCCGATCCCGCCGCCGACCAGGATCCCCCCCGCGGCTCCGGAAACCAGCTCGCCGGGGGCCGAGAAGGGCCGGCCGAGCGGGCCCGTCGCCCAGAGCCCCTCCCCCGCCTCGAGCGCGCAGAGCCGCGCGGTGCCCGGCCCGACGCCGTGGACAAGGAAGTCGAGCCGCACGCCGTCGGGCCCGCGGTCGCAGTCCGCGACCGAGAAGGCGCGCGCAAGGTAGGGGCGCCCGTCCGCCCCGCCCCAGCCGGACTCGGTGGCGAGCATGTAGAACTGCCCCGCCGCCGGCTCGGGCCCGCTTTCATCGCTGACCGAGAAGATCCGGTAGCCGCCGGACTCGACGTTCCCGGTCACCCTGCAGAGCCGGCGCCCGAACGGTGCCTTGGGCCTCGACTCGGGAGCACCACCCGATACCCCCGGACGCGGAGGCGAACTCCGCTCCATCAATCGAGCTCGGCGGACTTCTTCGCCGAAGCGGAGGAGGTCGCGGCTGATGCTGAGGAGCCGGCGAAATCGTGCTGGTGGAGCTCCTGCAGGGAGTGGACCTCGGCCTCGCCGCGAACCTGGGCGAAGATCGCGCGCGAGGCCGCGGAGGCGCCCGTCATCGTCGTTATGCAGGGGATTCCGTGGCGGACGGCCTCGGAGCGGATCTCGTAGCCGTCGCTGCGGGCGCCCGAGCCGGTCGGGGTGTTGATCACCATCCCAACGTCGCCGCTGCGGATGCAATCGACCACGTTTGGTGAGCCCTCGCCGATCTTCTTGATCCGCGTCACGGGCACCCCCATCGCGGAGATCGCCTGCGCGGTCCCGGCGGTTGCGATCACCTCGAAGCCGAGGTCGTGAAAGCGGGTCGCGAGTTGGGTCGCGGCGGGCTTGTCGGAGTCGGTGACGCTGATGAAGATCGTCCCCTGCTCGGGCAGCGACACCCCGGCGGCGGCCTGGGCCTTTCCGAAGGCCGTCGGGAAGTCGGCGGCGATCCCCATCACCTCGCCCGTGCTCCGCATCTCGGGCCCGAGGACCGCGTCCGCCCCGGCGAATCGGGCGAACGGCAGCACCGCCTCCTTGACGCTGACGTGGCCGGGGGACTCCCGCGGGAGCTGCTGCGCTGAGAGCGGCTCGCCGAGCATCAGCCGGCAGGCGATCTTGGCGAGCGGGGCTCCGATCGCCTTGCTGACGAACGGGACCGTCCGCGAGGCGCGCGGATTCGCCTCGATCACGAACAGCTCGCCGCCGGCGACGGCGTACTGGACGTTGATCAGGCCGACCACGCCGAGCTCCAGCGCGATCCTGCGGGTCGTCTCCCGGATCTCCTCGAGCATCTCCTCGCCGAGGCTCATCGGCGGCAGCACGCAGGCTGAGTCGCCGGAGTGAACCCCCGCCTCCTCGACGTGCTGCATGACGCCCGCGACGAAGCACTCCTCGCCGTCGGCGAGCGCGTCGACGTCGACCTCGATCGCGTTCTCGAGAAACCTGTCCAGCAGCAGCGGATGCTCCTGGTCGGCCTTGACGTTGGCCTCCAGGTACTCCTCCAGCGCCTCGGCCGAGTAGCAGATCTCCATCGCCCGCCCGCCGAGCACGTACGAGGGCCGGACGAGGAGCGGGAAGCCGACGTCCCCCGCGATCGCGACCGCCTCCTCGGCGGAGAGCGCGGTGCCGTACGGCGGGTGCTTGATCTCGAGCCGCTTCAGGAGCGCTCCGAACCGCCCGCGGTCCTCGGCGAGGTCGATCGCGTCGACCGGGGTGCCCAGCAGCGGCAGCCCGGCCTCCTCGAGGTCCTTCGCCAGCCGCAGCGGGGTCTGGCCGCCGAACTGCACGATCACACCCTCTGGGCGCTCCACGCCGGCGATCGCGAGCACGTCCGCGGCGGTGAGCGGCTCGAAATAGAGGCGGTCGGAGGTGTCGTAGTCGGTCGAGACCGTCTCGGGGTTGCAGTTGATCATCACCGCGTCGCGGCCCGTGTCGCGAACCGTCATCGCCGCGTGCACGCAGCAGTAGTCGAACTCGATCCCCTGCCCGATCCGGTTCGGGCCGGAGCCCAGGATCATCACCGAGTCGCGCTCGCCGCGCTCCACCTCGCCCGGCTCCCCCGGACGCGAAGCAGGGGAGACGCCGGTCTTCGGGGCGTTCTCGTGGGCGGAATAGAAGTACGGGGTCCTTGCCTCGAACTCGGCCGCGCAGGTGTCGACGGCCTTGTAGGAGCGCGCGAGCCCGGCGGTCCCGTCGCCCTCGGTCGCGAGGGCTCGGAGCTCGCGCAGGAACCAGGGGTCGATCATCGTCGTGCGCTGGACCGCCTCGAGCTCGATCCCGCGGCTGAAGGCTTCGAGGAGCAGGTCGTAGCGATCCGAGGACGGAACCGCGAGCCGTTCGAGCAGCTCGCCGCTCGATGCCGGGACCTCGGGCTCGTCGTCGAGCTCGCGCGAACGCATCGCCTTGGCGAAGGACTCGCGGAAGGTGCGCCCGATCGCCATCACCTCGCCGACCGACTTCATGTGGGTGGTGAGCTCCCCGTGCGCGCCCGGGAACTTCTCGAACGCGAAGCGTGGGATCTTGGTGACGACGTAGTCGATGGTCGGCTCGAAGGAGGCGGGGGTGGCCCGGGTGATGTCGTTCGGGATCTCCTCGAGCGCATAGCCGACCGCAAGCTTCGCGGCGATCTTCGCGATCGGGAAGCCGGTCGCCTTCGAGGCGAGCGCCGAGGAGCGCGAGACGCGCGGGTTCATCTCGATCACGACGATCTCGCCGGTCTCCGGGTTGACGGCGAACTGGACGTTGGAGCCGCCGGTCTCGACGCCGACCGCCCGGATCACCCGGATCGCCTGGTCGCGGAGGTCCTGGTAGAGCGCGTCGGTCAGCGACTGCGCCGGCGCCACCGTCACCGAGTCGCCGGTGTGGACCCCCATCGGGTCGACGTTCTCGATCGAGCAGATGATCACCACGTTGTCGTTGCGGTCGCGCATCACCTCGAGCTCGAACTCGCCCCAGCCGAGCACGGACTCCTCGACGAGCACCTGCCGGATCGGGCTCGCGGCGAGCCCCTCGGAGATCACCTGGGCGAACTCGGTCTCGGTGTGGGCCACCCCGCCGCCGTGACCGCCGAGCGTGAACGCCGGTCGGACGATGATCGGGAGGCTGAGCTCGCCCGAGCCGAGCGCTCGCTCGCCCTCCTGGATCGACTCGATGATGGTCGAGGCCGGCACCCGCAGCCCCGCGCCCTCCATCGTGGCCCGGAAGGCCTCGCGATCCTCGGCGCGGTGGATCGCCTCGTAGTCGGCCCCGATCAGCTCGACGCCGAAGCGCTCCAGGGTGCCGTCGTCGTGAAGCGCCTTGGCGAGGTTGAGGGCCGTCTGGCCCCCGAGCGTGGGCAGCAGCGCGTCGGGGCGCTCGCGCTCGATCACCTTCGCGACCGGCCCGGGCAGGAGCGGCTCGACGTAGGTGCGGTCGGCGAACTCGGGGTCGGTCATGATCGTGGCCGGGTTCGAGTTGACCAGCACGACCTCGTAGCCCTCCTCGAGCAGCACCTTGCACGCCTGCACGCCCGAGTAGTCGAACTCCGCGGCCTGGCCGATCACGATCGGGCCGGAGCCGATCAGGAGGATCTTCGAGATGTCGCCGCGGCGAGGCATCAGATCGCCACCTCCTCGCCCTTTGTGATCGCGTCCGCGACGCGCTGGGCGGCCTCGATGTCGAAAGAGCCCCACGCCCAGGCGACGCGACCGCCACGCAGGCGGGAAATCGCCAGAAGGGGGGAATCGATCGCCGCGCCGCTGTTTGCTCCCTTTCCGTGGATCCAGACCGAGCTGCGAACCACGTCAGGAGCGAGCTCAACGGCCTCCTCGAGATCAGCGCTGATCTCGTCGAACGCGGCGAGGAGATCGGTGACGTGCTCCTCGAACTGCCTGCGACCGATCACCCGCCCACCCGCCACCTCCGTGACAGGCGAGTGCCACTCGAGGTCCTCGGTGAAGAAGTCGTCGTAGCGCGAGACGAGCTCGCGGAGGTCTCGGTCGTTCCACAGGCGCCAGAACTCACGCGTCAGCTCGACGTTGGTCATCGCGCGACCTCCGCCAACTCCAGGAAGCGATCGAACAGGTAACGCGCGTCGTGCGGGCCTGGCCCGGCCTCGGGGTGGTACTGGACGGTGCAGCCGGGGACCTCCTTGAGGGCGAGGCCCTCGACCGTGCGGTCGTAGAGATTGAGATGCGAGAGCTCGGCCTCGCCGAAGTCGGTCCGCCAGCGAACCGGCTCGTCGCCCTCGATCGTGCCCTCCCCCCCGGGCCCGGAGACGGCGAAGCCGTGGTTCTGCGAGGTGATGTCGATCCGGCCCGTCTCCAGGTCCTTGACCGGGTGGTTGGCGCCCCGGTGGCCGAACGAGAGCTTGAAGGTCTCGAGCCCGACGGCGCGGCAGAGCAGCTGGTGGCCGAGGCAGATCCCGACGACGGGCACCTTGCCGACGACGCCGCGCACGTTCTCGACGACGTAGTCGAGGGCGCCGGGATCGCCGGGGCCGTTCGCGAGGAAGACGAGATCGGGACTGCGGCCGAGCAGCTGCGCTGCGGAGCTATCGCACGGCAGCAGCGTCACCCGGCAGCCGCGCTCCCGAAGCTGCCGGATGATCGATAGCTTGATCCCGGTGTCGATCGCGACCACGTGAGGGCCGTCACCTTCGAGCTCGATCGGGTCGCGGGGGCCCACCTCCCTGGCGAGGTCGGCGCCCGCCATCGAGGGCTCGGCGGCGACGATCTCACGGGCCTCGGACTCGACCAGCTCGACGGGGAAGATGCCCCCTCGCATCGCGCCACGGTCGCGGATGTGGCGGACGAGCGTCCTCGTGTCGACTCCCGTGATCGCGGGCACGCCGCAGTCGGCGAGCCAGTCGAGCCAGCCGCCCTCGGCCGTGGCCGCGTCCTCGCTGTTCTTCGCCTCGCGCATCACGACGCCCCGGGCCTGGACGCGGTCGGACTCCATCGCGTCGGCCGAGACGCCGTAGTTGCCGATCAGCGGGTAGGTGAAGGTGATTATCTGGCCCGCGTAGGAAGGATCCGTGACCGCCTCCTGATAACCGGTCATCGCGGTGTTGAAGACGACCTCGCCGGTCACCTGCCCGGGATCGCCGCAGAGCTCGCCGTCGAGCCGCATCCCGTCCTCCAGCAGGACGTAGCCGTTCATGCCGGGGTCCTCCTCGCCTCGGCGCCCGGGTTCGGCGCGTACTCGAGGATCAGCTTCTGGATCGCCTTGAACTCGTCGCTGCCGGCGCGGCCGACGAGCTCGAACAGCGCCGTCTCGACGCTGGTGACGACGGCGCCGGCCTGCTCCATCTTGTGGAGGCCGACACGCCGCGAGTCCGGGAAGCGGGAGCCGACCGCGTCCTCGGCGACGTGCACCTCGGCGCCGTCCGCGAGCAGGTCGAGGACCGTCTGGTTGACGCAGACGTGGGTCTCGATGCCGCAGACGAGCGCCTGGTCGCGGCCGCCGAGGTCGAAGCCGTCGGCCTCGGCCGCGGAGAAGACGACCTTCTCGATCGGGTCGAAGTCCTCGGGCAGCAGCTCGGCGATCTCGGGGACGGTCCCGCCGAGGCCCTGCGGATACTGCTCCGTGACGACGATCGGAAGGTCAAGCGCCTGCGCGCCACCGACCAGTGTCGCCGCCGCCCGCGTGACCCGCTCGAAGTCGGGGAGCGCCTTGCGAAAGGCGTCCTGGACGTCGACCACGACCAGCGCGGCGCGCCCGGCCTCCAGCTTGCCGGCGCTCATCCCGCGACCCCCATCGCAAAGCTGCGCTGCCTGAAGGCGACCCGCCCGTCCGCGACCGTCATCAGCACCCGGCCGGTCAGCCGGCGGCCGGCGAAGCAGCTGTTCCCGGAGCGGGACTCGTAGCCCTCCTCGCCGACCACCCACTCGAGAGACGGATCGACCAGCGCGAGGTTCGCCCGCGCCCCCGCCTCGATTCGCGGGGCGTCGATCCCGAACGGCTCGCCGCCACACGTAAGCTTCTCGACCAGCAGATCGAGCGCGATCGTGCCCGGGAGGACGAGCTCGGTGTGGAGCACCCCGAACGCCGTCTCGAGACCGGTCACCCCCATCGCGGCCTGCTCGAAGGGAACCTCCTTCTCCTCGATCGCGTGGGGGGCGTGGTCGGTGGCGATGCAGTCGATCGTTCCGTCCCGGAGGGCATCGACGAGCGCCTGGCGGTCGTCCTCGGAACGCAGCGGCGGGTTCATCTTGAACCGGGCGTCAAGGCTGCGGACCGCCTCGTCGGTGAGCGTCAGGTGGTGCGGGGTCGCCTCGCAGGTGACCCGGCCGCCGGCCGCCTTGGCGGCGGCGATCGCGTCCACCGAGGCGCGCGCCGACAGGTGCTGGACGTGGACCCGTGCCCCCTCATAAAGGGCGAGGGCGCAGTCGCGCGCGATCGTCGTCGACTCCGAGACTGCCGGGATCTCGGCCATGCCGAGCATCGCCGAGACCTCGCCCTCGTGCATCACCCCGTCGCCCGACAGGTCGGGGTCCTCCTCGTGGAGGGCGATGACCCCGCCGGCAAGCCGCTGGTACTGGAGCGCGCGGCGCAGCACGCGGGCGCTCCGGATCGGCAGCCCGTCGTCGGAGAACCCGATCGCACCGGCGTCTCGGAGCTCGGCCATCTCGGTGAGCTCCTCGCCGGCCATCCCGCGGGTGACGGTGCCGACAAACCCGACCGGAACCGAGGCCTCGCTGGCCGCCCGCTCCCGGACCGAGCCCAGCACCGCCGCCGAGTCGATCGGAGGCGAGGTGTTCGCCATCGCGATCACGGCGCAGTAGCCGCCCGCGGCGGCCGCGCGCGTGCCCGTCTCGAGGTCCTCCTTGTGCTCCTGACCGGGGACGCGCATGTGGACGTGGGGGTCGACGAAGGCCGGGAGCGCCAGGAGGCCCTCGCCGTCGACGATCTCGGCGCCGTCGACCTCGGGGGCGCCGTCGACCTCGGGGGCGCCGCCGGGCTCGGCCAGCTCGGCGATCTCACCATCGCGCACGACCAGGTCGCGGGTCGCGTCCAGTCCCGTCCGGGGGTCGAAGAGCCGGGCGCCCCGCACGATCAGCGCGGCGGGCCTGGCCCCCCGCGAGACCAGCCGGCGCGGCTCGGCGTTCGCAGCGGAACCGTTCATGCCGGCTGCCCGATCCGGGGCGGCTCGGCGGACGCGGGGCCCCGGTCGGGGCCGCCCCGGTCGCTGCCGGCCATCAGCTCGTAGAGGATCCCCATCCGGACCACCAGGCCGCTCTCGACCTGGGCGGTGATCAGCGACTGGGGCGAGTCGATCACCTCGGGGGCCAGCTCCACCCCGCGGTTGACCGGCCCCGGGTGCATCAGCAGCTGGCGGGGGGCGAGCCGTCGCGAGTCGATCTGATAGCGAGCCGCGTACTCGCGCAGCGAGGGGACGAAGCTCTCGCTCATCCGCTCGCGCTGCATCCGCAGCGCGTAGACGACGTCGGCCTCGCCGAGCCCGTCTAGCTCGTAGGTGACCTCGGCGCCGCTGGAGCGCTGGATGTCGCGGGGGATCAGCGTCGGAGGGCCGCACAGCGTCACCTGGGCGCCCATCAACTCGAAGGCCTGCAGGCAGGAGCGCGCGACGCGGCTGTGCAGGACGTCGCCGACGATCCAGATCCGCTTCCCGTCGAGCGAACCGAGCCGCTGGCGGAGCGTGAACACGTCGAGCAGCGCCTGGCTCGGATGCTCGTGCTTGCCGTCGCCGGCGTTGACCACCGATGCCTCGGTCCAGCGGGCGACGAGGTCGGCGGCCCCGGCGTAGGGCGAGCGGATCACGATGATCGCGGGGTCGTAGGCGGACAGCGTCGCGATCGTGTCCTTGAGGCTCTCGCCCTTGTCGACCGATGACCCCTGGGCCTTGATCGAGACCACGTCGGCGGAGAGGCGCTTCGCCGCGAGCTCGAACGAGGAGCTCGTCCGCGTGCTCGACTCGTAGAAGAGGTTCACGATCGTGCGCCCGCGCAGCGTCGGCACCTTCTTGATGTCGCGCTTGCCGACCTCCGCGAAGCTCTCGGCGCGGTCGAGGATGCGCTCGATCTCCTCGCGGGAGACCGAGGAGACGCTCAGCAGGTGCTTCATCGCTCCTCCTCTCGGCTGGCTGCCGCTCTCTCCCCCGCCGGTGTGATCGCGACCTCGTCGCGGCCGTCCGTCTCCTCGAGGCGGACGTTGACCCGCTCGCCCGGGGCAGTCGGCAGGTTCTTGCCGACGTAGTCGGGTCGGATCGGAAGCTCGCGGTGGCCGCGGTCGGCGAGCACGGCGAGCTGGACCCGGTCGGGCCGCCCGTAGTCGAACAGGGCGTCGATCCCGGCGCGCGCGGTGCGGCCCGTGTAGAGCACGTCGTCGACGAGGATCACGGTGCGGCCCTCGAGCTCGAAGTCGAGATGCGAATCGTGGACGACCGGAGCGGCGAGGTCACTGCGGTGGCGCCCGACGTCGTCGCGGTAGAAGCTGATGTCGATGTCTCCGAGCGGGACGGCGGTGCCGCTCAGCTCGCCGACCAGCGCATGGAGGCGCTTCGACAGCACCGCCCCCCTGGTGTGGATTCCGACGAGGGCGATCCCATCGCCGTCATCGTTCTTCTCGACGATCTCGTGCGCGATCCGGACCAGCGTCCGCCGCAGATCGTCGTGGTCGAGCACGACCCTGTCGCTCATCTTCGGCTCCTTCCCGGCCTCTCCGGACCGTGGTTAAAGGTGCCGCGCCAGCGTAGCAGCGCCCCTGGCGGCAGCCTGCGACGATCCGATCGTGAAGCCGCAGATTGCGGACGCGATCGAGCAGCATCGCGGCGCCGGGCGGGAGTTCGAGGCCGGCGGCATCCGCAGCTTCGTCCGCGAGCAGGGCGACGGCGAGCCGGTGGTACTGATGCACGGGATCCCGGTCAGCTCGTTCCTCTATCGCAAGGTGCTGCCGCTGCTCGCCGAGCGCGGGCTCCGCGGCGTCGCCTTCGACCTCCCCGGGCTCGGCCTGGCGGCGAAGCCCGATCACGTCGACTACACCTGGTCGGGGCTCGGCCGCTGGACCGGCGCCGCGCTCGACGCGCTCGGGATCGAGCGCTGCCACCTCGTCCTCCACGACATCGGCGGGCCGATCGCGCTCGAGTGGGCGCTCCGCGACCGCGAGCGGGTCCTGTCGCTGACCGTGCTCGACACGCTGATCGACGTCGAGGGCTTCCGGCGCGTCTGGACGATGGACCTCGCCGCCGCGCCCCTGATCGGGCCCGCCTGGGTCGCGGCGACGCGCCCACCCGTCGCCCGGTGGCTCTTCTATATGCAGGGGATCGCGGACCGCTCCGCCACGCCGGCGTACGAGGTCGACGCGCACCTGGCGCTGCTCCACCGCGACGGCGGTGACCGCAGCTTCCGGAGGATCGTGCGCGGCTTCGAGCGCACGGCCGAGAAGCAGCGGTTCTACACCGAGGGGCTGCGCGAGGCCGGCTGGCCGGCGACGATCCTGTGGGGCCGGCGCGACCCGGCGCTGGGCGGCGAGCACCGCCGCGCGTTCGAGCGCGCGCTCGGGATCGAGGCCGGCCTCGTCGACGCCAAGCACTTCCTCCCGGAGGACCAAGCACCGGCGGTCGCTGAGGCGATCGCCGGGATCGCGCGCCGCTCGGGTTAGTCTCCCTCGCCGGCCGGGGCGGGCTCGAGCGCGGGGCTCTCCTGCTCCTCGGTGGCGCCGCCGACGCGCAGGCGGGGCTCGCCGCGCTCGGGGAACGGGATCTCGACGAGGTCGAAATCGCGGACCGCGTAGACGTTCTCGAACGCGTCGCGCGCTTCCTCGAGCACGGAGGCGACGTGGTAGCGCGAGGAGATGTGGACCAGCGCGAGCATCTCGACCTCCGCCGCGCTCGCCAGCTCGGCGGCCTGCCGCGCGGTCGAGTGGCCCGTCTCGGCGGCGCGCGCGAGCTCCTCGTCCGAGAAGGTCGCGTCGTGGACGAGGAGCTGGGCGCGGTGGGCCGCGACGCGAGTCATCTCGGACGGAGCGGTATCGCCGCTGATCACGATCTTCCGCCCCTGGCGGGCCTCCCCCATCACCTGCTCGGGGCGGACCTCGCCCTCGGCTCCGGGGACCGGCTCGCCGCGCTGGAGCCGGCCGAAGTGGCGCGGGTCGGTGACCCCGAGCGCCCGTGCGACCTCGGTGTCGAAGCGCCCGGGCCGCTCCCCCTCCACGAACGCGTAGCCGTTCGCCGGCACCAGGTGCTCGACCTCGAAGGCGCGCAGCTCGAAGCCCTGCTCGTCGTGGGCCAGCGCCTCTCCCCCGTTCAGCTCGACCAGCTCGACCTCGTAGCGGATCCTGCCGAATATGCGGCGCAGCGCGTCGAACATCCCGTGCAGGCCCGGCGGACCGGCGATCCGCAGCGGCGCCCGGCGCTCCATCAGGTCGTAGGTCTTGAGCAGCCCCGGGAGGCCGAGGTAGTGATCGGCGTGATAGTGGCTGATCAGGATCTCGTCGACCTGGACGAGCCCCGTCGAGAGCATCATCTGCCGCTGCGCCCCCTCGCCGCAGTCGACCAGGATCCGGCTTCCGCCCGCCCGGATCAGCACGCACGCGGTCGCCCTCCGCGCGGTCGGCACGGAGCCGCCGGTGCCGTAGAAGACGACCGAGAGGTCCATCGCGAGCCCTAGCCTAGAAGCGATCCCGACCTACACTGGTCGCCCGCGCCCGTAGCTCAGTGGATAGAGCGCTCGCCTCCGGAGCGAGAGGCCGCAGGTTCAAATCCTGCCGGGCGCGCTCCTAGCTCCGACCCGAAACGGAGGCCGCCTCCGGGCGAGCCTCGGGGTGCTCCCGGTACCACTCGTAGGTGCGCTCGAGACCGGCGCGAAGGCCGACCTCGGGCCGCCAGCCCGTCACCGCGCGGATCTTGGTCGACTCGAGGTACTGCCGGTCGATCTCGCCGCTCGGGTTGCCCTCGCCCTGGAAGTCGGGCTCGATGTCGGTGCCGGAGATCTCGCAGATCGTCTCGACCACCTCGCGGACCGAGTTCGGCTTGCCCCAGCCGGCGTTGAAGGCCTCGCCCCTCGCGTCACCCTCCGCCACGGCGCGGGCGAGAGCGAGGTAGGCGCGGGCGACGTCCTCGACGTACAGGAAGTCGCGCTCGGGGCTTCCGTCGGAGCGGATCTCCGGGCGGCGGCCGTCGAGGAGCGCGGTGGTCGTCTCGGGAATCAGCCGCGAGAAGTTGAGGTCTCCGCCGCCGTAGATATTGGCGAACCGGGTGACGGCGACCGGGAGCTCGAAGCTGTGCCAATAGCTGCGCGCGATCAGGTCGGCCGCCGCCTTGGAGACGTCATACGGATAGACCGGCTGCAGGGCTGCGTCCTCCGCGTAGGGAAGCCGCTCGTGGGGGCCGTAGGCCTTGTCCGAGGAGGCGACGACGACGGCGCCGACGCCCGCGCTTCGGCACGCCTCGAGCAGGGTCCAGGTGCCCTCGATGTTGGTGCGGAAGGTCGGCAGCGGCGATGCGTTGGCGGCGCCGACGATCGCCTGCGCGGCGAGGTGAAAGACGGTGTCGACGTGATGCCCGCGGATCGCCGCCTCGACCCGTCCGGGTTCGCAGAGGTCGCCCGCCTCCGCGGCCACGTCGGATTCGACCCCCAGCAGCGTCAGCCCCGAGGGGCGCTCGTCGCCGCGGTCGAAGCTGATCACCGCGGCGCCCTCCGCGAGCAGCAGCTTCGCGAGCCAGGACCCGGCGAAGCCGCGGGCCCCCGTGACGAGCGCCCTCACGCGATCGACTCTTCCGCCCAGACCCGCCACGGCGGATCGCCCGCGGCCCAGAGGTCGTTGAGAAGGATCGCGTCCTTGTAGGTGTCCATGCAGTCCCAGAAGCCCGTGTGCCGGTAGGCGTTGAGCTCCCCGTCCGCCGCGAGCCTCTCGAGCGGCCCGCGCTCGAGCACGCTGTCTTCCTCGAGATAGGCGAGTGAGCCCGGCTCGAAGCAGAAGAAGCCGCCGTTGATCCATCTCTCGAGCCGCGGTTTCTCGGAAAAGCCCCGCACCCTGCCGTCGTCGCCGAGCTCGGCGAGCCCGAACTGGAGGATCGGCCGCACGACCGTCATCGTCGCGAGCGATCTCGAGCGATGGTGGGCGTCGAGCAGCGCGTCTAGGTCGAGGTCGGCGACTCCGTCGGCATAGGTCGCGCAGAACGTCTCGCCCTCGAGCCGGTCCTCGATCAGCTTCAGCCTCCCGCCCGTTGGGGTGTCCGGACCGGTCGGCACGCAGCTCACCTCGACCCCCACCGGCCAGGGCGTGTCGGCGACCCAGCGCTCGATCTGCTCGCCCATCGGCCCCGTGCACAGCTCGAAGCGCCCGAATCCCTGGGCGGCATAGATCGAGATCACGTGCCAGAGGATCGGGCGCCCGCCGATCTCGACGAGCGCCTTCGGAATCGACTCGGTGTGCTCGCGCAGGCGCGTCCCGCGGCCGCCGCAGAGGATCGCGACCGGTGTCGTTCGCATCGTCATGGCGGGAACCCTAGTCGGGTCTGCAGAGCCGGCGATCCAGCACCGTCAGGTGCGAGACCCGCTTCTTGCCGGTCCGGAAGCGCGCCCGGAGCACCCGCTTGCGCACCGACCAGGCCTTGTTTCTCAGCGTCTCGCCGTTGAGGCGAACCGCGCAGGGCCGCAGCCGCTTCTTCAGGGTCTCGAGCGATGCCTCGAGGTCGATCCTGTGGCGCGGCGCGCGCTTCACGATCAGTCGCCAGCGCCCGCGCTTCTCCCGCGAGACGAGCTCGCCGTTCTCGCGGAACAGCGAGTTCGTCCGCCCGCGCGGGAAGGCGAGCAGGTGCAGCTCGCGCGAGACGCTCTCCAGCCCCACGGTCGCGTTGTCGGAGCCGTAGGAAGCCAGCGTGTCGACGGTCGCGGGCAGCAGCGCCAGCACCGCGCCCGCCCGAACCAGCATCGGCAGCTCCCCGAGCGGCGCCGGGATCGCGACATCGCGGCCGCCGGCCAGGGTCGGGGCGCGCCGCAGGCGCAGCCCGCCGCCCTGCTCGTCGTAGGTGACCGCGCGCCAGAAGTCGACCCAGCGGCCGGCGGGGAGGTACACCGAGCGGCTCGTCTGCCCAGGGCCATGGACCGGCGCCGCGAGCAGGTCGCGGCCGAACATGAACTCGTCCTCCTGCGCGACCGCGCTCGGATCGCCCGGGTGCGTGAGGGCGAGGTGACGCATCATCGGCATCCCGGTGCTGCGGTACTCGGCGTCGGCCGCGACCAGGTACGGGTAGAGCTGGGTGCGGAGCTTCGCGTAGCGTCGCCACACCGGGAGGATCTCGGGGTCGTGGATCTGAGGGCGCGGGGTCGGGTTGAGGTCCACCCCGTTCGCCTCGGTTCGCATCACCCCGGACACGGCGCCGAGCTCGATCCAGCGGATCAGCATCTCGGGGGTGAGGCGGTCGTCGAACAGCGAGAAGAAGCCGCCGATGTCCGAGCCCCACCGCGAGATCCCCGAGGTCCCGAGCGAGAGCGCCTGCTTGATCGCCGAGTCGATCCCGTCGAAGCCCCAGTCGGTGGTCGGGTCGCCCCCCCAGACGACCTGCGCGCACGGGTGCACCCCGGTCCACCCCGAGCGGATGAACGCGACCGGCGGCGGGGAGACGGTCCGCGCGTAGTCCCAGCTCGCGCAGTGGTAGAGCGCCGGGTAGAGGTTGTGCATCTGGGTGCCGGGGGCGCCGCTCGCGGACTGGGCGTCCAGCGGCGTGTACTCGCCGAAGTCCTCCATCCAGCCGTCGTATCCGTGACTCACCGCCTCCGAGAGCAGGCCGGCGAAGAACGCGCGCCCCGGCTGCGCCGAGAAGTCGAACTGCGAAACGGAGAACGGCGTCGTCGGGCTGGCGGCGTACTGATAGACGTAGGGCTCTGCGAGGGCGTTGGTGTTGAGCGCCCCGGCCGCCGAGGCCTGGCCGTAGGCGGGCGAGTAGCTGGTGCAGATCATCGGGTTGAAGTAGGTGGTGATCGCATAGCCGGCCTCGTGGAACTCGGCGGTCCGCTGCCGCTGCTGGTCCTCGATTCCCCGCTGGTCGCCGCACGGCAGGTAGTGCAGGTAGGTGTTGACTGCGGACCCCGGGACGTCACCGGCGCGCAGCGACCGCGCCTGTCCGGGCTGGTCCGAGCCGGTCGGCTGGTACCAGGGGCCGAACACCCACGGCCCCGCCGGGGCCGGCTGGCGTCCGGTGATCGACGTCAACCGGCGCACCGCGTCAGCCGGCGCGGGACCGGCGAGAAAGCGGAGGCTCAGGGAGGTCGCCTCGGCCTCGACGCTCCACGCCCCGACGTCCGGGTTGGCGAGCCGGAAGTAGCTGCGCTCGGCGTTGTCGAGCAGCACGCCGTAGCCCGCGGTGGAGAGCAGCCAGGGCATCGGAAAGTACGTCGCGTCGTCGCGCGGGCTCCAGCCCTGCGGCGGCACGATGAACGAGATCACCGCCCGCTCGTCGGCCTCGTAGGGTCCGTCGGAGACGTAGTTCTCCACCTCGTTTCCGCGCTGGTCCACCGCGTTCGACCGCTCCCCGAAGCCGAGGTAGCGCTCGCCGGGCCGCGTGTCGAACCCGATCCCGATCGCCGTGACGCCGGTGGTGCCGCCGGTCACCGAGGCCGACAGGCGGACGATCCCGTCGCCGCCGGGCGCGAGCCGGATGTGGATCCCATGCGCGGGGTCGGTCGTCTCCAGGTCGGCCTCGTAGGCTCCTCCGGAAGAACCGCCCGAGGCGACGCGGGTGGCGTGGAACCAGCCGGCCGCGGTGCGGAAGCCCAGCGTCCCGCTCGGCCCAGGGCCGAGCCCCGCGTTCTCCGCGAGGACCGTCGCGCCGGCGGAGTCCGCGAGGCGCAGGTGCCACGGATCGGACGAGACCTCGGCGCGCAGCGGCCCGGCCGTGACCTGGGCCGCGGCCGGAGTCGCGAGCGTGGCCCCCAACCCGGAAAGGGCCGCGACGATGCCGATCGGAAGGAGCCGGAGCCGGTGCGCGGTCACGCCCCGCCGGCCACGGCGGGGAGAATCGTGACCTCGTCACCATCGTTGACGCTGGTCTCGAGGCCATCCTGGAAGCGGATGTCCTCACCGGATACGTAGACGTTCACGAACCGCCGCAGATCCCCGTCCTGGGTGATTCGATCGCGAAGTCCGTCGTGCTGGTCGAAGACGGCGTCGAGCGCCTCGCCGACCGTCGAGCCCTCGACCTCGAGCTCTCCCTCCCCGCCGGTCGCGGCCCTGAGCTGCGCTGGAATCTTGACCGTGATCGACATCGGCGGGGATCTTAGTCAGACGGCGCTCGCCGGCGCCGTGCTGAGCTCCCGCTCGAAGGCGGCCAGGGTCGGCTCGATCTCCTGCATCCGGAAGGACTCGCGCGCCGCGTCGAGGGTCTTCAGACCCTCGCCGGTGACGTAGACGACGACCCGCTCGTCCGCTCCGATCGCCCCCTGCTCGGCGAGCTTCGCGAGCACGCCGACCGTCACCCCGCCCGCGGTCTCGGTGAAGATCCCGGTCGTCTCCGCGAGCAGCCTGATCCCGGCGCGGATCTCGTCGTCGCTGACCGACTCGATCACGCCGCCCGTCCGGCGCGCGAGGTCGAGCGCGTAGGGGCCGTCGGCGGGGTCGCCGATCGCAAGGCTCTTCGCGATTGTGTCGGGCTTCTGCGGCTTGCAGACGTCGACGCCGTCGGCGAACGCCGTTGCGACCGGCGAGCAACCCTCGGCCTGAGCGCCGCAGAAGGTCGGGAGCTTCCCCTCGACCAGCCCGAGCTCGAGCCAATCCTCGATCGCGCGCCCGAGCCTGGTGAACAGCGACCCGGAGGCGATCGGCGAGACGATCCGGTCCGGGAGCTTCCACCCGAGCTGCTCGATCGTCTCGAAGGCGAGGGTCTTGGAGCCCTCGGCGTAGTACGGGCGAAGGTTGACGTTCAGGAACGCCCACGGCCGGGTCTGCGACAGCTCGGTGCAGAGCCGGTTGACGTCGTCGTAGTTCCCCTTGACGCCGACCAGGTTGGTCCCGTAGATGCCCGTCGCGAGCAGCTTCTGCTCCTCGAGGTCCGCCGGGACGAACACGTACGAGTCGAGGCCGGCGGCGGCGGCGTGCGCGGCGACGGCGTTGGCGAGGTTGCCCGTAGAGGCGCACGCGACGGTCCCGAAGCCGAGCTCCTTCGCCTTCGCCACGGCCACCGCGACGACGCGGTCCTTGAACGAATGGGTGGGATTGGCGGCGTCGTTCTTGACCCACACCTCCCCCAGCCCGAGCCGCTCCGCGAGCCGGTCGGCGCGGATCAGGGGAGTGAGGCCGGGCTCGAGCGGGTCACCGGGGCGCCCCTCTGCGAACGGGAGGAAGTCCGAGTAGCGCCAGATCCCGCGCGAGCCCGCCTGGATCTTGCGCCTCGCCTCGGCGGGGTCGAGATCGGAGTGGTCGTAGCGGACCTCGAGCGGGCCGAAGCAGCTCTCGCAGAAGAACGCGGCACCTAGCTCGTACCGGGAGGAGCACTCCTTGCAATTCAGAGATTCGACAGCCATCGAGCTCCTCTGACGAAAAAACCTCCGCCTGGTCTGTGGGCGGAGGTTCCGAGGAAACTCTTCCCACATCTTCCAGGCCTTCTCGAACCTGCTGGATTTGGCACCTCTCCTCGGACTCAGGTCCGAGGTGGTTGCCGGGGCTTCGTCGGGCCAGTCCCTCCACCCCTCTTGATGTGGTGCAGCTATGTGGGGCGGAATATAGCAACGCGGTCTCCGGGCTCGCGTAGAGTTCGGCCGGCGATGGACGACGCGACGACAACCGCGGAGCCGGCAGATGCCGAACCTCCCTCGCCCGAGACTGCGCCGAGGTGCGCGCGGCGGGCAGCTCGTCGCGCCCGACCAGGCTGAGTCCCGCGCCCCGCACGTCGAGGAGATCGCCGCCGAGGGTCTGCGCTGGGTGAAGCTCGACCAGCCCGGCGCTCCCGAGGAGGCCTGGCTGGAGGAGAACTTCGACTTCCACGCTCTCGACCTCGAGGACGTCCTCTCGCGCAACCAGCGCCCGAAGATCGACAAGTACGAGGACTACCTGTTCATCGTCCTCCAGTTCCCGATCTTCGACAGCACCCGGGGCCGCCTCGGCGCCGGCGAGCTCGACGTGTTCGTCGGCCCCGGCTTCCTCGTCACGATCCCGAACCAGCCGTTGCAGCCGGTCGACTACCTGTTCGAGCGCTGCCGCT
This sequence comes from Solirubrobacterales bacterium, assembly GCA_036258315.1. Lineage (GTDB taxonomy): Bacteria > Actinomycetota > Thermoleophilia > Solirubrobacterales > 70-9 > DASSYK01. The sequence continues at coordinate 64,110 of DATADX010000029.1, forward strand.
CCAAGGAGGAGCTCCGCGACCAGCTCTTCTCGCGTGGCTCGGGATATCTGCTCTACCGGCTGGTCGACGACTGCTTCGACTACTGCTTCCCGATGCTGCGCAAGATCGGCAACAAGCTCGACGCGCTCGAGGAGGAGATCTTCGAGGGCCGCTCGGAGGAGATCGTGCGCGACATCTCCAACGCCAAGCAGGAGATCATCAACTTCCGCAAGGTGATCCGCCCGCAGCGCCCGGTGCTGCGCGATCTCGAGCGCGTCAAGGAGCGCTACCTCGCCCCCGAGATCGACCTCGAGATCTACTTCGACGACATCGTCGACGCCCACGAGCGCATTTGGGACATCCTCGAGAACTACAAGGAGGTGATCGAGGCGCTCGAGGGGACGAACGAGTCGGTGATCTCACACCGCGTCAACGACATCCTCCGCGTCCTCACCTCGATCAGCGTGATCGTCCTGCCGCTCACCCTGCTCGCGAGCCTCTGGGGCATGAACGTCGGCGTCCCCGGCGAGGGCGACGAGGGCGCCTTCTGGGCGATCGTCGGGGGGATGGTCGCGCTGATGATCGGGATGATCGCCTTCTTCCGGCGGCGCCGCTGGCTCTAGCGGCCACCAGGCCGCTCCACTTCGGAGCGAAGGGCGCAGCCCGAAGCGACTTATGTGGGGCGGCCGCTCGTGGCCGCGACCTGATGGCGAAGCTGTGCTGCCCCCTACGATGACTCCCGTGGCCGATCAGCGGATCTGGGCGCCGTGGCGCCTCAAGTACGTGAAGGGCGCCAGCGACGACGCCGGCGAAGCGTGCATCTTCTGCGTCAAGCCGGGTGAGGACGAGGAGCGCGACGAGGAGAACCTGATCGTCCACCGCGGCGAGCGCTGCTTCGTGATCCTGAACAAGTTCCCGTACACGAACGGCCATCTGATGGTCGCCCCGTACGCGCACCTCGCGACGCTCCCGGAGCTCGAGCCGGACACGGTCGCCGAGCTGATGGCGCTCTCCCAGCGCGCGATGAGGGTGATCGAGGACGTCTACTCCCCGCACGGCTACAACGTCGGCTTCAACCAGGGCCGCGTCGCCGGCGCGGGCGTCGAGCACCACATCCACATGCACGTCGTGCCCCGCTGGGGCGGCGACACCAACTTCATGCCGGTGCTCGCCGACACCCGCGTGATGCCGCAGACGCTCGAGCAGAGCTACGCGGCCCTCGCCGGCTCGTTCGACTGACGGCGGCCTGCCGCCTCGCCCTCCGGCTCCGTAACCTCCCGCTGCGATGGCGATCACCTCTCCCCCGGCCTCCATCTTCAAGGCCTACGACATCCGCGGAATCTACGGCGAGGAGATGGATGGCGAGACCGCCTTCCTGATCGGCCGCGCCTTCGCGCGGGTGCTCGGCGACCGGCGCGGGAAGTCGACCGACAGCCTCGGGGTCGGGCTGGGGCGCGACATGCGGCTCACCTCGCCGGAGATGGGCGGCCGCTTCGCCGAGGGCCTGATGGAGGAGGGCTGCCACGTGATGGACGCGGGCGAGATCGCGACCGAGGTCATCTACTACCTGGTCGGCTCGCGGAGCCTAGACGGCGGCGCGATGATCACGGCCTCGCACAACCCGAAGCCGTACACCGGCGTCAAGCTGGTCCGCGAGGGAGCCCTCCCCCTCTCCGGCGACGCGGGGATCGGCGACGTTCGGGACATGGTCGAGAACGGCCTCCCGGAGAAGGGCCCCGGCGGCGGCACGATCGAGGTCGTCGACGTGGTCAGGGAGTTCCAGGAGGGCGCTCTCGCGATGATCCGCGGCGGCGCCTCGGTGAAGCCGATGCGGGTCGTCGTCGACGGCGGCAACGGAATGGCTGGGCCGACGGTCGGCCCCCTGCTGCGGCACCTGAAGCTCGACCTCGTCGAGCTCTACTTCGAGCCCGACGGCAACTTTCCCGACCACGAGCCCAACCCGCTCCTCGAGGAGAACCGGAAGCTGATCACGGAGACGGTCGTCAACGAGGGCGCCGCCCTCGGGATCGCCTGGGACGGCGACGCCGACCGCTGCTTCTTCATCGACAGCGAGGGCACCTTCGTCGACGGCGACTTCCTCACGGCGCTGCTCGCCGAGTCGCTGCTCACCAAGAAGGGAGGCGGCGACATCCTCTACGACGTCCGCGCGAGTCGCGCGGTCCCCGACACCGTCAGGGCGGCGGGCGGGACCTCGGAGATGAACCGCGTCGGGCACGCCTTCTTCAAGGCGCGGATGCGCGAGACCGGCGCGATCTTCGGCGGCGAGGTCTCCGGCCACTACTACTTCCACGACTTCTTCAACGCCGATTCGGGGACTATCCCCGCCCTCCTGGTCCTCGAGCTTCTCTCCGAGAAGGAGACGACGATGGTCGAGTTGATGAAGGGCTTCCGCTCGAAGTACTTCATCTCGGGCGAGATCAACTCCGAGGTCACCGATCAGGAGGGGAAGATGGAGGAGATCGCGGAGCAGTACTCCGACGGCGAGATCACCCGCCTGGACGGGCTCTCCCTCGACTATCCCGATTGGCACTTCAACGTGCGGCCGTCGAACACCGAGCCGCTGCTGAGGCTGAACCTCGAGTCGCTGATCTCCCCCGAGCACATGGCCGAGAAGCGGGACGAGGTCCTCGCCCTGATCCGGGCGTGAGCGAGGAGGCCGACGCCGCCACCTGGCAACGCCTGGTCGCCGCCGGGATCCAGACGCTCCGGATTCCGACGCCGTTCCAGGTCGGTCGCGTCAACTGCTATCTGGTCGAGGACGAGCCGCTGACGCTCGTCGACGCCGGACCGAACTCGGGGAAGACCCTGGACGAGCTCGAGCATCAGCTCGGGGCGCTCGGGCACCGGATCGAGGACATCGAGCTGGTGGTGATCACCCATCAGCACATCGACCACCTCGGGCTCGTCGACATCGTCGCCAAGCGCTCGGGCGCGGACGTCGCCGCGATCGACCTGCTCGTCGACTACGTGAGGAACTTCGGCGACGACGCCGAGCGCGACGACGAGGACGCCGCCGCGCTGATGCTGCGCCACGGGATCTCCGTGGAGGTCGTGCGGGCGCTTCGCCAGGTGACGGGCAGCTTCCGCGCCTGGGGCTCGAAGGCGGAGATCACCCGCCCGCTCGAGGACGGCGGGACGCTGAAGCTGCGCGACCGCGAGCTCGAGGTTCAGCTCCGCCCCGGGCACAGCCCGTCCGACACCGTCTTCTGGGACGAGCGCCGCGCGATCCTGATCGCCGGCGATCACCTGATCAAGCACATCTCCTCCAACCCTCTCGTGTCGCGGCCGCTCGACGGCAGCGGCGAGCGGCCGCAGGCCCTCGTCAACTACATCGAGTCGCTGCAGAGGACCCGGTTGCTGCCGACCGAGGTGGTGCTCGCCGGGCACGGCGAGCCGATCACCGACCACGCGGCGCTGATCGAGGAGCGCCTGCAGCTCCACCAGCGCCGCGCCGAGAAGCTCTATGGGCTGATCGCCGCGGCGCCGCGCACCGGCCACGAGCTCGCCCAGGCGCTGTGGGGGGACGTCGCGGTCACCCAGGCCTTCCTGACGCTCTCTGAGGTGATCGGGCACGTCGACCTGCTCGTCAACGCCGGGCACGTGCGCGAGGTCGAGCAGCGCGAGGTGATCCGCTACGAGGCGACTAGCGACCGCGGCAAGGACGAGCTCGGTGACCTGATTCCGGGCGGTAACCCGGCGCGAGCGGCGGGTTAGACGAAATCGTGTCGCCGACGATCGCCCCTGCCCGCGTCCCATCCCCCGCGGCGCCCGCCCAGCCGCTCGCGCCCGACGCGGCCAGGAAGCGGATGCTGATCATCGTCAACCCCTATGCGACGACCGTGTCGGACCGGCTCAAGAACCTCGTGGTCTACGCCCTTCAGGCGCGCTACGACGTCGAGGCCGTCGACACCGAAGCCTCCGAGCACGCGATCGAGATCGGGCGCGAGGCTCGGGACGGCGCCTACGACATCGTCGTCGCGTTCGGCGGAGACGGGACCCTCAACGAGGTCGCGAACGGCCTCGCCGGGACGGACGTCCCGGTTTCGGTCCTACCCGGCGGTTCCACCAACGTCGTCGCTCGCACGCTTGGGATCCCGAACGACGTCGTCGACGCGACCGAGCACCTGATCGGGATCGCCGACGACTTTCGTCCCCGCAGGATCGATCTCGGGCGAATCGACGGGCGGCGCTTCGTGTTCGCCTGCGGGATGGGCCTGGACGCCGCCGTCGTTCGCCGCGTGGATGCCCACCCGAAGCTGAAGGCGCGCGCCGGTCCCTGGTACTTCACGTGGGCGGCGATCTCGGCGTTCTACCGCCAGTACCTGCGCGACCCGGTTCGGATGTCGGTCGAGCTCGAGGGGACCCGCTATGAGGGGATCACGACGGTGCTTCAGAACTCGGACCCGTACAGCTACTTCGGCGACCGCCCGATCCGGATCTGCGACGGGGCCGCTCTGGACAACGGCACGCTCTCGCTCGCGGTCCTCCGTCGCGCCGCCCAGCGCGACATGCCGACGGTCGCCGCCCGGGTGTTCAGCGAGCAGCACGGCCCCTCGCATCACCGCCAGATCGATCACGCCGAGGGCGTCACCGACGCGCTCGTCGGCTCGGTCTCGGACGACCGCGACGGGGTCCGGCGACGCTTCCCGGTCCAGGTCGACGGCGACTACATCGGCGACTTCGCCGAGCTCAGGGTCGGGGTCGACCCCGGCGCGCTGACCGTGGTCGCTTAGCCAAGGCCGGCCGGATGGCGGGCCCCGGCAGCTGCGCATTCTGCGCGATCGCGAACGGCGAGACGGCTGCCGAGGTCGTGCTCGAGGACGAGTTGACACTCGCCTTCCTCGACAACCGCCCCCTCTTCCACGGCCACAGCCTGCTGATCCCGCGCGCCCACCACGAGACCCTCGCGGAGCTGCCCGACGAGCTGGTCGGGCCGCTGTTCGCGAACGCACGCCTCCTCTCGCGCGCGATCCCCGAGGCGATGGGGAAGCCGGGCTCGCTCGTCGCGCTCAACAACGTCGTCAGCCAGAGCGTCCCGCACCTGCACGTCCACGTCGTCCCCCGGGTGAAGAAAGACGGTCTGCGCGGCTTCTTCTGGCCGCGGACGAAGTACGAGAGCGACGAGCGGATGTCGGACGTCGCGGCGCAGGTGCGCCAGGCCGTCGCGGCTAGTCGGTCGGCGTGACGCGGTAGGCGTCGAAGACCGACTCGACGTTGCGGAGCCGCGAGACGCACTGCTTGAGCTGCTCGGTGTCGCCGACCTCGACGACGAACCGGTTCTTGACCATCGGGTGCTTGGTCGCGCACTTGGCCTCGAGGATGTTGATGCCGGCCTCGGCGAAGGTGCGCGAGAGGTCCTCGAGCAGGCGGGTGCGGTCCCACGCGTCGACCTGGAGCTCGACCCGGTAGGAGCTCTCGTTGTCCCCGTCCCAGTGGACGTCGGTGATCCGCTCCGGGGCCTTCCTGAGCGCCTTCAGGTTGCGGCAGTCCTCGCGGTGCACCGTGATCCCGCGCCCGAGCGAGACGTAGCCGACGATGTCGTCGCCCGGAACCGGGCGGCAGCACTTGGCGAGGCGGACGGCGACGTCGTCGACGCCCTTCACCTTGATCCCAAAGCTGGTCGCCTCCTTCGTGCGGCGTGCGGCGTCGGCGCCCTTGATCAGGCCCTCGGTGGGCTCCTCCTCGACGGCCTCGCCCCGCTTCAGCCGCTGCATCAGCTTGTTGGCGACGACCTTGGTCGAGATCTTCGACTGGCCGAGGGCGATGTAGAAGTCGTCGGCCTTGCGGAAGCCCATCTCCCGCATCACGTCGGCGAGCAGGGGCGAGCCCGACACCTTGTGCTGAGGCAGGCCGCGCTTCTTGAGCGCCCCCATCAGCGCTTCGCGCCCGCGGCGCTCGGCGTCGTCGCGTCCTTCGCGCTGGAACCAGGCGCGGATCTTGTTGCGGGCGCGCGAGGTGCGGACGAGCTTCAGCCAGTCGCGCGAGGGTCCGCGGCCCTGCTTCGCGGTAAGCACCTCGACGATGTCGCCGCTGCGCAGCTGGTAGTGGAGCGGGACGATCTTGCCGTTCACCTTCGCTCCGACGCAGCGGTGGCCGACGTCGGTATGGACCGAGTAGGCGAAGTCGAGCGGCGTCGAGCCCGCCGACAGGTTCTTCACCTCGCCCTTCGGCGTGAACACGAACACCTCGTCCTCGAACAGGTCGACCTTCAGCGCCTGCAGGAACTCGGCCGGGTCGGCCTCCTTCTCCTGTTCGAGCAGCTGGCGCAGCCAGGTCATCTTCTCCCTGCCGGGCGCGCCGTCGCCGGGGCCCTCCTTGTAGAGGACGTGGGCCGCGATCCCGTACTCGGCGAGGTCGTGCATCTCCGGGGTCCGGATCTGGATCTCCAGGGGCCGGCCCTCGGGCCCGATCACCGTCGTGTGCAGGGCCTGGTACATGTTCGCCTTCGGCATCGCGATGAAGTCCTTGAAGCGACCGGGAAGCGGCTTCCAGAGCGAGTGGATGATCCCGATCGCCCCATAGCAGTCCTTCACCGAGCCGACCAGCACCCGCATCGCCGTCAGGTCGAAGATCTCGTTGAACTCCCGCCCCTTGCGAGTCATCTTCGTGTAGATCGAGTAGAAGTGCTTGGCCCGGCCCGAGATCTCGGCCTCGATCTCGACCACCTTCAGCTCTTTGGACAGGAACTTGCCGGCGTCGGTGACGTAGCGCTCCCGCTCGGTGCGCTGCTGGGCGACGAGCTCCTTGATCTCGTCGTACTTGCGCGGGTGCAGGGTCGAGAAGGCGAGGTCCTCGAGCTCCCATTTGATCGCGTGGATCCCGAGCCGGTGTGCGAGCGGGGCGAAGATCTCGAGGGTCTCGCGGGCCTTCTCGTGCTGCTTCTGCTTCGGCAGCGCCTCGAGCGTGCGCATGTTGTGGAGACGGTCGGCCAGCTTGATCAGGATCACCCTGACGTCGGTGGCCATCGCGACCATCATCTTCCGGTAGTTCTCCGCCTGGCGCTCGTCGCGGCTCTTGAACGTGATCCCGGTCAGCTTGGTGACGCCGTCGACCAGCGACGCGATCTCGTCGCCGAAGCGCTCGCGGACCTGCTCGATGCTGGCGCTCGTGTCCTCGACGGTGTCGTGGAGCAGGGCCGCGCAGAGCGTCGCGGTGTCGAGGCGGAGGCCCGCGCAGATCCGAGCGACGCCGAGCGGGTGCGTGATGAAGTCCTCGCCGGACTTGCGCTCCTGCCCCGCGTGGCTCTCGCACGAGAACGCGAAGGCGCGCTCGATCTCCTCGCGGTCGCCGGACTCCGCCGGAGCGGCAGCGTGCTCCTGCACAACCGCGAACAGGTCGCCGAGCAGCGCGCGCTGGTCGGCGGACAGCTCCGCGGTGATCGCGTCGGCCTTCGGTGTCTTGGCGGCGCCGTTGGACGGCGCCTCTCCGACCTTCAGCCGCTCGGTGTCGCTCTTGCTCGCAGGTATCGGATTGCCTCCTGATGCCGGGCGACGCAGGCGCCATAGGCGCGCGACCGCTCCAACTCGGTGTCCTCCGAGGATAAGACCCTGAGCACCGGAGCGGCGCGATCGGGGCGCCATTCGCACAGGCGGAGCTCGGCGAGAGCGGCGATGCACCGGGCGGCGACCTCGGGGGTGCGGGCATGCTCCCCCGGTCCGGCGAGGATCGCGCGTAGCCGCCCGCCCTCCGCCTCGCCCCCCGCTTTCGCGAGCAGCCGCCAGACCTGGGTGATCGCGCCGCGCGGCTGCCACTCGAAGCCGAGGCAGCGCTCGGCCAGCTCGACCTCGCTCGGACCCCAGGCCAGGTGCACATATCCGGCGCCCGACCGCGCCAGTCGCTCGATGGATTCGAACGGGGGCGGGTCGACCATCACGACGTGGCGAAAGCGGGTTGCCGCGGTCGCCCGGCGGGCCAGCGCGCCCCAGTCCGCAAGCACGAGCCCCGGCGCGGCGGGCGAGCGGTCGTCGACGGCCCCGAGGGCGTCGAGGCCCGGCTCGCCGCAGCGCGCGCAGGCGATCAGCGGCGCCACGGCGCCGAACCGGCGCGGGTCGGCCGCCGACGCGGCAAGCGCGCGGCGACGCGATGCGTCGGCGCAGAGCGCCAGGACCGACTCGCCGCTCGAGACCAGCTCGACCAGCGCAGCGATCGCGGCGCCGCGGCGACGGTCGACCGGCTCGCGCGAGGGCACGTCCGCGGGGCGGCGCCCGAGCGCCACGGGCCAGCCCTCGTCGGCGCGGGCGAGCTCGGCCTCGAGGCGGGCCCACCACTCCTCGTCCGAGCAGGGGCAGCTGGCGGCCGCGCAGGCGGACTCGGCCTCCTCGCCCGCCTCGGCCGCGATCGGGTAGACCTCACGCAGCACCACCCGGGGCTGGACCGCGCCGTTCCAGCGGTCGACCTCGAGCCGGACCGAGAGGTCGAGCGGCTCACCCTCGCGTCGGGAGAGTTCGCCGTTCATGCCGAAGGCGACGCCCGCGGCCCGGCCGCTGCCGCTCTCGAGGTCGAAGCGCGAATGCTTGCCCGCCTCGCCGAGCGGCCTGATCGTGCGCAGGCGCCCGGACGGGACGACCAGGCGGGGGTCAGGGTTGCCCTGCCCGAACGGACCGAGCCGCTCGAGCTGCTCCGCCAGCTCCATCCCGATCCCCTCGCGCCCCACCCCGACCAGCGCGTCGACGTTCTCGGTCCGGACCAGTTGCTCGGCCGGGATCCGCTCGCGGGCGACGGCGACGAACGCCTCGCGGAAGGACTCGATGCGATCGCGCTCGAGCTCCAGCCCGGCGGCGGCCCGGTGGCCGCCGTGCCGAACCAGGTGCGCGGCGCATTCGTCGAGCGCCGCGATCAGATCGAAGCCGGGGATGCTCCGCGCGGACCCCCGCGCCCTGTCACCCTCGGCCGAGAGCAGGACCACCGGCCGCCAATGCCGTTCGGCGAGCCGCGAGGCCGAGATCCCGACCACCCCTGGGTGCCAGCCCTCCCCGACGATCACGAGCGCGGGCGCGTCCGCGAGCTCGGCCGGGAGCTCGCGGCGCGCGGCCTCGGCGGCGTCGGCCACCTCGCGCTCGGTCGCGCGCCGCTCGGCGTTGGCGCGCTCGAGCTCCGCCGCGATCGCGGACGCGCGGGCCGCATCGTCCCCCAGCATCAGCTCGACGCCGGCGTCGGCGCGGTAGAGGCGCCCGGCGGCGTTGATCCGGGGGGCGAGCCGGAAGCCGAGCCCCCCCTCGTCGACGCTCTCGGGGTCGACCTGGGCGGCCGCCATCAGCGCCCGCAGCCCGGGCCGAGGCGAGGAGCGGATCAGCGCCAGTCCCTGGCGGACCAGCCTGCGGTTCTCGCCGATCAACGGGACCAGGTCGGCGACCGTCGCCAGGGCGACGAGGTCGAGCTCGTCGCGGGCGCCGTCGAGCTCGCCGGCGCCGGCGCGGCGGAGCGCCACCGAGAGCTTGTGCGCGACCCCGGCGGCGCACAGCCCCGAGAACGGGTAGCCCGACACGACCGGATGCAGGATCGGGCAGCCGGGCAGCGCTTCGGGAGGCTCGTGGTGGTCGGTGACGATCACCTCGATCCCCGCCTCTCGCGCCGCGGCCACCTCCGCTACAGCGGTGATTCCGCAGTCGACCGTGATCACCAGCTCGGTGCGGCGGCGGCTCAGCTCCTCGACCGAGGCCATCGACAGCCCGTAGCCCTCCCCGAGCCGGTCCGGGATCAGCCAGTCGCACTCGGCCCCCAGCCGCCGCAGCGTCGCCACCAGGATCGCGGTGGAGGTCACGCCGTCGACGTCGTAGTCGCCGTGGACGGTCACGCGGGCCCCCCGGCGCGCGTGCGAGAGGATCAGCTCGCAGACCCGCTCCATCCCGTCGAACTGCATCGGATCGTGGTCGTCGCGCGCCTCGAGGAAGGCGCGGGCCTCCTCCACCGTCCGGTATCCCCGGCGCACGAGCGTGACGGCGATCGGCTCCGCGAGCTCCAGCGCCGACGCGATCCGGCGCACCGCCGCATAGTCGTAGGGATCGGCGCGAAAGACGCTGGCAGGGGCTGTCGAGGCCACCGCGCCAAGTTAGGTTCGGCCCCCGACGGAACCGGCGCGCCCCCTCCCTGCCTAGGCCTCGCGCTCCTCCTCGCGCAGCCCGAGGTAGTAGGCGATCGCGAGCGCGATCAGCGCGCCGGGGACGGCGTAAAGGGCCGTCGCGAGGTCGGTGTCGCTGATGCTCCTTCCAGACGCGATCTGGGCGCCTGCGCCGGTAACCATCGCCCCACTCGCGGCGGCGACGAAGGCGCCGACGATGCCTCCGAGGAAGCGGTCGGGCGCGAACACGGTGAAGTGCCAGAGGGCGACGCCCATCGTGAACCAGACGAGCGCGGCCACTACCTGGGCCTCCCGTGCTTGCGCTTGCGCCGCCCGCCCTTGCCGCCGCGTCCCTCGCGGACCCGGCGCAGCGCCGCGGCGCTCGCCTCGCTCAGCTCCGGCTTCTCGCCGAGGCCGTCGCCCTTGCCGTCGTCCTCGCGTTCGCCCTGCGCCTGCTCCCCGGTCTCGGCCGCGGGCCGCCGGGGCTCGGGCTCCGCCTCGGGCGCGGGCGCGACCGGAGCCGGCGGCTCGGGGAGCACTCCTGGGACCGAGGACTTAACGGGCGCCGGCGGCTGGGGCTCGGGGGCCCGTGCCTGCTCCGGGGCGGGCTCGCCGGCCTCGGCCGGCTCCGCCTCGTCGGCGGCCTCGGGGTGCCCCTCGACCCGCGCGATCACGTTCTCCTCGGGGAACGCCGGCACGTAGCCCATCTGCTCCTCGATCCGCTCACGGCGGCGGCGGTAGGCGGGTTCGCGCTCCTTCCAGGCCGTCAGCACGGGCGCCGCGATGAAGATCGACGAGTAGGTACCGGAGGCGATCCCGACCATCATCGCGAAGGCGAAGTCCTGCAGCGTGGTGCTGCCGAAGATGTAGAGGACCGTGACGAGGAAGACGCTCGACAGTCCCGTGATCAAGGACCTGGTCAGGACCTCGCTCATCGAGCGGTTCACGATCTGGGAGAAGGTCGCCCGCGGCAGCCGCGGCACGTTCTCGCGTATTCGGTCGAACACGATCACGGTGTCGTAGAGCGAGTAGCCCAGAATCGTGAGGAAGGCCGCGACGGTCCCCGACGTCACCTCCCTCTCGGCCAGGGAGTAGACGCCCCCCGTGATCAGGATGTCGTGGATCACGGCGATGATCACCGGCACCGCGTACTTGGGCTCGAACCGGAACGCGATGTACGCGCAGATCACGAGCAGCGAGAAGATGATCGCGTAGACCGCGCTGCGGGCCACCTGCTCGCCGAAGGTCGGCCCGACGCTGGTCGAGTCGAACCCGTTCTCGACGAGCCCGAAGTTGCTCTCGAGCGCCGGCTGCACCTCGCGGACCTGCTCGGGCTCGATGTCGGCCTCGATCTGGAAGACGTTCTGGCCGAGCTCGTCGTTCTGCGCCTCGGTGATCTCGGCGTCCTGGATTCCGGCTCCCTCGAGGACGCTGCGGACGTCCTCGACGCTCGCCTCCTCGGCGAGCCCCGCGGTGATCCGGCTGCCGGACTGGAAGTCGAGCCCGAGGTTGAACTGGAGCGTCGCAAACGAGATCGCGCTGATCAGCAGGATCGCGCCGGAGAACGAGAAGAAGTACTTGCTCATTCCCGTGAAGTCGAAGTGCCACCGCACCCGCTCCTCGCCGGCCCCGAGCAGGCTGGGCGAGCTCATGAACCGGGCGCCGCCGAAGAGCCCCAGGAAGGCCTGGGTGAAGACGACCGCGGTGAACAGGGAGGCGATCGTGCCGACGCCGAGGGTGAAGGCGAATCCCTTCACGCTCGCGGTCGAGAGCACGAACAGGATGAACGCCGTGATCAGGGTGATCACGTTCGCGTCGATGATCGTCGCGATCCCCTTCCGATAGCCGGTCGCGATCGCTGATCGCATCGATTTGCCTGCCCTCGCCTCCTCCTTTATTCGCTCGAAGATGACGACGTTCGAGTCGGCCGCCACCCCGATCGTCAGGATCAGGCCCGCGATGCCGGGCAGCGTCAGCGTGATCGGGATCAGCTCGATCAGGGCGTAGAAGAAGATCCCGTAGAGCAGCAAGCCGAGCGCCGCCACGACGCCGAGGAACCGGTAGTAGGCGATCAGGAAGAGAAGGACCACGATCACCCCAGCGAGACCCGCCTTCAGCCCCTGGTCCAGCGCCTGCTCGCCGAGCGTCGCCGAGACGGTCGACTGGGAGATCAGCTTCAGCTCGATCGGGAGCGCGCCGATCTTCAGGAACTCGGCCAGGTCCTGGGCCTCCTGGATGTTGAAGCTGCCCTCGATCTGGGCGCCTGTGCGGCCGTCGATCCCGGCCGGGTTCTCGACGAAGTTGATGATCGGGCGCGAGACGATCTCGTTGTCGAGGACGACCGCGAAGTGGCCGGAGTACTGGGAGGCGGCCGCGGCGTTGCCCGAGATCCCCGGCGGCGCATTCTGGAGCCCGCGCTCGGCGATCCCCTTCGTGACGTCCTCGAACGCCAGCCGCCCCTCGTCGGTGAACTCGAAGGTGACGTTGGGCTGGTTGGTGGTGGGATCGGTCTGCTGCTCGGGGTTGCGGATGTCGTCCCCGGACAGCGCCGGGACGTCCTTGATCACGTAGAAGCCGAGGTTGTCGGTCTGCTCGTTCTCCTTCTCTTCCGTGTCGGGGTTGTCCTCGGGAGGCTCCTGGCGGACGACGACGGTGCCCTGCGGGACTGTGAGGATCTCCTGGCGGGCCTCCGGGGGCACGTCCTCGGGCGCCAGGTCGGCGAACAGGTCGTCCCGGGTGGACTCGGGGCCGGAGATCGGCTGCTTCGTCTGCGAGTCGAACAGGTAGAAGGTCGGGCCGGCGGTCGTGCACTTGTCGTCCACGCAGGAGGGCTGCTGCTGGGAGGCGAGCACGACCGCGTCGTAGAGACGCGGGAACGGCGACTCGGCGGCGCGGTCCGCGGGCACGTTCGGGTTCGGGATGACGTTCGGCTCCCAGTCGTAGAAGAAGAGCTGGGCGGTGTCGCCGACCTGGTCGATCGCGCGCTGCGCGTTCTGGACGTCGGGGAGGCCGACCCGGACCGAGTCCGTCCCGAGGCGCGAGATCTCCGGCTCGGAGACCCCGAGGGAGTCGGTGCGCTCGCGGATGATCTCGATCGAGCGGTCGATGTCGTCCCCGTCGATCTCGGGGTTCTGCGGAGTCGGCCGGCCCTGATAGATCAGCTCGGTGCCGCCGCTCAGGTCGAGGCCGAGCTTCGTGTCCTTGGTGCTGATCACCCACAGCGAGGCGAGCACCAATCCGGCCACGAACAGCAGCACGAAGAGGTTTCTGCGGCGATTCGCCACGAGGGATTAGCCCTCGGGGGTGAGCACGAGCAGCAGCCCGCCGTCGTCGTCGTAGGCGGGGAACACGTCGGCGACAGCCTCGGTCGGCAGGTCGCCCTCTGCGCGCACGGCGACCTTCTTGCCGAGCGAGCGAACGCCCCACTCGAGGGTCGTCTCGATCGGATCGGTGTCGCCGTCGCCGTCGATGTCGGCGGTCTCGCCGCCGTCGCCCTTGTCGATCCACCTGAGGCCGAGCACGTCGCGGACCGGGCGTCCGATCGCGTCCTCGTCCTTGAGCCCGGTCAGCTCGAAGGCGTTCTTCCCGAGGTCGAGCAGGCGGCCCTGAGCGTCGCAGGTGAAGAAGGCGGCGCCAGGCGCGGGGTAGTAGTCGTCGAGGAGCTCGAAGAGGAAGCCGAAGCCGCACTTCGAGCAACCCTTCGGCCGGCCGCTGAAGCCGGCGGTCCGCTCGCTACTCAGTTCCCTGTTCCCGCAGTTCGGGCAGATGAAAAAAGGCACTGGCAAAAGGCTAGCTGAGGGCCTAAACGTAGGTTGACGGCTTCGCCGTCGAGTCGCGGCCACAGCGCCGGGCGGCCTCTAGAAGAGGCTCGCATGGGCCTCGGGGACCGGGAGGCCGAGGTGCTCGTAGGCCCGTTCGGTCAGCACCCGACCCCGCGGTGTCCGCTTGATCAGACCCTGCTGGAGCAGGTAGGGCTCGAAGACGTCCTCGATCGTGTCCGCCTCCTCCCCGATCGCGACGGCGAGCGTCGAGAGGCCGACGGGACCGCCCCCGAACTTGGACGCGATCATGTCGAGGAACTGGCGGTCGTGGCGGTCGAGCCCCGCCGCGTCGACCTCGAGCAGCGCCAGCGCCTCCGCGGCGATCTCGCCGCTGATCTCCCCCGTCCCCTTCACCTCGGCGTAGTCGCGGACCCTGCGCAGCAGCCGGTTTGCGACGCGCGGCGTGCCGCGCGCTCGCAAGGCGATCGTCTCCGCGCCCTCGCCTGCGATCTCGACCGCGAGGATCCCGGCCGAGCGCAGCACGATCCGCTTCAGGTCGCCGGCGTCGTAGTGCTCGAGCCGGTGGCAAACGCCGAACCGGTCTCGCAGCGGCGTCGTCAGCAGCCCGGTCCGGGTCGTCGCCCCGATCAGCGTAAACGGGGGCAGCTCCAGGGTCACCGTGCGCGCTCCGGCGCCCTGTCCGAGGACGACCGGAAGCCGTCGGTCCTCCATCGCGGGATAGAGCGTCTCCTCGACGGCGCGGCCGAGCCGGTGGATCTCGTCGATGAAGAAGACGCTGCCGGGCTCGAGCGCGGTCAGGAAGGCCGCGATGTCGGCCTTGCGCTCGAGCGCCGGCCCCGCCGTCTGCACCAGCGGCGCCCCCAGCTCGGCGGCGATGATGTGGGCGAGCGAGGTCTTGCCGAGCCCCGGCGGGCCGGCGAGCAGCACATGGTCGAGCGCCTCGGAGCGGCGCCGCGCCGCCTCGATGAAGATCCCCAGCTGCTCGGTCACCTGGGCCTGGTTGACGAAGTCGTCGAGCGTCGGGGGGCGCAGCGAGCGGTCGAAGTCGTCCTCGACGCGGGCGGCGCGGGCGTCGTGGATAGCGATCTCCTCGTCGCCGTCGAGGCCCGGCGTGCGGATTCCCTCTCCCGGCTCCGTCCCCATCAGGCGGCCTTCGCGCCGGCGGCGTGGCGGAGCGCGGCCTGAACGATCTCCTCGGGTGTCTCCCCGCTCGCGTTCGCGAGCAGGCGCTCGGCCTCGACCGGCGTGTAGCCGAGGTTGAGGAGGCCCTCGCGCGCCATCGACCGCGGGTCCTCCTCCCCGCCCTCCGAGATCACGATCGCGTCGGCGTCGCCCTCGATCTCACCGGCCACCTTCTCGCGCAGCTCGACGATGATCCGCTCCGCGGTCCGCTTGCCGATCCCCGGGACGGCCTGGAACCGCTTCGCGTCGCCCGCCGCGATCGCAAGCAGGAGGTCCCTGACCGGTCCCCCGGAGAGGACGGCGAGCCCGACCTTGGGCCCGACCCCGCCGACCGAGATCAGCTTCAGGAACAGGTCGCGCTCCTCCTCGCTCGCGAAGCCGTACAGGCTGAGCGCGTCGTCGCGGGCGACGAGATGGGCATGCAGCGTCGTCCTCTTGCCGCGCGCGGGGACCGACTTCAGCGTCTCGGCGGAGACGGCGAGGCTGTAGCCGACGCCGCCCGCCTCGATCACGACGTGGTCGGCCCGGCGCACCAGCACCTCTCCTGACACGGAGGCGATCATCCCCGTTGATTCTGCGCGCCGGCTCGGATGCCTTCGTCAGCCTGCGAGCCTGTGCGCCGCCGCCTGCGCGGTGCCGACGGCCGGCCGCCCGAGCGCCGCGACCGACTCGCGTATCGCCGCTCCCCCGGCGTGGCAGATCGCGACCGCGAACGCGTCCGCTGCATGGTCGGGGCGCGGCGGCTCGGGCAGCCCGAGCAGGCTCGCGACCATCTCCTGCACCTGGGCCTTGTCGGCCGAGCCGGAGCCGCAGACCGCCTTCTTGACGGCCTGCGGCGTGTAGTCGAAGCACGGCACCGCCTTCTGGGCCGCGGCAAGCATCGCCACTCCGCGCGCCTGGCCGACGCTCAGCGCCGAACCGACGTTGCGGCCGAAGAACAGGTCCTCGAGCGCCATCGCCTTCGGCTCGTGCCAGGCGATCAGCTGCCGCAGCGAGTGATGGATCCGCTCCAGGCGCTCCTCGGCGGGCAGATCGGGTCCGGTCTCGATCACCCCGCCGTCCAGCGCGACCATTCGGCTGCCGATCGTGCGAACCACGCCGAATCCCGTGTTCGCAGCGCCCGGGTCTATCCCGATCACGATCACGCACCCTTGTTCTAGCTCGCGATCCGGATGTCCTCCGAACGAATGTCGAGGTCGGCGGCTAGCTCGCCGCGGCGCGCTCGAGGACCTCCTCGGGCACGTCGAAGTTCGCGTGGACCGAGTCGACGTCGTCCTGCTCCTCGAGCGCGTCCATCAGGCGCAGCAACGGGCGGGCGTCGGACTCCGAGATCTCGACCGTGCTCTGCGGCTCCATCGAGAGCGCGGCGGACTCGATCTCGACTCCGGCCTGCTCGAGCGCGGCGCGAACGGCGGCGAGATCGCCGGCCGCGGTGGTCACCTTGAGGACGTCGCCGTCGGTGGCGACGTCCTCGGCGCCGGCGTCGATCGCGCCCATCAGGTCGTCCTCGCCGTAGCGCTCGCCGTCGACGAGGATCACGCCGCGCTTCTCGAACTGCCACGCGACCGAGTTGGGCTCGCCGAGGCTGCCCCCGTGGCGCTCGAACGCGTGACGCACCTCCGCGCCGGTCCGGTTGCGGTTGTCGGTCAGCGCCTCGACCAGGATCGCGGCGCCCCCGGGCCCGTAGCCCTCGTAGGTGACCGACTCGATCGCCTCGGCGTCCCCGCCCTCGCCGGTGCCACGGTCGATCGCACGCTGGATGTTGTCCTTCGGCATCGAGGCATCGCGGGCCTTCTGCACGGCCAGCCCCAGCGCCGGGTTGGCATCGATGTTGCCGCCGCCTTCGCGCGCGGCGACCGTGATCGCGCGAGCGAGCTTGGTGAAGAGCTTCCCGCGCTTGGCGTCGGCGGCGCCCTTCTTGTGCTTGATCGATGACCACTTCGAGTGACCGGACATCGACCTGATTCTAGGAGCCGTGCCGGGACGAGACGGGGCGCCCCGGAGGGGCGCCCCGCTGACCGTCTCCTGTCCGTTGCGCCTACTTGCGCGGCGGGTTCGTCGCCGAGATCACGAGCTTGAAGCAATCCAGCGTGCCCGACGCACTCGCGGCGTCGTCGTCCTCGACCAGCAGCGACCAGGTCGCGTTCGTTGCCTTCTTGTTGCCGAGGCCGTTGAGCAGATCGAGGCTCTCGAACGGCGCGAAGCTGCCTGCGAACGGCGCCGTCAGGCCCGGCGTGTCGATCCGGGTCGGGGTGTCGCTGTCGAACAGGGTGAACTGACCGGCGCAGCCGGCGAAGCTGCCGCCGTAGTTGTTGCCGGCGCCGCCGACGTCGTGCGAGAGGCTGATCACCCCGCGCGGCGTGGCCAGGTAGAACTCGAGGTCCTTCGCCATCGGGTGGGTTGCCCGGACCCCGACGTTGACGTCCCTGATCCTGCCGCGCGGATTCAGCCCCTTGACCGCGACCGGCGAGCGGACCAGCTGGGTCGCCTGCCCGGCGCCGTCCGGAATCGTCACCGCCGTGCCGCCCGTCGGGCTGCCGACCCCGTTCAGATACGTCTTGGTGACGACCTTCTTCTTCGCCTGCGCGGGCGCAACGGCCACCGCGAGGGAGCCGGCGAGAGCGACGGCCATCAGCAGCCCGGCCACCCTGCGCAGCTTCGAATAACGCATCGAACCCTCCTTGTCTCGAGCGGGCGCGACTCCCCGGCGCGCACCGCCTTTGGCCTCCTAACCCGCCCCGGATGCGCGTGTTTCGCTCCCCCGCACCACTGCGGCGAGCGTCCGGGCCACCTGATCGGGCTCGAACCTGATCTGTTCGTGCGTGAATCGGAGCGTCGTCATGCCCGCCCGCGCGTGCGCCTGATCGCGCTCGCGGTCCCGCGCCTGCTGCGCCGGAGTCCGGTGGTAGCGCAAGCCGTCTGTTTCGACCACCAGGCCGAGGGCGGGCCAGTGGAAGTCGACCTTGAACCCGTTCAGGTATCTGCCCGTTTCGGGCATGGGCAGCCCGGCCCGCCGCACGAGCCGCAGGAATCTGCGCTCGAGCTCCGAGTCGGTGAGCCGGAATGTGCGGCGGTCGAGGACGGCGCGGAGGGCCGCCACCCCGCGCTGACCGCGGTACCCCTCCAGCGCGGCGGAGAGCGAGCCAGGATCGATCAGGTCCCGCTTGTCGGCCGCGTTCACGGCCGCCTCGATCTCCGCCGGCCGTAGCCGGACGCTGACGTCGATCAGAGTCCGCGCCGGCATCGTGACCGGAATGCCGTCGCTCAAGGTCCGTTCGACATCCGCCAGCGCGCGCCGATGGACGTGGACGCCGTCAAGGCGGGGTCGAACGCTCCGCGGCACCGAGACATCGATGGTCGCCTCGGCGGGCGCCCGCGTCCGCGTCGGGACGATGCCCCAGAGCGCCGCTGCACTCGCGTGGCTCAGGAGCGCCCCGGGCCCGCAAGCGAGCACGGCAGCCATCCACCCCCCGCGGCGGGTCAGCTCGGGCCTTCCAACGACGTAGACGGAGCGGCGTATCCGGTGCAGGCGCCCCTTCGCGACGCGATGCTTGATCGCCTGCGGGTGAAGGCCGAGCTCGAGCAGCTGCGCCCGGGAGACCACACCGTGCTGGCGCCGGGCGATCGCCCACACCGACGCCGCCGAAACGGCGCGCCGAGGCGCCGAGTGGACGCGCGGGGATGCCATGGGCTACCCAAGCGTCCAGTGGCGAGGATTCACCCCTCAGACGGTGAAGCGCCCGTCGTGCTGCAGCGTTTTCCCGTCGACCTCGATCCGGCCGCCGCGGCGGAGGTCGCAGATCATGTCCCAGTGGATCGCCGACTCGTTGACGCCGCCCGTCTCGGGGTAGCTGCGGCCGACGGCGAGGTGGACGGTGCCGCCGATCTTCTCGTCGAGAAGGATCTCGCCGGTGCCCTCGGTGATTTCGTAGTTGGTTCCGATCCCGAGCTCGCCGAGGCGGCGCGCGCCCTCGTCGGTATCGAGCATCTGGATCAGGAAGTCCTCCCCCTTCTCGGCCGACGCGTCGACGACCCTGCCCGACTCGAAGCGGAACCGGACGCCTGACACGTCGCGGCCGGCGTAGGTCGCGGGCAGGTGATAGCTGATCTCGCCCTCGGCGGAGTCCTCGACCGGGCCAGTGAAGAACTCCCCGTCCGGCATGTTGTGCTTGCCGTCGGCGGCGATGAAGTGCCTGCCCTCGATCCCCAGCGTCAGGTCGGTGCCCTCGCCGCTGATCCGGACCTCCGAGCGCCCCTCGATCCAGTCCCGCAGCCGGGTGGTTTCGCCCGCCTGACGCCCCCAGGCGCCGACCGGGTCGTCTTCGGCGGCGAGGCAGGCGCCGAAGTAGAAGTCCTCGTAGTCGTCGAGGCTCATCGAGGCCTCGGATGCGTAAGCGTGCGTCGGGAACAGGGTCAGCGCCCAGCGGTACGACCCCTCCGCGCTGCGCTCCATCATCCGTTTCATCAGGTGCTGGCGGGCGGCCTGGACGCGGGTCTGGCGCTCGGGCGGCACCTTCGAGAGAGCGCGGGTGTTCTGGCTCGCCATCACCGCGATGCGGACGTCCGCGTTCTCGACGATCCACTCGGAGGTCGGCGAGACCCAGTCGAGCTGGCGGTCGCTGGCGTGCTCGAAGAAGGCTGACTGCTGCCCGTCGAGCGCCATCTGCATGATCGGGTTTCCGCCCGCCTTCAGGACCTCCTCGTAGACGGCCTGCAGGAGCGGCTCAGCGGCCGAGCCGCCCTCGATCGTGCAGACGTCGCCCTCCTTCACCCCTGTCGAGTGCTCGACCAGGATCCGGGCCAGATTCGTCACCCGCAGGTCCCTCATCACAGGTCTCCCAAGGAGCCCGGTTCTGTGGAACCGTCACCCCGCACCCCCGGACGCGCCGCGGAGGATGTGGCGGGATTGGTGCCGGAGGAGGTGGCGGGATTGGTGCCGGAGGAAGTGCGGGTTGATGGGGAAGCCGTCGTGCACATCGCCATGAACCTCGCATGGAGACGCTCGTCGTCGGTGAGCTCGGCGTGGAAGGCGACGGCGAGGATGTCCCCGTCGCGGACCGCCACCGGGTGGCCGTCGATCTCGGCGAGGATCTCGACGCCCTCGCCCGCCTCCTCGATCCAAGGGGCGCGGATGAACACCGCGCGCAGCGGCTCGTCCCCGAGCCCCTCGATCCGCAGGTCCTGCTCGAAGCTGTGCAGCTGACGCCCGAACGCGTTGCGCCGGCAGGTGTAGTCGGCGAGAGCGAGGTGGTTGCGGTCGCAGACGATCATCCCGGCGCAGCTTCCCAGGATCGGCCTCCCCTTCGCGACGTGGTCCCTGACCGCCTGGTCGAGACCGTCGCGGGCCATCCCCTTGCTGATCGTGGTCGACTCGCCGCCGGGGATGACGAGGCCGTCGAGGTCCTCGAGCTGAGCCGGGGCTCGCACGTCCCGCACCTCCGCGCCGAGGGCCTCGAGCATCCGGCGGTGCGCGTCGAAGTCGCCCTGCACCGCCAGCACGCCGATCTGTAGCGGCTGCCTGCTCAAGCGCCGCGGCCCTGCAGGAGACCGCCGTCGGCGGCCAGCGCCTCGATCTCGAGCCCGGGCATCGCATCGCCCAGCTCCATCGAGGCCTTGGCGACGCGCGCGGGGTCCTCGTAATGCGTCGTCGCCTCGACGATCGCGCGCGCGCGGCGCTCGGGATCCTCGCTCTTGAAGATCCCCGAGCCGACGAAGTTGCCCTCGGCGCCGAGCTGCATCATCAGCGCGGCGTCGGCGGGGGTCGCGATCCCGCCCGCGCAGAAGAGCGGCACGGGCAGGCGCCCGCGCTCCGCGACGTCCTGGACGACCTGGAGCGGCGCTGACAGCTCCTTGGCCGCCGCCGCGAGCTGCTCGGGCCGCAGCGAGGCGAGCCGCTTGATCCCGTCGGTCACCTCGCGCATGTGGCGAACGGCCTCGACGATGTTGCCGGTCCCGGCCTCGCCCTTGGAGCGGATCATCGCGGCGCCCTCGCCGATCCGCCGCAGCGCCTCGCCGAGGTTGGTCGCGCCGCAAACGAACGGGGTGTCGAATGCGAGCTTGTCGATGTGGTTGGCCTCGTCGGCAGGGGTTAGCACCTCGGACTCGTCGATGAAGTCGACCTCGAGCGCTTCGAGCACCTGGGCCTCGGCGAAGTGGCCGATCCGCGTCTTGGCCATCACCGGGATCGAGACGGCCGCCTGAATCTCCCTGATCCTGGCCGGGTTGGACATCCGCGCGACGCCGCCCTCGGCGCGGATGTCGGCCGGGACCCGCTCCAGCGCCATCACGGCCACCGCCCCCGCCTCGAAGGCGATCGTCGCCTGCTCGGCGTCGGTGACGTCCATGATCACCCCGCCCTTCAGCATCTCGGCGAGGCCCGTCTTGACGCGGAATGTCGCTCGCTCGGCCATCGAGCGCCAATAGTAGAAGCACGGCCGTCAATCAATGGGCGTCGCGGCCGCTACGGATAAGAGTCCGTCTCCCTGTTTGCCTCGTTGAACAGCGGGGACGCTTAAGGGACAGCACATGGGGCCGATTCCCCCCGGCCCCGGCAGCAAGGTTCAGGTCCGGATCGCCCCCCGGGCCTGTTCCGGTTGGGCCATCAGGCGCAGCCCTACCCCTTCGGGTCCTGCCTTCGGATCATTCGGGCGTCGGGCCATCAGGCGCACCCTACCTTTCGGGTCCTGCCTTCGGATCATTCGGGCGTCGGGCTACTTCAGCTTGAAGGCGCGGATCCGGTCCCGGTGCGCCGCCTCGTCGCGTGCGTAGACGCCGTGGGCGAGCGCCTGGACCAGGCCCATCAGCGCCGCGTTGGAGCGGATGTAGCTGGGGCCGTTCGACGAGTAGTAGAGGACCAGCTCGGCGTGCTCGGCGACGTCCGAGAGGGTCGCGTCGGTGATCGCCAGCGTCCGGGCGCGGCGGTGGCGGGCGAGCTTCAGCGCTCGCAGGACGAGCGGATTGGCCCGTCCGGCGGTGAGCGCGACGAGCAGCGTGTCGTCGTCCATCCGCGAAAGCTTCTGGATGCTGTCCTGGTTCGGGGAGGAGACGATCTCGGCCCGGATGTCGAGCAGTCCGAGCAGGTGGCGGAGGTAGCTCGCGAAGAAGGCCATCTGGTCGGTGCCGACGATCAGCACCCGTCGCGAGGTCGCGATCGCGGAGACCGACGCCTCCACCTGTTCGCGGGTCAGGCTGCGCGCCGTCTCCTCGATGTTGGCGTAGTCCGCGCCCAGCGAGGCCTCGAACTCGGAGTGGTCGAAGTTGAACAGCGCCGCGGCGCCCGAGCCGTTGCCCTGGCCGGCGCCCTCGGCGACCTTGAGGCGGTATTCCTCGATCGCGGACTGCTGGAGCTCGGGGTAGCCCTCGAAGCCGAGCGCTTGCGAGAAC
Source organism: Solirubrobacterales bacterium (assembly GCA_036258315.1). GTDB lineage: Bacteria > Actinomycetota > Thermoleophilia > Solirubrobacterales > 70-9 > DASSYK01. The sequence goes on from DATADX010000029.1 coordinate 86,514, forward strand.
CGGACCACGGTCGAGGAGGAGGTGTTCGCCCTGCGCGCCAGCTCCTCGGCCGTCTGGAAGGCAGCCTCGTCGAGATGGTCGACGATGTAGCGGGCCACGTCCTTCTGCGAGCGCGAGAAGTCGTCGAAGCGCTCGGTGATGTAGTCGGAGAGGCTCTTGCGAGCCGCACGGGTCTTGGTCGCGGTCCGTGCCACGGCGGCTGATTTCGCCCCCTGAGCGGGTTTCCCTTCAATGTGCTTGGATCGCGTCCCCGTGACGGTCGAGCGAGAGCTGCAGAAGCTGAACCGGAACATGATCGCCTTCGACCTCGCCCTCGGGACGGGGGCGCTGCTCGCGCCGACGCAGACGCTGCGGGTACTCGGCCACGACGAGCCGAGCGACGACGCCGAGTGGCTGTTCCGCCGCTGCGGGCCGATCTGGCTCAGCTTCGCCGCCGCCCACCTGGTCGCCCGCCGGCGGGGCCGTCCGCGCGACTGGTGGGCGCTGTCCTGGCTGCGCGGGACCGAGCTCCTCACCGACGTCGTCTGGTCCCGCTCCCCCGCCTTCTCGCGCCCCGGGGCGCGCGCCGGGATGGTGCTGGCCGGCGTCGGCAACCTCGTGATGACGCTCGGCTTCGCCCACCTCGCGCGGAACGGCGGAACGAAGCGCTAGCCGCTCGCCGCTTCCGCCGGCGGCGCGCTGCAGGCCTCGAAGCCGACCGTCTCGGCAAGCTTGCGGCGCTTGGCCGCCGCGCCGTTCAGCTCCTCGAGAGCAGCGGTGTAGGCGCCGGCGTCGTGGTCCGCGGCCGCATCGCGTCCCTGCTCGAGCTTGTCGATGGCGGCCGCCCGTGCCGCGAGGTAGCGCTCGTACGACGCGCGCAACTCGTCGGGGGGGCTCAACGCGCGCAGCCGGTCGAGGGTTCCGTTCTCGACGTCGAGCAGCTCTTCGGCCTCATCCCGGGCCTCGCTCGCGTTGGAGGGTGAGTCCGCGAGGGCCTCCGCGAACTGCTGTTGGCCTTCGCGGCAGATCTCGTCCCCCTCCGCGACGATGTCCTCGGCGCTAAGCTTCTCGGTCTCGCCGTCGCCGCCGCCACAGCCGCCCAGCACGGCGATCAGCGACGCGCACAGCAGCGCCGGGATCGTTCGCTCGCGGCCCATCGGGCAGCAGGCTAGCCTGAGATCGAGATGAACAACCGTGCGTCGCCGCTGTCGCTGCGCGAGGCCCGGCCCCCGCTGGCCCTCGGTCTCGCCGCCGCCCTCGGCTCGGTCGCAGTGATCACGGCGCTTATCTATCCGCTCCGCGAGGTCGCGCCGGCGGTCTCGACCGGCGTCCTCTACCTGCTCGCGGTGCTGGTCGTCTCGACCTACTGGGGACTGTGGCTCGGGCTGCTGACGGGCCTCGCGAGCGCGCTCGCGTTCAACTTCTTCCACATCCCCCCGACCGGCGAGCTCGGGATCGCGCACGGCGAGAACTGGATCGCGCTCGGGACCTTCTTCGTAACGGCGCTGATCGCCGGGGCGCTGGGGGAGCTCGCGCGCGTGCGCGCAGCCGAGGCGGAGGAGAGCGGCCGCGAGGCGCGGGAGGCACTGCAGCGACTGCTCGCCGCCAACGCCGAGCGCGACGCGCTCGAGGCCGAGGCGATCGAGGCGCGGGTGCTGCGCAGGAGCGACGAGCTGAAGACGGCTCTGCTGCGGTCGGTCTCGCACGACCTGCGAACGCCGCTGACGGCGATCGTCGCCGCCGGCGAGGCGCTCGGCTCCCCCGCGCTCCGCGACGACGACAGGACGGCGCTGGCCGAGGCGATCACACTCGAGGGCCGCCGGCTGACCCGTCTCGTCGAGAACCTGATCGACCTCTCGCGCCTCGAGGCTGGAGCCGCGGAGCCGCGTCGCGACTGGGTCTCGCTCGAGGAGCTCGCGCGCTCCGCCGCCGTCCAGGCCTGCGGCGCGGACGGCTTCCGGCTCTCGATCGACTCCGACGTGCCCCTGATCCGCGCCGATGCCGCTCAGATCGAGCGGGCGCTCTTCAACGTGATCGAGAACGCCCGCCTCCACAGCGGCGGTGAGCTGGTCACGATCCGTGCCCGGCCCGTCCAGGACCGTCTCGTGGTCCGGATCGTCGATCGCGGTCCCGGCATCCCGGAGGACCAGCTCGAGCGGGTCTTCGACGCCTTCAACCGAGGCGCGCAGCACGACGGCCATCCCGGCTCCGGCCTCGGGCTCGCGATCGCGCGCGGGTTCGTCGAGGCGAACGGCGGGAAGATCTGGGCCGAGGCGCTGCCGGGACAGGGTACGAGCGTCGTGATCGAGCTGCCGCTCGAGGAGGTCCCCGCCGAGGTGGTCCGGTGAGCGTCGAGCCCCACCGCGCCCGTGTGCTCATCTGCGATGACGAGCCCCAGATCCTGCGCGCGCTCAAAGTCGTCCTCCGCGAGGCGAACTTCGAGGTCGATGCCACCGAGACGGCCGGGCAGGCGCTCGACCACGCCTCGGTCCGCCCGCCCGACGCCGCGATCATCGACCTCCTGCTGCCGGACGGGGACGGGATCGAGGTCTGCCGGTCGCTGCGGGAGTGGACCCGGATCCCGATCATCGTCCTCTCTGCGATCGGCGACGAAGACGAGAAGGTGCGCGCGCTCGAGGCGGGCGCCGACGACTACGTCGTGAAGCCGTTCGGGCCGCGCGAACTGGTGGCGCGGGTCGAGGCCGCCCTGCGCCGGGCCGAGCCCGAGGCCGAGGAGCCCCGCGTCAGCTCCGACGGGATCGTCGTCGACCTCGCGGCGCGGATCGTCAGCCGCGACGGCGAGGAGGTTCACCTTACCCCGATCGAGTTCGACCTCCTCCGCGTCCTGGTCCGCAACCGCGGCCGCCTGATGACCCACCGCACCCTGCTCACCGAGGTGTGGGGACCGGGGTACGCGGACGACACCCAGGTCCTGCGCACGCACATCGCCAACCTGCGGCGCAAGATCGAGCCGCGCGAGTCCGGCCAGAGCCTGATCCGCACCGACCCCGGCGTCGGCTACCGGTTCGCCGGATAACCCGAGCGGAGCCTCAGCAGCCCCCACGCCGGCGTCGCAACCCCGCATCCCCGCAGGGCGAAGCGCGAGGAGATGCAGGTGATGAGGCCTTCACGAAATCTTGATGCTGGACACCTGAAGCCCCACGAGGCCTTGACGGGGAGACGGCGATCCTCTCCGCATGGACCTCGTCTCGATTGCGCTCGCGCTGGCCGCGTTCGTGGCCTTCTACGTCGCGATCACCGGGCTCGATCGCGTATGAGCGCTGTCGACGCGGTGATGCTGGCCGTCTCGATCCTGGTCCTCGCGTATCTCACCTACGCGCTGCTGCGCGGTGAGAACCTCTGATGACCTTCCAGGGCTGGGTCCAGATCGCGATCTTCTTCATCGTCCTGACGGCGCTGACGCCCGTGCTCGGCGCGTACATGGCGCGCGTCTACACCGGTCGGCCGATCCTTCTCGAGCGAGCCTTCGGGCCGGTCGAGCGGCTCGTCTATCGCCTGATCGGTCCCTCGAGTCGCGTCGAGCAGGACTGGAAGGCTTACGGGCGCACGACGATCGTCTTCAGCGCCGTCTTCTTCGTGATCCTGTACGTGATCCTCCGTACCCAGGGGATCCAGCCGTTCAACCCCGAGGGCTTCGACTCGGCGCCCTGGGACGTCACCTTCAACACCACCTCGTCGTTCGTGACCAACACGAACTGGCAGTACTACGGCGGCGAGACGACGATGTCGTACTTCTCGCAGATGGCGGGGCTCGCGGTACAGAACTTCGTCTCGGCGGCGGTCGGGATGGCCGTCCTCGCCGCCGTGATTCGCGGGTTCGTCAGCCGCGGCAGCGCCGAGCTCGGCAACTTCTGGCGCGACGTCACCCGCACCTTGCTCTACATCCTCCTCCCCCTCGCCTTCATCGGCGCGCTGATCCTCGTCTCCCAGGGAGTGGTCCAGACGCTGTCCGGATCGGCCAGCTTCCAGACGCTGACGGGCGTCGACCAGACCCTCGCCCTGGGCCCGGCCGCCTCGCAGATCTCGATCAAGCAGCTCGGCACCAACGGCGGCGGCTTCTTCAACGTCAACAGCGCCTTCCCGTTCGAGAACCCGACCCAGTTCTCGAACTTCGTCGAGCTTCTCTTCATCCTCCTGATCCCGGCCGCGCTGACGGCGACATTCGGGCGGATGGCGGGCAACCGCCGCCAGGGCTGGGCCCTCTACGCCGCGATGGCGCTGATGCTCGTGGTCTCGATCGGCGTCGCCTACGCGGCCGAGCAGAACGGCTCTCCGGCCCAGGAGAACGCCGGGATCGAGGCCAGCGCCGGATCCACCGACGTCGACGTGCAGGACTCCGGCGCGCAGACCGGCGGCAACCTCGAGGGCAAGGAGCAGCGCAACGGGATCGTCGCCAGCGCCGAGTGGAGCAGTGTCACCACCGCGGCATCGAACGGCTCGGTCAACTCCGCGCTCGACTCCTACACGGGGATCGGCGGCCTCGCCCCGATGTTCAACATGATGACCGGCGAGGTGATCTTCGGCGGGGTCGGCTCGGGCCTCTACGGGATGCTCCTGTTCGTCCTTCTCGCAGTCTTCATCGCGGGGCTGATGGTCGGCCGGACCCCCGAGTACCTCGGCAAGAAGATCGAGGCGCGCGAGGTGAAGCTGGTGATGATCGGGACGATCGTCGTGCCGCTGCTGGTCCTCGTCGCCACCGCGATAGCGATCTCGAGCAAGTACGGGGACCCGTCCATCTACAACCCCGGCCCGCAGGGCTTCTCCGAGACTCTCTATGCCTACACCTCCCAGGGCAACAACAACGGCTCGGCCTTCGCCGGCTACACCGGCTTCGTACAGCCGAACGCGCCCGGCAACACCGGGTCCTACGGGATCAGCTTCGCCGACCTGCTCGGCGGCCTCTCGATGCTGTTCGCGCGCTTCGTGCCGCTCATCGCGGCGCTCGCGGTGGCCGGCTCGCTGTCGGTGAAGCGGATCTCGCCGGTCGGCCCGGGCACGTTCCGCACCGACACGCCGACCTTCGTGCTGCTCCTGATCTTCGTCGTCCTGCTCGTCGCGGCGCTGACCTTCTTCCCCGCCGTCCTGCTCGGCCCAGTCGTGCAGGGCCTGACCGATTCCCTCGTCTTCCCCAAGTGAGCCATGCGTAGAGACCTGACTGCATCCATCGTCGCCGCCGTCGTCTTCACCGTCCTGTGCGGCCTCGCCTACCCGCTGTTCACCACCGGGGTGGCGCAGGTCCTGTTCAGCGACAAGGCCGACGGTAGTCGCGTCGAGCGCGACGGGGAGATCGTCGGCTCGAGCCTGATCGCGCAGAACTTCATGACGCGCGAGGAGATCCCGGAGGCCGAGCGCGGCAAGTTCGGCAAGAAGCAGGTCAAGACCCCGGACCCGAGCTACTTCCAGCCTCGGCCCTCAGTGACCGGCTACTCGGCCAACGTCACCTTCTTCAACAACCTTGGGCCGAACAACAAGGAGCTGTCGCAGATGTTCCGCGGCTTCCTCGACGCGTACCTCGAGCTGGAGGAGCCCTTCACCCCGGGCCTCGGCGAGGGCGACGTGCCCGTCGACGCGGTCACGACCTCGGCCTCGGGCGTCGATCCGCACATCTCGGTTGCGAATGCGCGCATCCAGGCGAACCGCGTCGCCGAGGTCCGGGGCCTGGATCCCGATCGGGTCAACGAGCTGATCGACGACAACACCGACAACCGCGATCTGGGAGTGCTGGGCGAGAGCGGAGTGAACGTGCTCGAGCTCAACCTGGCGCTCGATGAGGAGGGCCAGTGAGCACGCACGACACCGTCGTCGGCAAGGCGGAGGCGCGCACCCAGCGCGGCAGCTCGTCGATCTTCAATCGCGCGCTGCTCAAGCCCGCGCTGATCTCGAGCTTCACCAAGCTCGACCCGCGCCATCAATTCCACAACCCGGTCATGTTCGTGGTCGAGATCGGCGCGGCGATCACCACGATCGGCTGGCTGATCCAGGTATTCAGCGGCGAGCCGCTCGGCGGCGGAAACGAGCCCGCCTGGTTCACCTTCACCGTCGCGAGCTGGCTCTGGCTCACCGTCATCTTCGCGAACCTCGCGGAGGCGCTCGCGGAGGGCCGCGGCAAGGCCCAGGCCGACGCGCTCCGCGCCACGCGCACCGAGACCGTCGCGAAGCTGCGCGATGGCGGCGACAAGCCCGCCTCCGAGCTGGCCCCTGGCGACGTCGTGGTCGTCGAGGCCGGAGAGGTCATCCCCGGCGACGGAACCGTGATCGAGGGTATCGCCTCGGTCGACGAGTCGGCGATCACCGGCGAGTCCGCCCCCGTGATCCGGGAGGCCGGCGGCGACCGCAGCGCGGTCACCGGCGGCACGCGCGTTCTCTCGGACCGGATCGTCGTCCAGATCACCCAGGAGCCCGGCAAGAGCTTCCTCGACCGGATGATCGCCTTGGTCGAAGGTGCGGAGCGCCGCAAGACGCCGAACGAGATCGCGCTCAACATCCTGCTCGCCGGGCTGACGATCATCTTCCTGATCGCTGTCGTCACCCTGGATCCGTTCGCCGAGTTCTCGGGCACCGACGCGTCCGTCACGACGCTGATCGCGCTGCTGGTCGCCCTGATTCCGACCACGATCGGGGCGCTCCTGTCCGCGATCGGGATCGCGGGCATGGACCGGCTCGTGCGCCGTAACGTGCTCGCGCTCTCGGGCCGAGCCGTCGAGGCCTCCGGCGACGTCGACGTGCTGCTGCTGGACAAGACCGGGACGATCACCCTCGGCAACCGCGAGGCGACGGAGTTCATCTCGATGCCCGGTGTCGATACGGCGGACCTTGCCGAGGTCGCTCAGATCTCCTCCCTGGCCGACGAGACCCCGGAGGGCCGCTCGATCGTCGTGCTCGCGAAGCAGTTCGGCATCCGCGAGCACGAGTTCGCCGCGCACGAGGCCAACTTCATCCCCTTCTCCGCACAGACGCGGATGAGCGGCGTCGACGTGAACGGCCGCCGCCTGCGCAAGGGCGCGGGCGACGCGATCCGCGCCTGGGTGGAGTCCGAGGGCGGGCGGGCCCCCAACGAGCTCCAGGGCGCCCTGGACCGGGTCGGCAGCGAGGGCGGCACTCCGCTCGCCGTCGCGCGCGATAGCCAGGTGCTCGGGGTGATCTACCTCAAGGACGTGGTCAAGGAGGGCATGCGCGCTCGTTTCGACCAGCTGCGCGCAATGGGCATCCGCACGGTGATGGTCACGGGCGACAACCGGCTGACCGCCGCGAAGATCGCGGACGAGTCAGGGGTCGACGACTTCCTCGCCGAGGCGACGCCGGAGCGCAAGCTCGAGCTGATTCGCCACGAGCAGGCCGATGGGCGCCTGATCGCGATGACCGGAGACGGCACGAACGATGCGCCCGCGTTGGCCCAGGCGGACGTCGGCGTGACCATGAACACGGGCACCCAGGCCGCCCGCGAGGCTGGAAACATGGTCGATCTCGATTCGAATCCGACGAAGCTGATCGAGATCGTCGAGGTGGGCAAGCAGCTGCTGATCACCCGCGGCGCGCTGACGACGTTCTCGATCGCCAACGACGTCGCCAAGTACTTCGCGATCCTGCCGGCGATCTTCGCCGCGACCTACGCGGCGGCTGGAGAGGAAACCGGCCCGCTCGACAAGCTCAACATCATGGACTTGGGCACGCCACAGTCGGCGATCATCTCGGCGATCATCTTCAACGCGCTGCTCATCCCGCTGCTGGTGCCCCTCGCCCTGCGCGGTGTCCGCTACCGGCCCCTGGGAGCGACGGCACTGCTCCGGCGTAACCTCTGGATCTATGGCCTCGGCGGGATCATCGTGCCGTTCATCGGCATCAAGCTGATCGATCTGGTGGTCCATGGCGTCTTCGGTGCCTGAGACAAGCACTGCCTCGGGGGCCGAGAGACAGAGCGGACGCCACAAGATCTTCCTGGGCATGGCGGCGGGGGTGGGAAAGACGTACCGGATGCTGCAGGAGGGCCACGCGCAGCAGGAGGCCGGCCGCGATGTGGCGATCGGCTACCTCGAGACCCATCGTCGCGAGGAGACGGCGACGGTAGCCGAGGGGCTCGAGCTGATTCCGCGCCGGCGCGTCACCTACCGCGACACCGAGCTCGAGGACATGGACCTCCCCGCGGTGATCGCGAGGAAGCCGCAGCTGGCGCTGATCGACGAGATCGCGCATACCAACGCTCCGGGCCTCGAGCACAGGAAGCGCTTCGAGGACGTCGAGGACGTGCTGGCCGCCGGGATCGACGTGTTCTCTACCGTCAACGTTCAGCACCTGGAGAGCCTCAATGACCAGGTGGCCGAGCTGACGGGAGTGCGGGTGCGCGAGACGATGCCCGACTCGGTCCTGGGCGCCGCGGACGAGGTGGTGCTGATCGACCTCACCCCGGAGGCCCTGCTCGAGCGGCTGCGCGCCGGCAAGATCTACCCTGGCGAGACGCGGATCGAGGCGGCGCTGCAGAACTTCTTCAAGATCGAGAACCTGGCGGCGCTGCGCGAGATCGCGTTGCGCCAGGTGGCCCAGGAGGTCGTGGCGAAGCGGCTCACCCGGGAGGTCGTCGGCGGCCGCGAGGACCGCGTGCTCGACACCGCCGCGACCCAGGCGGTCGGCGAGCGGCTCCTGGCGATGGTCAAGCCCGACAGGCGCGGCCAGCGGATCGTCCGCCGCGCGTGGCGCTCGGCGCAGCGGCTGGGCGGCGAGCTCGACCTGCTCTGGGTGCGGCCGCCGGCGACGCACCCCGAGGACGAGAGCGACGACGTCGACGCGCTGCGCAGGCTGTCGTCGGTGCTCGGCGCCAACCTGATCATCGAGGAGGGCGACGACGTCGTCGAGGTCGCGAAGCGGGTCGCGGCCGAGCGCGGCACCACCTACGTGCTGATCGGGACCCCGCGCCGGCGCGGCATTCTGTCCTGGTTCGCCGACCCGCTCCCCGTCCGGCTCGTCAAGGAGCTGCCGGGGATCGACGTCCGGATCATCGCGGACCGGGCCCTGCGCGAGAACGGCGAGGAGAGCTGGGACGGCGAATGACCGTCGCGGTGATAGCGATCGTGCTCGCGCTCGCGATCGGCGGGGGCGCCTACTGGTTCCTGCGCATCCGGGAGCGGCCGGCGACCGCCGTGCCGGGAGCGCGGCGGATCCTCTTCCCCTTCGTCGGGTCCGAGCTCTCGAAGTCCTCCCTCGATGCCGCTCTGCGCCTCGCGCGCGCCGAGGACGCCACCCTGGTCGCCGCCTACCTCGCGGAGGTGCCGCTGACGCTGCCGCTGGACACCGCTCTGCCGCGCCAGTCTGAGCAAGCTCTCCCGATCCTCGAGGCGATCGAGCAGCGCGCCGCCCGTAGCGGGGTCGTCCTCGACACCCGGATCGAGCGCGGCCGCACGACCCGCCACGCGCTGGCGGAGCTGCTCGAGCACGCGCGCTTCGACCGCATTGTCGCTCCGGCCGCGACGGCGGACTCCGACGGGTTCAGCCCCGAGGACATCGCCTGGCTGCTCGAGCATGCCGGCGGGGAGATCGTCGTCTTCCGTCCCGACGGGACGCGGACGCTGACCCCATCGGGAGCGCCTGCTTGAATACTCGGACCGGAGAAAGGAGGTGGTCCTAACTTGAGTTCGATGCTTTTCGGGACACCGGAGGTGCAGGGCCCCTAGGCCCGGGCACTGGGAGGCGAGCGGGCCTCCCATGACGTGTCCGAGGGCCGCAGGCGCCGCGCGGGCGCTGGGCGGAATCCAACCCGGGCACCGACGGGCGACAGGAGATGGGAGCTGTCCCGCCCCATCGCCAATCCCGAGCCCGTACACCGCGCTATACGGCAGCAACCGAAGGGCCGCCCCGTTGGGGCGGCCCTTCGGGTCTCAGAGATCGAGCCGAGGCCCTTGGACGGCCAGCGGTGAGCAAGGAACCAGCCTGCGAGGGACTGTAGGGTCCGTCGCGACATGGATGCCGGAGGGACATCCTGGACGGGGAGAGTGCAGATCGCGGCACTCGCGTTCGTGGGGCTCGCAGCCCTGGCGCTGGCCGCTCCGCCGGCGACCCCGGCCGCCCAGCCCACCGTCTGGCTCTGCAAGCCCGGGGCCGATCCCAACCCCTGCTACTCGAGCCTGCAGACGACCGTGATCGATCCGGACGGCGGCTCCCGCGTCGCCGAGGTCCGCATCGCGCGCAGGCCGAAGATCGACTGTTTCTACGTCTACCCGACCGTCAGCGAAGATCCGGGGCCGAACTCCGACCTGATCGCAGACCCGGAGGAGATCGCGATCGCGCAGTATCAGGCGTCGCGCTTCTCGGAGCGGTGCAGGGTGTTCGCTCCGATGTATCGACAGCTGACCCTGTCGCAGATCAGTCCGGGTGCGGCCAGCGACCCCGGAGCGCCACAGGCGGCGTACGACGACGTCCGCGACGCATGGCGCGAGTACATGAAACGCCACAACAAGGGGCGTGGGGTCGTCCTGATCGGGCACTCCCAGGGCACCTGGATGCTGAGCCGGCTCGTGCGCGAAACGATCGACCCGTTCAAGCGGGCCAGGCGGCGCCTCGTCTCGGCAATCCTCCTCGGCGGAGACGTGCTCGCCAAGGCAGGCCGCGATATCGGCGGCTACTTCAAGCACCTGCCGGGCTGCCGCTCCCGCAGGCGGAACGCCTGCATTGTCGCCTTCTCCACCTTCGACGAGACACCGCCCGACGACGCGGTCTTCGGCAAGCCGGGTGGCGTCTTCGCCGAGGCGTTGGGGCTCGGCGGGCGAACCGGCCTCGAGGTGCTCTGCACGAATCCTGCGGCGCTACGCGGAGGGACGGCCACGTTGAGCACGCTGCTGCCGAGCACGCCGTTCCCGGGGACGATCGGGCTCGGCGTCAGGATCATGTTCGGTGGCACGTTCCCGACCGCGCCGACGCCGTGGCTGCAGCCCCAGGACCACTACCAGGGCGCCTGCGTACGCTCCAACGGCGCGAATGTGCTGATGATCACCCCGCTTGCCTCCGCTCGCGACCTGGCGGCGGTTCCCGACGCAAGCTGGGGTTTGCATCTCGCCGACGGGAACATCGCGCTCGGCGACCTCGTCGCCCTCGTCGGAACCCAGACCAAGGGGTTCCTCAAGGCGCGGGCGGACCGGCGGGCCAAGCGCCGGGCGCGGTCCGGCCGCTAGGGCTCAGTACCGAAGGAGCGCGGCGACCCCGCCCAGCCTCGTGAGCTCGACCTCGGCCTCGCGCTCCGTCGGGGTGACCTTGGCCCCGGTCAGGAGCGCCTGCTCGATCAGCGCCTCCTGGACGACCTCGCTGCCGATCGGATCGACGGGTGGCTCGCTCTCGTTCGGGTTCGTCGGCGGAGGCTCGGCGTGGGCCAGCGGCTCTCCGCTCAGCACGAGGTGCTCGACGCGAGCATTGCGCAGCGCCTCCAAGGTATCGGGGACGCCGGCGCAGCCGTGTCCGTTCGGGGACAGCGCCGCCTCGCGCGCACGCGCGACCAGATCGATCTCCCGGCGGCGGTTGAACTCGGTGACACCCGCCTCGATCCGCGCCTCGATGTCCTCGAGCTCGTCGTTGATCAGGTCCCTGTCCTCACAGAGAAGCGGGCGGTGGGCCTTCGGGAATCCGTGCGCGAGCTGCTCGAACCGGACCTTCTCCCCGAACACGAGGAGCTCGCGCCAGCCGCGCTCGCCGGCGAGTCGGGCGAGCCCCTCCCCCGTTCGCTTCAGGAAGCGCTCGACGTCGGCCTCCGTCCGCTCCTCGATGTCGGGGCCCACTCCGCTGCGGGGAATGCCCTTGCTGGGCCTGCCCCTCGCGGAGCCCATCCGGGTGCCGCGGTCGGGCGGGTCGACGCGGTCCAGCTCCTCGTCCCGCCGGTGCTCGAGCTCCTCGATCAGGCCCATCTCCCACTCGAAGACGCGAACCGCCTCGCGGGAGATCACCACCGCCCCGACCGTCGCTCCCTCGTCGATCATCTTGATCATCGGGAGCAGGTGCGCGCGCTCCCAATGTGCGAGGCTCGTGCGCCCCGGGTCCATCTGCAGCGCGTACCAGAGCTCCCGCCCGGGCTCGCGGCCCACCTCGATGAACCCGACCTGGCAGCGTCCCTCGAAGGGCTCCGCGGCGAGAAGGCGCTCGTACACCCGCTCGGCCGTCGCCCGCGCCTCCTTGTGGAGGTCACCGAGCGCCCCGCGCGCGCTCTCCGCGATCTCACGGAGGCCGCTCTTCAGCTCGATCCGCCACGGCTCGCCCCGGTCCGCGGGATCGATGTCCAGATAGACCGAGAGCACGCCCGCGGCCGGCCGCCACGCGGCCAGCCACTTGAGCGTGCCCTCGTCAGGCGGCTTGTCGGGCACCGCCCCTAGGCGCTGGCGATCCGTTGACCGAGCAGCTTCTTGCCCTGCTCGGCGCCCTTGCGGCTCTCGCCCTGGGCGCGGCGGAAGAAATCCGCCAGCTCGTCGTCGCCATCACGCTCCGCGTCCTGGACATAGGTCTCAAGACGCAGCACATTACTCAGGCACTGCTCGGTGACCCAGATGATGTTGTAGTCCCTGTCCTTGGTGCCGGTGACCTCACCGGTCTCCCGAGTCGCTGACTCCATCGGTCACTCCTTCCATCGTCGCCTGAATGGAGTGGCTACCCGCGGGCGGCGCGGTTTAACACCGGAGCGTGTTTCAGATGCCGCTGCTCAAAAGCCGGTCGGATGGCGAACCGAGAAGCCCTTCGGCGAGCGCTTCGTCGCCCGCCAGCGCGGGCCGTTGCCGCCGCTGCCCATCGACGAGGTGTCCCAGCGCAGCCCCGCGATCTTCGCGTAGGCGTGGCCGGCGTTGGCGAACACCGTGATCCAGCGCCCCTTGCCGGGCTCGCCCCAGCTCATCATCGGCCCCGACGGGATCGGGCTCGAGAGCATCCCGGCGGCGTTCAGCACGTAGCTGACCGCGCCGGAGCAGTCGTATCCGGCCGCCTCGAAGCTCTGGTGGCCGCCGCCGTAGACGTAGGGCTTCTTGCGAATCCTGTTCCCGGCGGCGATCGCATTCACGACCGCGGCGGGGGCGCCCGCGGGGGCGACCGCCTTGCCGTTCGGGAGCAGCGTCGCCCTGCCCATCTTGCCGGTCGGGGCCGGCGCCGCTGCGCTGCCGGGCGCGACCGCTCCTCCGGTCTGCGCCGAGGCCGAGGATGCCCCGATCAGTCCTCCTACTACCAGTCCCGCAACCGCGAACAGCCTGAAAAACCGTGTCCTGAACCGCAAACCAATCTCCTTCGTAGGCCTGCGGGGTTAGCTGACGGGCTGGCGCTAAAGGAGCCTGCGCCCCCACACCACTGACGGGTGGGTTCGCCCCAGATGCTTGGTTCCCCCGCTCTCGCCCTCTGCTGGGCGAGACTCGGCATTTGCGCGGAGCAGCCTAGCAGAACGTGAACGAACTGTGAGCGTTCGCTCGTATACCCGCTCCGGGGCGGCTCGCCGGCTACAGGCCGGGCGCGTAGCGGGCGAAGTAGCCCGCGGACGACCGCTGCGTGGAGCGCCAGCGCGGACCGCTGCCGCTGGTGAGGGACTCGCCGACCGCCGAAGTGTCCCAGCGCAGTCCCGCGATCACCGCGTACGCGTGGCTGCGGCTGCCGTAGACGGTGATCCACTGGCCGATCCCGGGAGCGCCCCAGGTGCTGCCGAGCGGGCCAGAGGGCATCGGCCGCTTCAGGAGGCCCGCGGCGTGCAGCACGTAGCTGACGGCGCCGGAGCAGTCATAGCCCTTCGACTTGAACTTGCGGTGGCCGCCGCCGTAGACGTAGGGCTTGAAGCGGATCCGGTTGGCGGCGTTGATCGCCTTGCGGACGGGGCGCGGGGCGTCCGACGGAGCGATCGCGCTTCCATCGGCCGCCAGCGTCGCGACGCCTGGCACGCCCGTCGCGGGCGGCGTGCCCGGGGGAACGGGAGCCGGCGCGCCGCCCGTCTGAGCCGAGGCCGGTGTCGCTCCACCGATCAGTGCACCAACCAGCAGCCCCGTGGCCGCCAATCCCCTTGCCAAGTGCTTCCGCTCGAACCGCAAGACAAATCCTCCTTCGTAGGCCTGCGGGGTTAGCTGACGGGCTGGCGCTAAAGGAGCCTGCGCCCCACACCACTGACGGGTGGGTTCGCCCCAGAAACTTGGTTTCCCCGCTCCCGCCTCTAGGTCTGAGGCGGGACTCGGCATTGCGCGGGCACCCTAGCACTACTGGGCGATGGCATGCATTGGTCCGTTGGCGAATCTTCACAAAATCTTGCCGCCAGCACGGCCGATCCTGACGTTGTCGCCACGCGCGACGAATCACTGCTGCTCGTCACCGACTGCCGAAGTCCGCTCAGTCTCGCCGACTCCGCCGGGGAGCTCGAGCGAGAGTCGCGCCGGGTGGTGGACGGGCTCGATCGGGGCAGGCATCTCGACGAGTAGCGGCCCCCGGCCCCTGAACCGAGCAAGGGCAGCTACGGCGGCAAGTCACACAAGCGGCCCCCGGGCGCGAGGGCGGCAAGAAGTCCTCGTAGCTCAGACCCGGTCGGCGGCTGCCGTCACTCCCTCCTGGGACGCGCAGTTCGCGCAGCAGAACATCCCCGCGTCGGCCTCGATTCCGTGTCCGACGATCCTCACCCCGCAGTGCGCGCAGGTCGGGGCAAGCGCGTTGATTGCGCATTCGAACGAGTCGAACACGTGCCTCGCGCTCCCGCGCGTGACCTCGAACGCCTTGTCGTAGTCGTTTCCACAGACCTCGCAGACAGCCATCTTCATCCTCCTTGCGTCGTGCCAAGGTCACTACCCCCGTTTTCCGTGGCCGAATCCGGGTAGAGGCATAACACTTGCGTCCTGGCCTCACTGCTTCCCGGCGCGCCGAGCAGCCCCAGGGGAGGTGGGACATGAAGGAAGGGTTGAATGTCCTACGTCCGTTGTCCCGAATGCAGCTTCGTCGTCCGCTCGAACCTCGAAGCGAGCGGCGGCTATTGCCCGCGGTGCCGGGTGCGCAGAGGCGCAGCCGTCGTGATGGAGCGCCTGCCCGTGAAGCTCCTGCACGGACCCGACGCGATCGAGATTCGCAAGATCCGCGACCAGGAGACCTGAGCCTCAGGCCTCCGCGGGCGGGCTCACCTCGCGAAGCGGCGCCGTCGCGGGCCCGTTCGCGACCTTCCCGCTCGCCTCGAACCGGGACCCGTGACACGGACAGTCCCAGGTGAGCTCGGCCGGATTCCAGCGGACGATGCAGCCGAGGTGGGTGCAGCGAGCCGAAACCGCTCGCAGGACACCGTCGCGATCGCGGTGGACTGCCTTCTGACCCAAGCCTGAGCGCACGACCCGGCCCTCGCCCGGCTTCAGGTCGAAGACCGCCCGGGCCGGCGAGAGGCGGTCGGCCAGGAAGTGGAATCCGGAGTCTGCGTTGTGCGCGACCAGCTGCTTGGCCGAGCTCAGCTCGGGAAGGCGCCAGGGGTCGAACACTGCGGCCCAGGCGTTCGCGCGTCCGGCGACCCGGTCCGCCAGGATCCGGGCCGCCGCGGCGCCCTGCGCGAGGCCCCACTTGCGCATTCCGGTGGCGGTGAGGATGCGGTCTGATCCGGGGACCAGCGCTCCGATGTAAGGCAGCCCGTCGTCGGGCATGTAGTCGTGGGCGGACCAGCGATGTTCCACGCCGACCACGTCGAAGCGATCGCGCGCATAGCTCTCGAGCGCGGCGAAGCGCTCGGCCGGGTCGCCGTGGCCGAGCGCGTGCGACTCGCCGCCGACGATCAGGAGCTCGCCTCCCTCCCGGGGCAGTGCGCGCATGGATCGGCCCGGGGACTCGGCTTGGAGGTACATCCCGTCGGGGAGGCGGCCATCGACCCGGACGCTGATCGCGTAGGAGCGCTGCACGCTCGCCCTCGCGAACAGCAGGCCCCGGTCGAGGAACGGGAGGTGGGTGGCGATCACGATTCGATCCGCGCGCACGGACCCCCCGGCTTCCGTCTCGACGCGGTCGCCGCTGACCCCCACCGCCCGCGTGCGCTCGTGAATCCGCGCACCCCGCGCTGCCAGTGCGCGTGCGAGGCCGCGAAGGTACTTGACGGGGTGGAACTCGGCCTGGTCCGGGCGGCGGACGGCCCCGGCGACCTCGAACGGCAGGTCCGTGGACGCGCCTGCGCTGACCGCGAGGCCGGCGGCCTCGGCGGCGGCGGCCTCCTCCTCGATCTGCTCGACCCGCCCGACCTCCTCGGTGTAGGTGTAGTTAGCTCGCGAGCGCAGATCGCAGTCGATGTCGAGCTCGGCGCTCACCGCCCGCACTCGGGCGAGCCCCCACTCGTTCATCTCCGCGTATCTCCGCGCCGCCTGTACGCCGTGGCGCGAGATCATCGACGCGTAGGCCAGCCCGTGCAGCGACGACAGCTTGGCGGTGGTGTTCCCGCTCACGCCGGAGCCCACCGTCCGGGCCTCCAGCACGGCGACGTCCGCGCCCGTCCCCTGTAGCTCGAGAGCGGTGCTCAGCCCGATCATCCCGGCGCCGACGACGACCGCGTCGACGTCGAGGTCGCGCGCCAGCGCCGGGTAGATCGGTCCTGCTGGTTCGTCGAGCCAGGGGGAAACTGGCCGACCGGGCAGGCTCAAGCTTGCTTACGACTCCTCATAGGGGTCCTCCTCGGCTGCGAGCGTGAGCGATCCTTGGCGCACGTCCTTGAAGTGGCGCTCCTGGATCGGAAGAGCCCACTGGACGAGCTGCTCGATCTCCGCCTCGCCGGCCTTCTCGTTCAGCTTCCCGAGGATCTCCCAGTGCCCGACCTCACCGGCCTCCGCCATCGTCAGGAACTCGAATCCGTCCAGATCGTCCGAGTCCGAGCCGAGGTAGGTGCTCATCATCTCGGCGGCCTCGTTCTTCGTCTCCTGGGCCTTGTCGAGGATCGCGGTCTTCTTCCCGTCGCGCTCCTCGGCGAGCGCCGTGCAGCGCTTCTCGGTCTCCTCCGCCTCCTCGCGCATCTGGCGAAGCTTCTCCACCAGCTGGTCGTCGTCCACCAATCCCTCGACCTTCTGCGTGGCCTCCTGGGCTGCCTTCGCGAGGCCGGTCACCTCAGCGAGCTTCTCTTCAAGCGTCGTCAACTCCGCCATCACGCATCCCTCCGTCCACTGGTTGACTCGTGATCGTTTCGCCCGATGGCGCTCGTGCCAGCGCCGCCGTCAACGCTTACCCCCGATCCCGGGCTGTACGCGCACCCGCTGTGTCATTTAAGGAGGTCGATCACCGCAGCCTCGATGCGGGTCCGCCCCCTGCCCTCCAGGCTTCCGTTCTCGAGGCTGAGGCCGCGGCCGAGAGCCGGCCGGATCGTCGCCCCGGAGTCGAACCGATCGAACACGCGGGGGTCGATGTAGGCGCGCCGGCAAACCGCCGGGGTGTTGCCGAGCACCTCGGCGACCTCCTTGACGACCTCGCGAGTGATCCGGGCCCGTGCGGATTTCGAGGTCGGCTCGCCGGCCCGGGCGGCGAGCGTCACCGCCGCCAGCACGGTCGCGTGCCAGGTCCGGAACTCCTTCGCAGAGAAGTCCTCGCCAGTCAGCTCCTTGAGGTGGGCGTTGACCTCGTCGGAGCGCACGTCGACCCAGCTCCGCCCCTCCCTGTAAGCGAGCAGCTCGCGCCCGCCGCCCTTGCGGCGCTTCAACGACCTGACCAGCTTTACGAGCTGAGGGTCGGTGATCTCCTGGACGCGGCGCTGGGAGCTCTTCGCCGGATAGTCGAAGACGACGGCGCCGTTCTCCGAGCGGACGTGCGACTTCCTCAGGGTCGCGAGCCCGAACGACTCGTTCTGCTCCGCGTACTGCTCGCTGCCGATCCGGAAGAACCCGAGGTCGAGCAGGCTGATCGCGCCGGCGAGGACGCGCTCCCTCGTCAGCCCCGGTTCCCGCAGGCCCCGCTGCAGGCGCCGGCGCAGCGCGGGCAGCACGGCCGCCAGCTCCAGCATCTGCTCGAACTTCAGTCGGTCCTGGCGAGCGCGCCAGGCCGAGTGGTAGAGGTACTGCTTGCGGCCGGCGTCATCCTCGCCTGTGGCCTGGATGTGCCCCTGAGGGTCGGGACAGATCCAGACGTCCTTCCAGGCCGGTGGAATCGCGAGCTCGCCGATCCGCTCGAGGGCGGCCTCGTCGGTGACCCGGTCCCCGGCCTCGTCGGCGTAGCGGAAGCCGCGTCCCACCCGGACACGGCGGATTCCGGGCTCGGCGCAGTCCACCCTTCGCAGCCTCGCCATGCCGCTGATTATGAGAGGCCCGAAACGGCAACTCGCCGGCGAGCTCCGGCCCGTGTGTCACTTCACCGCGCCGCGATTGGGCCGAAGCCGAGCCGAGAGAGTCGCGCGGGGCCCCGGACGGTCTCCGGGGCCCCGCGTAGCGAGCTCAGGCTCGGGCTGCGTCCTCGTCCTCGCCGTACACGATGATCCCGTAGACGACCCAGACGCAGAGGAAGAAGATCGCGAGCGACCACCACGGGTTGCTCTCGCCGATCGACAGCAGGGCACCGATCGCGCCGAGGCTGCCGCCGATGATCCCGATCACGCGCCCGTAGGTGTTCCCGGCCATCAGCGAGAAACCGCCGGTCAGCTGGATCACTCCGAGGATGATCAGGACCCAGCCGAGCGCGTTCAGATTGTCGAGCACGTACCTCGTGTCGTTGACGAAATAGTTCGCATCGTCGAGCGCGCCGAAGCCGTAGACGATGTTGAGCGTGCCGACGATCACGAGCATGATCGCCGCGAACATCACGCGACCTGCACCCCTCATTTGGTCTCCTTATCCTGTTTGGCCCGAACGCGGCCGAATTGGCGCAACTGGTTCCCTTCTGCGAGGCATCCGGCCCCGACACCGGGACGATATACGCGGCGTCAGAGGTGAAGATGTCTCCGGCGTTCGCCTCGGCAAGTTTCCGGCGAGTGCCGCCGGGGGAGAACCATCTCCCCGACGGAGGAGAGTGGTGAGATGGCAAAGACCGCACGGGACGTGATGACGCCGGAATGCAAGTGCGCCGGTGAGAGCGAGTCGGTGATGGACGCGGCGAATAAGCTGGCCGAGCACGGCATCGGATCGATGCCGATCTGCGGCGAGGACGATCGCCTCAAGGGCATGATCACCGACCGGGACATCGTCGTGAAGGTGGTCGCCCAGGGCAAGGACCCGGCCGGGACGAAGGTCGGCGAGCTCGCAGAGGGCAAGCCGGTCACGATCGGCGCCGATGATTCGATCGAGGAGGCGCTCAAGGTGATGTCGGAGCACAAGGTGCGCCGGCTGCCGGTGATCGACGAGCAGCGTTGCGTCGGAATCGTCAGCCAGGCCGACATCGCGACCGACCTCCCCGAGGAGAAGGTCGGCTACCTGGTCGAGGCGATCTCGGCGCCCTAACCGTTACTGCTTCGCGCGCGCCTTGGCGCCCTTCTTGGCGGAGCTACGGCGCTTCGCTGCATTCGCCTTGCGCGAGCGAGCGGCCTTCTTCGCCGCCTTCGAGCGCTTGCCAGCCCCACCCCCCGCGCGGACCCTGATCGAGTCTGCCGCCGCCGAGAGCTCGTTCGCGAGCTGATGGGCCTTGCTGGGCTTCTTCGCCCCCTTCGCGGGGAGCGCCTCCGAGGCCACCCTGGCGACCCGCTTCCTGATCCCACTGTTCCTGAGCCGCGCATAGAGCTGCTTGTCGGCCTTCGTCTTCGCCATCGCGGGGTTCCTTTCGCTCGTCTTCTTGCCAGCCGCCTGCCCCGCAAGCGGTTCTCCTGAATCCCCGGATCGGTGGCGGCGCAAACGCGCGCTACGGACCCAACCCGACCCCTGGCCCGGATCTTTGGCCGAGTGCCGTCACATCCCTGTAGATTGCCTGCGGAGAGATGCCGCCGGCAGGGCGGCGAGGAGAAGAGAGTGTCGCGTTCACCGATATGTCGCCCCGCGCGCGTGGGCGTTTTGCCGGCCGCACTTGCAGCAATCGCAATCGCCCTGTTGCCGCAGGCGGCGGTGGCGAAGGCCGCGGACAAGAAGCCGCCGGTCACCACGCCGATCATCTTCGTACACGGCCAGTCGGGCTCCGCCCAGCAGTTCCAGGCCAACGCGATGCGCTTCGCCTCGAACGGCTTCCCGAACTCCAGGATCTTCGCCTACGAGTACAACACCCTGAACTCGACCAACGACGAGGCGATCGCCGGCCTCGACACGTTGATCGCCGAGGTCAGGGCCACGACGGGCGCCGGGGCAGTCGACGTGCTCGCCCACTCCCGCGGCACGACCGTGATGCACAGCTTCCTCAGCACCCCCGAGCGCTCCGCCCTGGTGCGCCGCTACGTCAACTACGACGGCCGGACCGCGGCCGCTCCGCCCGGAGGCGTGCCGACGATGGCGATCTGGGGCGAGGGGGACCAGACCCGCGCGATCGCCGGAGCCGCCAACGTGTATTTCCCCAACAAAGCCCACACCGACGTGACCACCTCGCGCGCGGCATTCGTCCCGGTCTACAAGTTCCTGCTGGGCAGGAAGCCGACGACGAGCAATGTCAAGCCCGAGGCGCCCGGGAAGGTCTCGGTCGCCGGCCGCGCCGTCGACTTCCCCGCCAACGCCGGGCTCGCCGGCCGCCGCTTCGAGGCCTGGGTCGTCGATCCGGCCACAGGGCGGCGCACCGGGAGCGCTCCGGTCTACTCCACGACCCTGCCGGAGAGCGGAGCCTGGGGTCCGTTCAAGGTGGACCCGCGCAAGCGCTACGAGTTCGCGGTCGTCGGCGGCGAGATCACGATCCACAACTACCCGGAGTCCTTCGAGCGCGACGACCTCCTCTACCGGGTCAATGACGCGGCGGTCCTGCGGCCGTTCATCGACAACGGGCCGAACAGCGCGGTCGTCGTGGTCCTGCGCATGCGCGAGTGGTGGGGCGACCAGCCCGACGCGCAGGGCAACGACAGTCTCAGCGTCGGGGGGCTCGAGGTGATCAACCCGGCTGTCGCCCCGCGCATCCGGCGGGTCCTGGCGGTCTTCAACTTCGACGACGATCTGGACGGCCAGACCGATGCGAGCGCCGCACTGGCACCTTTCAACTCGATCGCGTTCCTGACGGCGGTCGACAACTTCATGGCGGCGAGCCCGGGCGGGACCGGAACGATCCCGGTCCGCCAGGTGATGCGGGGGGCGAAGCGCCACACGAAGACGATCAACGTCCCCAACTGGCCCTCGAGCGAGGGCGCATCGACAGTCCACTTTCGCGAGTACGCGGCGAAGAAGTACCGCGCGAACAAGCCGGGAAAGAGGAGGGTCGGCGGAAACTAACCGCCGGCCCGGCGGCGGGCCGAAAAATCTGAGGTACATGGGAAGCGGTAGTTCCATCGGATCGCGAGATACTGCGGCGATGTCGCAGGAGGACGTGGAGAATCTTCGGGCCGGTTACGAGCAGTTCGTGGCCACAGGTGATATCGGGGCGGTCACGGCCGACTTCGTGTGGGACGTGTCGAACCTCCACTGGCCCGAGCAGCAGGTCTACGAAGGCGCTGAGGGTGCGCGAACCTTCCTCAGACAGTGGGCGGATGCGTGGGAGGACTGGGAAATCGAGGTAGAGGCTCTGCACGACGCGGGCGACAGGGTGGTTGTTCTCGTGCGCCAGCGCGGCCGCTCGAAAACGACCGGGATGCCCCTCGAGATGCGCTTTGCCCAGGTGTGGACGTTCCGGGATGGCAAGGCGGCCCGGATGGAAATGTATTCCGACCCGGCGCAGGCCCTCGAAGCCGTCGGGCTGTCGGGGTAGGCGATGGCGCAGGAGAAGCCACTGGACGCCGCGGCGCAGCGCGGATAGGTTTGCGCTCGGCGGCGCATACAGTCGCCACAGGCTGGAGCCACGGGAAGGAGTGGACATGCACGCACGGATAGCCGCCTTTAGGGGGGAGTCGGCAATGGCTGACCGAGCAATCGAGGCAATTCGGGGCCAAGTTGAGGCCGATTGGGAGTCGCCGCCGGAGGGACTCGAGAACGTCAAGGAGCTGTTGGTGCTGATTGACCGCGAGGGCGGGAACGGGCTCGGCATCACGCTGTATGAGACGGAGGAGGATCTGAGGCGAGGAGACGAGGCGCTGAACGCGATGTCGCCGCCTGACCCTGAGGCCACAGGACAGCGGACGGACGTGAGCATCTACGAAGTCGTTCTCCACAAGGAGCGCTAGGTCCACGCGGATCACCGCCGCGCGGCGGGAGCAGCTCCGCTCGGCTGGCGCATTTCTGGCGAAAGAGCGAGGGCGGGATCGCGGCTATGGCCCAGTACCTAGGCCCACTAGCCACGCGTGGCAGGCAGGGCAACGGCGATACAGCTCGTGATACGCAGCCACCATTCGGCTTAGCTTGCTGTTGCCTACGGATTGGCCAGCCGCTTGAGGGGAGAACCCTGCGAGCTGGCGACTCAGTCGCTCGCCGCTGCGCCTCGGCCGCTGAAGAGTTCGCGTAGACGGGAGCAGCAACTTGCCGGGGCGTGTCCCACTTAGGCGGAAGCTGGCGGATCGGGAATGGCTTGCCCGGGTACTGTCCCGGCGGACAAGGATCGTCGAACACGGGAGGACAGCTTGTCCATCATCACCATCCTCATCATCATCATTCTGGTTCTGCTTGTGCTGTATCTGTTCAGGCGAGTCTTTTAGACGGGCTCAGTAGCCGCGGCTTTAGACGGGCTCAGTTGCCGCGGCTTGCCTTGGCCGATCCTCAGGCCGGCTGTTGGGGCAAGTCGTCCCGGCGGAAGGTCAGATGCCCGTCGCGGTCGCTGGCCTCGACCATCGACCGCAGCCGCGTCTCGCGCTGAGAGTTGCCCGCCTTCCGCTCGACGGCTGTTTCCAGGGCGGCCTTCGCAATAGCCATCCCTTGCTCACCGGCCTCGGTCCCTGAAAGTCGGAACCTGATCAAGTCCATTTCGCTGCCGTCCGTCACCCAGAACAGCCACTCGACGCACCAAGGTCGGGCGGGCTCGTTTCGCCGCTTACCTCGGCAACAACACCGTAAGGGTGATGTCACATTTCATCCGCCCAGGGGGTCGTCAATGCCCCGTATTACCAGGATTGTCGAGTGGGCCGGGGTGGACTCGAACCACCGACCGACGGATTATGAGTCCGCTGCTCTGACCAGCTGAGCTACCGGCCCTTGGAGGTTGAGTGTATGGCCGGTTGCAGCGGTCTCGACGGGCCGGCGGGGCTAGGGAGGCGGTGGATCCTCGCTGAACTTGACGACGGGCTGGCCGG
>DATADX010000030.1:0-16698 GCA_036258315.1 Solirubrobacterales bacterium
GAGCTCACCTCCGACGCCGTCGAGGAGCAGCCGCTCGCCGCGAAGCCGGCGAAGCTCTCCGGCGACGCCCGGTATCTGGCCACCGGCAAGCGCAAGTCCTCGGTCGCCCGGGTGATCCTCACCCCCGGCAACGGCGCGATCGAGGTCAACCAGCGCCGGCTCGAGGAGTACTTCCCGCGCTCCTACCTGCAGTCGGTCGCAAAGCAGGCGCTGGTCCAGAGCGGCTACGAGGGCAACGTCGACGTCCGCGTCCGGGTTCACGGAGGCGGAGTCTCCGGACAGGCGGCCGCGGTCAGGCACGGGATCGCCCGCGCGCTGTGCGTCGTCGACCCCGAGCTGCGGCCCGAGCTCAAGCGGCGGGGGCTGCTGACCCGCGACGCACGGGTGAAGGAGCGTCGCAAGGCGGGCCTGAAGAAGGCGCGCAAGCGCCCGCAGTTCTCAAAGCGCTAGCCCCGGCGACGTGGCGGAGCGCAAACTCTTCGGGACCGACGGGGTCCGGGGGGCTGTCGGCGAGTTCCTCACGCCCGACCTCGCGATGCGGCTCGGGCGGGCGGCGGCGCTGGAGGCGGGCTCCGAGCGCCCGCAGCTGCTGATCATCCGCGACACGCGCGAATCGGGGCCGATGCTCGAGGCGGCGCTCGCCTCGGGGGTCGCCGCGGCCGGCGGTGACGCGCTCCTGGGCGGTGTGCTGCCGTCACCGGCCGCCTCGGTGCTGGTCCGGCGCCTCGCCTTCGACCTCGCGGCGGTCGTCTCCGCCTCGCACAATCCCTACGGGGACAACGGGATCAAGTTCTTCTCCGCGTCGGGGCGCAAGCTCGACGACGACGCCGAGGCGGCGATCGAGGCGCGCCTCGACGAGGAGCCGGCGCGCCCAGTCGGCCGGGTCGAGAGCCTCGAGGGGGGCGCCGACGACTACGTGCGCGAGCTTCGCACCGCCTTCCCGCTGGACCTGAAGGGGCGGCAGATCGTGCTCGACTGCGCCAACGGCGCCACCTTCCGGGTCGCGCCGGCGATCTTCCGCACCCTCGGCGCCGAGCCGGAGGTCCTCTGCGACGAGCCCGACGGGCGGAACATCAACCACGGCTGCGGCGCCGCCGCCCCCGAGCGCCTGGTCGAGCGGGTCGAGTCCTCCGGCGCCGAGGTCGGGTTCGCATTCGACGGCGACGGCGATCGCGTCATCGCCGTCGACGGCGACGGAAGGATTCGCGATGGCGACGAGCTGATCGCCCTCGCCGCCCGCCATCTCGCCGCAAGCGGGGAGCTCGCCGGCGGCGTCGCGGTGACGGTGATGACCAACTTCGGCTTCAACAAGGCGCTCGAGGCGGAGGGGATCGAGATCGCCCAGACGAAGGTCGGCGACCGCTACGTGATCGAGGAGCTCGTCAAGCGCGACTGGACCCTCGGCGGCGAGCAGTCCGGGCACGTGATCTGGACCGACTACACGCCGAGCGGCGACGGCATCGCTGCGGCGCTGCTTGCTCTCCGCGCGCTCGGCGAGCGCAAGCTGGCCGACGTCGAGCCGTTCGAGCGACTGCCCCAGCGGCTCGAGAACGTGCGAGTCGCCGACCGCGCCGCGATCCCCGGGGCGAAGGTGCTCTGGGACGAGGTCGAGGAGGAGAACGCCAAGCTCGACGGACGCGGACGCGTGCTCGTCCGCGCATCCGGTACCGAGCCCCTCCTCCGTGTGATGGTCGAAGCGCCGGAGTCCGAGGAGTGCGATCGGGTCCTCAACCGCCTGGTCGGTACTGCAAGGCGACTGCTTGGCTAGCGCCCGGGCCTGCTCTACCCTCTGTCACCTCTTATGTGCGGCATTGTCGGATACGTAGGCGACCGACCGTGCCGGGACCTGCTGATGGCCGGCCTCGAGAAGCTCGAGTACCGCGGCTATGACTCGGCAGGGGTCTCGGTGATCGCGGACGGGCACATCGACAGCGTGCGCGCCGTCGGCAACCTCGCGAACCTGCGCGAGGCGCTGAAGGAGCATTCGTCGAACGGGTCGGGGAGCATCGCGGTCGCGACCGCCCCCGCGACGATCGGCGTCGCCCATACGCGCTGGGCGACGCACGGCCGGGTGACCGAGGAGAACGCGCATCCACACGGCGACTGCGAGGACGAGATCCACATCGTCCTCAACGGAATCGTCGAGAACCACGCCGAGCTGCGGCGTGAGCTCGCCGGCGAGGGCCACGTTTTCAGCTCGGAGACCGATGCCGAGATCGTCTCGCACCTGATCGAGCGTCACTTTGACGGCGACCTGAGCGCGGCGGTGCGCACCGCCTTCGGCGAGCTGCGCGGCCACTACGCATTCGTCGCGATGCACTCCGAACACCCCGACACGCTCGTCGCCGCGCGCAAGGAGTGTCCGCTGATCGTCGGGCTCGGCGACAAGGAGAGCTTCGTCGCCTCCGCGATCCCGGCCTTCCTCGCCGAGACCCGCCGAGTGCTCCTTGTCGAGAACGGCGAGGTCGTGACGATCCATCCCGACCGCGTCGAGATCACGGATGCCGACGGCAACCTGGTCAGCCGCGACGAGGACGAGGTCACCTGGGACGAGGACGCAGCCGAGAAGGGCGGCTACCCGACCTTCATGATGAAGGAGATCCACGAGCAGCCCGACGCGATCGCGGAGACGATCGCGGACCGGCTCTCGCGCGGCGACGGCGTCGACTTCCCGGACGTCGACCTCGACGACGACTTCCTTCGTGAGGTCGAGCGGATCGTGATCGTCGCCTGCGGCACCTCCTACCACGCCGGGCTCGTCGGCCGCTACGCGATCGAGCAGTGGGCCCGCGTTCCGGTCGAGATGGACGTCGCCTCCGAGTACCGCTACCGCGACCCGGTGCTGCGAGAGAAGGACCTGGTGATCGGGATCACCCAGTCGGGCGAGACCGCCGACACGCTCGCCGCGATGAGGCTCGCGCGTGAAGGGGGCGCCAAGGTCCTCGCCGTCACCAACATCATGGGCAGCCAGGCCACCCGCGACTCCGACGCTGTCCTCTTCACCAGGGCGGGGCTCGAGATCGGTGTCGCCGCGACCAAGACCTTCGTGAGCCAGGTGGCAGCGATGTACCTGCTGGCACTGCGGCTCGCCGAGCTGCGCGGGACGATGCCGCCGGAGCGGCTCGGCGAGCTCGTCACCGAGCTGAAGCAGATCCCCTCGAAGATCGAGGAAGCGATCGAGTCGGTCGACGAGCAGGTGCGCGCGATCGCGCGCTCGCATTACCAGCGCCGCTTCTTCCTCTACCTGGGCCGGCAGATCGGCCTTCCCATCTGCCTCGAGGGCGCCCTGAAGCTGAAGGAGATCTCCTACATCCCGACCGACGCCTACGCGGCGGGCGAGATGAAGCACGGGCCGATCGCCCTGCTCGACGAGTCGACCCCCGTGATCTGCGTCGCGACCGACGGCCCGGTCCTCGACAAGGTCCTCTCCAACGTCGAGGAGGTCCGGGCGCGCGGCGCCGACGTCGTCGCGATCGCAAGCGAGGGCTCCGACCGGGTCGCCGACGTCGCGGACCAGACCCTGTTCGTCCCCAAGGCCGACTGGGTGCTGCAGCCGATCCTGGCGATCGTCCCGCTGCAGCTGCTCGCGTACCACATCGCCCGCCTGAACGGGCTGAACGTGGACCAGCCGAGGAACCTGGCGAAGACGGTGACCGTCGAGTAGGTGTGCGCCAGGTTCCGGTAGTCGAGATCGTGCAACGCGACGACAAGCTCGTGATCGGGTATGGACCGAACGCCGCCACCCAAGCGCTCGAGGACGGCGACACGCTGTCGGGCACGCCGGCCTTCTCGAGCGCCGGGGACCGGCTCTCCGACTTCGGCATCGACGCCTTCCTCTCCTTCGCCCCGGTGTTCCAGCTCGCCGAGAGCGAGGGCGCCGGCGAGGATCCGGACTACCAGCGGGCGAAGCCGTACATCGACGGTCTCGACTACGTCGCGATCGGCTCCGGCGTCGAGGACGACCGGGCGCTGGTCGAGTTCGTGGCCGGCCTCAAGTAGCGATCGATCGTGCCGACGACCGGCATCGGGATCGACGTGATCGAGATCGAGCGCATCGAGCGCGCCCTGGAGCGGCGACCGCGCCTGGCCGAGCGGCTGTTCACGGCCGCGGAGCTTGACTACGCGAGGCGGCACGGCCGCCCCGGGCGTCAGCTCGCGGCGCGGTTCGCGGCGAAGGAGGCGGTGATCAAGGCCCTCGGGACCTCGAGCGCGGTGCCGGCGTCGGCGATCGAGGTCGTCGCCGGGGAGCCGCCGACGGTGGCCCTGACCGGCCGCGCGGCCGAGGTCGCGGGTGGCCGGGAGGTGCTGCTGTCGCTCACGCACTCGCGGGAGACCGCCGCCGCCGTCGCGCTCGTCCAGCCCGCCGGATAGCCGCTGCGGCACACGCAGGTAGGCTCGCGCGGGATGGAGCCGTGGCTGACACCCGTGTTGGATGCCGAGGAAATGCGGGCGGCGGATCGCTGGGCGATCGACGAGCAGGGGGTCCCGTCGCTCGAGCTGATGGAGACGGCGGGAGAGGCGGTGGCGCGCGCGGCGGCTGAGCGGGCCGGATCCGGGCGGATCGTCGTCGTCTGCGGGAAGGGGAACAACGGCGGCGATGGGCTCGTCGCCGCCCGGTCCCTGGCGGACACCGGGTTCGAGGTCGACGCGGTGCTGCTGTGGCCGGCGAAGGGGCTGTCGGGGGACGCGAAGCGGAATCTCGAGCGGTTTCCCGGGGCGCGCGAGGTCCCGGCGGGCGAGTTGCCGAAGGCGCTGGAGGGCGCCGCGGTGGTGGTCGATGCGATCTTCGGGACCGGGTTCGCGGGCGCGGCTCGGGATCCGGCGGCGGGCGCGATCGAGTCGATCAACGAGGCGGGTGGGGCGGTGGTCGCGGTCGACATCGCGTCGGGGGTGAACGCGTCGAACGGGGAGGTCGAAGGAGAGGCCGTGTCGGCCGACGCGACGGTGACGTTTCACGCGCCGAAGGTCGGGCATTGGCTGGCGCCCGGGAAGGCCCACACCGGCGAGCTCGAGGTCGCGCCGATCGGGATCCCCTTCGGGGCGCCGGTCGAGGGCCACGTCGGCCTGATCGACGCCCGGGTCCTGGCGCTGGCGCCGCTCCGGGGGGAGGCCTCGACGAAGTTCAGCTCCGGACAGGTCGTGGTGGTCGGCGGCTCGAAGGGCCTGACCGGCGCCGTCTGCATGTCCGCGAGCGCGGCGATCCGGTCCGGCGCCGGCTATGCGACCGTCGCGGTCCCGGCCGACCTCGAGCACATCTTCGAGATCAAGCTGACCGAGGTGATGTCGGTCGGTTGCGCGAGCCGCGAGGGGAGGTTTCGCCGCGCGGCGCTCGAGCAGGTGCTCGAGGTGGCGGCGCGGGCCGAGGCGGTGGTGCTGGGGCCCGGGATCGGCCGCGAGGACGGGACCAAGGACCTCGTCCGCCAGCTCGCGCCGCGGGTCCAGGGCCCGATGGTGCTCGACGCGGACGGCCTCAATGCCCACGCCGGGCTGCTCGGCAAGCTCGGCGACCGCACGGCGCCGACGGTGCTGACCCCGCACGAGGGCGAGCTCGGCCGCTTGCTCGAGGTCGATTCCGATCAGGTCAAGGCGAGGCGACTGGCGACGGCGCTCGAGGCGGCCCGACTCAGCGGCGGCGTGATCGTGCTGAAGGGCGACGACACGATCGTCACCGACGGGGAGCGGATCGCCGTCGACCGGGGCGGCAGCCCGGCGCTTGCAACGGCGGGCACCGGCGACGTGCTGTCCGGGATGATCGCCGCCCTGATCGCACGCGGCCTCGATCCCTACACGGGGGCGTGCGCCGCGGTGCTGGCCCACTCGCGCGCCGGCGTCGAGGCGGCGGTCCGGGTCGGCGCCGCCGAGTCGGTGATCGCCGGGGACGTGATCGAGTCGATCCCGGCGGGGCTGGCCCGGTGACGCGGGCGCCGGAGTACGGCCGCGCCGTGGCGCTCGTCGACGGCGGCGCCGTCGAGCGAAACTGCGAGACCCTCGTGGACCTCCTGGCGGAGGGCTCGGAGCTCTGCGCCGTCGTCAAGGCCGACGGCTATGGTCACGGTGCGGCGGTCTGCGCGGCGGCGGCGATGCGCGGCGGCGCCACCCGGCTGGCGGTCGCCGCCGCCCTCGAGGCCCAGGAGCTGCGCCTGCACTTCCCCGAGGCATCGATCCTGGTGATGGGGGCGCTGACCGGCGAGGAGCTGCGGGTGGCGCTGCGGGCGAACGCCGACGTGGCCGTCTGGCGCGAGAGCTTCCGCGCGCTCTGCTCGCGAGTCGGGGCAGAGACCGGCGCCCCGGTGCGCGTCCACGTCAAGCACGACAGCGGGATGGGCCGGCTCGGCGAGCGCGACCCCGACGCGGTGGTCGATCTCGCGCGCGCCTGCAGCGAGGATCCCGCGGTGGAGCTGGCCGGGATCTGGACGCACTTCGCGACCGCCGACGAGGACGACGACACCTTCATGCCGATTCAGCTCGATGCCTTTCGCCACGTCGCGGAGCGGGTCCGTGAGCTTGCGCCCGGGGTGACGGTGCATGCCGCGAACAGCGCCGCGACGATCCGCGACCCTGCCACCCATTTCGACATGGTCCGCTGCGGGATCGCGGTCTATGGCCTCGACCCCTTCCAGGCCGACCCGGCGGCGAACGGGCTCGAGCCGGCGCTGGAGCTGCGCTCGTATGTCGCGGACGTGAAGCGGTTCGAGCCCGGCTCGAGCGCCGGCTACGGCCGCACCTGGATCGCTCCCGAGGCCACCTGGGTGGGCGTGCTGCCGATCGGCTACGGCGACGGCGTCCGCCGAGCGCTCTCCGACAACGCCGAGGTGCTCGTCCGCGGCAGGCGCTACCCGCTCGTCGGCACGGTCTCGATGGACAACGTCACGATCGACCTCGGCCCCGAGACCGAGGTCGAGCCGGGGGACGAGGTCGTCCTGATCGGCGCCCAGGGCGGCGAGCGGATCTCAGCCGAGGACCTGGCGGGGCGGATCGACACGATCAACTACGAGATCACCACCGGGATCGCCCCGCGGGTTCCGAGAGTGGCGCACAGGCCGTGAGCAGCGGTGCGCTGGAGTCGCGGCTCGCCTCCGCGCCGGCCGTCGGCGTCGCCCGGGCGGCGGCCGGGGAGGAGCGGGCCTGGATCGTCGGCGGCGCGCTCCGCGACGCCCTGCTGGGGGAGGAGGTGCGCGACATCGATCTGGTCGCCGAGCCCGGGCGAGAGCGCGACCTCGCTCGGTCGATCGCGGACCGCGCCTCCGGCTTCGCCTTCCCCCTCTCCGAGCAGCACGCCACCTGGCGCGCGCTCGCGCCGGGCGAGGAGTGGCACGCCGACGTGAGCGCGCTGCGGGCGCCCGACATAGAGGCCGACCTGGCCGCCCGCGATTTCACCGTCAACGCCGTCGCCGTGCGGCTGCAGGGCGGAGACCCGATCGACCCGACCGGCGGCGTCGCCGACGCGGGCGCCCGCCTGCTGCGCGCGGTCTCCCCCGGGGCGTTCAGCGACGACCCGCTGCGGCTCCTGCGCGCCGCGCGGATCGCCGCGCGCCTCGGCCTCGAGCTGGACCCCGGGACCGTCGAGCTCGCCCGGGCGGCCGCGGGGCTCGCCGCGGATCCCGCCGGAGAGCGCCAGTTCGCCGAGCTGCGCGGGATGCTCGCCGGCCCCGACCCGCTCCGGGCGCTGGCCCTGCTCGACGAGCTCGGGGTGACCGCCGCCGTCCTGCCCGAGCTCGATGCGCTCCACGGCGTCGTCCAGACGCCCAACCACCACCTCGACGTGCACGGTCACACCCTCGCCGTGCTCGAGCGCCTGCTCGAGATCGAGCGCGACCTCCCGCGCTTCGCCGGGGACTCCGCCGGGGCAGTCGCGGCGCTGCTCGCCGAGCCCCTCGCCGACGGGCTGACGCGGGGGGAGGCGCTCCGCTTCGGGGCGCTCCTGCACGACATCGGAAAGCCGGCGACGCGCGGCGAGATCCAGGGCCGGGTCACGTTCATCGGCCACGACCACGTCGGGGCCGAGGTGGTCGCCTCGACCTGCCGGCGGCTGCGGACGAGCCGCAAGCTCAGCGAGCATCTCCAGGGACTGGCGCTCCACCATCTCCGGCTCGGCTTCCTCGTCCCCCAGCGTCCCCTCCCTCGCAGGACGGTCTACGACTACCTGAAGGCGACCGAACCGGTGGGGGCGGACGTGACCCTGCTGACGGTGGCCGACCGGCTGGCGGCGCGGGGCGAGGGGCCGCTGGCGAGCGACGAGATGATCGAGGCGCACCTCGAGCTCGTCCGCGAGATCCTCCCCGACGCTCTCGCCTGGCACGCCGCGCCGCCCCGCCCCCCGCTCAGCGGCGACGAGCTCGAGGCGGAGGTCGGGATCGAGCCCGGCCCCGGCATGGGCGAGATCCTCGAGCAGCTCCGCGCCGCGGCCTTCTCCGGCGAGGCGCCTGATCGCGAATCGGCTCTCGAGCTCGCTCGCCGCATAAGCTCCGCTCCGTGAGCGAGTGCCTCTTCTGCGCGATCGTGGCGGGCTCGGTGCCGAGCCAGGTGATCGACTCCGACGAGCGCACGGTCGCGTTCATGGACATCGCGCCCGCCACCCCGGGTCACGCGCTGGTCATCCCTCGAGAGCACTCGGCCGACCTGCTCGAGATCGGCCCTGAGGATCTGGCGGCGACGACTGCGGCCGCGCAACGGCTGACGCGGCGGATGAAGGACGCGCTCGGGGCCGACGGCGTCAACCTGATCAACGCCTGCGGCGCGGCCGCCTGGCAGACGGTGTTCCACTTCCACATCCACGTGGTCCCGCGTTACGAGGATGACCCGCTGAAGCTGCCCTGGGTGCCCGCGCCGGGCGACCCGGACGAGATCGCGGCGGTAGCCGCCGAACTTCGAGGTGACGATGGCTGAGACGAAGACCGCCCCGGTACGGCTCGAGCGCGACGGCAACGTCGCGGTGATGGTCCTCGAGAATCCGCCGCTGAACCTGTTCACCGACGGGGCCTGGACCGGCCTGGTCGAGTGCGTCGACGAGATCGCCGCGTCCGACGCCCGGGCGATGGTCTGGCGTGCCGAGGGCGACATCTTCACGGGCGGGGTCGACGTCGAGGTCTTCAAGCGGGCCCAGCAGGAGGGGATCGCCGCGGAGGCGTTCGGCTCGCTGATCGAGACCGCGCGCAAGCTCGAGACCCTCGAGATCCCGACGCTCGCGCTCGTCCACGGGCTCTGCCTCACCGCCGGGCTTGAGATCTCGCTCGCCTGCGACATGCTCTGGGCGACCGAGTCGGCGCGGTTCGGCCTCGTCGAGGCCGTCGTCGGGCTGACGCCGGGCGCCGGCGGCACCCAGCGGATGGCCGAGCGCGCCGGGCCGGCGCGGGCGGCCGAGTTCGTGATGTCCGGCGGCCTCTACGGCGCCAAGACCCTCGAACAGTGGAACGTCGTCAACCGGGTGGTCGGTGACGACGAGCTGCTCGAGAAGGGGATGAGGTTCGCCCACCGGCTGGCGGACGGGCCGACCGTCGCGCACGCGGCCACGAAGCGGATCATCCGTGCGTACCGCGCCGGTGGCGTCGACGAGGCCGACCGGATCACTCCCGACCAGTTCGCCGGCCTTTTCGACTCGGAGGACCTGAAGAACGCGGTGCAGAGCTTCCTCAGCGAGGGACCAGGAAAAGCGTCGTTTAGGGGGAAGTAACCTTCGATTCATGGGTAAAGAGGAAAAGATCGAGATGGAGGGCGAGATCACCGAGGCCCTCCCCAACACGATGTTCAGGGTGAAGCTCGACAACGATCACGAGGTCCTCGGGCACATCTCGGGCAAGATGCGCAGGCACTACATCCGCATCCTGCCGGGCGACCGGGTGAAGATCGAGCTCTCGCCGTACGACCTCGACCGCGGACGGATCACCTACCGGTACAAGTAGCTCGAGGCACGTCGCCCGAGCCGATATCCGTACCCACGCCTGCGGCGACCGATCGCGGGTGCTGGATCCACAAACAGGGCAAGAAGACCGTCGTGGTGACCGGAGATCTGCAGTCCTCGGTAGCGCGCTTCGAGCGCCAGCGCTCGGTCCTGCTCTACGAGGCCGGCCCGACTGGTGACTTCCGCGGCGGCGCGATCGGCCACGGCGTCAGTCAGGGCGGCGCCCAGAGCGGTCAGGTGACGATCACGGGATCGCGCCGAAGAAGATCACCCCGAACCGCAAGTTCCGGCTCGAGGCCGTCGGCCGCACCGTGAAGGTGAAGGGACAGCAGATCATCTGCAAGCGCGGCGTCTCGGTCCTCTTCCCCGGCGACTTCAACTAGAGCGCGCTGACGAGCGGGGCCGGCCCGGGCCTCTCCAGAGGGCTAGTCCAGGTGGGAGGCCGCCGCGGCCGGGTCCGGGTCGGCCAGCTCTGAGACGAGCGCCGACCAGCCGAAGTCCCGGGCCCCGAGGCCCTCGCCGGTGAAGGGCTCGTAGAACTCGCGCGATCCCTCCCGCGCGTAGACGTCGCAGAGCACGCGGCCGAGGTGGGCCGCCTCCTCGTCGTATCCGAGGCGCAGCAGGCCGAGCCAGATCAGCCACGCCGAGTTGATCCAGGTGGGGCCACGCCAGTAGAGGCGGGCGAATCCGTCCTGCCATCTGCTCGGGTCGAAGCTCGGCTCCTGTTGGGAGACCGACGGTGGCGGGACCGGCGACCAGTATCGGTCGGGGTCGAGCAGGTGCTCCTCTACGAGACGCCGCCCGATCTCCTCGGGCAGGTCGGGCAGCGCCAGCGGCGCCAGCGCCGACCAGGTCGAGATGCGGATGCGGAGGTCCGAGCCGGCGGGATCCATCTCGCGCGCCCTGGCGACGCCGCCTCGCGCCACGTCCAGGAACAATCCGCGGCGCTCGTCCCAGAGGCGGTCCACCAGGGCGGTCGTGATCGAGGGCTCGCCCGCCGCGATACGCGCCAGCCCCCAGAGCACGTTGAGGACGACCTCGCAGAGCAGCGGACCGCCTCGATCGAGGATCCGGCGCGCGTCCCACCCGAGCCGGCGGTTGTGGGCGATCAGGAGGATGAAGCCGAGCCGCGCGTGCGCCCGCCGTCCCCAGACCGGGTCGAACTTGGGCGAGGAGTCGAGCCCCGACTCGTCTGGCTGCACGATCCAGAGCAGCCCGTCGCGGTCGACGTCGCGGTTCGCCTCGAGCCAGCGGTGGTGGGCGGCGATCCGCGGCTCGTCCGCGGGGTCGCCGACCGCGATCCGCCAGGCCCAGGCCAGCAGCGGCGGCTGGATCGTCGAGGTGCTTGGCGCGTGGCGGGAGGCGATGTTGTAGGTCCAGCGACGGCGCAGGTCGACCGGCCGGTCCCAGAAGATCGTGTGGCCGATGAACCCGTCCTCGCGGCCGCCATCGAGCAGCGAGCGCAGCTCGCGCTCCGCCCGCTCGGGGGCGAAGCGCCGCCACACGATCGCGTGGAAGCACGAGTCCCAGTACCACTGCCAGAAGTAGTGCGTCGGGCTCGGTCGGGAGTAGGCGTAGGGGACACCCTCCCGCTCGCCCTCGATCCAGCTCGTGCGAAGCGTCCGCTGTGCGATGTCCAGCGCCTTCGAGGTGGTGGGTGGCCCCGCGGGCGGGCGAGGGCGAGGCGCGTCCATCGCTTATGCCTCGCGCCGAAGCGCGAGCGGTCGCTCGATGCGGGAGGAGCCGCCGTTCATGTGCTTGCCATCCGGCGCATGCCGCGCAGCGCGAAGTAGGTGAACAGCGCCGCCAGGCCGGCGAGCGCCACGAACCCGGGCCACGTATCGGCCCATGTGACCTCGCCGACGAACCCCTGCCGCGCCGCCTCGACAACCTGCGTGACCGGATTGATGCGAGCGACGTCCTGCAGCCACCCCTGGAGCAGGTCGAGCGGCGCGTACGCGGTGGTGGTCAGGACCAGCAGCAGCATCCCGACCTGCATCAGCGGAGCGGCGGACTGGGTGCGAAAGCGCAGCGCCAGCGAGGTGCCCCAGGTGGCGGCGACGATCGCCATCCCCATCACGATGATCAGCGCGATCGCGAGCCCGAGCGGCCCCGGCCAGTGCGCCCCGGTCGCGAACGCGACGAGCAGCAGGAACGCGGCGGGGATCAGGGCGCGGAAGCTCGCCGACAGGACCAGTCCCGCGAGGAGCACGGGGCGGGGGGCCGGCGACGCGAGGAGGCGGTCGAACCAGCCCTGCTCGATGTCGCGCGCGAGGTTGACGCCGGTCGCGGCGCCGGTGAAGGCCGCGCCCTGCATCAGGCTGACCGGGACCAGGAAGCTCTGGTAGCTGTCGGAGTCGAACCCCGGCAGCTGGGTGAGGTTCCCGAACACGCTCGTCAGCCCGAGGAAGAAGATCGTCGGCGCGAGAACCCCTGGGATCGCGGCCCCCGGGACCCGGAAGATCTCGTTCAGGGCGCGCCGCGTCAGCGCTCTGACGGTTGCTCGGTCGGCGCGCGTCATCCGCCCCGCCTCGCGCGCGAGCGCATCGCCAGGGCGCTCAGCCCGAGCCCGAGGAGCCCGAAGCCGACTACGGAGGCGACCGCCTTGAGCTCGTCCTCGATTTCCCATCCCGACACGATCGGCCCCCGGATCCCCTCGACGATGAAGCTGAGCGGGTTGTACTCGGCGACCGACGCGGCCGGTTCCAGCATCAGGTTCGCCGGGAAGAAGGCGGTCGAGAGGAAGAGGACCACGAAGATCAGCGGGAAGAGCCCCTGGACGACGCTCGCCTTCCCGCTCTGCAGGGCGATCGCGGCGGCGATCGTCCCGAACGCGAGCGCCGAGGCCGCGACCAGCGCGACCACCCAGATCACCGCGAGTGGCCCCCCTTCGATGTGGACGCCGAACACGAGCCCGATCGCGAGGAACCAGAGGGCGACCAGCCCGCCGAGCACCGCGGTGCCGCTGAGCCGGCCGAGGACGACGCCGAAGCGGGAGACGGGCGCGGCGAACAGCCGGTCGATGAAGCCCATCTCGATGTCGAGCGCGAGCGCGATCGCGCCCGAGTTCCCCGCCAGGAGCACGGACTGGACCATCGCCCCGGCGAGCATGAAGTCGAGGAAGCCGTTCACCTGAGGGAAGCCCGCGAGGTTGATCGCGTTTCCGGCGCCGCCGGTCTGGATCGCGAGCAGCGCGGTCGGGAAGATGATCAGCGGCGCCGCGAGCTGGGGGCGGCGCGCCGTCTGCAGGACCGAGCGCTTGCCGAGAGCAGCGACGACCCGCGCGTTCCCCGCCATGCCGGTGATCACGGTCTCGCGATCTCCTGTTCGCCCGTGTCCTCGTCTCCTTCGAGGTGCTCGCCGGTCTCCGCGACGAACACGTCGTCGAGAGTCGGCTGGACGAGGTCCAGCGACTCGACCGCGAGCCCGGCGTCGTCGAGCGCGCGCACGATCGGCCCGACGGCGGCGGCGCCGCGCTCGAGCTCGACCAGCAACAGGCCGTCCTTCGACGGCAGCGGCTTGCCGAACCGGGCGAGGATCTCCTCGCCGCGGCGCTCCGCCTCGCCGTCGCCGGCCAGCGAGAGCTCGAGGTGGGGGCGCCCGACCTGAGCCTTGAGCGCGCTCGGGGTCCCCTCGGCGACGAGCCTGCCGCCCGAGATGATCCCGACGCGGTCCGCGAGCTGGTCCGCCTCCTCGAGGTAGTGGGTGGTGAGGAAGATCGTCGTTCCCTCCGCGTTCAGCTTCTCCACTTCCTTCCAGATCGCCTGGCGGCTGACCGGGTCGAGGCCGGTCGTCGGCTCGTCGAGGAACAGCACCTCGGGTTCGGGTACGAGCGCCGCGGCGAGGTCGAGCCGCCTGCGCATCCCGCCCGAGTATGTGCCGACGCGGCGGCCGGCCGCCTGCGAGAGGCCGACGCGGTGCAGCAGCGCATCTCCGAGCTCGTGCCCGCGTGCCCGCGGCAACCCGTAGAGCGTCGCCTGGAGGTGGATCAGCTCCCGCCCGGTCATCAGCGGGTCGAGGGCCGCCTCCTGGAGGGCGACGCCGATCTTTCGCCGGACCTCCGCGGGTTCGGCGACGACGTCGTGGCCGGCGACGGTCGCGCGGCCGCCGGTCGGCGTCAGCAGCGTCGTCAGCATCCGCACCGTCGTCGTCTTGCCCGCTCCGTTGGGGCCGAGAAAGCCGTAGATCTCGCCGTCGGCGACCTCGAGATCGACGCCGTCGACAGCCTTGATCCCGCCCCCGAACTCGCGGGCGAGCTGCTCGGTGCGAATCGAGGCCACGCGAAAACCCTAGGCGAGATCGTGCGCGGGGCGCCGTGAAACGCCCGCAACGAACCGCGCAACCCTCGCCTCAGAACAGTGTTCAATTCCTGCAATGGACCGTGACGTCCACGCATTCGCACGCCTGCGTCGCGTCTGGGTCGGCCTCGCGAGCATCGTCTTCGCCGGCGCGCTCGCTCTCGCGATCGGCACCGCAGGCGCCGCTCCCCAGATCGCCGTGCTCGGCGCCGCCGCGCCGGCGAGTCCGGCTTGCCCGGCGTCCTGTCAGGCCGTCGCCAGGACGACGGGGTTCCAGGCCTCGATCGGCGCCACCAAGAACCCGTTCGTCGTACCGTACAGCGGCAAGATCGTCGCCTGGTCGATCAAGCTCGGCGCGCCGTCCGGGAGCGACGCCCAGTTCTTCACCGAGAAGTTCGGCGCCGCGGAGGCGCGGCTCGCCGTGCTGAAGCCAGTCATGAAGAAGATCAAGCAGGGCAAGCCGATCTACCGGCTGAAGAAGCAGACCCCTGTGGAGAAGATCAGCGACTACTTCGGCACGACGACGACGTTCGCGCTGCAGCAGCCGCTGAAGGTGAAGCAGAACCAGATCCTCGGCCTGTCGGTACCGACCTGGGCGCCCGGGCTGGCGCTCAACCAGGGCGGCCAGACCGTCTGGACCGCAAGCCGCAGGCGGACCAGCTGCGGCAACGACCAGAAGACGGCGCTCGAGGACACGCTCGCCGGCCGCGCCCAAGACGTGCTCGGCAGCAACCGCGCCTACGGCTGCAGCTACAAGACCGCGCGGATCCTCTACTCGGCGACGATCGTCAAGGACCCGAACGCGGCACCCCCGCCGGCTCCGAAGAAGCCGAAGAAGTGACCCGCCGGATCTGGCTCTCGTTGCTCGCCGCCGGGCTGACCGGGGCGCTGTCGCTGGCGGTCGCGCTCGGCCCCGCCGGGGCGCAGTCGCCGTACACGATCATCCTCGGCGCCGCGGCCCCGGCCGACGCCAGCTGCCCGGCGGACTGCCTCGTCGAGGCCGAGGTGACGGGTTTCCAGACCTCGATCGGAAAGATCAGGAATCCCTTCGTCGTCCCATCGGCGGGGAACGTCGTCGCCTGGTCGATCAAGCTCGGCAAGCCGCGCAAGCCCGACCGCCGCTCCTTCACCGAGGAGTTCGGGGCGTCGGTCGCGAGGCTGGCGGTGCTCCGGCAGGTCCCCGGCCGGAGTGACCCCCCGCGCTACAAGCTGCTGCGCCAGAGCCCGGTCGAGCAGCTCGCGCCCTTCTTCGGCTCCACCACGACCTTCACGCTGACGACGCCGCTCGCGGCCAAGCGAGGCGACGTCGTCGCGCTCACGATCCCGAGTTGGGCCCCCGCCTTCGCGGTCAACCAGAGCAACGCGACGAAGTGGGTCGCGAGCCGGCGGCGGACCAAGAAGCGCGGCGGCTGCGCCGACGACGACGGCCGGGCCAACATCGACGCCGGGGCGCCGCACGTGAAGAAGGGGACACAGCGGCCCTACGGCTGCGTCTACGAGGGCGCCCGCCTGCTCTACTCGGCGACCTTCCTGCCCGACTGACCCGCGCCGGCTAGCCGCAGGCGGCGGGATTCTGCTCGCAGGCCTTCTCGAACGCCTCCTCGGGGCTGCCCGGGGGCGGCGGCTTGTCGTTGGTCGGCGAGTCCTCCTTGGCGGGATCGACCGGCTTCGCGACGCCCCCGGTGCCGCTGTCGGTGGTCGTCTCCTCCGTCTCGGCCGGCTCGGTGGTGGTCGTCTCCGGCTCCGGCGCGACGGTGCTCTCAGGGACCGAGATCGAGGGGACCGTCGGCTCCGGCGCGTCGGAGTCGTCGTCCCCGCACCCGACCGCACCGACCGCGAACAGTGAGAGGAGGCCGATCAGGGAGAGCGATGCGGCCCGCCGCCCGCGCCTCACTCTGACCCGTCGAGCGCCGGCTGGCGCAGGCCGCAATAGGGACAGTCGCTGACATCGAGCCCGATCAGCTGCTCGCACCGCCTACAGACGCGCAGGTTCTCCGGTGTCCTCACCAGGGCCGTCTCGGAGGGCGCAAGCGGCAGCGTCGTGCCCACGATCCGCATCTCCTCCCCGGTCTCCCGATCCACGTAGATCCCATCCTCCCGCGCCACGGCAATCGCCTCCCGCCCAGAGGCTGGGGCCCTCAACCGATAAGTCTGCTCAGGCTTCTGCACGAGGCAGGCACCTTAACAACGGCCCCCGACCACTGCCCAACCCGGCTTGGCTGCTCGGGACGGGCCCCGGCGGGCCGCCCCCACCAATAGCGTCCGCGTGGTGCGAGTCTTGATTTTTCACGGATACCTGTTGCGGGGAACCGGGTCGAACGTCTACAACGCCAGCCTGGCCCAGGCCCTGAGCCGCCTCGGCCACGAGGTTCACCTGCTCTGCCAGGACCGCGACGCCGACAAGCTCGACTGGGTCCGCCGGCCTCCCGGCCCGGGGTCGATCACGATCCACGTCCCCGACATCGGCGGCCTCCTCCCCGTCTACGTCGCCGACCGCTACCA
>DATADX010000031.1:0-86517 GCA_036258315.1 Solirubrobacterales bacterium
AAAATGGCGGACGAGGTGACCCTGAGCTCTGCCCAGGCCGTGGTCGACGCGGCGGTCGCGAAGGCGGAGGAAATCGGCGTGCCGATGAACGTCGCCGTCGTCAACGACGGCAACAACCTGACGGCTTTCGCCCGCATGGACAACGCGTGGCTCGGCTCGATCGACATCGCCCAGAACAAGGCCTACACGGCGCGGTCCTTCGACATGGCGACCAAGGATCTGGCGTCGCTCAGCCAGCCCAACCAGCCCCTGTTCGGGATCCACGCCTCGAACCAGGGCCGCCTGATCATCTTCGCCGGCGGCATCCCGCTCGCGAACGGCGACGAGGTCGTCGGCGCGATCGGCGTCAGCGGCGGCTCCGTCGAGCAGGACCACGAGGTCGCCGAGGCCGGCGCCGCGGCCTTCTAGCCGAGGCTGAGGAGGAGACCATGGCCGACAACAGAGGCGTCGCCTACATCGAGCGCGACAAGGTCGAGGTCCACGACATCGGCTTCCCCGAGCTCGAGCTCAAGGACGGTCCAGGCGTTCACGCCGACAACGTCGGGAGGAAGTGCCCGCACGGAGCGATCCTGCGAATCGTCTCCACCAACATCTGCGGCTCGGACCAGCACATGGTCCGCGGCCGCACGACCGCGCCTTCCGGGCTGATCCTCGGCCACGAGATCACGGGCGAGGTGATCGAGGCCGGACCGGGCGTCGAGTTCATCAAGGAGGGCGACCTCTGCTCGGTCCCCTTCAACATCGCCTGCGGTCGCTGCCGCAGCTGCAAGGAGGGCCACACCGGCGTCTGCCTCAACACCAACCCGGACCGCCCGGGCTCGGCTTACGGCTACGTCGACATGGGCGGCTGGGTCGGCGGCCAGGCCAACTTCGTGATGGTCCCGTACGCCGACTGGAACCTGCTCAAGTTCCCCGACAAGGAACAGGCGATGGAGAAGATCCTCGACCTGACGATGCTGTCCGACATCTTCCCGACGGGCTACCACGGCTGCGTCACAGCCGGGGTGACGTCGGGCTCGACCGTGTACATCGCGGGAGCGGGGCCGATCGGACTCGCGGCCGCTCACTCCGCTCAGTTCCTCGGGGCGGGCGTGGTGATCGTCGGCGACCTGATCCCCGAGCGCCTCGAGCAGGCGCGCTCGTTCGGCTGCGAGACCGTCGACGTCTCGAAGGGCGAGCCCAAGGACCAGATCGAGCAGATCCTCGGCGTGCCCGAGGTGGACTGCGCCGTGGACGCGGTCGGCTTCGAGGCCCGCGGCCACGGCGCAGAGGCGAGCGAGGAGGCGCCGGCAACGGTGCTCAACTCGCTCATGGACCTGACCAAGGCCGCGGGCCGCCTCGGGATCCCGGGCCTCTACGTGACCGGTGACCCGGGCGGGGTCGACGAGGCCGCCAAGGTGGGATCGCTCTCGATCCGGATCGGCCTGGGCTGGGCGAAGTCTCACGTGTTCACGACCGGCCAGTGCCCGGTGATGCGCTACCACCGCGGCCTGATGAGCGCGATCCTCAACGACCGCGTCCAGATCGCCAAGGCGGTGAACGCGACCGTGATCACGCTCGACGAGGCCCCCGACGGCTACAAGGCCTTCGACAAAGGCGCCGCCAAGAAGTTCGTGCTCAACCCGAATGACCTGATCCCCGTCTGAGCGAAGGAAGGGCAGCGGCATGGCGAACGTCCTCTGCGTCCTCTACGACGACCCCGTCGACGGCTATCCGCCGGAGTACCCGCGCGATGAGATCCCGGAGATCGAGCGCTACCCGGACGGGCAGACGACGCCGACCCCGAAGGCGATCGACTTCACGCCTGGGGAGCTGCTCGGTTGCGTCTCCGGCGAGCTCGGGCTGCGCAAGTTCCTCGAGGGCGGCGGCCACGAGCTGATCGTCACCTCGGACAAGGACGGGCCGGACTCCGAGTTCGAGCGCCGCCTGCCCGACGCGGACGTGGTCATCTCGCAGCCCTTCTGGCCCGCGTACCTGACCGCCGAACGGATCGCCAAGGCGCCGAACCTGAAGCTCGCGATCACGGCCGGGATCGGCTCGGACCACGTCGACCTGCGGGCCGCGATCGAACGCGGGATCACGGTCGCCGAGGTCACCTACTGCAACTCGATCAGCGTCTCAGAGCACGTCGTGATGATGATCCTGTCGCTCGTCCGCAACTACATCCCGTCCTACAAGACGGTGATCGAGGGCGGCTGGAACATCGCCGACTGCGTGTCTCGCTCCTACGACGTGGAGGGAATGCAGGTCGGGACCGTCGCGGCGGGTCGGATCGGCTCCGCCGTCCTGCGGCGCCTGAAGCCGTTCGACGTCGGGCTCCACTACACGGACCGCCACCGGCTCCCGGACGAGGTCGAGGAGGAGCTCGGGGTGACCTTCCACGAGTCGACCGAGGAGATGGTCCCCGTCTGCGACCTGGTCACGATCAACGCTCCCCTCCACCCCGAGACCGAGGGTCTGTTCGACGACGAGATGCTGGGCCGGATGAAGCGCGGCGCCTACATCGTCAACACCGCGCGCGGCAAGATCTGCGACCGGGACGCGATCGTCCGCGCCCTCGAGTCGGGCCAGCTCGCAGGGTACGCCGGCGACGTCTGGTTCCCCCAGCCGCCGCCGCGCGACCACCCCTGGCGGACGATGCCCCACCACGGGATGACCCCGCACATCTCAGGATCGAGCCTCTCGGCCCAGGCCCGCTACGCGGCCGGCACCCGCGAGATCCTCGAGTGCTTCCTCGACGAGCGCCCGATCCGCGAGCAGTACCTGATCGTCGACGCGGGTGCCCTCGCCGGAGCCGGCGCCCACTCCTACAGCGAGGGCGACGCGACCTCGGGCTCGGAGGAGGCCGCGAAGTTCGGCCGGCGGGACGGCTAGGCGGGGATCCGACTGGTGATGGGCCGTGCAGGGATCGAACCTGCGACCTTGAGATTAAGAGTCTCCTGCTCTACCAGCTGAGCTAACGGCCCTGATGCGTTCGACCGAACGCGACGGTCAAGTATAGGAACGGGGGGCGGGGAGCTGCGCTCAGGGAGTGCTGAGCGAGCCGCCGCCGAGACCGCCGCCGCCGAGGTCGCCGAGCGGGGTGTCGCCGCCCGTCGCGCCGCCGCCCGACGCCTTGGCGAGCTGCTTGCGGTAGTCCTCGATCTGCTTGTTCAGCTGCGCGGTCTGCTGCTTGGTCAAGTCGATCCGCTGCTGAAGCTGCTCGCGCTCTTTGCCGGTCGTCTGCGCGAGCGCCTCCTGGGCCGCCTGATCGCCGGCCGCGACGTCGCCGCCGAAGTAGAAGTACTCGGCGGCCTGGGCGAGCTCGATCGGGTCGCCCTTCGCGGCGACGACCAGCTGGGCCTCGCCCGCGTCCTTGAAGTTCGCGAGCGCGTCGTCGGCGTCGGCCAGCGCCCCCTCGCCCGCCTCCCCCGATGCGCGCCGGAGCTGCAGCTGACCGAGCGTCGTGAAGGTCTGGACCGCGAGCAGCGCGGTCGAGGAGTCGGCGTCCTGTTTGCTCGCCTCCAGGTAGCGATCCCAGGCATCGGCGCCCTTCTGGAGCTCCTCCTCCGCCTCGGGGGTGAGCGAGGCCGTGCCGGTCGAGGGGTCGACGTCGAGCTGGTTCGTGCCGGACTGGTAGTAAAGCGTGACGAGCTCGGCGAGCGCGGCGGTGTCGCTGGGGTTCGTCGCGAGCCTGTCCTCCTGGGCGCTGATGTCGTCCTCGAAGGCCTCGGCGGCGTCGCCGCCGCCGCCACCGCCGTCGCTGAACGGGTTGAATCCCGCCTCGCTGCCGACCCCGAAGAACACGAAGCTGACCGCGAAGATCACGGCGAGGGCGCCGAACACGACCTGCACGACGCGTCGCCTCTTCCCGCTCTGGAGATCGAAGAGCATCGGCCGAGAAGCCTAGCGGCCGATCAGGGAGCCCCGGTGACGCCGAGGTCGGCGCCCGGCTCCTCCTCCTGGTCCTCTTCGCGCGGTGGGCCGCCGATGATCCGGGCGAGGATCAGGCTGCCCTCGAAGAGGAGGATCAGGGGCACCATCGAGATCAGCATCGTGATCGGGTCGGTGCCGGGGAGGAGCATCGCCGCGACGGCGATGATCAGGATCGCGTAGCGGCGGTTCGCGGCGATCTGCTGGGGCGTGAAGATCCCCAGCCGCGTGACGGCGAGGATCCCGATCGGGACCTGGAACAGGATCCCGACGGATATCTCCGTGAGCGCAAAGAAGCTGTAGTACTCGCGCGCTCGCAGCAGCGGCGTGAACTCGTCGTCGTTGAAGTTGAGCAGGAAGCTGAGGGCCGCCGGGGTGACGACGAAGTACGCGAACACCACTCCCGCGATGAACAAGAACGGCGCCAGGAGGAGGAAGGGAAGGACAGCCTTCTTCTCACGCGGGCTCAGCGCCGGCAGCACGAACGCGTAGAGCTCGTAGATCAGCACCGGCAGCGAGAGCAGGATCGCGGCGTATGCGGACAGGGTCAGGGTGGTGGTGAAGGCCTCCCCCACCCCGAAGGTCGACGGCTGGTCGTACCCGCCGGGGAGCGGCTCGTTCGCGATCTCGATCAGCAGGTGGTTCTGCCAGAAGCAGAGCGCCAGCGCGACGACGAAGACCGCGAGGCAGACGATGATCCTGTTGCGGAGCTCGTCGAGGTGCTCGACCAGCGTCAGCCGGTCCTCGAAGTCGACCGGCCGGACAACCCGGGGCATTGATCCCTCCCGGCTCGACTAGGCCTTGTGCTCGGTGACGACCTCGCCCTCGACGGCGT
Source organism: Solirubrobacterales bacterium (assembly GCA_036258315.1). Taxonomy (GTDB): domain Bacteria; phylum Actinomycetota; class Thermoleophilia; order Solirubrobacterales; family 70-9; genus DASSYK01. The sequence continues at coordinate 4,748 of DATADX010000031.1, forward strand.
CGGGCGGCTTCTGCTCCCCGGGCCGCTGGCTCGGCGGCTGGGCAGGATGCTCCTCGGCCGCAGCCTTCCTCGCCTCGGCGGCGTTGCTCGCCTCCAGCTCCTGGCGCTTGTCGTCGACGTCGTCCTTGTCGCCGTCGTCACCGGTGATCGATCCCTTGAACTCGCGGATCCCGCGGCCCATCGACCGACCGAGTTCCGGCAGCCGCTTCGGCCCGAAAATGATCAGGACGATGATCAGGACGATCGCTATCTCGAGAGGTCCGATATTGGGCATGGCCGAATGGTACCTGCGTCGGGGGCTGGGTCGCGGATCTGCCACTCCGTTGTGCCGAAATCGAAGCCGAGCAGCTTGTCGCCTGAGCCGCGGATAGGCTGCGGTCGTCGTGGTCCTCTCCGATAGGTCGATCCGCGAGCAGCTCGACAGCGGCGGGATAGTGATCGAGCCGCTTCAGGGCGGCTCGGTGCAGCCGTCCTCCGTCGACCTTCGGGTCGATCGCTACTTCCGGGTCTTCCGCAACGACACCACCCCCTACATCGACCCCAAGCAGCCCCAGGAGGACTTGACCGAGCTGGTCGAGGTCGAGGACGACGGCGCCTTCATCCTCCACCCCGGGGAGTTCGTGCTGGGCTCGACGCTCGAACGGGTTGCGCTCGGCCCTGCGATCGTTGCGAGATTGGAGGGAAAGTCGAGTTTGGGGAGGCTTGGCCTCCTCATACACAGCACCGCGGGCTTCGTCGATGCCGGATGGGACGGGCACCTCACCCTCGAGCTTTCAAACGTCGCCAACCTTCCGATCGCAATCTATCCCGGGATGAAGATCGGTCAGATCTCCTTCTTGCAGATGAGCTCCGAGGCTGAGCGGCCCTACGGAAGCGAGGCGACACGCTCGAAGTACAAGGGGCAGAAAGGGCCGACGCCCTCCCGTTACTACCTCAACTTCGAGGACGACTAGAGCGCAGTTCTCCGGATTGCGGCGGCTAAAGGTCTGCGCCGCCGGCTCCGATATTGCAACTATGGAGGCGCAGCGGAAGACCCCAAACCGGGTCGATGAGATGAGACGCTCTGGTGCCGGGATGCACAGGTGCCCGAGCTGCGATTCGAAGCTCGTCCAGCCCGTGCAGTGGTTCGAGCAGGGCGAGGGCCGGTGGCACGTCGACCTGCGCTGTCCCGCGTGCGAGTGGCTCGGGCACGGCGCCTACAGCCAGGACGAGGTCGACCGCTTCGACGAGGAGCTCGACCGCGGCGCTCAGGAGCTGGTCGAGGACCTGCGCTCGCTGACCCGCTCCAACATGGAGGACGAGGCCGACCGCCTCGCCGGAGCTCTCGCCAGCAACAGCATCCTTCCAGAGGACTTCTAGGCAGTACCACTCCGAGTCATCTCTCCCTGCGATCGGAACGGCGGCGCTTCGGCGCCGCCGTTCCGTTTAGGGGCCGCGACGCTGGCCCCATGGCGCGCACCGAACCCTCCAGGTAGCGGCCCCGCCTGATCGCGCTCAGGAATAGCGCTCGACGACGCCGTCGGCGAGCAGCCCGAGCAGCTCGCGCTCGCGGTCCGAGAACGCTTCGGCGCGAAGGGTCGCCTTGGCGGCGACGATCCCGGCGCGCGCCCGCTCGCGGACGCGGTCGAGGGCGTCGGTGGCGGCGACCCGGTCGCAGAGGCGCTCCGCGCCAGCAGGGTCGAGACCGCGGAGCTCAGCCGCGGCGAGCTCGGGATCGCGTTCCATCGCCAGGATCAGCGGCAGGGTGACCGTGCCGTCGAGGAGGTCGGCGCCGCGCGCCTTGCCGGTTCGCTCAGGGGGGCCGGTCACGTCGAGCACGTCGTCGAGCATCTGGAAGGCGAGCCCGATCTCGCGGCCGAAGGCCGCGAGATCCTCGCTGCCGGGAGCGCCCGAGGCGAGGCGGCCGACCCGGCACGCGGACTCGAACAGGCGCGCCGTCTTCAGCGAGCAGCGGTGCAGATAGCGGGCCTCGTCGACGCTGGTGTCGTAGGCGTCACGCCGCTGCGCCAGCTCGCCCAGCGCCAGGGCGACCGCGGCCGAGCTCATGTCGGCGACCTGAGCCGCGCTCCCGTCCCGGGCGAGCTCGGCGAAGGCGCGCGAGAAGAGCAGGTCGCCAACCCCGACCGCGGCCTCGCGTCCCGCCCGGGCGACGACGGTCGGGCGGCCCCTGCGGACGGGGGCGCCGTCGAGGACGTCGTCGTGGACGAGGGTCGCCATGTGGACGAGCTCGACCGCGAGCGCCGCTGCGACGGCCCGCTCGGCGGCACTCCCGGCGCAGATCAGGACGAGCAGCGGCCGGAGGCGCTTCCCGCCCGCTGCGAGCGTTGACTCGGCCTCGCCGCCCAGCTCCGGACCGTGGCCCGCGGCGACCTCGGCGAGCCGGTCCTCGACCTCCGCGAGGCGGGCCGGCAGCCAGTCGCCGGCGCTCTCCATCACCGTTGTCACGGGCGGCGGGACGGCGGAGCTTCTCATCGGCTCTTGGTGGCGCTGTGGATGGCAACGATGCCGCCGGCCAGGAGCAGCCAGCGAATCCGCTCGAATCCGGCGGCGTCGAGCTTCGCCGCCAGCGCCTCGGGCTCGGGGAAGCTGCGGACCGATTCCGGCAGGTAGGTGTAGGCGTCGGGGTCGCCGGCGAGGTTGCCGAGCAGGGGCACGACCCGATCGAACCACACGGAGTAGAAGCTCGCCAGCGGCTCCCGCCTGGGCCGGGTGATCTCGAGCACCACGACGCGCCCGTCGGGGCGCAGCACGCGCGCCATCTCCGCGAGCCCCCTGTCGAGGTCGGCGAGGTTCCGCGCACCGAAGCCGACGGTGACGGCGTCGAAGCTCGTATCGCCGTAGGGGAGGTCGAGCGCGTCCGCCCAGCCGAACTCGACCGGCAGGCCCTGCTCGCCGGACTTGGCGCGCGCGATCTCGAGCATCTGCTCGGAGAAGTCCGAGCCGACGACGCGGCCGTCCGGACCGATCCGGCGGCGTAGTGCCAACGCCAGGTCGCCGGTGCCGCAGCAGATGTCGAGCGCGTCCGATCCCGGCCCCACCTCGGCGCGATCGACGGCGCGCTCGCGCCACTGGTGGTGCATGCCGGCGGTCATCGCCGAGTTCATCAGGTCGTAGACCCCGGCGATGCGATCGAACATGCCGCGCACCTCCCCGGCGAACTGCTCAGAGTCGCGCTGGGGCTGCCCGCTCTCCGGATGGGCTTGGGCGCTGGCCATCGGCCCGCCTGATGGTGTCAGTTGAGCGACGCGAGGAAGGTCGTGAGGTCCTGCTTCTGCTGCGGGGTCAGGTCCGAGTACGCGGGCATGATCCCCGGTCCGACGTCCAACGAGCGCGCGATCGCCTCGCGCGGGATCTTGTCGCCGATCTCCGTCAGGTCCGGCCCCGGACCGTCGTTCCCGTTCTCGCCCAGCTTGTGGCAGCCGAGGCATCCCTGTGATGCGACGAGCTCCTTCCCGGCCTCGTACTCCTTGGCGACCTCCATGTCGATTTCCGACGGCGGGCCGGCGGTGGCGCCGAGGAAGGTCAGGTAGGCCATCGCGATGATCGTCAGCACGGCGGCGGTCGAGGCGATCGGACGTCGCTCGGGGCGCCGCTCGGGGTTGCGGTCGTAGAACGGCAGCAACAGGAGCAGCACCATCGCGATCGTCGGGATCCCGATCGTCGCCACCGGGGTCAGCGCCGCCGGCTTGATCACGCGGAGCAGCTCGAACAGGAAGAAGAAGTACCACTCGGGCCGGGGCGTGTAGGTGGTCGTGGTCGGGTCTGCCTTCGGCCCCAGCTCGGCGCCGAGCACGAGCGACATCACGACGATCACGAACGCGACGACCGCCATCATCGTCGCGTCCTTCATCACCGCGTACGGGAAGAAGGGCTTGCCCTTCTTCTTCAGCACCTCGTAGTCCTGGAGGTAGCGCTCCTTCTCGGCCCTGTTCATCAGCCGACCTCGGTCTTGCGCAGGCTCTTCGGACGGTCGGCCTTCAGCCACGGCGGCGCGGTCGTACCGAGCTTGACGACGAGATAGAGGTGGGCACCGATCAGGGCGATGATCAGGCCAGGGACGAGCAGCATGTGGATCGCATAGAAGCGCGAGATCGTCGTCGCCCCGATCTCGGGTCCGGCGCGGAGGAAGTCGGCGAGGTAGGGGCCGACGACGGGGCCGGTAGCGGTGATGTTGTTGGCGACGATCGTCGCCCAGAAGGAGCGCTGGTCGAACGGCAGCAGGTATCCGGTCAGCCCCATCACCAGGGTTAGGATCAGAAGCACCACTCCGATCACCCAGTTGAGCTCGCGCGGGTACTTGTACGCGCCGAAGAAGAAGGTCCGTCCCATGTGCAGGAAGATCAGGATGATCATCACCGAGGCGCCCCACTTGTGCATCCCGCGCACGAACTCGCCGAGGAAGACGTCGTTCGTGATGTGCTGGACCGACTCGTAGCCCTCGGTCGGCGAGGGCGTGTAGTACATCGCCAGGAAGACTCCCGTGATCGCCTGGGCCGCGAACGCGAACAGTGTCGCCGAGCCGAGCGTGTAGAACCAGTTCGTCCCCTTCGGGACCTTGCGATAGAGCATCCCGGTCAGGAAGCCGGTCGCGCCGGTGCGCTCGTCCACCCAGCCGACGACGTCGCCGCCGGTCTCCTTGGCGACCTCAACCGGGCCGGCGCCGTTGCCGCCGTTCGACTCGCCCGGCTTCTGCGGGCGGCGCAGCGGTGGTGGGACTGGCAGCTTCGGCATCGTCGGCTCCCTACGGCGGCGGCGGCACCGACGGCCGCGGCGGGTACAGGTATTCCCAGATGCCGCCCGTGAACTCACCCGGGTCGCGGGCGCGGACGGGCTCGAGCTGCGAAGTGACGCTGAAGCGGGGGCCGAGCTGGACCTCGTCGCCGGCCTGCGGGGTTGACCCGTCGGGCCTCACCTCGCCCCGCCGGTCGATCAGCCGGGTCTGGAAGCGATCGAGCGGGCGAACGGGCGGACCGCCGATCACCTTCCCCTCGAAGTCGTAGACGCCGCCGTGACAGGGGCAGATGAAGTTGCCGGCCGCCTCGACGAACCGCACCGGGCAGCCGAGGTGGGCGCAGCGGGTCGAGATCGCGACGTACCCGTTCTCGTTCTCCTCGAGGTCGACGCTTCCCCGCCGCACGTACGCGGTGGTCTTCCCGGCCTCGCCGATTGACGGAACGGCGGTGATCACGACCGAGCGGTAGCTCTCGGCGTCGAACGCCTCGATCGGGCCGACCGTCTCCCAGAAGTCGCCCTCCTCGTCGAACAGCGGCGCGACCGCGAACCCGACGGCGGGGAGCGCGACCGCGAGCACGGCGATCCCGCCCATCGCCTGGACGCCGACCGAGAGGACGTTGCGGCGGGTCATGGACTCGCCCTCGAAGAAGCCGGCCGGTGACGGCTTGTCCAGCCGCTTCGGCGCTCCGTCGGGCGCTCCGTTCGCCCCCTGCTTGCTTTCAGATCGGTCAGCCACGGTCCGGGAGGTCTTGCCTGGCCAAGCCTATCGCCTCGGCAGCCGTCGCCAGAGCGCCGGCGAGGCCGCGCCGGGCCGCCTCCTCGCCCGCGACCCGGACCAGGATCCGAGGCGCGGCGGGGTCGCCCTCGCGCAGCGCCCGCTTCGCCGCCTCGTGCGCATCGCTGCTGCCTGCGGCGACCGCGAGCGCCGCCGCGAGCCAGAGCGGCTCGACGGCATCGCTCTCGCCGCGCGCGTGGAGGCGGGCTGAGAGGCTGATCAGGTCGCCGAGCTCGCGGACGGCGGCGAGGTCGCCTCGCTCGGCGAGGCGCTCCAACCCGACGGCGTACAGATAGTCGCCGGCGAGCAGCCTCAGGTCGCCGTCCGCCGAGGCGAGCAGGCGCGGCTCGCCGTAGTGGAGCAGGTAGCCCTCGCGGATCGCCTCGAACAGCAGCGTGTACTCGTCCGGCGCCCCGGCGGCGCGCGGTCCGGCCGCGACCAGCATCCCGAGCGCCGGGGTGGCGTCGGTGTCCCGCACGTGCGGCGCGATCACGTCGTCCTCGCGCAGGCGCCCCGCGAGACGGGCGAGAGCGTCGTCGCTCACGCGAACACCTCCACAAGGGCCAGTGAGGCGCTCATCCGAGCGCCTCCTCAAAGGCCTCGGCGGCGGCCTCCACGGTGACGCCGATCGCCTCCTCGTCGTGCGCCAGGGAGGGGAACCACGCCTCGAACTGGGATGGCGGCGGATAGACGCCGCGCTCGAGCATCGCCCGGCAGAAGCGGCCGTACGCCTCGGTGTCGCTGGCGGATGCCTGAGAGAAGTCACGGGGCGGCTCGGCGCTGAAGAAGACTGTGAGCAGGCCCGGGAAGGCGGTCGCCGGCGGCCAGGGCTCGACGGGACCGCCGAACACCACGCGCACCGGCCGGTCGCGGGCTACCTGCGCGAGGCCGTGGCCCAGCTCGCTCGTCAGCTCGCCGAGCCGCCGGTAGGCGTCGGCGTCCAGCTCCGCGAGCGTCGCGAGCCCGGCCGCCACGGCGAGCGGGTTCCCCGACAGGGTCCCTGCCTGATAGACGTCGCCGGCGGGGGCCACCCTCTCCATCAGCTCGCGTGGCCCCCCGTAGGCCGCGGCCGGGAGGCCGCCGCCCAGCACCTTTCCCATCACCGTCAGGTCGGCGTCGACGCCGAGCAGCTCCTGGGCCCCGCCGCGGGCGACCCGGAAGCCCGAGATCACCTCGTCGAGGATCAGCACCGCGCCATTCTCATCCGAGCCCCGGCGGAGCTGCTCCAGGAACCCGTCGTCGGGCGGGACGATGCCCATGTTGGCCGGGATCGGCTCGGCGATGACCGCGGCGAACTCGCGCTCGCCGAGCGCCTTTGTGACCGCCCCCGGATCGTTCCAGGGGACGATCACGGCGTCTGCCGCCTGGGCCGCGGTGACCCCGGGGCTCGCGGGAACCCCGGCCGTCGCCAAGCCCGACCCGGCCTCGGCGAGCAGCCCGTCGACGTGGCCGTGATAGGCGCCCGAGAACCTCAGGATCGGGTCGCGCCCGGTTGCGGCGCGGGCGACCCGGATCGCGCTCATCGAGGCTTCCGTCCCGGAGCTGGTCATCCGCACCATCTCGACGGACTCGAAGCGCTCGGCGACGGCCTCCGCGAGCTCCACCTCGCCCTCGGTCGGGGCGCCGAAGCTCGTCCCCTCACCGGCCGCGACCCGGACCGCCTCGACGACGGCCGGGTGGGCGTGGCCGAGGATCAGCGGCCCCCAGGAGCAGACCCAGTCGACGTAGCGGTTCCCGTCGACGTCCCAGACGCAGGGGCCGTCGCCGCGCTCGAGGAAGATCGGGTCGCGCCCGATCGAGCGCATCGCGCGGACCGGCGAGTTGACGCCGCCCGGCAGGACCCTTACCGCGCGCTCGTAGAGCCCCGCGGAACGCGACTCAGCGAGCCGGCCCGGCCGACCGTCCACTCCTTTATGCCTCGGGAGGTCGGGGCGGCGAAGTGCCTTGTGCGTGCTCCGCCTCCCAGGCGGCGTAGTCGGGGGTGAAGTAGTGGAGACGGACCTTCTTGAACTCGGTCGAGGAGTAGAGGACGGCTCGATCCTCGCCGTGGAGATCGTGCTCGTCGGCGATCCCGTCGAGGATCGCGTCGCACTCCTCCTTGGAGCGGCCGTGGGCCATCGTGAAGATGCTGTAGGGCCAGTCCTCGTAGGTCGGGCGCTGATAGCAGTGCGAGACGCCGCGCACCGCCGACATCCGCGAGCCGACCTCGACGATCCGGTCCTCGGGGACCCGCCAAACGCCCATCCCGTTGGCCGAGAAGCCGGCGCGGCGGTGGAACAGGATCGCGGCGACCCGGCGAAGGATCTTGCGGTCGACCATCCCCGCGAGGTGCGCGAGGAAGGCGTCGGTCGACATCCCGACCTCTGCGGCGGCGCTGTCGTAGGGCCGCTCGATCGCCCCCATCGGGCCCTGAAGGGCCCGGATCACGCCGATGTCGAGGTCGTCGTAGGGCTGCGGCTCGAGCTCACGCGGCGTCAGCGCCTCGGCGACGGGGGCGGCGAGGGCCTCGGTCCCGCCCTCCATCTCCAGGTTCATGTTGATCTTGAACAGGGTCAGCGTCGGCAGCTGTCGGATCGACTCGGCGCCGGTCAGCCGCTGCAGCGCCGCGAGCGTCCCGTCCAGGCCGAGCACGGAGTCGGGTGGGGTCGCGATCGTGAACCAGAGGTTGAATTGATGGGTGCGCAGGTAGTTGTGCGAGACGCCCGGATGGGAGTTGATGATCTTCGCCGCCCGGTGTGGGTTCTCCGCGTCGACCTTGGCGGCGACGAGCATCGAGCTGTAGCCGAGCGCGCGGGTGTCGAAGATCGGGGTGATCTCGCGGATGATCCGGCCATCGAGCAGCCGCCGGGTCCGGGCGAGCACCTCATCAAGCGCCAGGTCGGCCTGAGCTGCGACGGCCGTGAATGGCGTGGGGTCGAGGGGGAAGCTCGACTGCAGCAGGTTCATCAGCCGTTTGTCGATGTGGTCGAGCGGGATCGCGGCACCGCCTGCCCGCGAGCGCAGCTTCGGCTTCGCGGCGGCGGTCGTGATCCCGTCGACCGGCTTGCTCACCGGCGCACCGCCTCCTCGGCGAGCCAGGCGGCCGCGTCCTTCGCGAAGTAGGTGATCACGATATCCGCGCCGGCGCGCCGGATCGCGATCAGCGACTCGATCGCAGCGGCCCGCTCGTCGAGCCAGCCGTTCGCGGCGGCGGCCTTCAGCATCGAGTACTCGCCCGAGACGTGAAAGGCGGCGACGGGAGCCCCGGTCGCGTCCTTGACGCGACGGACCACGTCGAGGTAGGGGAGCGCCGGCTTCACCATCAGCACGTCGGCCCCCTCCTCGAGGTCGAGCCGCGCCTCGCGGACGGCCTCCTCGGCGTTGGCTGGGTCCATCTGGTACCCGCGGCGGTCGCCGGACTGGGGCGCGGAGTCGGCCGCCTCGCGGAAGGGCCCGAAGAAGGCGGAGGCGTACTTGGCCGAGTACGCGATGATCGGCACTCCGGAGTGCCCTTCCTCGTCGAGCTGGTGGCGGATCGCGCCGACTCGGCCGTCCATCATGTCGCTCGGGGCGACCGCGTCGGCGCCGGCCTCGGCATGGGAGATGGCGGTCTTCGCCAAGAGCTCGATCGTCAGGTCGTTGTCCACCACGATCTCCGCATCTCCTCCGGTTCCCGTCCGGGCATGCGCCCCCTCCCTGAGCACGCCGCAGTGGCCGTGCGAGGTGTACTCGCAGAGGCACACGTCGGTGATCACGACGACCTCGGGGTGGGCCTCCTTGAGCGCCCGAACCGCCATCTGGACGACGCCCTCGTCGTCGTAGGCCTCGGTCCCGAACTCGTCCTTGCTCGACGGGAGCCCGAACAGCAGCACCGCCCGGACGCCGGCCGCGGCGAGCTCGGTCACCTCGGCGACGGTCTCGCAGATCGAGAGCCGGTCGACTCCTGGCATCGGCTCGATCGACTCGCGGACGCCCTCCCCCGCAGTCACGAACAGGGGCTGGACGAGATGCTCGGGCGAGAGCTGGGTTTCGCGGACGAGGTCGCGAAGCGGCTTCGTCTTGCGCAGCCGGCGAAGTCGGGTGGCGGGGAAGCTCACGGCCGTGATTCTAGGGAGAACGGGTTCGCCATCAGGCGCGGCGGCTGCGCCGCAACGGGCGGGCGTCGCGGCCAGGCCACGGCCATTGCGGCTTTCCGCCGCTAGGCGAACCGGCGCAGCGCGAGCCTGGCGATCGCAAAGTAGGCGAGCGTCAGCAGCGCGAGATGGAGCAGCGGCGGCCCGATGTCGGGACCAGCGCTCGACAGGCCCGCCGAGAGCGCGTCGAGCGCCGGCCGGAACGGGAAGGCGCCGGTCACGAACCGGATCGTGTCGAACAGACCCTCGCTGACGGTCCCCGACGGGACCAGTGACAGGAACGCGATCGGGAGGGTGAGGGCGAAGGCGGCGAGGGCGCTGGCCCGGACCTCCCGGGCAGCGGCGCCGATCGCCGAGCCCATCGCGGCGAACGCGGCCCCGCTGAACACGATCGCGAGCATGATCAGCGGCGCCCGCTCCCAGGCGAGGTTGACGAACAGCTCCAGCACCCCGAGCAGGACGACGGCGACCACGACCGAGCAGATCGTCCCGAGCCCGATCTTCTCGACGAGCAGCGCCGAACGGCTGACGAGCGCGGGGGTGAGGCGGGCGAAGGTGTTCTCCTCGCGCTCGAGCGCGAGTGAGCCGGCGACGAGCAGCACCGTCACGAACATCAGCGTGACCGCGATCGCCACCGCGATCGCGAAGGTGTCGAGCGGCGGCACGCTCCCGCTCACCACCTCCTTCTCGATCGAGATCGGCTCCGAGACCGAGGCCAGGACCGGACGCGCGAAGCCGAGGTTCTGGCGGGTCAGCTCGGCGAACCGGATCACCTCGTCGACCACCTCTCGCTCGGGCCCCGCTAGCTGGCCGCGCACGTCTCTGAGGATCTGCTCGACCCTCTTCAGACCGAGGAAGTTGACGTCCTCGCCGAGCAGGGGGAGGCTGAACTCGCCCCCCTTCACGAGGAGGTCGAGGTAGGAGATCAGGGTCTCGCTGATCCGGTCGGAGAGGATCAGGTTCGCCTCGGTCAGAAGCGCGCTGATCCGGTCGTCCACGACCTGGGCCTTGAGCGGGTCGTCCTCGTTCACGAACACCTCGACGTCGGCCGACTCGAGGCCGGCGCCGGAGAGCTGCGCCTCGAGCTTGGTGATGAAGTCCTCGGGGACGATCAGCGCCGCCAGCACCTCGCCGTCGCGGACCTTGTCGAGGGCGTCGTCGCGGCTCGACGCCCTGACGCACTCGACGCGCCCGCAGAGCTCGGCGAAGGCCTGGTCCTGGTTGAAGCCGCTGTCGCCGTCCTCGCCCCCGAGCTCCAGGGTCTGGGTTTCCGGGACCTCGTTCAGGAACGCGACGGTCGGCTTGTCCGGGCCGCGCGAGACCGCGAGGCCGATCAGGACCGCAAGCACGATCGGATAGATCACGAGCAGCGCGGTGAGCAGCGGCGAGCGGCGCAGGATCTGCAGGTCCTTGAGAAGCAGCCAGCGCAAGCTCAGTGACCCCGCTGGCGCAGGAACGCGACGAACTCGGCCTCGGGATCGCCCGGCGGGCCCTCGGCGCCCGCGGCCCGGCGCAGGTCCGGGAAGGTCCCGTCGAACAGCGCCTCGCCGTCGGCGAGCACGAGCAGCCGATCGCCGTAGTGGATCGCCTCCTCGATCTGGTGCGTCGAGTAGACCACCGAGGTGCCGGCCGAGGTGAGGCCGCCGACGAACTCCCAGAGCCGGATCCGCTGGGCGGGGTCGAGACCCGCGCTGGGCTCGTCGAGCAGCAACACCGCCGGCTCGGCGAGGAGCCCGATCGCGATGTTGATCCGCTGCTGGTTGCCGCCCGAGAGGGTGGAGACCTGGTCGTCGCTGCGATCGCCGAGGCCGGTCTGGGCCAGCATCGCCTCAACCGCGGCGTCGGGATCGTCCGAGCGCTCGAGCCGGGCGAACAGGCGCAGGTTCTCGGCGACCGTCAGCCGCCGGTAGAGCGCCGCCTGCTGCGGGACCCAGCCGACCGCGCCGCCGTCGGTCTCGACCTCGCCCGCATCGGGTTCGACGATCCCCGCGAGGATCCCGAGCATCGTCGTCTTGCCGGCGCCGTTAGGCCCGAGCACGGCGAGCAGCTCGCCGCGACCGACTTCGAAGCTCACCCCCCGCAGCGCCGCCCGCGCGCCATAGGCCTTGGTGAGCCCGCGCGCGACCAACGCCGTGGGCCGTGCTGAGGGCTCTGGCATCGCGGGAACGCTAGCCTGCGCGCGGCATGCGCGTCCTCTTCATCGGCGACGTCGTCGGCAAGCCCGGGCGCGACGGGCTCACTGCGACGATGCCCCGGCTGCGCACGGAGCACCTTCCCGATCTCGTCCTGGTGAACGGCGAGAACGCCGGCGGGGGGGTCGGGATCACGGCGGAGACCGCGAAGGAGATCTTCGACGCCGGCGCCGGCGCGATCACGCTCGGCAACCACACCTATCGCCATCGCGAGGTCTACGGCTACCTCGATTCCGAGCCGCGAATCGTCCGGCCGGCCAACTTCCCGGAGGCGAACCCGGGCCGCGGCCACACGATCGTCGACGCGTCGGGGATGCGAGTCGCGGTGGTCAACCTGAGCGGCCAGCTCCACCTGAGGGTCGAGCGTTCGCCGTTCCCGGTCGCCGACGAGCTCCTCGACCGCCTCAGGGGCGCCGCCGACGCGATCGTCGTCGACTTCCACGCGGAGCTGACCAGCGAGAAGGTCGCGATGGGCTGGCACCTCGACGGCCGCGTCGCCGCGGTGGTCGGAACCCACACCCACGTTCCGACCGCCGACGCACGAGTGCTTCCCGGTGGGACGGCGCACATCACCGACGTCGGGATGACCGGCTCGCGCGACGGCGTGATCGGCGTCCGCCGCGAGCAGGCCCTGGCCGGGTTCCGGACGCAGATGCCTGTCCGCTTCGACACCGCGACTGAGAACGTCTGGGTGATGGGCGCCCTGATCGAGGTCGGCGACGACGGCCTCGCCCGCTCGATCACGCAGATCCTCACGCCGGCTGACGATCCCGTCTGACATCAGTCGCGGCGGCAGGCCGCTCCGAAGGAGAGCGGCTGGTGCCCGCCAGCAGCGCCACGAACAGGAACGGCAGGAACCAGGCGATGTAGAGGTAGAACCAGTGCTCGACGGTGAGCTGCAGCGCGATCAGGACCGCCGCGCCGAGGGCGGCGACGACGACCGGGTCGCGGCGGCGGGGGACGAACGCGACCAGCAGCGCGAGCGCGGCGGCGCCGAGCTTGACCACGGTCTGAAGCCACTCCAGCGACGGCGCCTGCCCCCAGACGCTGAACGGGGAGTCGCGGCCGGCCTGGTTGCCGATCGCGCGGTCCCAGAACTCGTCGAGTCCCGGGTCGATCAGGGTCTGGACCATGACCAGCGCCGTGACCGCGGCGAACGCCCCGGCGAAGGGCGCAAGCACGCGAAGTGATCTCGTCGCCTCGCCGTCGCGATAGGTCGCGAACAGGGGCACGAGCGCGGCCGGGGCGATCTTGGCCGCGGTCGCGAGGGCGAGCATCGCCCCTCGCGCCGGCGCCGAGCTGAGCACGAGCAGCGCCGCGACGAGCAACAGCGCGACCAGCGAGTCGTTGCTGTTCGACTCGAGCGCGAAGGCGGTGTACGGGCACGCCGTCCAGGCGAAGGCGAGCTGGACACCGAGCGCGGTCCCCTCCCCGCCGCGTCGGCGCAGCTGCCGGCCGAGCAGGAAGAGGCCGCCGATCGTCCCGAGGTCGAAGAAGATCGCCGCGGCATGGGCCGCGGGCAGCTCGTCCCAGGAGCCGCTCCAGGGGAGCAGCTGCTCGAACGGGACGTAGGCGTAGTAGGCGAACGGGCCGTAGGTGTCGCCGTGGACGTTGTTGGAGGGAAAGTCGCCGTAGAGCGGCTCGAGGTCCGTGATCTTGTCCGCGCCGATCACTCCCGAGTAGCCGACGTCGATCACGTTCGAGTCAGCGACGTTGAGGCCGACCCTGACCCCGATCAGGAACAGCGTCGCGATCGCAAGCACCGCGATCGGCATCGCCGGCCGCAGGCCCCCGAAGCGGGAAGCGCCGCGGAAGCCGATCCACAGCATTCGCCCGAGCAGGTAGAGCAGCGGCGGGTAGGCGAGCGGCACCGAGAGCCCGATCTCGCCGCGGTTGAAGAAGTAGTGGCTGAGCCCGAACCCCGCCACGATCACGAGCAGGTCGAGGTGGGCGATGCGGAGCGGGCGCCGCCAGTCGAACAGTCCGACGACGAAGATGGCGCAGAGGGGAATCCAGACCCAGGGCGCGTTCAGCGTCCGCCCGAACGCGCCGGGGTAGCCGCGCGCCATCTTCCACACCACCTGCTCGCCGGTCCACGACTCCTCGATCGCGCCGCTCTCGTCGTCGACGATCACCTGGACCAACTGCTCGTCGTCAGCGAAGAAGCCCACTTCCCAGTCGCCGTCGCTGTCGGCGCGGTTGGCCGACGGCGCCAGGTCGGGATGCTCCCGCTTCGCCTCCTCCGCGTTCGGGTCCTCGCTCGCGATCTCGATCGCGGTCGTCTCGGAGACCGGGGGCTCGGGGGGCTCCGTGCTCGCGCCGCGGGCTGCCGGGGCGGCGACCAGCGCCACCGCGAGCGCGGCTAGTCCGGGGGCGGCTCGTCGAAGGTCCAAATCTTGTTGCCGATGAAGTTGAAGGGCATCGCGATCGCGACGGCGAGCGCCTGCGAGGCCAGCTCCGGCACGTCGGCGCGAATCAGGATCTCGAGGGCGATCAGGTTGATCCCCAGCGCGAGGACGCTGACCGTGAAGAACCTCGCCGCCTGAAAGCCGGCGTGCCCGTGCTTGGCGTCAAACGTCCAGTGGCGATTCCAGAAGAAGTTGTTCGAAACGGCGACACAGAAGGCGCCAATCGCCGCGGGGATGTGGTGCAGGTCGATCCCCGCGGTCAGGGCTCCGAACACGGCGAGGTTGACGACGTAGCCGGAGGCGCCGACGAGCGCGAACTGGAACAGCTGCACCCAGTTCTCGGGCTTCCTCGTCCCCCGCCCGATCCGCATCGCCGTCTTCGTCGGGCTCATCCCGCCGCCCCCCGCGCCGCGGCGCCGAAGTGATCGAGGATCGTCGGCGCCAGGTCGCGAAGCGCCCAGCGCCGCTTCGCCGGCTCGCTTGGGCCGCAGTTGACTAACAGGAGCGGCGCCAGCGACTCCTCTCGGTTCAGCCCGCCGTGGCTGCCGCCGCCCGCGTGGCTCACCCCGCCCCAGTCGACGCACTCGTAGCCTTCCGTTGCGGAGACCATCACGTCTCCGGCGTGCGGCGAGGTGAGGGCCGACCAGAGGCGCCCGAGGGCGTCGGGGTAGGCGAAGCTCTCGAACAGCCCGCGCGTGATGTCCCCGTCGAGCGCCTCCGGCTCGCCTGCCACCGACCAGCCGGCGCCGCGCTCGTCGCGGAGCTGGCCGCCGGGGCGGAAGCTGAGCTCGTAGCCGTTCCTGACTACGCGAGCGCGCGGCTCCCCGCCGGCCGGCAGCCCGACCCCGTCCCGCGCCAGCGGGCGATCGTCGGAGCCGACGAGCCAGGCGACGAGGTCGACCCCGTCGAGATCATGAAGGCGGTCGCGCAGCTTCTCGTGCGCGCCGGCGTGGCCGGGCCCCGACTCGAGCACGTAGACGGCGCCGGCACGCGAGGTGGGGCTGACGGCGATCTCGGCGTCCTCGGGACTGTCCGCGTTCGGCTCGAGGACGTGCCAGTCGGCGGCGAGCGCCTCGGCCAGCGGCAACGCCGTGTGGACATCGGACTGGGCGTGGTCGGCGGTGAGGATCACCGCGTGCTCGGCGAGGAACGAGTCGAGACCGCCGCCGGCCTCGACGATCCGGGCGAAGCTCGCGTCCGCCTTCGCGATCGAGTCGACGGTGGCCTCGGGCCCGAACCGGTGGGAGTGGAAGTCGTTGTCGGGGAGGCTGAAGAGGAGGAAGTCGTAGGCGCCCTCGCGGACCAGCTCCTCGCCGACGCAAGCCGAGTACTCGTCACGCGTGCCGGGACGGGTGAAGCTCGGCCCGCAGCCGGTCTGGCGGCTCGCGTAGAGGTCGCCGTAGAAGAACTCGTCCGGACCCCAGACCGCGTGGCGGAAGTTGGCGGCGGCCGCCGCGCGCCGCGCGAGGCCCTCGAGGCCGAGCTCGTGGCGGCGCCGGCCGCGGTAGATCAGAAACGGCGTCACGGCCGTGCGCACCCCGGCGTCGCCGAGCCGCTCGAACACGGTCTCTGCCTCCCAGCTGAGGTGGTCGAGGTTCATGTTGTAGACGAGGTCGTACATCGCGCGGAAGAGGCCGAAGGTGCGCGTCGCCTCGAACGAGGAGCCGTACTCGATGTAGCGGCGCTCGAGCCGGTGGTACCAGTTCATCCCGATCACCCCGTGCGCACCCGGCCCGACGCCGGTCATCATCTCCGAGCAGCAGACCGGCGTCACCGAGGGGAAGCTGGAGACCATCTCGTCGATCAGGGCTCCGCGCTCTGCGAGACGGGCGAACGTCGGCGCCGCCCCGGACTCCATCGCCCGGCGCAGCATTCCGGGGTGCATGGCGTCGACCACGACGAGAACGAGCTTCTCGGCCACGGACCGCTAGCGCAGGACCCGCAGGCCCTCGTGCTTACGCTCGGCCTGCCGGCGCCGCGCCAGCCAGAGCCAGACGAGCGCGACGAGGACGACGAGCGAGACCGGGGGCACGACAAGGCTCAGGGCGGCGACCGCGACGGCCGCGAGGACGATGATCGCGGTCACCCCGCTCGAGGGCTGCGCGCCCACGCGCTCGGCGGACCCGCGCTCGCGGCGGGCCGCGCCGGCGGAGACGTCGCGGGCGACCAGGGCGGCGAGCCCGGCCGCGATCAACCCGAGCGGAACCGCCGGCCACACGGCCTCGTCCTCGCCGTCAAGCACCGCGCCGCAGGCGATGATGCCGAGCGGCGCCGCTGCTGCGATCGCGCCCCAGCCCGGCATCACGGGGGGCACGACGGCACCGATGATCAGCCCGGCGGCCAGCGCCAGCCCGATCCCTTGGCAGATCGCGTCGAACTCCATGATCGGGGCGGGAGGCTACACGGGTGTACCCACCCCGGACCGCCCTTTGGGCAACACTGTTCCGATGGCGGAGCCGGAGCAAGGCCGGGGCGGGGACCGTGCCGCGAAGACGCCGCGGCGGCGGCGGCGAGCCCACACCACCGCGCGCGACCTGGAGCGCTACGCGGGCCTGTTCGCGACCCGGACCCGGGTGATGCGCTCCTCGGCGATGCGCGACCTGATGGCGATCACGGCTCGGCCCGAGGTGATCTCGCTCGCGGGCGGGCTCCCCGATACCTCGACCTTCCCGCCCGAGACGTTCGCCGCGCAGATGACGCGGATCGCGCAGGAGTCCTCGGCCGAGGCGCTCCAGTACGGACCGACCGAAGGGTTCGAGGAGACGAAGGACTGCATCCTCGAGGTGATGGCCGCCGAGGGGATGCGGCCCGACCCCGACGACCTGATCGTGACCACGGGCGGCCAGCAGGCGATCGATCTGGTCGCCAAGACCCTGCTCGATCCGGGCGACCCGGTGATCTGCGAGGCGCCGACCTACCCGGGTGCCGTGCCCTCGTTCTGCAGCTACGAGGCGGACGTGATCCAGATCAGCACCGACGAGGACGGGATGCGGATCGACGAGCTCGAGCGGGTGCTCGCCCGGCTCGCCCAGGAGGGACGGCGGCCGAAGTTCATCTACTCGGTGCCGAGCTTTCAGAACCCGGCCGGGGTGACGCTCTCCGCCGAGCGCCGGCGGCGGCTGGTCGAGCTGGCGCGGCAGCACGAGGTGCTCGTCTGCGAGGACAACCCCTACGGCCTGCTTCGCTTCGAGGGCGACCCACAGGAGCCGCTCCATGCGCTGGACGGCGGCGACTACGTCCTCTACCTCGGCACCTTCTCGAAGATCCTCTCCCCCGGGATCCGCGTCGGGTGGGTGGTGGCGCCGCCTCCGGTGCTCGAGAAGATCGGGCTCGGCAAGCAGGCGGCCGACCTCTGCACCTCGACGCTGACCCAGTACTTCGTCCGCGAGTACTTCGGCGACGGGCGCTGGCGCGACTACGTCGAGAGCCTGATCGAGATCTATCGCGCCCGGCGCGACGCGATGCTGGAGGCGCTCGGTCGTCACTTCCCGCCGCAGGCGACCTGGACGAGCCCCGAGGGCGGCCTGTTCGTATGGGCGACCCTGCCGGACTTCATCGACACGACCGATCTGCTGGCGAAAGCGCTGCGCGAGAACGTCGCCTTCGTCCCGGGCCGCGCCGCATACGTCGACGGGCGCGGAGGCGACTCGATGCGACTCAACTTCTCGGGGTCGAGCGAGGACCAGATCCGCGAGGGGGTCCGCCGGATCGGTCGGGTGGTCGCCGAGCAGGTCGAGCTCTACGAGACCATCACTTCACCTCCGCCCGGCTCCTCCGCCGACACCCGAGCTTCGCCGAGCTCCGCCCGGCTCGCGCGTCGCGGGCCGGGCGACGTTTACGAGAACGAGACGGAGGGAGCCGACGTCGTCCCGCTGCGGCCGCCACGGGAGGAGCGCCCGTGAAGGTCGCGGTGCTGAAGGGCGGCCGCTCGCTCGAGCGGGGCGTCTCGCTTCGCTCCGCGGCCCGGGTCGAGGACGCGCTCGCCTCACTCGGTCACGCGATGGCCCCGGTCGACGCCGGCGCCGACCTCGTCACGCGGCTCCGCGAGGAGCGGCCCGACGTCGCGTTCGTCGCCCTGCACGGCCCCGGCGGTGAGGACGGCACGGCCCAGGAGCTGCTCGAGATCCTCGGAATTCCCTACACCGGGCCCCGGGTGGCGGCCTGTGCGCTCTGCATGGACAAGGTCGCCTCCAAGCACGTGCTGCGGGCAGAGCGGATCGCGACGCCGGACTGGGTCGCCTTCAACGCCACCGCCTTCCACGAGCTCGGCGCCGCGGACACCCTCGAGGAGATCGAGGAGCGGCTCGGCTTCCCGCTCGTCGTCAAGCCCGCCAGCCAGGGCTCGTCGCTGGGCGTCAAGTTCGCCTCGTCTCGCGACGAGGTGCCGGCGGCGCTCGTCGCGGCCTTCAGCTACGACGACCGGGTGCTGCTCGAGCGCTACGTCGAGGGCCGCGAGCTCGCGGTCGGCGTGCTCGGCTCCGAACCGCTCCCGATCGTCGAGGCGATCCCGCGCGAGGGCGACCTGTTCGACTTCGAGGCCCGCTACGAGATCGGGCGCACCGACTACGCGTGCCCGGCGGACCTGAGCGAGGACGAGGCGGCGGACGTCGCCGAGACCGCGGCGGCGGCGTACGACGAGCTCGGCTGCAGCGGCTTCGCGCGCGTCGACCTGATGCTCGGGCCCAACGGTCCCGAGGTGCTCGAGGTGAACGCGATCCCGGGGCTCACCGACACGAGCCTGTTCCCGATGGCCGCGGAGGCCGCCGGGTTCAGCTTCGAGCAGCTGGTCGAGCGGATCGTCGTGCTGGCGCTCGAGGAGCCCCGCGACGCCGCGACCCTGCCCGCCTGAGCCGCGGGGAGAGGACTCGTTATCTGCCGGGCTCGGGCTCGCCGGGCTCGGGCTCGTCCCCCGAGGCGAAGTCCTCCGGCGTGACGTTGTCGAGGAACTCCTTGAACTTGTCCACGACCTCCTCGGTGTCCTCGACCTCGTGCTCGAACTCGATCGCGGACTCTTCGATCACGTCGTCAGCCGCGAAGATCGGCGCGGAGGTGCGGACGGCGAGCGCCAGCGCGTCCGACGGCCGCGAGTCGATCTCAAGCTCGGAACCGTTCATCGAAATCGTGATCGAGGCGTAGAAGGTATTGTCGCGCAGCTCGGTCACCGAGACCTTCTCGCACTTCGCGTCGACGGACTCGAGCACGTCGGAAAGCAGGTCGTGGGTCATCGGGCGCGGCGTCGAGGCGCCCTGGAGCTTCATCAGGATCGCCGCCGCCTCGGGGTGCCCGATCCAGATCGGGAGGAACTTGTTCCCGTCGACCGTCTTCAGCAGGACGATCGGCTGCTTGCCGACCATGTCGAAGCTGACGCCGTAGATGCTCATGCGCTGCACGAGAGGTTCAGAAGCTCCTCGGGAGGGTTCCGGGCCATTATAGGAGCGGGTCCTTGGCCCTCCACGAGTGGCCGCGTGCGAGAATCCGGTCGTGTCGCACTGTTCGCAGCAGGCGTTCATCGACGCGGCGCCGGAGATCGTCTGGGGCCTGCTCAGAGACGTCGACCGCCACGACGAATCGGGACTGGCTCGCGAAGGCGCTCGAATCGATCGGCTCGATCGCGAAACGAGACCGGGCCGGGACGATCTGAGGACCCGCCGAGGTGGGCGATCCTGGACTCGAACCAGGGACCTCGTCCTTATCAGAGACGCGCTCTAACCAGCTGAGCTAATCGCCCGGGAGGCGCGATTCTAGCTCGCGCGCCGCACTCGCTTCGCGAGGGCGTGGAGCTCGTCGAGGTCGTCGGCGAGGATCTCGGCCCGCAGCCCGGCGCCCGACTTGCGGACCCGGACGTCCGCTCCGAGCGCCTCCCCCAGCTCGTCCTCGGCGGCGGCGATCGCGGCGCGCTCCTCGGCGCTGATCCGCCCGCCCTTCGGCGCCGGGCGCTTCCGCGTGCCGCCGCCGTCGCGCCGCACGCGGCTCTCCGTATCGCGCACGGACCAGCCCTGCGTGGCCGCGAGCTTGGCGAGCTTGCGCCGCTGCTCCTGGTCCGACTCCTGAAGCAGGGCGCGGCCATGGCCCTCGCTGAGCTCCCCGCGTTCGAGCAGCCGCTGCACGTCGTCGGGCAGGTCGAGGAGGCGGATCAGATTCGAGATCGAAGCGCGGCTGCGACCGACGCGGCGGGCCAGCTCCTCCTTGGAGATGCCGAGGTCGTCGACCAGCGCGGCGCACGCCCGCGCCTCGTCGATGGGATTCAAGTCCTCGCGGACCATGTTCTCGATCAGCGCCTGCTGGAGGCGCTCGTCCTCGGGGGAGCTCCGGATCACGGCCGGGACTCTCTCCAGCCCCGCCTTCTGCGCCGCCCGCCAGCGGCGCTCGCCGGCGACGAGCTCGTAGCGCTCACCCTCGAGCGGGCGGACGATCAGCGGCTGCAGCAGCCCGGCCGACGCGATCGATCCCGCGAGGGCGTCGAGTGCGCCCTTCTCGAAGCTGCTGCGCGGCTGCTGCGGGTTGGGCTCGATCCGCTCGACCGGCAGCTCGCGGAGCTCAGGCCCGCCGACCGAGGTCTCGGGGAGGATCGCCGACAGGCCCCGCCCCATCCCTCGCTTGCGATCAGCCATCGGCGGCCGCCACCTCCTCCGCGAGCGCCAGGTACGCCTTCGATCCCGTCGAGTCCGGATCGTGCGCGCTGACCGGGACCCCGTAGCTCGGCGCCTCGGCGACGCGGATGCTGCGCGGGATCACAGTGCGGAAGACCTTGGCCGGGAGGTGCTCGCGGAGCTCGCGCTCGACGTCGCGCGCGAGCCGCGTCCGGTCGTCGTACATCGTGATCACCACCCCGGCCATCGCAAGGTCCGGGTTGAGCTCGCGGCGGATCAGCTTGAGCGTGTCCAGGAACTGGACCAGGCCCTCGAGCGCCAGGTACTCCGCCTGGACCGGGACGATCACGCGGTCGGCCGCGACGAGGGCGTTGACGGTGACCGGCCCGAGCGACGGCGGGCAGTCGAGCAGTGTGAAGGCGAAGCGCTCGCGGACGGGACCGAGCCCGTTGCGGAGGCGGAGCTCGGGCTCGTCGGCGCGCGGCAGCTCGACCGAGGCGCCGGCGAGGTCGACATTGGCCGGGACGATCCAGAGGTTGTCGGGACCGGCCGGGCGGGCCGCCTCGGCGACCGACACCTCGCCGGTCAGGCAGTCGTACGAGGACGGGCTCCGGTCCTTGTCGAGCCCGAGTGCGATCGTCGCGTTGCACTGCGCGTCGAGGTCGACCAAGAGCGTCTGGCGGCCCTCGCGTGCGACGGAGGCGCCCATGTTCACCGCCGTCGTCGTCTTCCCGACGCCGCCCTTCTGGTTCGCGATCGCGTAGACGATTCCCATCAGCGGCGCGGTCGCTCGGGGGCGAACGGAATCAGCTCGGGGACGAACGAGTCGGGGTCGGTGGCGCGGGCTGGATCTGTCATTTCGATTCGGAGCCGAACGGTCGCCTCGCCGCCATTCCCGGCCGGCGCGGCAGCCGCTGCGGGGTCGGCCCATTCTTGCGGAGGACGTGGATGTGACGATCGCGGCTGCCCGGGTAGGGCTCCACCGAGACGACCCGGACCGGCTCCATCGCGACCGGCTCGGCCGCCCGCGCCGCCTCGGCCTCTTCACCGACGTCGCGCCGGCCCTTCCAGGCGGCGAGGACGCCACCCTCCCGCAGCAGCGGCGAGGCGAGCTCGGCCAACGTCGCCAGCCGCCCGACCGCCCGGGCGGTGACGGCCTCGTAAGCCTCACGGCCCGCCGCCCCGGCCCACTCCTCGGCGCGCTCGCAGACGACCGTCGCGTTCGCGATTCCCATCCGCTCGATCGCGCGGCGCAGGAACTCGCACCTGCGCGAGCTCGACTCGACCAGGTCGACCTCAGCCTCCGGTAGGGAGGCCGCCAGCACCAGGCCCGGCAGCCCCGCGCCCGAGCCCAGATCGGCGATCCGCCCGGCGTCACGCAGCTCTTCGATCTCGAGGCCGCTCAGCGCGTCGGCGAGGTGGACTTCACGCGCGCGCGCGGCGCTGTCCTTCGAGACCGGCGCCGCGGGGTCGTCGCGCAGCAGCTCCAGCAGGGGCTCGAGCGCCGGCGTGAGCGGCTCGTCCGTCAACTCATCCCCGGCGCACGCCGACGGGCGCTAGTCGTCCAGCAACGGAGCGACGACGACGAACCGGTGCGGCTCGTCGCCCTCGCTGTAGGTCTCGACCTCGGGCCGGTCGCGGAGATGCTCGTGGACGACCCGGCGCTCGTTCGATCCCATCGACTCCATCTCGATCGAGCGTCCCTCGCGAATCGCGTCCTCAGCCGCCATGTCGGCGCGCCGCCGCAGCGTCTCCCCCTGCCGCTGCCGGTATCCGGCGGCGTCGACGCTGACCCGCTTGCGCTCCGGCCGCCCCCGGAAAGCGATCTGGTAGCAGAGCAGCTGGATCGCGTCGATCGTCTGCCCGTGCCGCCCGATCAACAGCCCGACGTCCTCCCCGTCGATGCTCCCCTCGATCTGATCCTCCCCCTCCGCCACCGACACCTCAGCCTCCAGCTCGAGCTCCTCGACCAACCGCTCGAGCACGGCCCGAACCCGCTCCGCCGGCTCCGCCGGCAACCCCACGGTCTCAGACCCCTCACTCACGGCGCGCAGTCTAAGTCCCCCAGCGGGCTCAGTGCTGGCAGCTTGAATGCCGACCTGGCGGTGGAAGTACCGACCCCTGGGTGGCGGGCGGGGCCGCCGAGCGAGTCTGTCTACGGCGAGCAGCAGGCGGTGCCCACGCGCCGCCCGGGCGCGCCGGGGCTACCGCCGCTTCTTCTTCTTGCGCGGCGGCGGCGGCGGGGGTTTCGACGCCTGCACCTCCTCCGGCGTCGGGGTCGCCGGAGCCGGGAAGAAGATCTTGACCACCGCCTGCTGCCCCATCGTCCAGATGTTCGTCGAAATCCAGTAGACCAGCAGGCCGGCGGGGAACCCGATCATGATCGGCGTGAACACGAGCGGCAGGCCGAGCGCGATCATCCGCTGCTGCGCGGCTGCGTTGCGCCCGGTCATGATCAGCCCGGCGATCAGCGACGTGCCGATGTAGAGGATCAGGAGGATGATCAGGGCGCTCCCCGTCGCCTTCTCGGTCAGGTTGTCGATGAACAGCCACGAGGTCTGGCCCGCCGCCTGGACCTCCTCCTTGAACTCGTCCGATTGGAGCAGGTAGAAGAGCGAGATGAAGACGGGCAGCTGCAGGAGCAGCGGCAGGCAGGACGCGAACGGGTTCACGCCGTGCTCCTGGAAGAGCCGCATCGACTCGCGCTGGAGCCGCTCGCGGTCGTCCTTGTAGCGGTTCTGGATCTCCTTCAGCTGCGGCTGGATCGCGCTCATTTCGCGCATCGAGCGGATCTGCTTGACCGAGAGCGGCAGGATCGCGGCGCGGGTGATGAACGTGAGGATCACGATCGCGAGGCCGTACTCGAGCCCGACCGGGTCGTGAAGCCACATCAGGATCGAGTTGGCGATATCGATCAGCGGCTGCAGGATGTTGGCCGGGATCATCGGCCCACCCCCGCCGGTCCCGCACCGTGCGTGTGCGCCTTGTGAGCGTCCCTGAACAGCGACCGGTCGCCGAGGTCGTCGATGCCACCGTCGCTGAGCGGGTTGCAGCGCAGCAGGCGCCAGCCGGCGACGATTGAGCCGCGCAGCGGCCCCAGCTCCCTGACCGCCTGGGCGGCATATGCCGAGCAGGTCGGCTCGTATTTGCAGCGGCGCGGGAAGGCGGGCGAGATCCAGCGCTGATAGACCCGGATCAGAGAGAGCAGCAGTGAGCTGAACAGGCGTTTCACGACAAACGCTCCTCGCCGGGGGGCCCGAGCAGCTCCTCGAGCTGTCCCCGCATACCCGTGGTGCCCTCGCGCTCGACCAGGCCCTCCACCCCGGGGCGGGCGACGATCACGTAGTCGTGACCGGGTGCAAGTCCGTCCGTCAGCGACCAGAAGGCCTCGCGCACCGCCCGTTTTACCCTGTTCCGGGTCACGGCCTTGCCGATGCGACGCCCGACCGAGACCCCGAGCCGGGGTACCTCGCCCGCGCCGTCTGCGTCGCGGGCGAACGAGTAGACGACGAGAAAGCGGTTGCCCCGCGACTCCCCGTCGCGGTAGACGCGATCGAAGTCACCGCTTCGCGAGAGGCGCCGGCGCTTGCGGCCTGCATCGGAACTGCCTTCATCCGCCAACGTCAGGAGGCGAGGCGCTTGCGGCCCTTGTGGCGCCGGCGCTTGAGGATTGCCCGGCCGGCGCGCGTGCCGTTCCTCGCCCGGAACCCGTGGGTCCGTGCGCGCTTGCGCTTCTTGGGCTGGTAGGTGCGCTTCATCTCAGAGGGTCCTGGAGGCCGGGGCGGACGGCAGTATAGGGCGTGCACTCGCGCGGCCGGAGGTTTTCCACGCGAATTGCAGCCAGCTCGGCCCGGGCCCCTACGGGCGCGGTGGAGGCGGATCTATGATCGCCCGCTCGGCGCCCCACAGGGGGAGCCGGCTTCCAACACCGGCGATTCAGATTCATCAGAGGAGGACAAAGGTTCCGGGGCAGGCTGACGATGCTGTGCGCGGCGAGCTGGACGTCACCTGGGATGCGGTCCAGCGCGAGCTTCGGGCTTCGGTCCCGGAGTCGACCTACCGCCTGTGGTTCGACCCCCTCCGCCCCGCCTCGGCCCGCGGGTCGACGCTCTTCCTGACCGGGCCGGCGCATGTCCGCCGCTGGGTGCACCGCCGCTATCCCGAACTCCTCCGCGCCGCGCTCGCCCGCGCGGGCTCGCCGCTCACCGAGGTCGAGTTCGTCGCGGCCGAGCAGGCGGGCGAGACCTCCTCCGGCTCGAGCCGCGACGCCGCCGCCCGGGTCAGCCTGAACTCGTCCTACACCTTCGATCGGTTCGTGATCGGGCCCGGCAACCGCCTCGCCCACGCGGCCGCTCTCGCCGTCGCCGAGGCACCCGGCGAGGCCTACAACCCACTCTTCCTCCACGGGCCTCCCGGGCTCGGGAAGACGCACCTGCTCGGCGCGATCGCCAACTACCTGCACCTCCGCAACCCCGAGCTGGCAGTCCACTACACGACCGCGGAATCGTTCACCAACGAGTTCGTCGCCTGCCTGCAGAGCCGTGGGATCGAGGGGTTCAAACAGCGCTACCGCCGCGCCGACGTCCTGCTGATCGACGACGTTCAGTTCCTGCAGGGCAAGGCCCGGACCGCGGACGAGTTCTTCCACACCTTCAACGCGCTCCACGCGGATGGCGCCCAGATCGTGCTCACGGCCGACCGCCTCCCCGGCGAGCTCTCAGCCCTCGCCGAGCGCCTCCGCGACCGCTTCGAGTGGGGCCTGACCGCGGCGCTCGAGCCTCCCGACTTGTCGACGCGCCTGATCTTCCTCGCCAACCTCGTCCGCGAGCGCGGGATGACCGAGGTGGCGCCAGAGGCGATCCGCGCGATCGCCTCGCGCACGGTCTCGAACCTGCGCCTGCTCGAGGGCGCCCTGACCCGCGTGGTCGCCCTCTCCTCACTGACCGCCTCGTCACTGACCGCCGAGGCGGTCGACCAGGCCCTCCCTGCCCAGCGCGTGTCGGACCCACGACGCCGGCCCGAGGTGGCGGAGATCCAGTCGGTCGTCGCCGAGCGCTTCGGCGTCACCCCAGAGCAGATCCGTTCCCGCGATCGTGCCGCTCCGGTCGCCCGTGCCCGTCAGGTCTCGATGTACCTGACCCGAGAGCTCACGGGTCTCTCCTTGCCGGCAATCGCCCGCGCCTTCGACCGCCGCGACCACACCACGGTCATGCACGCGATCCGCCGCATCAGCGAGCGCAGCACCGAGGATCCCGCGCTCGCCCGCACCCTCGAGGAGCTCGGCGACCGGTTCCGCCCCACCGAGATGGATCGTGACCGAACCGATTGAAAGAATCGCCTCCCGTCCACATATCCACACCATCCACACCCCTTACTACTCCTAGAGAGATCTCAATAACCCGATGAAGATCACAGCCACACGCCAAGCGCTGCTCGACTCGCTGCTGGTCGCCTCACGCGCCGTCTCGGCCCGAGCCGCGCTGCAGACTCTCTCCGGCATCCACATCTCCGCCGAGCCTGAGCCACGCCTCCGCGCGACCGACATGGAGCTCGGTCTCGACGTCGGGCTCGAGGGCACCGCCGAGAGCGCCGGCCAGGTCGTGCTCCCCGGCCGCCTCCTGGTGGAGGTCGTCCGCTCGCTTCCCGATGGGGACGTGACGCTCGCGCTGCGCGAAGCGGAGCGCGACGTCGAGATCACGGCGGGCTCCTCGCGCTTTCACCTTCGCACCCTTCCCGCCGAGGACTTCCCGCGCCTCCCGGACAAGGAGGGCGACCCGATCGAGCTCCCGGCCGTCGCCCTCCAGGAGACGGTCGCCCGCGTCGCCCGGGCCGCCTCGCGCGACGAGGCCAGACCCGTCCTCACCGGCGTCCTCGTCACCGTTGAGGGCTCCGAGCTGACGATGGTGGCGACCGATTCCTACCGGCTCGCGGTGAAGCGGACGGCGCTCAATGACGGCGTCGCCGAGAAGCTCGAGGCGAACATTCCCGCCCGGTCGCTGCGCGAGCTGGCGCGGCTGGTCGAGGCCGCCCCCGAGGAGCCGCTGTGCGTCTGGCTGACCCGCAACCAGGCCCTGTTCGGCGTCGGGCAGACGTCGTTGAGCTCGCGCCTGATCGATGGCCAGTTCCCGAACTACCGCCAGCTCCTGCCGGAGTCCTACGACCACGAGGTGAAGCTGCCGCGCGGCGAGCTGCTCGAGGTGACCCGCCGTGTCTCCCAGCTCGCGCAGCGGAACGCCGCCCTGCGGCTCTCCTTCTCCGAGGGCGAGCTCGTCGTCTCGGCGGAGACGCCGGACCTCGGAGATGCTCGCGAGGCGATGCCGGCTCCCTACACGGGCGAGCTGCTCGAAATCGGATTCAACCCGGAGTTCGTCCGCGACGGCCTCGAGAGCATCGAGGAGGACGAGGTGGTCCTGAAGCTGATCTCCCCACTTCGCCCCGGCCTGATCGAGCCCGCCGACGCCGATGACTTCAGCTACCTCGTGATGCCGATCCGCCTCAACGTGTAGGGGCCCCTGTGATGATCGCCTCGCTGCAGTCCCGGGGCTTTCGAAACCTGACCGGCGCGCCGACGGCGCTCGGCCCGGGCATCAACCTCCTCCACGGTCCGAACGCCGCCGGGAAGACGAACCTGCTCGAAGCGGTCTACTTCGGGCTCGCCGGCCGCTCGTTCAGAGGCGGCTCCGACCGCGACATGATCAGCTTCGACCAGCCCTCGGCCCGGGTCGAGCTCGCCCTCGAGGGGGCCGAGGGCTCGCAGCTGCTCGCCGCCCTCGACCGCGCCGGCGAGCGCCGCCACCGCCTCGACGGGCGCCCCCTGACCGGAGGAGCCGGCGAGCGCCCCCTGGTCAGCGTCTTCCACCCCGACCGCCTCCAGCTCGTCAAGGGTCCCGCGGCGCACCGCCGCGCCCACCTCGACCGGCTCGTCGCTGCGCTGTGGCCCTCGCGCTCGGACCTGCGGACCCGCTTCGGCCGCAGCCTCGCCCAGCGGAACGCGCTGGTGGCGCGGGTCCGCGCCGGCCTCGCCCCCGCGTCGGCGCTCGCGGCGTGGGACGAGCAGCTCGCCGCCGAGGCGGAGCCGCTGATCGCCTCGCGAGCCGAGGCGGTGGACCGGCTCGCGCGGCCCTACGAAAGGTTCGCCCACGAACTGGGTCTCGAGGACGCGGCGATCGCCTATCGGCAGCGCGCCGAGGGCGGGGAAGCCGAGATCGCGGCCGAGCTGGGCCTGCGCCGCGAGCGCGACCTCGGCAGGGCCTACACGTCGTACGGCCCGCAGCTCGACGAGGTCGAGATCAAGCTGGCCGGCCGACCGCTGCGCCGGTTCGGTTCGCAGGGCCAGCAGCGGGTCGCATTGCTGGCGCTCCTGTTCGCAGAGCGCGCGGCGCTGATCGAGTCGCGGCGCCCGGCGCCCGTGATGCTCCTCGACGACGTGATGAGCGAGCTCGATCCGCGCCGCCGCGAGCTGCTGGTCGCCGCACTGGCCCCGAGCGGCCAGGCGCTCCTGACCGCGACCGAGCAGGAGCACGTCCCGGTCACCGGCGAAATCAACCGGATCGCGGTCCGCGACGGTAGGACCACGGCCCTGGCAGCGGCGGCTAGGGCGGCGGTTTGATGGGCAGGAGGGTCCCCAGACCGCTCTCCGACGCCCTTCAGGCGGCGATCGGGCCGCTCACGCCGGCGACTCCCCTCGGCGCGGTGCAGGCGGTCTGGGCGGACGCGGTCGGGGAGGCGATCGCCGCCCAGGCTACCCCCGTCGCCGAGCGCGACGGGGTGGTTACGGTCGCCTGCCAGAGCTCGACCTGGGCCCAGGAGCTCGATCTGCTCGCTGCCGAGACGCTCGAAAAGCTACGCTCGGAGCTCCCCGAGGGGGTCGCCGTGTCGCGCCTGCGCTTCACCGCCGACGGTGAGGTTCCTTAGCCCCAGTTATGCGTGATTTGCAGGGATTTCTTGACAGGCCCAGCGCCTTTCCGGAATGGCCGGCTGATAGACTGTATGTACTTGCGTGAGGCCCCGATCCTCTCTCCGCACGGACCTACCGCGCCGGTACACGAGGTCGGGGCTTCGTATGACTGAACCGAAAGGATGCTGAGTGGCGAAGACCGCTGACCGCGGGGGTGCACCCAGGAAGCGCACCGACCGCGGAGCCGCCACCGCCAAGGGCGGAGGCACGAAGTCGAATGGAGCAAAGCCCGCGGCGAGGAAGCCGCGCGCGTCGACGAACTCGAAGCGAGCCTCGGGCTACGGCGCCAAGGACATCACGGTGCTCGAGGGCCTGGAGGCCGTTCGCAAGCGCCCCGGCATGTACATCGGATCGACCGGCCCGCGGGGGCTGCACCATCTCGTCTACGAGGTTGTGGACAACTCCGTGGATGAGGCGATCGCCGGCCACGCGAAGAAGGTGACGGTCACCCTCCATCCCGACAACAGCTGCACCGTCGTCGACGACGGCCGCGGGATCCCGGTCGATCGCCACCCGAAGCTGCGCAAGCCGGCGGCGGAGGTCGTGCTGACGACGCTCCACGCCGGCGGCAAGTTCGGCGACGGCGGCGGCTACAAGGTCTCCGGCGGCCTCCACGGCGTCGGCGTCTCGGTCGTCAACGCGCTCTCGGAGACGCTCCACCTCGGGGTCTGGCGCGACGGCCACGTCTGGGAGCAGGACTACGAGCGCGGCAAGCCCGTCTCGAAGTTCAAGAAGGGCCGCGCGGTGAGGACCACGGGCACCACCATCACCTTCACGCCCGACATGGAGATCTTCGGGGAGGAGATCGAGTTCGACTTCGAGACGCTGGCCGAGCGGCTCCGCGAGACGGCCTTCCTGACCCGCGGGCTGAAGGTCGAGCTGATCGACGAGCGCGGCGCCGGCGAGCGGGTCGAGTTCCAGTACAAGGGCGGGATCGCGGACTTCGTCCGCTACCTGAACGAGTCGAAGGACCCGCTGCACCGCAAGATCGCCTACTTCCAGGGTGAGACGGACGAGGGCCAGGTCGAGGTCGCGATGCAGTGGAACGCCTCCTACCAGGAGTCGATCTTCAGCTTCGCCAACAACATCAACACCCATGAGGGCGGCACCCATCTGTCCGGCTTCCGCTCGGCGCTGACGCGGACCCTGAACGCGGTCGCGCGCAACCGCGGCCTGCTCAAGGAGAAGGACGAGAACCTCTCCGGTGAGGACGTGCGCGAGGGCCTGACCGCCGTTGTGTCGGTGAAGCTCGCCGACCCCCAGTTCGAGGGCCAGACCAAGACCAAGCTCGGCAACCCGCCGATCGAGGGCCTCGTCAAGGAGGTCGTGAACCGCTGCCTCGGCGATTTCCTCGAGGAGAACCCGGCCGATGCCCGCCGGATCCTCGTCAAGGCCGTCGACGCCGCCCGGGCGCGCGACGCGGCTCGCAAGGCGCGCGACCTGACCCGGCGCAAGTCGGCGCTCGAGAACTCGACCCTGCCCGGCAAGCTCGCCGACTGCACCGTCAAGGATCCGCGCGATGCGGAGCTGTTCATCGTCGAGGGCGACTCGGCGGGCGGCTCCGCGAAGCAGGGCCGCGACCGCAACACCCAGGCGGTGCTGCCGCTGCGCGGGAAGATCATCAACGTCGAGAAGAGCCGGATCGACAAGGTGCTCGCCAACAACGAGATCCAGGCGCTGATCACGGCGATCGGGACCGGGGTCCACGACGAATTCAAGCTCGAGGAGGCGCGCTACCACAAGGTCGTGCTGATGACCGACGCCGACGTCGACGGTGCCCACATTCGCACCCTGGTGCTGACCTTCCTCTACCGGCAGATGCCCGACCTGATCGAGGCTGGCTACGTCTACATCGCGAAGCCCCCCCTCTACAAGCTGAAGATGGGCTCGCGCGAGGTCTGGATCGAGCGCGAGTCCGAGCTCGAGGAGCTGCTGCTCCGCGACAAGCTCGAGCAGTTCCAGGTGATGGACGCCGACGGCAAGCAGCGCAGGCTCAGCAAGCGCCGCTGGCAGGACCTGACCCGCCACTACAAGGCATTCGAGGGCTGGCTGTCGACGCTTCGGGCCGAGTTCGGCCACGAGGTGATCGATTTCATCGCCGAGTCGCACCTGCTCGAGTCGCAGGCGAAGACGATGGCCGCGGCGGCGAAGCTGTTCAGGGCGAAGGACCCCAAGGACCGCGCCTACGAGACGCAGCTCGTCAGCTCCGGCAAGGACAGCCTCGTGGTCAAGGGGACGCACCGGCGCAGCGGGCTCGCCCGCGAGCACAGGATGCCGAAGAAGCTGTTCGAGTCGAACGCCTACGGCGAGCTGATCGAGGCCTATGGAAAGCTCAATGGGCTGGTCGGGGCCCCGCCCTTCGTCGTCGCGCTCGGCGACAAGGAGGCGGAGGCCGATTCGTTCGGGGAGCTGCGCCGGCAGGTGCTCGAGCTGGCGCGCGAGGGCGTGCAGCTGCAGCGCTTCAAGGGACTGGGGGAGATGAACCCAGAGCAGCTCCGCGAGACCACGATGGACCCGGCCAGCCGGACCCTGCAGCAGGTCGCGATCGATGACGCGGCCACGCTCAACACCGAGCAGACCTTCTCCGACCTGATGGGGGACAAGGTCGAGGCGCGCAAGGACTTCATCGAGCGCCACGCCCGCGACGTGAGGTTCCTCGATGTCTAGCCCGCCGCCCAACGACGGAGACGGCGCCCTGGAGGCCCTGACCGGCAACATCGAGCCGCGCGAGCTCGAGAAGGAGATGCGCTCCTCCTATCTCGACTACGCGATGAGCGTGATCGTCGGCCGGGCGCTGCCCGACGTCCGCGACGGGCTCAAGCCCGTCCACCGCCGCGTGCTCTACGCGATGCACGACCTCGGCCTGCAGCCGAACCGTCCGTACCGCAAGTGCGCGTTCATCGTCGGCGAGGTGATGGGCAAGTACCACCCGCACGGCGACGCGGCGATCTACGACACGCTGGTGCGGATGGCGCAGGAGTTCTCGCTGCGCTACCCGCTGGTCGACGGCCAGGGCAACTTCGGCTCGATCGACGGCGACATGGCGGCCGCGATGCGCTACACCGAGGCCCGTCTCGGCCCGCTCGCGACGCAGATGCTGCGCGACATCGACGCCGACACCGTCGACTTCGGGCCGAACTACGACGAGCGCACCCAGGAGCCGCTGCTGCTCCCCTCCCGCTTCCCGAACCTGCTCGTCAACGGCGCCGCCGGGATCGCCGTCGGGATGGCGACCAACATCCCGCCCCACAACCTGCGCGAGGTGACCGGCGCGGTCACGGCCTACATCGACGACCCGGAGATCGACCTGAAGGGGTTGATGAACCACGTCAAGGGGCCGGACTTCCCCGGCGGCGGCACGATCCTCGGCACCGAGGGGATCCGCGACGCTTACGCCTCGGGCCGCGGCTCGGTCAAGGTCCGCGCCAGGGCCCACATCGAGCCGATCAAGGGCGGCAAGGAGTCGATCATCGTCACCGAGCTTCCCTTCCAGGTCCGCAAGGGCGGCGAGGGCGGCCTGATCACGAAGATCGCCGACCTCGTCCGCGACAAGAAGATCACCGGGATCTCCGATCTGCGCGACGAGTCGGACCGCTCCGGGATGCGGATCGTGATCGAGCTGAAGCGCGGCGGTGACCCCGCCCGGGTGGTGCTGAACCAGCTCTACAAGCACACCCAGATGCAGCACAGCTTCGGGATCAACATGGTCGCGCTCGTCGACGGGGTCCCGCGCACGCTCAGCCTGCTGGAGACGATCCGCCACTACGTCGTCCACCAGCGCGAGGTGATCACGCGGCGCACGCAGCACGAGCTCGCCCGAGCCGAGGCCCGCGCCCACATCCTCGAGGGGCTGCTAGTCGCGCTCGACAACCTCGACGCGGTGATCAAGCTGATTCGGGGGTCCAAGGACCCGGACACCGCGCGCGACGGTCTGATCGACAAGTTCAGCCTCACCCGCCCTCAGGCCCAGGCGATCCTCGACATGCGCCTGCAGCGCCTCACCGCGCTCGAGGCCGACAGGATCAAGTCCGAGCACGCCGAGCTGACCAAACAGATCAAGCGCCTCAGGGCGATCCTGGCCGACGAGTCGAAGGTGCTCGGACTGGTCAAGTCCGAGCTCGCGGAGATCGCCGAGAAGTACGGCGA
The DNA here is from genome assembly GCA_036258315.1 of Solirubrobacterales bacterium. GTDB lineage: Bacteria > Actinomycetota > Thermoleophilia > Solirubrobacterales > 70-9 > DASSYK01. Next base: position 37,662 of record DATADX010000031.1, read on the forward strand.
CGACCGCCGCACCGAGATCGCCCCCGCCGAGGGAGAGGTCGACATCGAGGACCTGATCGCCGACCAGCAGATGGTGATCTCGATCACCGCCTCCGGCTACGCGAAGCGGCTCCCGCTCGCGACCTATCGCCAGCAGCGCCGCGGCGGCCGCGGGGTGATGGGGATGGAGATGAAGGAGGGCGACTACATCGAGCACCTGCACGTCTGCTCGAGCCACGACTTCCTGCTCTTCTTCACCAACCAGGGCAAGGTCTACCGGCTCAAGGTCTACGAGCTCCCGGAGGGCTCCCGGACCGCGAAGGGCCGCGCCCTCGTCAACCTGCTGCCTCTCCGCGACGGCGAGCGGGTGATGAGCGTGATCCCGACCCGCGACTTCTCCGAGGGCAAGTACCTCGTCTTCGGGACGTCGAGGGGAATGGTGAAGAAGACCGAGTTCAAGGCCTACGACACGCCGATCAAGGCCGACGGGATCATCGCGATCAAGATCCGCCCGGGCGACGAGCTCGTCAAGGTGCGGATGACCTCGGGCAAGGACGACATCATCATGGTCTCCAAATCCGGCCACGCGTCGCGCTTCAACGAGAAGCTCGCGCGGCCGATGGGCCGCGGCACCTCCGGCGTGAAGGGGATGAACGTCTCCGACAAGGGCAACCGCGTCCTCTCCCTGGACGTCGCCAAGGACGAGGACGACCTGTTCGTGGTCACCGAGAACGGCTACGGCAAGCGCACCCCGCTGTCGCAGTACCCGGTCAAGGGACGCGGAACGAAGGGGGTCCTGACGATCAAGTTGACCGAGCGGAAGGGCGGGCTGGCCGGCTCGCGGACCGTGCGCGAGCACCAGGAGCTGCTGTTCATCTCGCAGAACGGGATGGTCCAGCGCAACTCCGTCGCCGGCATCTCCGAGATGGGCCGCGCCACCCAGGGCGTCCGGGTGATGAACCTGAAGAAGGGCGACCGGGTCAGCGCACTCGCCCTGGTGGTCGAGTCGAACGCCAACGGCAATGCCAAGGCCGACGACATCGCCGCCGAGGAGACCGCCGCCGAGGCGGCGGGCGAGAAGCGGGCCGCCGTCAAGGTCGCGAAGGGCCGCTCCCGCAGCTCCGGCGCCTCGGCTCCGAAGGCGAAGCCGAAGAAGCCGGCGAGCGGGCCGAAGCCGGCGGCGAAGAAGCTGCGCAAGCGCAAGTAGCGCTCCATCCCGGGTAGGCGGGGTACTCGTAGCACGATTACCACCACCGAAGGAGGGATCTCATGGAGCACGCAGCCGGTGGCGAACACGAGCGACTCGATGCGCTGATCGGCAGATGGAAGACCGACGGTTGGACCAAGGAGACCGAGGAAGCGCCGGCGGTGAGGATCGATGCGGTCGACACCTACGAGTGGGCTCCGGGCGGCTTCGCGCTCCTGCACGGGGTCGAGGCCAGGATGGGTGACGACACGGTTGAGGGAGCCGAGCTGATCGGCTACGACCCGCAGCGAGGCGCGTACGTCACGCAGTACTTCGGCAGCGATGGGCCGACCGCATACGAGGCGAGCCTGGCCGAGGAACAGGGAACTCTGACCTGGCGGATGCGGAGCGAGACGACCCGGTTCGCCGGGACGTTCAGCGACGACGGCAACGTCATCACGGGTCGATGGGAGTTGCAGGACGACGACGGGGACTGGCAGCCCTGGATGGACATCACCTTGACGAGGCGGGGCGATTGAAGGCGCCGCACCCAGGGAGGGGCGGCTTCGCCATCAATCCGCCCGTAGCGGTCGCCCGACATCAGTTGCGGGCGCTGACCCGCCGCTCCGACGCTGTGCGGTCTGACGGGCGCTAGGCCGTCGGTAAGTAGGGCTCCCAGGTCGCTGGCGTGCGCGGCGCGGCGATCCGGATGAAGACGGTCGGGCCGGGGGGCCGGGGACGGCTGCGGGGGTGCATCCGGATCTCGTGGGGCATCCGGCTGCCCTTGCGGCGGTTGCAGGCCGCGCAGGCGGCGACGATGTTCTCCCAGATGGAGCGGCCGCCGCGGCTGCGCGGGATCACGTGGTCGACGGTCAGGCCGGGCTTGTCCGAGCCGCAGTACTGGCAGGTCCAGTGATCGCGGGCGAGGACGGCCTTGCGAGTGATCCGACGGCGGTGGACGTCGCGCGGGACGCGGACGAAGGTGATCAGCCTGATCACCGAAGGGCTGTCGAGGCGCATCGTCTCGGAGCGGAGGACGCCTTCGCCGGGCTCGAGGATCTCCGCCTTCTCCTTCAGGATCAGGACCAGCGCGCGTCTCACAGTGCAGACGTTGAGCGGCTCGTAGCTGGCGTTCAGGACCAGCACGCGGCCGCGTGCCAGCCGGCGTACGTGCCCGGGAGCGTCCTCGATGCTCCCATTCGAATCAGCGGCCGACCGTCCCCGAGCCGGCCCTGGTTCACGCACAGCGGCAGCAGCGGTGCCCATCTCGCGGCGGATTCTAACCGGTCGGGTAACTGCCCAAGACACGCACGGACTCGGCCTTGGTCCGCAGGTCGGCGATCGCGTCGGCCACCGTCGGATCCTCGAGCGAGCCTTCGCAGTCGAGGAAGAACATGTAGCGGCCCAATCCGCGCCGCCGCGGCCGGGACTCGATCCGGGTCAGGTTGACGCCCCGGTCCGAGAAGGCGCCGAGCGCCTCCACCAGGGCGCCGGGCTTGTCCTCGCCGAGTTCGGCGAAGACGAGCGTCGTCCGCCACGGCCCCTCGCCCTCGGGGACGGTGCCCTCCGGCGCCACCCAGACGAACCGGGTGACGTTGTCGGGCTCGTCCTCGACCCCGTCTCGAAGCACCGCGGCGCCGTAGAGGACCGCGGCGGACTCCGTCCCGAGCGCGGCCCAGGGGCGGTCGCTCTCGCTCACCTGGCGCACCGCCTCGGCCGTGCTCGAGGCGGCGCGGACCTCGGCCGCCGGGAGGCTCTCGCGTATGAAGCGGGCGCACTGGGCGGTCGCCTGCGGATGGGAAAGGACCACCTCGATCCGCTCCAGCGGCAGCTCCTCGCGGGCGATCAGGCAGTGACGGATCGGGAGGTCGTACTCCCCGACGATCACCACGCCGGAGGCGTCGAAGGCGAGGGTGTCGAGGGTCGTCCGCACCGCACCCTCGATCGAGTTCTCGAAGGGGACCAGGGCGCGGTCGGCCTCGCCCGACTCGACGGCGAGGATCGCCGCGTAGACCGACGGCGCCGGGAGCGCCTTGACCGCGCGATCGCCGGCCGCTCGGATCAGCGCGTCCTCGGTGAACGTGCCCCGCGGGCCGAGGTACGCCACCCTCAATGCCGATCCGCCCTGCTCCATCAACGCTCCACCGATGCGTTGGCCACTAGGCCGAGCCGAAGACGACCGTGTAGTGGGCCTCGTTGTTGTCGGTGTTCTCCTCGCCGGCGACGGGGGTGATCACGACGTCGAGGGTCGCCTCGGAGCCGGGCGCCGGGAGCGTCGTGAACTGGAGCGGGAAGGTCTCGGTCTCGCCCGCCGGCAGTGAGATCTGCCGCTGCTGCGTGTCACCGTTTAAGGTCACCTGGACCTCCGTCGACTCGTCGGAGTCGCCGCCGTTCGTGATCTCGACCATCACCTCCCTGGCGTCGTCTGCGACGGTGGTGGTGCCGTCGGCGCTGAGGGTCGTGTCGCCGACCGAGGTCTGGACCAGCTCGAGGCCGTGGATGCCGCCCGCGGCGGTGTCCCCGCTGATCCCGGTGAGCAGCTCCGTGACCTTGGCCTGATCGAGGTATTGGGTCGGATCGTCCTCGGGCATGAAGTTGCCCGCCGGCAGCTGCGGCGCGTCGACACCCTCCTGGTCGAGCACGTCGGAGATCTCGGGCGAGGCGAGCTGCGTCCAGAGGATGTCGCTGGCATAGAGCGAGCCCATCTGCGTGGTGATCGTCTCGATCGGATTGGCGGTCTCCTCGTCGGCGGTCGCCTGGCCTATGTCTGCGGCGATCACGTCCAGCGCGTCCCGCCGCAGCTTCAGCGACTGCGTCACCGCGCTCTGCGCCTCGCGCATCTGGTCGGGCGTGCCAACGTTCTCGGCGCGATCGAGGAGCGACGCCGACGCGCCGCGGATGGCGCTGATCCGCTGCTCCACCTCCTGCTCGCTGAGCCCGCCCGTGTTCTCGAGCGAGTCGAAGAACTCGGCGCCGCGCTGCTGGGACTCCTGCATGATCGTGGCGATGTCCTGCGTGTAGTTGCGCAGGCCGCGATCCGAGCGCGCCTCGAGGCAGCCGCGGAACGCGATCACGATCAAGATCAGGAAGGCGACACCGACGCCGACCGCGATCAGCCGCCGCACCAGGAACTGCTGCCGTCTGCGCCCCGGCCCCGACACCTGCCTGTCCCTTCTTGGGCGCTCGGGCTCCCGAGGGACGCCGACCTGCTCTTCCTCGTCGAGGAACGCCAAGGACACGATTATGACGAGGCCGGGCGACAGCGCCCGCGCGCAGGAGGGTGGCGGCGTGCGTGGAACGTGGAACCCGAGATGGTGGGCGAAGTCATCCTGCGCAGATTCCGGATCGAGAGCGCGATCGGGCGCGGCGGCTTCGGCACCGTCTATCGAGCGTGGGATGAGCGTCTGCAGCGGCCGGTCGCGGTCAAGGTGATCGAGAGCGATGACGCGGCCCCGCGCGTGATGCGCGAGGCCCAGGCCGTCGCTCGGCTCGCTCACCGCAACATCGCCACGCTCTACGAGCTCTCCGGTGACGACCGCCGCGCGTATCTGGTCTCCGAGCTGATCGAGGGGGAGACGCTGCGCGTGCTGGCGCGGCGCGGGGACCTCAGCGACCGCCTCGTCGGCGAGGTCGGCGCCGACTCTGCCGCGGCGCTGGCCCACGCGCACCGCCACGGGGTCGTGCACAGGGACGTCAAGCCCGAGAACATCCTCGTCGCCGCCGGCGGCGGCGCGAAGCTCGTCGACTTCGGGATCGCCCGGGTCGCCGGGGAGCGGACGCTGACGGGGACGGGCGACGTCGTCGGCACCCTCGCATACATGGCGCCGGAGCAGGCCGACGGGCAGCGCCCCGGGCCCGCGGCCGATGTCTACTCGTTGGCCCTGACCCTGTACGAGTGCCTGTGCGGGGAGCATCCCCTGATCCGCCCGGGCGCGGCTGCGACGGCACGCGCGATCGGCGAACCGGTCGCACCGCTGGCCGACGTTCGCCCTGACCTGCCCGCCGAGCTCGCGGAGACGATCGACGCGGCGCTCGACCCCGACCCAGAGCTGCGCCCGCTCGCCTCGGAGCTGGAGACGGTTCTCTCCGCCAATCTGCGCGAACTGGACGGCGCCCCGCTTCCCGCGGTGCTGCGCCTCGACGAGGAGCACTCGGGCCGATCATGGGCGCCGCGGGCGCGGTGGCTGGGACGGCTCGCGCCGGCCGCCTCGGTCGCGCTTCTCACCCTCGTCGCGCTGGTCGTGCTCGGAGGGGGGACGGGGGTGGCGCTGCTCGCCGCACCGCTCGCGGGGGCGATCGCGCTCGGCCGACCCCGCGCCGGCCTCACGGTCGGCACGCTGGCGACCGTCGCCTGGCTGGCCGCCGGGGCGGGGGAGCCTGGCTCGGCGACGTTGGTCGCCCTGCTCGCCGCTCCGCTGCTCCTGGTTCCGGTCCCCGCCGCGGACGAGCGCGCGGTCGCCGTGCCGGGGCTCGCCCCGGTGCTCGGCGCCGCGGGGATCGGCGCCGCCTATCCCGCCTTCGCGGGTCTCTTCCGCGGACCCTGGTTCCGCGCCCTGCTCGGCGCCTGCGGCTGCCTCTGGCTCGGCGCCTCCGAGGTCGTCGCCGACCGCACCTTCGTGCTCGGCCCCGAGGTCGCCGCGCCGCGCGGCTGGGAGCAGTCGGTCGGCACCACCCTCAGCGATGTCGTCGCGCCGATGCTGCAGCCCCCGCAGCTGCTTCTGATCGGTGCCTGGGCGATCGCGGCGGCCGTGCTCCCGGTTCTGGTCCGGGGCCGCTCGCCGCTGCTCGACGGGGTAGGCGCCCTGATCTGGGCGGCGGGGCTGCTCTCGGTCCACCGCCTCGTGGCCGGACCGGGGGGCGAGCCCGCCGGGCTGCTGCTGGCAGCGATAGCCGCGGCGTGCGTGGCCGCGTTCGCGGCGCCACGCCTGCGCCACGCCGACGTACCCGCGGAGGAGGCGCTCGGAGAGTCAACGGCCACCGGCGTTCGCATCTAGATGCATCTAGGATTTCGCGGGCGGCTCGGGCAACCGGACCGCCCTGCGAGACGAGCCGAGGAGTACCCGATCAGCGTTCTACGCAACCTTGAAGCCCGCATAGAGGGCCTAGTCGAAGGCGTGTTCTCGCGCGCCTTCAGCTCCGGCGTGCAGCCTGTGGAGATCGCGCGGAAGCTCGCCAAGGAGATGGACGCCCACAAGACGGCGTCGGTTTCCCGTGTCTACGTCCCGAACGAGTACACGGTCTGGCTCGCCCCCGAGGACTACGAGCGCTTCAAGGACTACGAGAGCTCGCTCGCCCAGGAGCTGAGCGCCCATCTGCTCGAGCATGCTCGGCGCCACGAGTACGACCTCCTCACCCGCCCCGTGGTCGGCCTCGACCAGGACGACCGGCTGCGGCTCGGCGAGTTCGGGATCCAGACCCGGCTGGTGCGCCCGCCGCAGCGCCAGGGAGCCGAGCCGACCCAGGGCGAGCACGGACACACGATGGTCTATTCGGCGACACAGGCGGAGAAGGCGAAGTCGAAGCGCCGCCCGCAGACCGCCTATGTCGACACCCGCGCGATCGTCTCCCTGGACGACCGCCGCTACGTCCTCGACGGGCCGACCGCGGTGCTCGGGCGCTCGAAGGAGGCCGACTGCGTCCTCGACGACCCGAACATCTCGCGGCGGCACGCCGAGTTGCGTCGCTCCGGCAGCGGCGACTGGCAGATCGTCGACCTCGGGTCGACCAACGGCGTCAAGGTCAACGGCCGCCGGGTCTCCTCCGCCCGGCTCTCGCCCGGCGACGAGATCACCCTGGGAACCCTCGTCTTCTCGTTCGACATCGAGCAGTGAACGACCTCGAGCCCCTGGCCGTCGCCCTCAAGTTCGGCTTCCTAGCCGTGCTCTATCTCTTCCTTCTCTGGGTGACGCGGATGGCGCTCCGTGACCTGCGCGGCACCGCATCGCCGGGGATGGAGACCGGTTACCACGAGGTCGTGCACGGGGAGGGCGGCGCCACGGACGCGTGGCTGATCGTCGAGGAGGGGGGAGGCCTGAGCCGCGGGGAGCGCTTCGACCTGTTCGGCGGGGTCTCGCTCGGGCGCTCACCCGACGCGGACATCCGCCTGGACGACCGCTACGCATCGGGCATCCACGCGCGCGTCTTCGGGCGCTCCGGCGCCTACTTCGTCGAGGACATGAACTCGACCAACGGCACCCTGCTGAACTCGCAGGAGCTGCACGGCGAGGCGGAGCTGAGCCCCGGCGACAGGATCCGGATCGGGGACACCGAGTTCACCTTCGAGGTCGACTGAAGGACGTGACCCGATGCTGGTCGTGATCGAGGAGGCTCACCGCACCGACACGGGCCGGCAGCGGCATGCCAACGAGGACTCCTACTACGCAAGCGCCCCGGTGTTCGCGGTCGCCGACGGGATGGGCGGGGCGCAGGCCGGCGAGGTTGCGTCGCGAATCGCAGCCGGCGCCTTCGAGAAGGGGGTCGACAGCGAGGGACCCGCCGAGGGCCAGCTCGAGACCATCGCTCTCGACGCGAACCGCGAGATCCACGAGCGCGCGCAGCGCGACTCGTCCCGTGCCGGAATGGGGACGACCCTGACGGCCGCGATGGTTCGGGGAAATGAGGTTGCGCTTAGCCACGTCGGCGACAGTCGCGCCTACGTGTTCCGCGACGGCGAGCTGAAGCGCCTCACCAAGGACCACTCGCTGGTGGAGGAGCTGCGCCGCCAGGGCCGCCTCACCGAGGAGGAGGCCGAGGAGCACCCGCAGCGCTCGATCATCACCCGCGCCCTCGGGCCCGAGCCCGAGGTGAACGTCGACACGATGACCGTCCCAGCCACGCCGGGCGACGTGTTCCTGCTCTGCAGCGACGGGCTCACGACGATGGTCTCCGACGAGGAGATCCGCAAGATCCTCTCCGAGGCTCGCAGCCTGCGCAGCGCTGTCAACAAGCTGATCGACGCCGCCAACAGCGGCGGCGGGCGCGACAACATCACGGCCGTCGCGTTTCGTCTGGCCGAGGAAGGGGAGGCGCCCGACGAGGGCGCGACCCTGATCTCGCGCACGGCCGAGCAGGCCGGCCTCACCGCCGAGCGCGTCCGCCAGGCGGGCGACCGGCTCCGCGGGCAGGGTCCGATGCCGCTTCCGCACCGCCGCCGCCGCTGGCTGCGCGCGCTCGCGATCGTCGCCGCGGTCGCGGCGGTGATCGCCGGGGCGCTCCTGATCGGGCGCTCGATCTACTTCCTCGGAACGGACGAGGACGGCAGGGTGGCCGTCTACCGCGGCCTCCCCTACGAGCTGCCGCTCGGTGTCAACCTCTACTCCGAGCAGGAGTCGATCGGGGTCCAGGCCGGGGCGCTCAGCCCCGAGCGCCAGGACGTGGTCACCGAGCACAAGCTTCGCTCCCACGACGACGCCTACGACATCCTCGCCGACATCGAGGCAAACGAGGGCGCGGTGCCGCCGACCCCGGCCGCACCGGCGCCCGCCACGGCGAAGAAGAAGAAGCAGCAGCAGGCTGGGACCGCGAAGCAGGGCGCCGAGCAGCCTTGAGCGCCCGCTCGCGCGAACTCCTCGCCCTGATCCCGGTCGCGTTGCTGGTCACGGCCGGGTTCACCGCCGTCCTGATCACCGAGTCCGACCAGATCGGCGACCTGAGCGTCTTCTACGGCGCCTACTTCCTCGGCCTCTGCCTGGTCACGCACCTCGTGATCCGGGCGCGGCTCCCCGACGCCGACCCGTTCCTGTTCCCGCTCGTGGCGCTGCTTGCGGCCTTCGGCGTCGTGATGCTGTTCCGCCTGGACGAGGGGCTGGCGCGCGATCAGGCGAACTGGTTCGTGCTCGGCCTCGTCCTGTTCTCGCTGACGATCATCCTCCTGCGCGACTACGAGGCGCTCGAGCGCTATCGCTATCTGATCGCGATCGCCGGGATCGCGCTGCTGCTGTTGCCGCGGATCCCAGGAATCGGAGAGACGACCAACGAGGCGTTCCTGAGCGTCAAGGTGGGCTCGCTCTCGTTCCAACCGACCGAGCTGGCGAAGATCTGCATCGTCGTCTTCCTCGCCAGCTACCTGAACGAACGCCGCGAGGTGCTCGTGGTCGGGGCGCGAAGGGTCGCCGGAATCGTCGTTCCCCCGCTCAAGCACCTCGGGCCCCTGCTCGTGATCTGGGGCGCGGCGATGGTGATGCTCGTGTTCATCCGCGACCTCGGCAGCTCGCTGATGTTCTTCGGCGCCTTCCTGGCGATGATCTACGTCGCCACCGGCCGGATCTCGTTCGTGCTCGTCGGCCTGGCGCTGTTCGCCGCCGGCGCCTGGTTCTTCGCGAACACCATCGGCCACGTCCAGGAGCGGTTCGACATCTGGCTCGACCCCTTCCACGACGCCGGCGACACCGGCTACCAGGTCGCCCAGTCCCTGTTCGCGCAGGCCGACGGCGGCCTATTCGGGAGCGGCCTCGGGGAGTCGCTGGTGCAGCTCCCCGGCGCCTCGCCGAAGTGCGTCGAGGAGTTCCCCAACTGCGGCGCGATCCTGCCTGCGCCCCACACCGACTTCATCTACGCCGTGATCGTGAACGAGCTCGGCCTGTTCGGCGGCGGCGCCGTGATCCTGATCTACGCGCTGATCGCCGAGCGCGGCTTCAAGACCGCGATCCTCGCCGAGGACGGGTTCTCGAAGCTGCTCGCGACCGGGCTGACGACGATCATCGCGCTGCAGGCCTTCGTGATCATCGGCGGCGTCACCCGCGTGATCCCGCTGACGGGCGTGACGCTGCCGTTCATCAGCTACGGGGGCAGCTCGATCGTCGCCAACTTCATTCTCCTGGCGCTGCTTTTGCTGGTCTCCGACAAGGCGCGGCGCCGCGCCCGCCGCGAGGCCGAGGCAATCGAGGCGGAGTACGCATGAACACGCCGATCATCAAGCTGTTCGGCGTCGTCATCGTCCTCTACGCGCTCCTGTTCGGCTTCACGTCGTACTGGTCGATCTTCGACGCGGAGGGGCTCGAGAACAACGTCGCCAACAAGCGGCCGCTGCTCGAGGAGCAGCAGATCGACCGGGGCGACATCCTCGCGTCCGACGGCTCGGTGATCGCGACCTCGAGGCCGCGCGGGGAAGGCTCCGACAGGGTCTTCATCCGCGAGTACCCGGAGGGAGGACTGTTCGGAAACCCGATCGGCTACAGCTTCGTCGAGCGCGGCCGGGTCGGCTTCGAGCTCTCCCACAACGACGAGCTCGTCGGCAACAAGACGGAGTTCCTGTCGATCCTCGACGAGCTCCGCGGGCAGGTCCAGGAGGGCGACCACGTCCAGTCCTCGCTCGACCCGGAGGCCCAGCAGACCGCCCTCGACGCGCTCGGCGGGCAGCAGGGCTCGGTGGTCGCGATGGTGCCCTCGACCGGCGAGATCAGGGCGATGGTCAGCGTCCCGACGTACGACCCGAACGACGTGGTCAACTCGCGCGCATTCGAGGCGCTCAACGAGGACGAGAACGCGCCCCTGTTCAACCGCGCAACCCAGGCCGGCTACCAGCCCGGCTCGACGATGAAGGTCGTCACCGCGACCGCCGCCCTGGACAGCGGCGAGTTCGAGCCGAGCTCGACGCTCGACGCCGGTTCCCCCGTGGAGATCTCCGGCGTGCCGCTCGAGAACGCGGGTGGCCAGAGCTTCGGGGAGATCGACATGGAGACCGCGCTGACCAACTCGGTCAACACCTACTGGGCCCAGGTGGGCGAGGAGCTCGGCACCGACACGATGTACAAGTACATGGACCGGTTCGGGTTCAACGAGCAGCCGCCGCTCGACTATCCCAGCTTCCAGATCGCGCCCTCCGGCGAGTTCGCCGACGGAAGGCTGCTCGGGCCTGGCTCCGACCAGATCGACGTCGGCCGGATGGCGATCGGACAGGACAAGCTCAACGTCACCCCGCTGCAGATGGCGATGGTCGCGTCCGCCGTCGCCAACGACGGCGAGCTGATGGAGCCGCGGCTGTGGTCGAAGGTGATCGACCCCGACGGCCGCGAGGATGAGCTCGACCCCGAGCGGCAGAGCCGGGTGATGAGCGAGGAGACCGCCAACACCCTGACCGAGATGATGACCGACGTCGTCAACGAGGGAACGGGCGGCGCTGCGGCTCTCGCCGAGGATCAGGTCGCCGGCAAGACCGGGACCGCCGAGATCGACATCCCCCGCAGCATCAACCAGGCCTGGTTCATCGGCTTCGCCCCCGCCGACGACCCGCAAATCGCCGTCGCGGCGACGGTCGAGCGGACGAGCGGTCAGGGCGGTACGGTGGCCGCGCCGATCGCTCAGCAGGTCCTCGAGGTGCTGCTGGCGAACGGCGGCGAAAACGGCGATGAATAGGGGGACGCGGGGCTGATGGCGACGGCGAGCAAGGGAACGGTCGTCGACGAGCGCTACACGCTCGAGCGCAAGATCGGCAGCGGGGGAATGGCGGACGTCTGGCTTGCGCGCGACCAGGAACTCGACCGCGACGTCGCCGTGAAGATCCTCCACGACCGCTTCGCCCAGGACAGGGAGTTCGTCGAGCGCTTCCGCCGCGAGGCGCAGTCGGCGGCAGGGCTGCAGCACCCGAACGTGGTCAGCATCTTCGACCGGGGCGAGTTCGACGCCACGTACTTCATCGCGATGGAGTACGTGGAGGGACCGCAGCTGAAGGAGCTCGTCACGAAGGGGATGAGCACCGAGGAGGCGATCGCGTACACGCGTCAGGTCCTGAACGCCGCACGCTTCGCCCACCGCAAGGGAATCGTCCACCGAGACCTGAAGCCCCAGAACGTGCTGATCGACGAGGACGGGCGCGCCCGCGTCGCCGACTTCGGGATCGCGCGCGGCGAGAGCTCCGACATCACCGCGACCGGGTCGGTGATGGGGACGGCGCAGTACCTGTCGCCCGAGCAGGCGCAGGGCAAGGAGACGACGCCCCGCTCGGACATCTACTCGATCGGCGTGATCCTCTACGAGGCGCTGACGGGCCGCGTCCCGTTCCAGGGTGACAGCGCCGTCGCGGTGGCGCTGAAGCAGGTCTCCGAGCAGCCGCGGCGCCCGAGCGCGATTAACCCGAAGGTGCCGCCGGCGCTCGACGCGGTCGTGATGCGGGCGCTCGCGAAGGATCCCGAGGCCCGCTTCAAGAACGTCGACGCCTTCCTGAAGGCCCTCGATGCCGCCGAGCGGGCCCCGGACGCCCCGCGACCGGAGGACACGGCGGCGTTCGCGGCGGTCTCGCCGGAGGGGGAGCACGAGGGCGCCGGCGCGCCGCCCGAGGACTACGACCAAGACGACGAAGACGAGGAGGCAGAGCGCCGCCGCCGGCGCCGCCGGCGCTGGGCGCTGCTCGCGCTGCTCGCGGCCGGCGTCGCCGCGCTGGTCGCCTACGCGCTGACCCGGCCGGATCAGGTCCAGGTCCCGAACGTGATCGCCCAGGACGTGGGGACGGCGACCGAGCTCCTCGAACGAGACGGCTTCGACGTCGACACGGTGCCGCGGCCGAGCGAGGCGCCTCCCGACACAGTCACCGAGCAGGACCCGATCCCGGGCGAGCAGGTCGACGAGGGTTCGACCGTGACCGTCACGGTCAGCAGCGGCCCGACGATCGTGGAGGTCCCGGATGTCTCCGGTCAGAACGAGCGCAACGCGACCGCCGCGCTCGAGGAGCTCGGCCTGCTCGTCGACCCGGCGTTCGCGTTCTCCGACGCCGTTCCCAAGGGCCGCGCGATCGGGACCGAGCCCGCCGCCGGGACGCGGCTGCCGAGCGACTCGACCGTGCGGCTGCTGATCTCGCGCGGCTCGAACCGGGTCGAGGTCCCGAACGTCGTCGGCCTCACCGACCGACAGGCTCTGGCGGCCCTGAATCGGGCCGAGCTCGGAGGGAGCCTCGTGCAGCGCGAGGACGCGGCCCCGGCCCGCCGGGTGATCGGCCAGAGCCCGGGAGCCGGACAGCTCGTCAAGGCGGGGACGCAGGTCACCGTGTTCGTCTCGAGCGGCGCGATCAGGGTCCCCGACGTCGTCGGCGCGCTCCGCAAGACGGCGATCAACCGCCTGAAGAAGGCCGGGTTCGTCGTCTCGATCACGATGCAGGAGACCGACGACACGACCCAGGTCGGGCACGTCCTCACCCAGTTCCCGCCAGGCGGCTCACGCGGCCAGCGCGGCGACACAGTCACTATCTCGGTCGGGATCGCCGCGCCGGTGACGACGACGCCATGAGGGTCGCCGTCCTCCGCGGCGGGCGCTCGAGCGAGCACGACGTCTCGCTGAGATCGGGGAGCGCGGTCGCCGGCGGGCTCGAGCAGGCCGGCCACGAGGTGATCGACGTCGTGATCGACCGCGAGGGCCGCTGGCTCGCTGACGGCGAGCTCGTCTCGATCCTTCCGGGCGGCGGGCTGCTCGACTGCGAGGTCGCCTTCCCGGTCCTCCACGGCCCCGGGGGGGAGGACGGCAGCGTCCAGGGAGCGCTCGAGGTGGCCGACGTCCCCTACGTCGGCTCCGACGTCGAGTCTTCGGCCGTCTGCCTCGACAAGCTCGTCTTCAAGCGCCTGCTCCGCGACCGCAGCCTGCCCCAGGTCGACTTCTGCGAGGCGGGGGAGGCCGGCTGGCGCGGCCACGCGGCGGCGCTGCGGGCGCCGCTCTGGGTGAAGCCGGCGCGGCTCGGCTCCAGCGTCGGGATCAGCAAGTTGGAGCACCCCGGCGACCTGGACGCCGCGATCGAGGCCGCGCGCCGCCACGACCCCCGCGTGATCGTCGAGGCCTCCGGGGCAGGGCGAGAGGTCGAGTGCTCCGTGCTCGGCCACTCGGAGCTGACCGTGTCGGTGCCCGGAGGGATCGACGCCCACGCCGACTGGTACGACTTCGAGGCGAAGTACTCGCCGGGCGGGATGGACCTGGTCGTCCCCGCTCCGATCGGCGAGGCCGCGGCCGAGCGGGTCCGGGAGCTCGCGGCGCAGGTGTTCCGGCTCTGCGGCTGCAGCGGCCTCGCCCGGTGCGACTTCTTCGTCGACGGCGAGCGCGTGCTCGTCAACGAGCTCAACACGATCCCCGGCTTCACCGAGACGAGCGTCTACGCGAAGCTGCTCGAGGCGAGCGGGATCGCCTATCCCGACCTCTGCGACCGCCTCGTCCGGCTCGCGATCGAGAAGCACGAGGACTCCCGCTCGTACGAGTTCTAGCGCCGGATCACGCTCGCGCTGATCGGGCTCGGCGTCAGCCGGCCCCCACCAGCTTGATGTCGCTGACCTCCGCCTGGTACCCGGAGCCGTCCTCGGACTCGGGGAGCAGCGTGAACCAGATCAGGTAGAAGCGCGACGCGGCCCGGCTCGTCAGCTCGATCCGCTGCTGCGCGCCGACGCCGTCGGCCTCGCCAACGAGGGTCCAGCCGTCGAGGTCCTCGGGCGGGCTCGTGGCGCCGGGCGCCGAATAGATCTGAACGTCGGACCCGGCGGTGCCCTGGCGTAGCTCCACCCCGAAGACCTCGGCCGATTCGGCCGTCTCGACGAACAGCCCGACGCCGGGCTTGCCGATGTCGACCGTCTCGTAGTTCTCGGTCGTCCAGGCCGTCCCGGTCGGGTTCGAGTCGATCGCGAGCGGGGCCTCCTCCGAGTGCTCGCCGCCGGTCCCGAACGGGTCGAAGTCGGTGGCGCTCTCGATCTTCACCGCCGGGGCCGCGGCCTTCCCCTCCTCGTCCCCGCCGCCGAGGTCGTCGAGGCTGTCGCGGCCGAAGATCAGCGCCGCGGCGATCAGCGCGACTCCGATCACCCCCATCGCGATTCCGAAGCCGGACATCCGCCGCCCGCCGGCGAGCCGCCGGCGCGAGCGCGGCACCGAGTCGAGCACCGTGGTCGCCTCGCCGGTCACCCCGCCGCCGCGGGCCGCCTCGACCTCGAGGGTGGCCTCGAGGTCGCGGACCATCTCGCCGACCGATCCGTAGCGGTCCCGCGGGTCCTTGGTCGTGGCGCGGTCGATCACCGAGGCGACCGCGGCGGAGACTTCGGGACGCTTGACCAGCACGTCGGGGAGCGGTTCGTTGACGTGCTTCATCGCCACCCCGACCTGGGTCTCGGCCTGGAACGGGACGTCGCCGACCAGCATCTCGTAGAGGACGATCCCGAGCGAGTAGACGTCCGAGCGCTCGTCGACTTCCTCGCCCATCGCCTGCTCAGGAGAGACGTAGTCGGTGGTGCCGAGGACGCGGCCGGTCGCGGTCATTCCCTGCCCTTCGAGCGAACGGGCGATCCCGAAGTCGGTCACCTTGGCGCGGCCGTCGCGGTCGATCAGCACGTTCTGCGGCTTCACGTCGCGGTGCACGAGCTTGCGGCTGTGTGCGGCGATCAGCCCGCGCCCGATCTCGATCGCGTACGCGATCGCCTCGTCGATCGGCATCTCCTCCTCGTCCTCGATTCGTTTCTTCAGCGTGTCGCCCTCGACGTACTCGAACACGATGAAGGGCCGCCCCTCGTCCTCGCCGGCATCGATCACCCCGACGAGGTTGGGGTGCGAGAGGCGGGCCGCGGCGCGTGCCTCGCGGCGGAACCGCTCGAGCTGGTCCGCCTCCTCGGAGATCTCGCGGTGCAGCAGCTTCACCGCCACCGGGCGGTCGAGGACCTCGTCCTGGGCGAGGTAGACGGTCGACATCCCCCCAGATCCGAGCTTCGACTCGAGCCGGTAGCGCCCAGACAGAAGGGTTCCGCTCAAGCTGGCCATTCTCGGATCATGCTCATCTGTCTGTATTTTCGCCGCGCGGGGGCTCCGCCTGGGAGCCCCCTTCCAGAATCATGCCTGCACGCGCCCGTGTCTACACCGATCCCGCCTGCTCCTGGTCATGGGGAGCGGAGCCGATGCTGCGCAGGCTGATGTGGGAGTTCGACGGCGAGCTCGAGTTCACCTGGGTGATGGGCGGGCTGGCCCGCCGGTACGGGAGCGAGTACCGCGACACCGAGGGCGCGATCGGCGAGGGCCCCGACTGCTACGCGGACCTGATCTCGCACTGGCTCGACGTCGGCGCGGCCACCGGGATGCCCTCCGACCCGCGGATCTGGACGGAGAGCCCGCTTCTCTCGACCTACCCGGCCTGCCAGGCGGCCGTCGCCGCCTCCCAGCAGGGACCCGAGGCGGGATACCGCTACCTGCGCCGCCTCCGCGAGGGGATCATGTTCGGGCGCCGCAAGCTCGACCACGCCGACGCGTTGCTGGCGGAGGCGGGACCGGCGGGACTCGACCGCGCCCGGTTCGAGATCGACCTGAACTCCGACGCGATCACCGAGGCCTTCGGCGCCGACCTCGACGAGGTTCGGGCTCCACCCGACGAGGCCCGCGCCGCGCACGCGGTTCGCACGACCGAGGGCCACGAGCGCCTCACCTTTCAAAGCCTTCTTTTCGAGGGCGAGGACGGCTCCCGCCGCTGGGTGTTCGACGGGCGGGACATGAGGGCGCTCCGCGCGGCCGCCCTCGCAGCCGGCTCGACCCAGGTCAACTCGGGCGCCCTCGAGCCGCTCGAGGCGATCGCGCGGTTCGGCAGCTGCGCCACCCGCGAGCTCGAGGAGCTCTCCGGACGGCCGCGTCCGGTGCTGGAGGCGGACCTGTGGGCGCTTGCCCGGGACTGGAGGCTGAGGCCGGTCCCGGTGCTGACAGGGACCCTCTGGGAGCCCGCCTAGGCCAAGATCGTGCGGTTCTGGTCGCTATGGCGTCCCTGAGCGCATGATCGCCGGGCTATCGGCGGGAGACCGAGCCGGCGTCGGTGGTGACGGTGCCGATCCGGGCGGCGCCGCGCTGGTGGCGGTGGAGCAGATCGAGGGCGGTCGCCTCGTCCGCGGCGGCGACCACGCAGCAGAAGCCGCAGCCCATGTTGAACACCTCGTGCATCTCGTCGTCGTCGATGCCACCGAGCTCGGCGATCAGCTCGAACACCGGCGGCACCGGAAGCGGGGAGTCGATCTCGTACCCGACCTCGGCCTCGAGGCGAAGCAGGTTGTCGAGCCCGCCCGAGGTGATGTGCGCGAGCCCCCGAACGTCGACGGGCGAGTCGAGCAACTCGATCACAGGCTTCACGTAGATCGCCGTCGGCTCGAGCAGGATCTCGCCGAGCGGCCGCCCCAGACGCGCGTCGTCGAGCGGGATCTCGGCCAGCGCGCGGCGAGCGAGCGTGTAGCCGTTCGAGTGCAGGCCCGTCGATGGAAGCCCGATCACCGCGTCACCCGGTTCGATCGCGGCGCCGGTGACGAGCGAGTCGAGCGCGACCGTGCCGAAGCAGGCGCCCGCGAGGTCGAGTCCGCGGATCAGCTCGCCGAGCTGGGCGAGCTCGCCGCCGACGATCTCGACCTCGGCGAGCTCCGCCCCGCGGGCGAGGCCGTGCCCGACCTGCCCGGCCACCTTCGCGTCGGCGCGGTCGACGGCGAGGTAGTCGACCATCGCGAGCGGCCGGGCGCCGACGCAGATCACGTCGTTCACGTTCATCGCCACGCAGTCGATCCCGACCGTGTCCCAGCGCCCGAGCTGCTCGGCGACGAGAAGCTTGGTGCCGACGCCGTCGGTGGTGACCGCGATCCCCGTCCGCTCGTCGAGCCGGACGACGTTGGCGTAGTGCCCGCTCGCGAGCGCCTGGCGGCTCTCGCCCGAGGGGATGCCGAGCGCCGCGACGAGCGCCGCGACGGCCTCGTCTGCCTCGTCCTGGCTGACGCCGGCGCGGGCGTAGGCGTCGCCGCTCATCACGGCCCCTCCCTCGCCGGCGTGACCGGGACGCGGGCGGCGCGATAGCCGTCACTGGGGCGGCCGTTGCCGCTGAACACCGCCCCCGCATCGACCGCCGTGGTCTCGGCCCGGCGCTGCTGGGCGTACCGCGCGAGGACGAGGGCGGCGAGGGCCAGCCTGTAAGCGGCGTACGGCCAGAGGGCGCTGTCGCGCTCGACGAGCTGGATCAGCGCCTGCGAGGCGAGCGTCGAGGCGAACGAGGTCGCGGTGCCGGCGACGAACGCCTTGCGCTGCGCACGCGGCAGCCCCCGGCGGCGCAGCCGAGCCCCCTTCAGGGCGCCGGCGGCGACGATCACGGGCAGGGCGACGGTGCGGGAGAGCATGTTGGCGTGAGGGCGGCCGAAGCCGCGCCACCGCGCGGCCGTCAGGGTCGCGCCGTTGCGGGATACCCCGGGAGCGAGCGCCGTGGCCTGGGCGAGGCCGAGGGCGATCCCGTCGACCGGCCCGGCGCGCTCACGGCCGCGCCGCTGCGGTGTGCGGTCCGCCGCGGCCATCGCGACAGCGCCGAGGATCAGGCCGATCGCGGTCGGCACCGGGCCGCCGAGGCGGCGCTCGATCGGGCGCTCGAGCGCGAGCCCGAGCAGGGCCGGCGTCAGCGACGAGAGCGCAAGGACGGTCGCCTTGCGCTGGTCGAAGCTCGCGAGCTCCGCGGCGATCACGTCCCGCTGGCCGAGCAGGAGGGCGGCGGCGCCGCCGGCGTGGAGAGCGACTTCGAAGCTCTTGCGAAGCTCGGGGTCCTGCCGGTCCCACCCCCAGCCGGCCAGCCAGGGGATCAGCGTCAGGTGGGCCGAGCTCGAGACGGGGAGCAGCTCGGCCGGGCCCTGGACCGCGCCCAGCACCATCGCGCGCGAGGGCGGGATCGCGTCCGAGCCACCGTCGGCGCTCACAACCGGGCCTCAGGCCTCCGTCGCGGGCTCGCCCTCGGCGGGAGCATCCGTCCCCTGGGCGCCCTCCTGCGAGGCGCCGGGGCCCGAGCCGCGCCGCCAGCGGACCAGCGCCCAGAGCGCGAGCGCGATCAGCCCGACGACGACGACATAGTCGAAGTAGTGGAGCTTGTCCCTCCACTCCTCCCAGTTGGCGCCCACCTGCTGGCCGATGAACCCGAGCATCAGCACCCACGGGATGCAGCCGGCCGCGGTGTAGGCGGTGAAACGCCAGAACGGCATGTGGGCGGCGCCGGCCGGGGTGGAGATGAAGGTGCGGACGATCGGGAGCATCCGCGTGAAGAAGACGGTGATCCCGCCGTAGCGGTCGAACCAGCCCTCGACCCGGGCCATCTGCTTCGGGCTGACATGGAAGACGTGGTGGCGCTCGAGCAGCTCCTCGCGGCCGTAGTAGCCGATCGCGTAGCCCGCCCACGAGCCGACCACGTTGCCGAGCACCCCGGCCGCAGTGATCCCGAGCAGGGTCAGGTCGCCGTCGTCGACCTTGAAGCCGGCGAACAGCATCGTTGCCTCGCTGGGCATCGGGATGTTGGCGCTCTCGACGAGCATCAGCAGGAAGATCCCCACGTATCCGATCTCCCCGATGACATCGACGCAGAAGTCGACGAGCGGGTCGACGATGAAATCCGTCATCAGCGCAGCACGGTAGCTGACACTAGACTCCCGAGCGGCGTGGATCGTCTCCGGCATCCCGTATTCCGGCACCGCGCGCTCCAGGTCGCGATCGATGCGGCCCTAATCGCGCTTGCCTACTATGCGGCCTTCAGGCTTCGCTTCCTCGAGACCGAGGGAGGCGTGCCGGACCGCTATCGCGAGATGCTCTGGGCCTCGATCGGCTTCGTCGTCGCCGGCAAGCTGATCGTCTTTGCGGCCTCCGGCCTTTACGAGAAGTGGTGGCGCTACTTCCGGCTGCCCGACCTCGCCGGGGTGCTGCGCGCCGTCGCGGTCTCGACGCTGATCCTCGCGGTCGCCTTCCTGCTCATCCAGCCATTCCAGGACCGGATCCCGCGCTCGGTGATCGTCACCGACTTCCTGCTCACGCTCGTGCTCGTCGGCGGCGTCCGGTTGCTGGTCAGGATGGTCGTCGAGCGCCCCCGGCGCCGCCGCGCGGCGGGGCGCCAGCGCAACGTGCTCGTCGTCGGCGCCGGGTCGGGCGGGCAGATGGTCGTCCGCGAACTGCAGCTCAACCCGAACCTCGGCGTGCGCGCGATCGGCTACCTCGACGACGACCCGCGCATGCAGGGGTCGCGGCTGCACGGCGTTAAGGTGCTGGGGACCACCGACGAGATCGGAGCGGTGCTCGACGAGACCTCACCCGACGAGGTCACGATTGCGATCCCCTCCGCGCCCGGCGAGCTGCGCGGCCGCGTGGTCGCGGCTTGCCGCGAGCGCGACGTCGCGGTGCGCACCCTGCCGACCGTGTTCGAGCTCCTGCGCGGGGGGGTCCAGCTCAACCGGCAGCTCCGCGAGGTGCAGGTCGAGGACGTGCTCGGCCGCGAGCCGATCAGGATGGAGCTCGACCGCGTCGGCGCCTATCTGCAGGACAAGATCGTCCTGATCACCGGCGCCGGCGGCTCGATCGGGTCCGAGCTGGTCCGCCAGATCGCCCGGGTGCGCCCGAGGCTGCTCGTGATGCTGGACCACGCGGAGGACAACCTGTTCCGGATCGACCGCGAGATGACCGAGGAGCGTCACTTCACCCGGGTCGAATCGGTGCTCGCCGACTGCAAGGAGCCCGACCGGATGCTCGAGGTGATGCAGCGCTTCCACCCCGACGTCGTCTTCCACGCAGCCGCGTACAAGCACGTGCCGCTGATGGAGTCCAACCCGCTCGAGGCCGTCCGCAACAACGCAATCGCGACCCGCGTCACGGCCGAGACCGCAGCGGCGTCGGGCTGCGAGCGGTTCGTGCTCGTCTCCACCGACAAGGCCGTCAACCCCCGGACGGTGATGGGAGCGTCGAAGGCGATGGCCGAGTGGATCGTCGATGCGGCCCGTCACCGCCATCCCCAGACCCGCTTCGTCACGGTCCGGTTCGGAAACGTGCTCGCCTCCTCTGGGAGCGTGGTCCCGATCTTCCGCAGCCAGATCGAGCGCGGCGGCCCGGTCACGGTCACGGATCCCGAGATGACCCGCTACTTCATGACGATTCCCGAGGCGGTTCAGCTCGTGATCCGGGCCGGCGACGTCGGGGCCGGCACCGGCGAGGTGTTCGTGCTCGAGATGGGCGAGCCGGTCAGGATCATCGACCTCGCCCACAACATGATCAGGCTTGCGGGCTATGAGCCCGAGACCGACATCGCGGTCGAGGTGATCGGCCCGCGTCCGGGCGAGAAGCTGCACGAGGAGCTGTTCAACTCCGACGAGCGTCCGCAGGCGACCGGCGCGGACAAGATCGTGCGCGCGGTGCGCAGGGCGCCCCTCGATCCCGAGTGGGTCGCCGGGGCGGTCAACCGCCTCGAGCAGCTCGTACGCGAGGGCGACGAGGCGAATCTCGCCGAGCAGACCGTCGGGCTCGTGGACGAGCGTCGCGAGGCGGCCAGGTTGAGCGCGCTCTAACATCCCGCGCCGCACGCAATGGACCTACTTCGTGACGTAGGCGCTGTCGCGGGCATCGCCGCCTTTCTCGGGCTGGCCGTGCTCGCACTTCTCTATTTCGCCCAGGCGCGGGACGTGCGACGCTTGCGCGAGAACGCGGAGTTCCTCGTCGAGGGAGAGCAGGGCGGGCGGGACGAGGCGCCCCCGCCGACGGCCGTGACCACGCCCGCCGAGCCCGAGCAGGCCGCGCGCGCCGCGGCCGCCTCCGCCCCGAACGAGGCCGAGGCCTTCCGGCGGGCCGAGCTGGCGCGCCAGGCCGCCGAGCGAAGGCAGCGGTTCGAGAGCCGCCGCCGCGGGGACGGCGGCCGGCTCAGCGAGCGCTTCGGGGGCGGGCGGTCGACCGCGGTGATCATCGTCGGCGCCCTGATCCTGCTGGCCGGGATCGGGTTCGGCGCCACCCGCCTGATCGGCGACGACGGTTCGAGCAGCGGCGCCGGAGGCGGCGCGAAGGACCAGAATCTCGCCTGCACCCCGAAGGACACCAAGGTCGCGGTCCTCAACAGCACCCCCGAGGCCGGGCTCGCAGCGGGCTTCGCGCAGCAGCTCAAGCAGCGCGGCTACGACGTCGGCCCCGTCTCCAATACGGAGTCGCCCTTCGAGGTGAGCACGATCATGTTCGACCAGGGCGCCCAGCAGTGCGTGCCCGAGATCCAGCCGATCGTCTCGATCAACGCCAGCCAGCAGATGGACCAGGAGGTGCGGACGATCTCGGAGGGCGCCGCGCTGGCGGTGGTGCTCGGTGAGGACAAATCGACGGGCGCCAGCGCCTCCGCGACCGGCTCCGCGGCCACGACAGGGACGCTGGGCGACTGACCAACTCGTCCCGCAGCTCGAGCCTGCTGGCCGCTGTCTGCGTGGCGGCGCTCGTGCTCGGAACGGTCGCGGCGATGGTGGTGACCCAGCGCGTCCGCTCGGAGGGGACCGTCGTCAGCGACATCCGGATGAAGACCAAGCCCGGTGACCGCTACCGGGCCTGCTTCCGCACCCCGCGCGACGACACGTTCGAGGTTGCCCTCGTCAACAGCGAGGAGGAGACGGTCCGGGTGCTGGCCTCCGGCGCGCGGCTCGAGGGCGGCGAGGCCTACTGCTTCGACTGGAACGGCCGTGACGAGGCTTCGGCGCCCGTGCCGCCGGGCGCCTACAGGCTGCGCCTGACCAGGGAGCGGGACGGGTTGGCGCTCGTATCGGGGGAGAAGCTTCACATCACGGCGGCACCACCGCCGTGAGGGAGACCCTTGAGGTCGCCGGGTCGATCGCGGCTGCGCTCAGCGTCTGCGGCGTGATCCTGCTCGACGACAGGCGCCTGCGCGCGGCCGGGATGATCATCGCCCTCGCGCTCGCGCTGGCGCTGATCCTCGGGCAGGCATGGGATGAGCTCGAGTCTGTGCGGGAGCAGCCGGCGGTGCTGGCGGCGGGCTGCGTCGGGGCGGCCCTGGTGATGGGCTCGCTCGGGCTGTTCTTCCGGCACTGGCCGCTGGCGCTGCCGGTCCTGCTCGTCGCCGCGCTGCCCTTCCGGATCCCGATCGAGGTCAGCGGCGAGGAGGCGAACCTGCTGATCCCGCTCTACGTCGTGATCGGCTCGGGCGCGATCGCAGCCGCGATCGACGCCTTCACGACCGACCGGGACCCACCCCGGCGGCCGCCAAAGCCGCTGCTCGCGGCGCTCGCGGCAGCAACGGTGCTGTATGCCGTGCAGGCGTCCTACTCGGAGGACGTCGCATTCGCGGCGCGCAACGTCGGCTTCTTCCTGGTCCCGTTCGCGTCCATGTTCGTGCTCCTCACCGAGGTCCGGTGGACGCCGCGTGTGCTCGCGGCCGCGTTCACGGTCGTCGCGACGGAGGCGGTCCTGTTCGCGCTCGTCGGCGCGGGCCAGTTCGCCGCCCGCGAGATCTTCTGGAACCCGGCCCTGGAGCGCTCGAACGACTTCCACTTCTACTTCCGGGTCAACTCGCTGTTCTGGGACCCCAACATCTACGGGCGCTATCTCGCCCTCGCGGCGGTGCTGGTCCTCGGCGTCGTCGTCTGGCTGCGGCACCCCCGCCGGATCGCGGCCCTCGCCGTCGTGCTCGCGCTGATCCTGATCGGTCTCGTGTTCGCCTTCTCGCAGACGAGCTTCCTGTCGCTGTTGGCCGGGGTCGCGGTCCTCTGCGCGCTTCGCTACAGCCTCAAGTGGACCGTGATCGTGACCCCCTTCGCGGTTGCCGCGATCGCGGCCCTCGTGATCGGATTCGGGGTCACGTCTGAGGCCGAGGACTCGCCGAGGGAGATCTCGAGCGGCCGCACCACCCTGATCGAGGGCGGCTGGAAGCTGTTCAAGGCCGAGCCGCTGGTCGGACACGGCTCGGCCTCCTTCTCGAAGGCATTCAGCGCCCAGGAGCAGATCGCCTCGGGGAAGACGAACACGATCTCTCACAACGAGCCGGTCACGGTCGCGGCCGAGCAGGGGATCGTCGGGCTGCTCGTCTACGTGGCGCTCCTCGCGGCGGCCGCGTGGACGCTGATGCGCGGGATGCGTCGGATCGCACCCGGCCTCGGCGCCCCTCCGATCGGCGACCCCGTCGACGACCCGGCCCTGGCGCAGGGGGTCGCGCGGATCGCCCTGGCCGCCGCGTTCGCGGCGATGGTCCTGCACACGATCGGCTACGCCGGCTACCTGACCGACCCGCTCATTTGGGCGCTGCTCGCGGTGGGCGGCGCGCTCGCCGCCGCCTCGCCCAACGCCGGCGCCACCGCCGAATCCCCGAGCTCCGCTCGGCTCGCGCGTCCGGGACCGGCTTCGACGGGACGTTGACGTGACCGGTTACCTGCGCCGCCTCGCGACCACGGGAGCCGCCTATACGGCCTCGAGCGTGCTCTCGAAGCTGATCGCGGTCGCCCTGCTGCCGCTCTACACGCGCTATCTGGCGCCGGCCGACTACGGCGCCGCGGAGGTGCTGATCACCGGCGTGATCGCGGCCAGCATCGTGATCCGGCTCGGGGTCATCGAGGCGCTGCTGCGCTTCTACTACGAGCGCGACGAGGACCCCGACGAGGTCGTCAAGACGGGGTTCGCGTCGCTGGTCTGGACGGCGACCGCCGGGGTTGCGATCGCGATGCCGCTCGCTGAGCCGATCTCGCAGCTATTGCTCGGCCGCTCCGATCCGGGGCTGGTGCGAATCGCGATCTTCGGCCTCTGGGTGTTCACGATGTTCGAGTTCCTGCTGGCGCTGTTCCGCCTCGACGAGCGGGCAAAGGCGTTCTTCGCGTTCACGATCGCCAACGTGCTCGTGACGATCCCCGCGACCGTCTGGCTGGTGGTCGTCGAGGAGAAGGGAGCCGAGGGTCTGCTGCTCGGCCAGTATGGGACCGGGGCGGTGTTCCTCGCTGGCCTGCTGATCGCCCAGCGCAGGCGCCTGGCGCTGGTGCCCGACTTTCCGCTCCTGCGGCGGATGATGCGGTTCGGCCTCCCGACGATGCCGGCAGAGCTGTCGCTCTACTCGCTCAACTTCATCGACCGGCTGTTGCTCGTGCGGCTCGCGGGGCTCGCCGACGCCGGGCTCTACAGCCTCTCGGTCAAGTTCGCCCAGGCCGTCAACGTGTTCGTCAAGGGGTTCCAGCTCGCCTGGCCGCCGCTCGCGTACTCGATCCGCGACGACGAGGAGGCGCGCCGCGCGTACGCCGTGATCGTCACCTGGTTCGTCGTCGTCTGCACCTTCGTCGTCGCCGGGATGTGGCTGCTCTCTCGCTGGATCGTGCGCACGCTGGCGGCCCCCGAGTTCTTCGACTCCTACGAGGCGATCGGGCTCGTCTCGACCGGGGTGATGCTGTACGCGCTCTACCTCGTCCTCGTCGTGATCCTCGGCCGCACCGGCCGCACCGAGTTCAACTTCCCCGCGACCGCGATCGGGACGCTCGTCAACATCGCCCTCAACCTGATCCTGATCCCCGAGCTGGGCATCGTCGGCGCGGGCGTCTCGCTGGTCGCCTCCTACGCCGTCGTGCTGGCGCTGATGTACGTGTTCACGCAGCGCCTCTTCAAGGTCCCCTACGAGTGGCCGCGGCTCGGCCAGGCCACCGGCCTGGCGGCGATCCTGGTCGCGGCGGGCGAGCTGCTCCTGCCCACGGAGGGGATCGGCGGCCTCGCCTCCCGCACGGCTGTCTGGCTCGCCTACCCGCTCGTCCTCTCCCTGACCGGCTTCCTGAGCGACGAGGAGCGCCGCGCGGCCGCCAACAACCTCAGCCCCGCGGCGGTCGCCGCGGCATTCCGCCGCGTCCGCGAGGCGTCGCCCGAGCCTGAGCCCGAGCCGGCCGCGCCCGGCCCGGGCGGTCGCGGCCCCCAGCTGACCGGGGAGGCCCTCGAGGCCGAGCAGCGCGACGAGGACGCGCGCGGCACCTAGCCTCAGCCCCGGGCCTCGCCAGCCGGACGGCGCCCTGCGTTGTACGCCTCGGCAGCCTCGCGGATTCCCTCGCCGTGGCCCGGCAGGAGGGCCTGGCGGGCGTGGACCAGGTAGCGGCGCGGGTGGTGCCGCGGGAGCACGGTCGCGGCGAGCGCCCGGACGAGATAGGGGAAGGCGAGCAGCGGCCGCAGGGCGAGGGCGGTGACGCGACCGTAGTGCTTGCGCAGGTAGAGGTCGCGGTTGCGGTGGAACTCGACCGCGCGCCGGTCGGTGCCGCTCTCGGAGGCGAGCTGGTCGTGGTGCACGGCGCGTGCGGCCGGGACGTGCAGGATCGACCAGCCGGCATCGTGGAGGCGCTTGCAGAAGTCGGTCTCGTCGGAATAGACGAAGAAGGCGGGATCGAGATAGCCGATTCGCGCGGCGGCGTCGTGGCGGACGAGCATCGCGCTCGACTGCACCCAGCCGACCGCTCGGGTGCTCGCGCCGCCGCTCTCCGTGACGAGCCGACGATGCACGAAGAGCGCGGACGCCAGCGCCGCGCCGGGGCCGGGGAGACGCCACGCGCAGGGGACCGGCTCGCCCGTGCTCGAGAGCAGCTGCGCGCCCGCCGCCGCCGCGCCGGGATCCCCCTCGAGCGCATCCAGCAGCGCCTGCACGGAACCCGGCTGCAGCTCGCAGTCCTCGTTGAGCAGCAGCGCGTAGCGGCCCCTCGCCTCGCGCAGGAGGCGGGAGTCGTTGGCGGCCTTGCCGTCGCGGCGCTCGAGCGCGATCAGCCTCAGATCGCCGCCCCGGGCGCGAACGGATTCCGCGGATCCGTCGTCCGAGGCGTTGTCCAGGACCAGCAGCTCGGACTCGATTCCGTCCGGGGTCGCGCGCTCGATCGCGTCCAAGCACGCGCCCAGCGCCCGGCGGCCGTTCGTGTTGACCACGCAATACGAGAGCAGCACGGCGAGAATGCTGCCCCATGCGCGTCCAGATCGTCGACCCGGCGGCCTATACGCCGCCCTACGACCACGCCCTGAGCGGCGCGCTCGCGCGCGCCGGCGCCCTCGTGGAGCTGATCACCTGCCGGTTCCCCTACGGCCCGGTTCCCCGCGAGGACGGATACACGGTCTCCGAGCGCTTCTATCGCCGCAGCTCCCGCCCCGGCGTGAGCCCGCGACTGCGGCGGGCCCTGCGCGCCGCCGAGCACGTGCCCGACATGCTGCGCTACCGGCGCGAGGCGCCGCGGGACGCCGACGTCGTCCATTACCAGTGGCTGCCGGTCCCCGCCCTCGACCGCCGCCTGCTCGCCCCGGTCCATCCCCGCGTGTTCACGATGCACTGGCGCTTCCCTGACCCGGGCAGCCGGATCGCGGGCACGCTGACCGCGCTGATCGCCGAGATGGACGCGGTCGTCGCGCACTCCGCCCATGGCCGGCGCCGGCTCAGCGAGGATTACGGCGTCGACCCGGACAAGGTCGAGGTGATCCCGCACGGGGCCTTCGACTACCTCACTCGCCAGCCCGAGGAGGTGCCGCTGCCGGCTGCGCTGCGCGAGGTCGAGCGGCCCGTGATCCTCGCGTTCGGGCTCGTCCGCCCCTACAAGGGCACCGACCTGCTGCTCGAGGCGTTCCGCGAGGTCGATGGGGCGGAGCTGTGGATCGTCGGGATGCCTCGGATGCCGATCGAGCCGCTGCGCGAGCTCGCGGCGCAGGCGCCCGGGAAGGTCCGCTTCGTCGACCGGTTCGTCACCGACCCCGAGATCCCGGCGTTCATGCGGCGCGCGGACCTCGTCGTCCTCCCGTACCGCAACATCGAGCAGTCGGGGGTGCTTTACACCGCGCTCGCCTTCGGGCGGCCGCTCGTGCTGAGCGACGTCGGCGGCTTCCCCGAGGTCGCGGCGCTCGGGGCCGCGCGGATCGTCCCCCGGGAGGACCCGGCCGCCCTGGCGGCGGCGCTGCGGGAGCTGATCGCCGATCCCGAGGAGCGCGAGCGCCTCGGCGCCGGCGCCCTCGCCGCGGCCGAAGGCGAGTACTCGTGGGACGGGATCGGCCAAAGAACGCTCGCTCTGTACGAGCGCCTGCTTAGCATCCCCCGGGATGGCGCCCCCGACCGGCAGCCCCGGAAGCGAACCTGAGGCGGTGCCGGTTTGATCGTGATCGAGGTCATCTTCTGGGTCTGCCTGGCCCTGATCGTCTACGCGCACGTCGGCTATCCCCTGCTCCTGGCGCTGCTCAGCCGCGTGTTCGGCGAGGACGAGTCGGCTGCCGACCCCGGTTCGCTTCCGAGCGTCGCCCTGATCATCCCCGCGTACGACGAGCAGGACGTGATCGAGAGCAAGGTCGCCAACGCGCTCGCCCTCGACTATCCGCGCGAGCTGCTCGAGGTGGTCGTCGCCTCGGACGGCTCCCGCGACCGCACGGTGGAGCTGGCGCGCGACGCCGGAGCCGACAGGGTGCTCGAGCTGCCGCGCGGCGGCAAGGTCGCGGCCCTGAACGCGGCCGTTCGGGACACCGACTCGGAGGTGATCGCATGCTCGGACGCGAACAGCATCTGGCGCCGCGACGCGCTGCGGCGCCTCGTCGCCCGCCTCGGCGACGATCGCGTCGGCTATGTCTGCGGCCAGGTCCACTTCATCGGCGGCGAAGGGGGCAACCAGGAGGGGCTCTACTGGCGCTACGAGATGGCCGTCCGCCGGCTCGAGTCCAGCCTCGGCGGGATCACCGCGGGGAACGGGGCGATCTACGCGGTCCGGCGCCCGGCCTACGTCGAGCTCGATCCTACCCGGGGACAGGACATCGGCTTCCCGTTCGAGCTCACGAAGCGGGGCTGGCGCGCCGTCTACGAGCCCGCGGCCCGCGCCGAGGAGCGGATGGCGCCGACGGTCGAGGGCGAGTTCCAACGCAAGCGCCGGATGATGTGGGGACTCTGGGACGTGATGCTGAAGTGGGGGATGCTCGACCCGCGCGGCTACGGACCGGGCTACGCGCTCGAGATCTACTCGCACCGGCTGCTCCGCTACCTGACCCCGTGGCTGCACCTGGCGGTGCTCGCCACCAACATCGCGCTGATCGGCGAGGGCACGGTCTACGTCGTCACCCTGGTCCTGCAGGGGGCGCTGCTGGCGGCGGGGGTGCTCGGCCGGTTCGTGCCGCTGCTTCCCTTCCGGATCGCCTACTACTACCTGAGCGTGACCGCTTCGATTGCGGTCGGCCTCCTCGATCGGATCCGCGCCGGGGCGGTCCCGATCGGATGGGAAAAGGTGGAGGGGACCCGGTGAGCGATCCCGCGAGCAGCGGTCACGCCCCCGCCGGCCCGAGGCGGGGCCTGCCGCGAGCGGCCGACGTGGTGATCGCTGCGACGGCGCTCGTGGTCGCCTCGCCGTTGTTGCTCGCAGCGGTGGTGGCGATCAAGCTCGGCTCGCGGGGCCCGGTCATCTACCGCCAGCGCCGGGTCGGCCGCTACGGCGAGGAGTTCGAGATGTGGAAGCTGCGCACGATGCGCGCGGGCTCCGACCCCGTCGGCGTCGGGACCGCCGTGGTCGAGCGGGATCCGCGGGTGACCCGCGCCGGCCGCCTGCTGCGCCGCTTCGCGCTCGACGAGCTGCCGAACCTCGTCAACGTGCTGCGCGGGGAGATGGCGATCGTCGGGCCGCGTGCCACCCTGCCCGCCCAGGTGGCGCTCTACTCCGAGCGCCAGCGGCGCCGCCTCGAGCTCAAGCCCGGGATCACCGGCTGGGCTCAGGTGCGGGGGCGCGCCGGGATCCCCTGGGAGGAGCGGATCGAGCTCGATGTCTGGTACGCCGAGCATCGCTCCCTCGCGCTCGACCTGAGGATCCTGGCGATCACCCCGATCGAGATATTGAGGGGGGCCGGCGTCGCGGCGTCCGATCCCTACGCCGGTTCCGCGGAGGGCTCGCCGCTTCGCCGCGCGGCCGAGCGCGATTCCAGTAGACAGTGAGTTCGGAATGGCCCGCGGCGTATCCCTGAGAGAGTTCCGGCCCGGCGACGAGGTCGCGGTTCATCGCTGGTTCAACAGCGCGGCCGCGACCGCCAACCTGCTCGAGCACCGCGACTCGTTCAGCGAGGAGGATGCGAGGGCCTGGGTCGAGCGGGCGATGGACGACTCCGGCGAGGACCGCAAGTGGGCGGTGCTGTTCGAGGGGATCGAGGAGCCGGTCGGCTACACGGCGCTCTATGGCCTCGGCCGGCAGACGGCGCCCGAGCTGGGGGCGATCGTCGCCGACGATCGGGTCGTCGGCAAGGGCGTGGGCCGCGAGGCCGAGCGGCTCACGAACCTGAAGGCGTTCGAGGAGTTCGGCGCCCACAAGGTCTACGGGCGGATCCCGGCGGCGAACGAGGCGGCGAAGAGGGCGGTCATCTACAACGGCTGGCAGCGCGAGGGCGTGCTCCGCAATCACGTTCGCCATGGTGACGAGCTGATCGACGTCGAACTCTGGGGCGGGTTCCGCGAGGACCTCCCCGAGCCGCCCGAAGGCTGACCGATGGCCAGGGCGCTCCACGCGACGCTGATCGAAGACGCAGGCGCCGCTGCTGCCGAGCCAGGCCAGTTCTTCCGCTCGCCCGAGTTCCTCGCCGCCGAGGCGGTCACCCACACGCTCGCGATCGAGGGACCCGGCACCGCATCGGCGCTGCCCGTGCTCGTCCGCCAGATCCCCGGCACCGCCCGCCACGACGCGATCTCGCCCTACGGGTACCCCGGGGCGAGCGTCCGCTCCGGGGATCCACCCGACCCCGGCGAGGTCGATTGGTCGCAGACGGGGCTGGTCAGCCTGTTCGTTCGCGACAGGGTCGGCGATCCGCCCGCGCTGGCGGGTGGAACCGAGCGCTCGGAGCTGCTCCTCGCCGACCCGCACGCCGCGAGCGGGATGCGAAAGCGCCTCCGCGAGCAGATCCGAAGCAACGAGCGGCGCGGCTGGAGCGTCGGCGCCGAGCCCGGCTCGCAGGCGGGCGCCGGCGACGTGCGCGCGTTCGAGGCGGCCTACGCCGAGACGATGGCGAGGACCGGGGCGTCGCAGCGCTACCTGTTCGAGCCGGCCTATTTCGAGACCCTGCTCGCCGCCGAGGGTGCGTGGCTGCTGCTCGCCGGGCGCGAGGGCGAGGGGCCGTCGGCGGGGGCGATCGCGGTCAGCAGCGACCATTTCCTGCACTACTTCCTCGGCGGCACGGCCGATTCCGCGCTCGCGGACTCCCCGATGAAGAACCTGTTCGCCGCGATGGTCTCGCTGGCCGGCGAGCTCGGCCTCCGCCTCAACCTCGGCGGCGGCGTCGCGCCCGGGGACTCACTGGAGGCGTTCAAGCGCGGCTTCGCCAACGCGACCGCTCCGTTCCGCACCCACGAGGTGGTCTGCGATCGCGATGCCTACGGTGAGCTGCGCGGCGAGCCCGAGGCAGCGGCCGGGTTCTTCCCCGCCTACCGTGCCCCGACCTGAGCGCCACCTGAGCCGGGTTTCCGGCGCGGCCTGCACTTCTTGCCTTTCCGCTTCCGCTTCGCGCACTTGCGCTTGCCGGTGCTCTTCGCGTAGCGCTTGATCCGCTTCTGGACCGCCGTGCGGATCGCCGGCAGCTGCGCGTCGAGGGTGCCGGGGCAGGCGGTCAGGCCGAGCGTCAGGTGTCCGACGATGCGGGGAACGGTGACCACGGTCCCGGCCGGGTAGCGGTTCTCCGAGCCGCCCGCCGAGGTCAGCTGGGCCGTCCCAGTTGCCGGCGTGATGCGACCGACGGCAAGCCTCCAGGAGAGGTAGCGGACGAGCGAGCGCGTCGCCTCCGGCGTGACCGGCTCGAGCGTGTGATCGCCGATCGACGCGATCGAGGTCGTCTGCGAGTTGTACCCCTGGGCCTGGGCACCGACCACCGGCTGCTTGAGGCCGCCGGCGCGGCCCTCGTAGACGGTCCCGTAGCGGTCGACGAGCGCGTTGTAGCCGATGTCGTTCCAGCCGTTGCCATAGACGTGGAAGCGGCAGATCCCGAGCACGATTCCCGGCGCCTCCTCCGGCGTGTAGACGTTCGCGTTCACGGTGTGGTGGACGATGGCCGCATTGACGCCCCCGTACTCGGCCGGCCCGCGCGGAGGACACCCGCCACTCGCGAGGTCGGCGCCCCAGCTCGCGCGTTTGACGACGAGAGGTTTCGGCGACAGCGCCTGCGCGACCGGGGTGGAGGCGACCGCGATGAACGCGGAATTGATCGAGCGCCGCGCGGAGTTGAGCAGCCGGTCGGCGAAGCCGCCCGCGGTCCCGGAGACGTTCACGAAATACAGCGTGCCGCGGGGCTGGAACGCAGCTCGCACCTGGACCTCGTCGGCGCCGCCGGCCCAGATGGGAGTGCCGTCCTCCTGCACGACCCAGTCGCTCCACTCGCCGCCGTGATCGCGGACCCGGAGCTGCAGCGGGCGCAGCTCGCGGGCGACGCCGACCAGATCGAAGCGGTCCGGCGCCTCGACGGACGGCGAGGTCCAGCGGGGGGCGGGTTCGCCCGGCTCGACGTGGTTCGCGGCGGCGCGCGCCTTCGCCGCCGGGAGCCGCTTGGCGGCGGGCAGCCCGCGCTTGAAATCGGTTGCCCCGGGCATGTACGGTCGCAGCGACAGCGCCGGGGCGGCAACCCAGGCGAGCGCGGCGCAGGCCAACAGCGCCGCGGGTGCGATCAGCGCGCCCGGCCGCATGGTCCTCCAAGAACACGGGTCCATTGCCTGTGTTTCTCTCTCCGCCTGCCGATCTCTGCGGAGAACCAGGAAAACTGCATGGACGCGCCCATCAGTCACGCCGCCAGCCACGGATCCAGGGCCCTGGCCGCTGTGTTCGCGGTCCGCGCCCTCTGCGCCGCCGATGCCGACGCGCAGGCGGTCCAGGCGACCCAGTTCGGGGGCCAGGCCTACGCCCTTCCGTTCCACGTCGCCGGTGCGCCGGGTGACCTCGGCCAGGTGTTCGTGGCGGAGGCGCCGGGAACGATCCGCCTCGTCGAGGACGGCGTCACCCAGGCCGCGCCGTTCCTCGACATCTCGGCCGATGTGCACGACCTCAACGAGGAAGGATGCGAGTGCGGGCTCCTCTCGGTGGCGTTGTCGCCCGACTACGCGCAGAGCGGCCTCCTCTACGTCTTCTACACGCGCGACGACCCGGCCCCCGGTAGCCACCACCATCTGCGGATCGAGGAGTTCAGCTCGGCCAGGCGACGGAGCTGTCGCTGGAGCTCGGCGCGCGCGCGACGAAGCGCCTGCGCCGGGCCTTCAAGGCCGGCCGCCGCGCGCGGGCGACGCTGCGCGTGAGCGCGACCGGCGCCGGCGGCGGCACCGAGACGGCCCGCGCCACGCTCAAGCTGAAGCGCTGAATCGGCTCAGCTGAATGGGACGTTCTCGGGCCCATTGCCGCGGAACGTGTCGCGGAAGTTGCGGACCACGTCGAGGAACAACGGGTCGTACGTCTTGCAGCCTGCGTAGTTCTGCCAGGCGCTGACGGCGACCACGTAGCCCGCGTCGTTCAGATCGGGGTCGGGGACCATGATCATCCCGCCAGGGTCATCGTCGAACACTCCCTTCAGCGCGAGCTGCTGGTCCTCGGGGAGATCCGGGCTGTAGCGAATCTCGATCCGGCCGTGCTCCATCGCATGCACCAGCCGGGACTCGGGCGGCGTGGTCGTGTAGGCGCCGTCCGCCACCGGGCCACTCGCCGTCTCGGTCGGGACCCCGTAGTGGTCGCCGGAGGTCGGGGGGTTGGTCTTGTAGTTGCCGAGGCCCTCGTCGTCGAAATGGCCGTTGCCCTCGTTCGGCAGGTCGAGGCGGAGGTCGCACCCCGCCTCCTGTGCCGACTGGGCCAGGTCCCCGAACTGGATCGGGGGAGGAGCGGTGCCCTCGCGCGTGTCCGGCTCGTAGCGCTCGAAGATGCCGACGGTGGGATCGATGTGTGCGGTGTCGGGCGTCTCGGCGGGGCCTCCGTCGTCGCTGCCGCTGGCGATCACCACGACCAGGCCGGCGAGGACCGCGAGCGCGAGGATCCCGGCGACGACATAGCCCGCGAGCAGCCGCGCGCGCTCCGACGAGCCCCTGCCCTGCGAGGCGAGGCGCTGGGCTCGCAGCCGCTCCCTTTCTTCACGTCGATTCGCCATCGAAGGGCAGGAGAAGCTAGCGAGTCTCCCTCAACGCCGCCTCAGGCGCGGGTCTCCAGCCGGGCTCGGCCCTTCCCGACCAGACGTCGTCCAGAAAGGCGGCGAGCTCGGCGTCGAGCCGTTCCGGCGAGGTTCGCCACTCGAGGATCGTGTTCGCCTCGACCAGGCGCGAGTTCGGAAGCTCCTGCACGAGCATCCCGGAGTCCGAGAAGGGGTGGAGCGGGTCGGCGTGGTGGCCGATCACGAGGGTCGGCTGATGCATCCGAGCGCGCTCGTCGTGGTGCGGCGCCGCCGCGCCCAGGAACAGCCCTTCGAGGACCGCCGCCGACGCGGCCGGGTCCTGCCTGATCCAGTCGAGGCCGATGTCGAGCAGGAAGTTGCGGCGCGGGATCCGCCTCGCGACGGCGGCGAGCGGCTTCAGGAGCGGCTCGCCGAAGCGCAGCCCGAACAGGATCGGCGTGAAGATCCCGCCGACGGCGAGCAGCGCGTTGTCGAGCACGGGCATCTCCACGAACATCCCCTTCACCCGCTCGGGCGCGTCCTTGGCGACGGTCAGCGTCGCGTTCGCGCCCAAGGAGGTCCCGCCGATCACTGCCTCGTCGATCTCGAGGTGATCGAGCAAGCCGACGACCTGTTGCCCGAAGAACGCCATCGAGTAGTTGACCATCTCGGGCGGCCGCTCAGAGCGTCCGTGGCCGAGCAGGTCGATCGTGATCACCCGGTTGCCGTGCGCCGCCATCTCCGGCGCGAGCCGGTCGAACATCCGGCGGTTCATCAGCAGCCCGTGGATCAGCACCAGCGGGCGGGCGCCCTCGCCGTGCACGTCGTAGGAGATCGTCCTGCCCTCGTGGAGGAACTCAGGCATCGATCATCACCCGGGCACCTCCTCCCAGCATCATCCCGGCACCTCCTCAGCTTCGCTTCCGGGGGTGCCGGGTGATACTTCGAGAGTGTTGGGCTCCTTGAGCCGGGTCCGCCAGGGTTGGGCGGCGCGGAGGGCCATCAGGATCGCCCTGGTCGCGGGCCAGCGGTTCAGGGCGTAGAAGTGGATTCCCGGGGCGCCGCGCGCGAGCAGCTCGGAGCACTGCTGGGCGCCGTAGGCGACGCCGAACTCGAACTCCGCCCGCTCGTCGCCGTCGAGGGCGCCGAGCGCTTCGGCGAGTGGCTCCGGGATCGAGGCGTCGCACAGCTCGCAGGTGCGCCGCACCTGGGCGTAGCTGACGATCGGGATGATCCCAGGGATGATCGGGACCTCGATCCCGGCGGCCCGCGCGGCGGCGACGAAGTCGAAGTAGACGCGGTTGTCGAAGAAGAGCTGGGTGATCAGGAACCCGGCGCCGGCCTCGACCTTGGTCTTCAGGTAGGCGAGATCGGCTTCGAGGCCGTCGGCCTCGGGATGGACCTCCGGAAAGCAGGCTCCGCCGATCGCGAGCTCGGGATGGGACTCGGAGATCAGACCGGCCAGCTCCGCCGCGCTTCCCAGTCCCCCGTCGGGCTGGACGAAGTCCGGCTGACCCCGGGGCGGGTCGCCTCGGAGCGCCAGGACGTTCTCGATCCCGGCCTCGGCGAGCCCGTCGACGACGCCGCGCAGGCCCTCGGCCGTCTCCCCGACGCAGTTCAGGTGCGCCATCGCCTCGACTCCGTGCTCGTCACGGATCCTGCGGGTTATCTCCAGAGTGGTGCGGCGATCCGCAGTCGACCCGCCCGCCCCGTAGGTGACCGAGAAGAAGGCCGGGTCGAGCCTGCTCAGGACCTCGATGGTCTCGAACAGGGTCGCGTGGCCCTCGTCGGTCTTCGGCGGGAAGAACTCCACCGAGAACGAGGGCTCTCCGCGCCTGAGGAGCTCGTCGATTCGCACTGGGTCGATCATGGTAGAGAAGGGGGGATGAGCGACCCGGGAGAGCGCGTGCTCACCGAGCGGGAGCTGAACCGGGCCCTGCTGGAGCGCCAGATGCTGCTCTCGCGGGCGAGATCGAGCCTTCCGAAGGCCCTCGAGCGGATCGGCACGCTCCAGGCGCAATACGCGCCGTCGATGTACGTCGGCCTCTGGTCGCGCGTCGAGGGATTCGAGCGCGGCGCCCTGACCCGCGCTCTGGAGCGCCGCAAGGTCGTCCAGGGGACGATGATGCGGGTCACGATCCATCTCGCCTCGAGGGCCGATTACTGGCCGCTCGTGGTCGCCGTCCGCGACGCCCGCCGCGAGCTCTGGCTTCGCGCCACCCATCGCCGCGAAATCTCGAGAAGGGAGATCGTCGCGACCGCGAAGCGTCTGCGGCGTCGCCTCGCTGGTGGGACGATGACGCGGAAGGAGATCACCGACTTCGTCGGCAAGGACAGCGTCTGGACCAACGGGATGAACGTGTTCCTCGACCTCGTCCGGGTGCCGCCGTCGGGGACCTGGGAGCGCCGCCGCGGCGACCTGTTCGCCCTCGCCGGGGACTGGATCGGGTCCCCCGAGGTGGCCGGCGACGACGCCGTCGAGCTGCCCGTCCGCCGCTACCTGGCCGGCTACGGGCCCGGGACGCGCAGCGAGAATCGCGGATTGGGCGGGCGTCCCTGCGGAGACGATCGACCCGGCGCTCGAGCGGCTGCGGCTGCGCCGGTTTCGCTCCGAGGACGGGGAGGAGCTGTTCGACCTGCCGCGCGCGCCGCTGCCCGACCCCGACACGCCGGCTCCGCCGCGGTTTCCTGCCGACCTGGGACGCGACCCTGCTGGTGCATACCCGCCGCACGCAGATCCTGCGTGAGCAGGATCGCCCGCGTGTGTTCAGCTCCAAGACCCCGCAGTCGGCGCCCACCTTCACCGTCGACGGCCAGGTCGCCAAGACCTGGCGCTACGAGAAGGGGAAGGTCAAGACGGACCCCTTCCGCCGTCTCGACGGCGCCGCGAGGCGTGAGCTCGGCGCCGAGGCCGAGCGCCTCGCGGAGCTCCACGCCTGAGCGGCGCCTCGGCTTCGAGCAACCGGGGAGGTGCCTCGTCGAGCAGATCACCGCGGCCGCGATCAACGCGGTCTGGATCGGCCTCGAGCGGGTCGCCCGGGAGGAGGCCTGAGCCCGGCGGTTGACAGGTGACCAAATAGTCACCTATACTCGGTGCCGCAATGGACGCGGTGTTCAAGGCGCTCTCGGATCCGACCCGGCGCGGTCTGCTCGACGAGCTGTTCGAGCGCGACGGGCAGACGCTGACCGAGCTCGAGGAGCGGCTCCCGATGACGCGCTTCGGCGTCATGAAGCACCTCAGGGTGCTGGAGGAGGCGAATCTCGTCACCACGCGCAGGCGCGGCCGGGAGAAGCTGCATTTCCTGAACCCCGTCCCGATCAGGCTCGTCCACGACCGCTGGGTGAGCAAGTTCGCCGAGCCCTGGGCGGCGACGCTCAGCGGCATCAAGCGAGAACTCGAGGAGGAAACGATGGAAGCGAAGCGGGAATACGACGTCGAGCACAAGGTCGGTTTGACTCCCAGCCCGGAGGGGGCGGGGGCGATGGCCGTGTTCGAGATCTACATCAAGACGACGCCCGAGCGCCTCTGGGAGGCGATCACGGATCCGAAGCAGAGAGCGAGGTACAGCTTCGGCGTCGAGATCGAGTCCGACTGGACGCCTGGATCCGGCTATCAGTCCGGTGTCCCCGGCGTCGTCGAGATCGCGCAGGGCGAGAACCTGGAGGTCGATCCGCCGCGCCGCCTCGTACAGAGCTTCAATGCGCTCTGGAGCGATGACGTCAAGGCGGCCGGTACCTCGAGGGTGACCTGGGAGATCACCCCGGTCGGCGATTCCTGCCAGCTGACGGTGATCCACGACCAGCTGCCCGAGGACGCCAACGCGGAGATCTACGGCGGCTGGCCGATGATCCTGTCAGGCCTGAAGACGCTGCTGGAGACCGGCGAGACGCTGACGACCCCCGGCTCGCTGCGCTACTCGGGTGCGTCCGCCTAGGGTCGGATGGGATGACGGGTGCGGGTGCCCCGCGTAACATCCGGGCGCCCGCACCGACCCCACATCGCCACGCGGAAGGAGCTGCAATGACGACCACGACCTCCCTGGTCACCGGCGTCGACTTCGTCACGGTGCCCACCAAGGACTACGAGCGGGCCGCGAAGTTCTACGGCGAGGTGCTCGGCCTGCCGTTCTCGAAGCGGTGGGGCGAGATGCCCGCCGGCGAGTTCGAGACGGGCAACCTGACGATCGCGGTGATGGAATCCGAGGCCTTCGGGCTCGAGTTCGCCCCTCATACGCATCCGATCGCGTTCCGCGTCGACGACGTCGAGGCCGCCCGCGCCGAGCTCGAGTCGAAGGGGGTCGCCTTCAAGGGTGAGACGATCGACAGCGGGGTCTGCCTCCAGGCGATCTTCGAGGACCCGGACGGGAACATGCTGGATATCCACCACCGCTACGCCCCGAAGGACGCGCATCCGGGCTGACAAGCCCGGGCCGGCCGGGCCGGCCGAGGCTCAGGCCGGCTGAAGAGTGAGGATCGCCACGCCCTCGCCGACTGTCCGCGAGTCGACGAGCTTCAGGTCGTGCTTGCCGGTGTCCGCTTCGAACAGGCGCTGCCCGGTCCCGAGCACGACCGGGAACACCATCAGCCGGTATTCGTCGACCAGCCCGTCCTTCATCAGCGACTGGATCAGCTTGCCGCTGCCGTGGACGACGAGGTCCCCATCGTGCTTCTCCTTCAGCTTTCCGACCTCGTCGGAGAGATCGCCGCTGATCACGGTCGAGTTGGCCCACTCGGGATTCTCGAGGGTCGTCGAGACGACGTACTTGGGCATGCTGTTGAACTTGTCGGCGAACTCGCCTTCCCGGGATGGCCAGGCCTCGGCAAAGCCCTCGTAGGTCTTGCGCCCGAGCAGCAGGGCGTCGCTCTGCATCGTCTCGTCGGACTTGAACTGGTTCCCGTCGTCGCCGCGGTCGAATTCGAACGACCAGCCGCCGTCCCTGTGGCTCTCCGAGCCGCCGGGGTCCTCGATCACGCCGTCGAGCGAAATGAACTCGGTAACGACCACCTTGCCCATCTGAATCCTCCTGTCCGTGGTTTCCGGGTAGATCCCGGGGTCGGTCTATATTTAACCAGTCGGCTAAATACGACGCCGGCCAACCCTGACCACCGAGCAGCTCGACAGCACCTTCGCGGCCCTCGCCGACCCCACCCGCCGAGCGATTCTCGACCGGCTCGCCGAGGGAGAGGCGACCGTGACCGAGCTCGCGGAGCCGTTCAGCGTCAGCCTGCCGGCGATCTCGAGGCACCTGAAGGTCCTCGAGGCCGCCGGTCTGATCGTCCGCGGCCGCCGTGCCCAGTACCGGCCGTGCCGACTGCGGCCCGAGCTGCTCGGCGACGCCGCCGGCTGGCTCGAGGAGAACCGGGCGCTCTGGGAAGGGAGCTTCGACCGCCTCGACGACCATCTTCGCCGGATGCGGGAAGATGCGAGCGGCGATGACTGACGACGACGTCACCCCGGGGCTCGACGGTCGCGAGCTGACGGTCACCCGGGTGTTCGACGCTCCCCGTGAGCTGGTCTGGAGGGCGTTCACGGAGCCGGAGCAGTTCGCGCAGTGGTTCGGGTCGCCTCCCTTCAGGACCCCTCCAGAGACGGTCTCGATGGACGTGCGCCCGGGGGGCGAGTGGGAGGCGACCCAGGTCAACTCCGAGACCGGAAAGCAGCTTCCGTTCGCGGGCAGGTTTCGCGAGGTCGAGGAGCCCGAGCGGCTCGTGTTCACGTTCGAGGACGTCGAGGATCGCGACGACCCGCACGTCGAGGTCGTGACGGTCACCTTGACCGAGACCGACGGCGGCACCGAGGTCGTTCTCCACCAGGCCGGGCACATGCCGCCGGAGCAGTACGAGCGGACGGAGCGAGGCTGGTCCGGCTTCGTCGACCAGCTCGAGAAGCTCGTCACCTCACAGGCCTGAGAGGGAGGCATCCGATCGAACCCCGGGAGGCGATGGCGCGAAGGATCATCGACGCCAACCGCTACATGACCGTGGCGACGGCCAACCGGAGCGGCCGCCCCTGGGCGTCGCCGGTGTACTACGCCGCGGTCGGCTACACGCAGTTTCTCTGGGTCTCGGACCGCGATGCGCGCCATTCCCGCAACCTCGCGGACCGGCCCGAGCTCGGAATCGTCATCGCGTCGGCCTCCCTTAGACGAACCGCTTGATGAAGGCGAGCGCCCTGTCGGCGACCTCGCGCCAGCCGCTGTCGATCGTCAACGCGTGGCCGCGGTTCGGGACCTGCTGGATCTCGGTGACGGCCGCGTTGTGCTTCTGGCGTTTGTACGCGGCGTTGCCGATCGCCCAGGGAACGGTGTGGTCCTTCTCGCCGTTGAGGATCAGGAGCGGCCCGCGCTTCGGGTTCTTGGGATCGACCTTCGCTTCGGTGGAGGGGTTCAGGTTGGCATTCGCCATCTGCATCAGCGCCCCGCCGGGCGCGGCGACGTGGTAGGTGTCGTAGAGCTGCCTCGCCTCCTCGTCGGTGAGCGCGTTCGCCCATCCGTACTTGAACTGGTCGAACGTCAGCGTGATCGCCTTGTTCCTGTTCAGCGGGTTCCTGAGGACCGGCCACGCCGAGCGCAGCGCTGAGAACGGCAGCGGGAGGACGCCTCGGAAGGGGCCCGGGTCGATCGCGACCGACGCCGCGGACAGCCCGCGGTCCGCGATCATGTATGTGAGCAGCCCCCCGGTCGAGTGACCCATCACCGCGGGCTGCCTGTCGAGCCTTCCGATCACGTCGGCGGTGTGGTCCGCGATCTGCTTGAGCGTCTTGCCGGCGAGGACGTCGGGGTTCGCACGCGCTTCTTCCACCGTCTCAGGGTCGTCCGGCCACGAGGGCTGCACGGCCGCATACCCGGCCTCCTCGAAGTGCTGCGCCCAGCGGTCCCAGCTGCTCGGCAGCAGCCAGAGGCCGTGGATGAATACGACAGGGACCCGCCCCGACGCGTTCGCCTTGTCGATCTGCTGGGACTCACGCTCCGTGATCGCATCCATGCGGGGACCTCCTCGGTCAGCTGGGAGTCGGCGGCGGGGCGGGCTCAAGTGGCCGCCGATCGCGAGCATAGCCCGGAGTCTGCTCGGCTTGCTATCCGGAAAGCCCTGCGGCCTCGAGCGCGGCCTCCTCGTGCAGGACCGATTCGAGCCGGACGACCCGGCCGCCTCGGAACGTCCAGACCTGGAAGTAGCCGAAGGCGACCTCGGCGCCGCTGTCCCGACCGACCCCACTCTGCCACACCCTGACCAGAACGATCTCACCAGAGTCCTTGAGTGACTCCGCGGCGATGGTCAGGGACTCCCAGGCCTCCAGGAACCCCCTCATGTACTTCCGAATCTGATCAGGGCCGACGTACGTACCGGCGTCCGGCATCTCGGGGTCCAGGACCAGGACTGCGTCCTCGTCAAACGCGGCCACCCCGACCGTGAAGTCGCCCCGCTCCCAGCCCTCGTAGATCCGGGCCACGGTGTCGATGTTGTCGCTGGCCATCGAGGCCAAGTATCCCGTTCCGGGTCGAGGGTGGAGTCAGCGGAACAACTGTCGAACCCGGCATTCGCCCGGGCGATCCGCTCCTTGCTCGCTGACTAGGGTTCCGTCGACGGTCCCCGGGAGGCGATCCGCTCGGCGAGCTCGACGATGATCCCTTCAGGACCGCGGACGTAACAGAGCAGGAAGGTGTCCTCGTAGTTCTCGACCGCTCCGATCGTGTCCATTCCCTTGTCCCGCAGTCCCGTGACGATCGCGTCGAGGTCGTCGACGACCAAGGCGACATGGCGGATGCCCAGCCGATTCGCCGGCTCAGGGTGTGCACCCTCCTCGTCGGCCGGTCTGTGGAACTTGATTAGTTCGAGCTT
The DNA here is from genome assembly GCA_036258315.1 of Solirubrobacterales bacterium. GTDB lineage: Bacteria > Actinomycetota > Thermoleophilia > Solirubrobacterales > 70-9 > DASSYK01. The sequence goes on from DATADX010000031.1 coordinate 79,435, forward strand.
GCCGCTGCCGTCCGGTGTCTTCACCATGACGAACTCCACTTGCACGTCATCGAGGCCGACGACCTTCTCCACCCACTCGCCCTCGACTGAACCCGCTCCCTCGCGGTGGAGCCCCAGGTCGAGGAAGAACGTGGTTGCGGCCTCGAAGTCGTCGACGACGACACCCACATGATCGAAACTCCTCACGCCCATCACTTCGAGCTAGAAGCAAGCGACCATTGAGATGGAGCTAGCCGGACTCGAACCGGCGACCTCCTGGGTGCGATCCAGGCGCTCTCCCAACTGAGCTATAGCCCCAAGGGACATTTGTCGCCGCCGCAGGCTCGATGCCCGCCGTGCGGCAGGGGCAAGGATACGCTGTCTTCGCTCGTGAGCTTCGGAAGGCGCTTGGCGCTGTTCTTCGTCGGGATCGCCCTCGTGCCGACGGTGGCACTGCTCGGCATGCTCGCGATCGTCAGCGAGGACTCGCGAAGCGGCAAGGCCGATGCACGCCTCGCCGCCGGCGTCGAGACAGCGCTCGCGGTCTATGAGGAACGGGTCGACGCGGCGGAGGCCCAGGTTGGCGCGCTGGCCCGCCGGCCGGAGCTCGGGACCGCCCTCGCGGGCGGGGGGAACACGGAACAGCTGGAATCCTTCGCGGCGGGCGCGGTCTCCGGCGATGTCGACGCCGTCCAGGTGCTCGACGCAGCCGGCGACGTCCTCGCCACCGCGGGCAGCCCCGACGCGATCGCTTTCGCGACGATCGCGCTCACCCGGGCTGGGGAGCCGAGCGGGTCGCTGCGGGTATCGGTGACGAGCTCGAGCGAGTTCGCGAGTGAGGTGCAGAGGCTTACCGACGACGAGCTCGTCGTCTTGCGCGATGGCGAGCCGCTGGAGGCGACGGTGACACCGCCGGCCGACCCGCCTGAGGCCGGCGAGACGGCGGATGTGGAGACCGACGGGACCGAGTACCGCGCCCATCTGCTCGACCTCGACTCCTCAGGGACCGAGCAGCTGTTGCTCCTCGGGCCGAGCGAGGATGCCGGCTTCCTCGGGCTGGATACCCCTGCGGCCGCGTTGCTGGTCGGCTTTCTGCTGCTCGGAATCGGGTTCGCGTACGGGCTGGCGAGGACGCTGACGGGGCTCCACGCGCAGGTCGCCGAGCAGGCCGTGACGGACCCGCTGACGGGGCTCTACAACCGCCGCCGCATGCACCAGATCCTCGCGACAGAGGTCGCCCGCGCGAAGCGGTTCGGCCACGAGCTCTCGATGGTGATCCTCGACATCGACGACTTCAAGCAGATCAACGACCGGCTCGGCCATCTCCAGGGCGACGCGGTGCTCGAGTCGATCGCCGAGACGGTGCGCGAGACGACGCGGCTGATCGACGTGGGTGCCCGCTACGGCGGTGACGAGTTGGCGCTCGTCCTGCTCGAGACGGGGGCCGAGGGCGCGCTGATCGTCGCCGACCGGCTTCGCGAGCGGGTCGACAGGACCGAGATACCGCTGCGGGACGGCGGCACGATGCAGGTCACGGTGAGCGTCGGGGTGGCGACGCTGCCTGACAACGCCGAGGAGGTCGATGATCTGATCGAAGCGGCGGACCAGGCCCTCCTCCAGGCAAAGCGCTCTGGAAAGGACCAAACCCGCGTTGCACCGCGCTAAACGGCGCTTCGTGGTCGCACAACTCCATAACCGTCCCCTGATCCCGCTATCACATCGTGGCCCGACTGCTTAACCTGTCCGTTCCACCCGACGGCGACGAGTACCGATGGGCATCCTCGACGACGCGATTCGCGATCACCTCGACCTGAAGCGCAAGCATGGGGCGCGCGACGCCGAGCTGCGCGAGATCGAGGACGACGCGTTCGGCTCGGGCGAGCGACCCGATCCGTTCGCCGCGGGCGATCTCTTCAGCGAGTCCAGCGCGCCGGCCCGGGGGGAGACCGGGTCCGATCAGTCCCCGGGCTCGGGGGCGCCCTCACCGTCCGGCCTCGGCGACGAGGAGCCGACCCGCATCGTCGATGCACGGTCCCCGGCTCCGCCCGAAGCCGCACCGCCGCCCGAGCTTGCCCGGCGCCCGCCCGAACAGGCCCAGCCCCAACCACCTCAGGCTGAACCGGCCCAACGCGAGCTCGCGGGCGAGCCCGAATCGGCGGCGCGGGAGCCGACGCCCCCGCTGGAACCGCCGCCCCCTCCGGAGGCCCCGTCCCGGCCGCCCGATCCGTCCAGTAGTCAACCGACGGCGCAGCCGGAGCCCCCGCCGCCCATGCCGCCTCCTGCGGCGCCGCCCCCGGCCCGTATGCCACCTCCTGCGGAGCCGCCCCCGGCCCCGATGCCACCTCCTGCCGCCCCGCCCCCGCCCCGCGAGGTCGCGCCTCCGACCGAGGTTCGGGAGACCGATTCCGAGTCGCTCGCCGATCTGATGGCGGAGGACGAGGAGTCCTCGTCCGAGCTGCTCGAGGTCGATGTGGAGCCGGTGGTCGAGGAGCCGCTGGAACCCGAGCCATCGGGTGAGCCGCTCGAGCCGCGCGACACCGTCCCGGAGCCGCCCCCGCCCCCTCCGGAGCCCGGAACCGAGCCGCCCGGACGCGCCCGCGGCCGCGTCCATCACCCGACCGAGGAGCTCCCGCCCCCTGAGCCGGGCTCCGAGGAGCTACGTCCGGAGCCGTTCGAGGACCCCTCGTCGGCGGACCTCGCATTGCCGCCTGAGACCGGTGAGGACGAGTCCGCGCCCCAGCTCTACGACTTCGAGACGGACGAGGACTCGCTCGATGAGCCGCGGCGCGCAGCAAGCGAGCCGGAGGACGCGTTCGAGGACCTCGGCCCAGTCGAGGAGCAGCCGCGCTATGACGAAGAGGAGGTGGCGGAGCCGTCCGAGGATGAGCGCCGCCCCGATGAGCGCCGCCCCGACGAGACGGGGGAGGACGACCTTCTCTCGACGTCACCGGAGTTCCTCGACGAGGGGTCGGAGACGGATGAGGAGGATCTCTGGTTCGAGAAGGGACCTCCGGAGGACTTCGACTTCGAGGACGAGAAGTAGCGGCAGGCGGGGGGCTAACCCGGTGGGTCAGGCGCCGCGGAGGCGCTGGCGTCGCCCGCCTAGATGTAGCCGCGCGTGCGGGATGCCTCGACGACCCGCTCGATTCCGACCAGGTAGGCCGCATCCCGAAGTGAGATCCGCTCTTCCTTGCCGCGTGCAGATACGTCGCGGAATGCCTTGCGCATGATCCCGCCGAGCTTGTCGTTGACCTCGCGCTCGGACCAGCGGAAGTGCTGGAGGTTCTGCACCCATTCGAAGTATGAGGCGACGACGCCGCCGGCGTTCGCCATCACGTCGGGGATCACGTTGACGCCCTTCTCGTGGAGGATCTGGTCTGCGTGAGGCGTCGTCGGGCTGTTGGCGCCCTCGATGACCATCCGGCAGTTGATCCGGTCCGCGTTCCCTTCGTGGATCATGCCGCCGAGCGCCGCGGGAATCAGCACGTCGCACTCGATCGCGACCAGGTCGTCGGGACTGATCACCTCGGCGCCGGGGAACTCGGTCAGCAACCCGCCCTCGGCGATGTGGCGGGCGAGGTGGTCGGCGTCGATCCCGGCGTCGCTGCGGATCGCGCCGTCCGCGTCCGAGGCGCCGACGAGCTTGCAGCCGAGCTGCTGCATGACCCTGGCCGCCCATGAGCCGACGTTGCCGTAGCCCTGGACGACGAAGGTGGTTTCGCCCGGGCTGAGCCCGAGCTGCGGAGCGGCCTCGCGGAACATGTAGACGCACCCGCGGCCGGTCGCCTGTTCGCGCCCGTAGGAGCCTTCGAGGGCGATCGGCTTGCCGGTGCAGATCGCCGGCGTGTGGCCGTGGAGCTTTCCGTACTCGTCCATCAGCCACGCCATCACCTGGGCGTCGGTGTTGACGTCGGGTGCCGGAATGTCGCGCGTCGGACCGAGCACCTTCTCGATCTTGTCCATGAACGAGCGCGCGATCGCCTGCACCTCGGAGCGCTCGAGCTCGTGGGCTGGGCAGTTGACCCCGCCCTTGGCGCCGCCGAAGGGGACGTTTGCGACGGCGGTCTTCCACGTCATCAGCGAGGCGAGGGCGCGGACCTCGTCGATGTCCACCTCGGGGTGGAAGCGGATCCCGCCCTTGTACGGCCCGCGGGCGCCGTTGTGCTGGATCCGGTAGCCCGAGAAGGTGTGGACCTTGCCGTCGGAGAGCTTGACCGGGATCTGGACCGTTACCTCGCGGTAGGAGGTCCAGAAGACGTTGCGGAGATCGTCCGGGAGCTGCAGCCGCTCGACCGCGCGATCGAAGTAGAAGCGGACGATGTCGAGGTTCGACATCTCGGCCTGGTGGCCGGTTTTCTCCTGGGTGGAAGGGGCCATTGCTCTCTCTCTACCCGCGCGCGCCAGTCTCTCACAGGCTGCGGGCGTGCGACCTACAATCCTGTGAACCACGGGGCCATAGCTCAGTTGGGAGAGCGTCGCGTTTGCAACGCGAAGGTCGCCGGTTCGAGCCCGGCTGGCTCCATCGCACGCCGATCATTCCCGTACTGCGCGCCCGGCGGCCCGGACCGGGGCGGGGATCAGGGCCGCGCCGGCGATGACGAGGCAGAAGGCGATCGTGCGCCCGGTGATCTCCAGCGCCCCCGTCCCCACCGAATCACGGAAAACCAAGACACCGCCCACGATCGCAACGAGGTTGGCCGCCACCGAGGTGAGCGCGATCACCTCGACGCCCGGGCCTAGCTGAAGGCCACGCGCCGAGGCGTAGAAGGCGACCACCGACGCGGCCAGCGCCGCGAACGTCCACGGGCTGATCAGCTTCAGGACTCCGTCCTCAACGGCGTCGGTCAGGAACTTGAGCGCGATGTCGGAGACCCCGAACAGCGCTCCGGCGGCCGCGCCGAGGAGCATGCCTTGTCCCGCCGCCTGAAGGTTGAGCCGGCCGGACATCGCGGCCAGCCCGGTGGCGACCAGAAAGACAGTGCACTCGATCGCGATCAAGGCGGCCAGCGCGTGGCCCGGAGGGCCTCCCGGCTGCGCCTCCTGGGTAAGCCCGATGACCGCCAGTCCCGTCGCCGTGATGATCACGCCGATCCACTGCCGCCGGCCGAGGTGGAAACCGAAGTACCGCTCAGACAGCACCGCCAAGAAGACCAGCCCGGCCGAGAGGACGGCCTGCACGACCGAAAGGGGTGCGAGCGCAAGAGCGCCGACGTGAAGTGCCCACGCTCCGACCGCCACCAACCAGCCGACCGCGAACGCCTTGGAGCGGAAGAGTTCGGCGGCGCTTCGAATCGGGTGCCGAATTCGCACCGGCGGAGCCAAGACCGCCCCGCGGTGCTTGAGCAGGAAGGAGACGCTGGTTGCGATCGCGCAAGCCAGGGCGAGCGAGAGTCCGAAGAACACCGCAGGTGATTCTGCTTGAAGGATCTCCTATAGGCGGTGCTCACGTCGTGTTAGTCGCGCATTGCGAGACTTAATGAGAGGCCAGCCTCAACCGCCGCGAGTGGATTTCACCTCCCCTAGCCCGCCCGGTCGAGCATCTCCGGGTCGTGGGAGCAGATCAGCCGCACTTCGTCGCCGTGATCGCGCGCCAGCGTGCGCAGCCGCTCCAGATTCCGGTGGCGGAGCTTCCCGTCGTGGGCATTGATCGCCTGGAAGGCGCGCAGCCCCGGCGGGCAGCTTGGCGGCGTCTCGACCTCGCCGCGGTAGAAGAACGCGTCGCCGCAGTGGAGCAGCCAGCCGTCGCCGTCGCCGTCGCCGATCGCGATCCCGGCCTGCCCGGCGGTGTGGCCGGGGAGCGGCACCATCACGATCTCGATGTCGAGATCCGGAAGCAGGCGAACGCTCTCGAACCCGAACCAGCTGTCCCCGCCGAGGTCGTACTCGGCCCAGGTCGGCCCGTGGGCCCACTGCGCGGCGAGATAGCGAGCCCGGTCCCGCAGGGATGGCGACCGCGCAGCAGCGAGCTCGGCACCGAACACGTGCACGCGTGCGGCGGGGAAGTCGCCGAGCCCGCCGGCATGGTCGAGGTCGAGGTGGGTGACGAGGACGTCGCGGACGTCGGCGGGGTCGAGCCCGAGGGCTTGGACCTGCTTCACGGCGGTCTCCTCGAGCAGGCAGCGCGGCCGGACCAGCGCGCGGAACGGCTGCCCGAGCCGCGTCGGGTCAGCGACGTCGCCCGTCCCGATCCCGGTGTCGACCAGAACGAGGCCGTCACCGGCCTCGATCAGCAAGCAGTGGGCGACCAGCCGGGTCGGCTCGAGCAGCCGGCCGCGCCCTGCCAGTAGCCGCGCCCCCCGCGGGCACATCGTCGCGCAGTTGAGATGGTGGACCGTCACGGCGCGAGCATATTGGCGGCGCTCATCCCGGGCGCGCCCGGAACCCGGCCCGGAGCAGGAGCGGCACCTGCCGCAGCGGGTCGGGGGAGTCGAGCAGGACCACGCCGAGGTGGCGGTCGCCGAGTTTGGCGGTGGTCACGTAGCAGCGCCCGGCGCCGTTGGTCAGCCCGGTCTTCAGCCCGGTCACCTCGGCGCCCGGCACGCCGGCGACCCCGTTGCGGGCGAAGTAGTGGTTGTTGGCGAGCGACAGGATCCCTCCCTTGATCGGGAACGGCACCTCGGCCGACTGCCGCCGCGTGATCGAGGCGATCCATTCGTTGGCGAGGTCGGCCCGCGCCAGGGCGGCGAGGTCATACGCGCAGGAGCTGTTGCCGGTGTCCTGGAGGCCGGCGGGGCCCGCGAAGCGCGAGCAGCGCAGCTGCAGCTCGGCGGCGCGGCGGTTCATCCGCTTCACGAAGGCGCGGACCGTGCCGGCATCGTGCTCGGCCAGCGCCACCGCCGCGTCGTTTCCCGACGCGAGCAGCAGCCCGAGCATCAGCCCGCCGAGGGGAACCTTGGTGCCGGGCTTGAGGACGCCGATACGCGATCCCTCCACGCCGGGCGCCTTGGCGCTGACCAGGACCCGCTCGCGCCGCCGGTGGCGCTCCGCGACGACCAGCGCCGTCAGCATCTTCGTCAGGCTCGCGATCGGGCGCTCGGCGGCCGGCTCCCGGGCCCAGAGGACCTCGCCGGTGTCGACGTCGAACAGCAGCCCCGCGGCGGGCGG
>DATADX010000032.1:0-44737 GCA_036258315.1 Solirubrobacterales bacterium
CTGCAGGGCGACGCGGATGATGTTGACCTCGGGCTGCTGGGCCTGCAGGGTGACCCCGCCGGTCTGGGTGTGGAAGCGCATCATCTGCGAGCGCTCGTCGCCTGCGCCGAAGCGCTCGGCCATGATCTTCGCCCACATCCGCCGCGCGGCCCGGAACTTGGCGATCTCCTGGAAGACGTTGTTGTGGCCGTTGAAGAAGAAGGCGAGGCGCTTGCCGAACCGATCGACGTCGAGACCGGCCGCGATCCCGCCCTCGACGTAGGCGATCGCGTTGGCGAGCGTGAACGCGACCTCCTGGACGGCCGAGCAGCCCTTCTCGCGGATGTGGTAGCCGCTGATCGAGATCGTGTTCCACTTCGGGACGTTCTCGTCGCAGTAGGCGAAGATGTCGGTGGTCAGCCGCATCGTCGGCTCCGGCGGGTAGATGTAGTTGCCGCGCGCGATGTACTCCTTGAGGACGTCGTTCTGGACGGTCCCGCGAAGCTCCTTCGAGGGCACCCCCTGCTCCTCGCCGACCAGCTCGTAGAGCAGCAGCAGGATCGCCGCGGGGGCGTTGATGGTCATCGACGTGGAGACCTCGGCGAGCGAGATCCGGTCGAAGCAGATCCGCATGTCCTCGAGCGTGTCGATCGCGACGCCGGTTCGCCCGACCTCGCCGGCGCAGAGCGGGTCGTCGGAGTCGCGGCCGAGCTGGGTCGGGAGGTCGAACGCCATCGAGAGCCCGGTCGACCCGTGCTCGGTCAGGTAGCGGTAGCGCTGGTTCGTCTCCTCCGCGGTCGCGTAGCCCGCGTACTGGCGCATCGTCCAAAGCCGGTCGCGGTACATGCGCTCGTGGATCCCGCGTGTGTAGGGGAAGGAGCCCGGCTCGCCGAGCCGCTCCTCGAGGCCCGGGGCGACGTCCTCCTCGTCGTAGAGCGGCTTGACCTCGATCCCCGAGTCGGTGATCACGCGGTCGTCGTCGGGCCCGATCAAGGGGGCGATGTAGCGATGCAGGTCCTCCTCGACGGCCATTGGCGAAGGATAGTTGGGCGGGGTACACTCGCCCGGCGGATCCGGGGTGGCTCGGGTGCGGGATCCGCCTCCTGCGGCTGCTCCCGCGCCGGTCAGACGATCCCGTCGAACGGCCGCTTCTCGGGCGTCGCCAGCTCCTCCATCACGGCGTCGAGCCACCCCGCGAGCCGTTGCGGGCTCGCGCATTCGGCCGACACCTCGATCTGCGTGCCCCAGCCGCTCTCGACGATCTCGACCTCGATCCGGGCAGGATCGAGATGGCTGTGCGACTCCCAGACGAGGCGCTCCCCGGGCTCGCGCTCCGCGATCTGGATCTCGGTCGCGTAGCCGACCAGGGCCGACATCAGCCCCTCCATGCGCTCTGGCTGGTCGAGCATCTCCCAGAGCTCGGGAGGCGACTTGACCAGAGTCCGGCTTGCGGTCTTCATGCTCCGCCCTTTCGCCTCCGCCGCCCCCGATTCCTGCCGGAGCTCGCGACTGGGCGGCGGTTTTCGCGGTGCCTAGCGGGTGTCCAGGAAGGAGACGATCGCCTCCGCCGCGCGCGGACCCGCAGCGCCGTCCCAGTGCGGGATCCGCGACGGCGCGTCTGGGGGCTCTTCGGAGAGGGCCCGGATCGCGGCGTCTCTCAGCGCGCCGGCGTCGGTCCCCACCAGCGTGTTCGTGCCGAGCTCGACGGTGACGGGGCGCTCGGTGCTGTCGCGGTAGGTCAGGCACGGCACGCCGAGAACCGAGGTCTCCTCCTGGACGCCGCCGGAGTCCGTGATCACGAGCCTTGCTTCGGCCTCGAGGGCGACGAACTCCGCGTAGTCCATCGGCGCAGCGAGACGGACGAGCTCCGGCAACTCGATTCCCCACTCCTCGAGATGGGCGACCGTGCGCGGGTGTGCGGGGAACAGGACCGGAGCCGTCCGCGAGACCTCGCCGAGCACCTCGAGCACCTCGAGGAGGCGGTCGCGATGGTCGACGAGAGCGGGACGGTGGAGTGTCACCAGCGTGTAGCCGCGCGCCTCGACCCCGGCGGCCTCCAGCGCCGCCTCGCGATCGGTCCCCTCGAGGATCCGGAAGAGGCTGTCGATCATCGTGTTGCCGACGAGCTCGACTCCCGACACGATCCCCTCGGCGGCGAGATTCGAGATCGCGTCCTCGGAGGTGCAGAGGAGCAGGTCCGAGACGCGGTCGGTGACGACCCTGTTCACCTCCTCGGGCATCGTCCAGTCGCGTGAGCGCAGTCCCGACTCGACGTGGGCCACCGCAACGTGGAGCTTCGTCGCCGCCAGCGCGGCGGCCATCGTCGAGTTGACGTCACCCGCGACGAGGGCCAGCTCGGCGGGGTGCTCGAGCAGGTCGGTCTCGACGCCGGTCAGGACCCCGGCCGTCTGCTCGGCGTGGCTGCCTGACCCGACGCCGAGATTGGCGTCGGGCTGCGGCATTCCGAGGCGCTCGATGAACCCGTCCGAGAGGGCGCGATCGTAGTGCTGGCCGGTGTGCAGGAGGCGAACCGAGACGCCTCGATCGGCGAGCGCCGCCGTGACGGGCGCCATCTTCACGAAGTTGGGCCGGGCGCCGACCACGGCGAGGACGGTTGGCATCGGCGCAGACTAATCGCACGCTTGCTCCCCGGAGGCTGGAGCTGGACGCGTTAGGGTCGTCGCGATGGCTGCCAACGAGAAGGGCGCAGTGCTCGTCACCGGCGCCTCGACCGGAATCGGGCGCGCGACGGCGCTCCACCTCGACGCCGGCGGCCGCCGGGTCTTCGCCGGCGTCCGCAAGCAGAGCGACGCCGACAGCCTCAGCGAGGCGGGCAGCGAGCGGCTGACGCCGGTCACCCTCGACGTCACCGACCGGGCCTCGATCGCCACCGCTCGCGAGCGCGTCGAGGAGGCCGTCGGCGAGGCAGGGCTGGGCGGGCTCGTCAACAACGCCGGGATCGCGACGGCCGGCCCCGTCGAGCACCTCCCCATCGAGGAGTTCAGCCGCGTGCTCGACGTCAACCTGACCGGACAGTACGCCGTCACCCAGGAGTTCCTGCCGCTGATCCGGCGCGGCCGGGGGACGATCCTGTTCATCACCTCGATCGGCGGCGTCGTCGCGTCGCCCTTCATGTCTCCCTACCACGCCGCGAAGTTCGGGCTCGAGGGGCTTGCCGACTCGCTGCGCCGCGAGCTGAAGCCGTGGGAGATCGACGTCGTCGTCGTCCAGCCCGGGTCCGTCGCGACGCCGATCTGGGCGAAAGGCACCGAGAGCTTCGAGGCGCAGCAGCCGGCGATGGGACCCGAGGCCGAGCGCCTCTACGGCAACCAGATGGAGGCGATGAAAGCGGCGATCGTCGAGACCGCCGAGCGGGGCATCGAGCCGGAGAGGGTCGCCAGGGTGATCGAGGCTGCGGTCGCGAGCCCGAAGCCGAAGACGCGCTATCTCGTCGGCACCGACGCGAGGCTGATGCGCCGGCTCAGCCGCCTGATCGGCGACCGCAACTTCGACCGGCTCATGCGGCGCTCGATGAAGCTGCCTGCCGAACCGCCGCCGGAGAGCTAGGCCCCGTCCGCATCACCCCGACGATCGCCAGATCGTCGACGCCCGGGTGGGCGCTGAAGGCGTCGTGGGCCGCGCGCACCCGCTCCAGAACCGACTGCGGTGTCGCGGCGCCCGAGACGGTCGCGCGCAGCCGCTCCTCGCCGAAGCGCTCGCCCTCCCCCTCGAGCTCGATCACGCCGTCGGTGTAGAGCACCAGCTGGTCACCGGGCTGGAGCTGGAGCCGCTGCACCGGCCAGGTCGGGTCGCGCACGAACCCGAGCATCGGGCCGCGCTGCTCGAGCGGCAGCACCTCGGCCCCGCGCACCAGCAGCGGCGGGGGGTGGCCGGCGCTGACGATCTCGGCCTCGCCGGAGTCGTGCAGCACGATCGTCGCCACGGTGCAGATCCCGTCCCCGCCGCGCTCCAGCAGCGAGCTGTTGAGCTGGGCGACCGCCGTGACCGGGTCTCCGCTCAGCGCGCCCGCCGTGCGCAGCGTGTGGCGCGCGAGCGCGGTCACCGAGGCCGCGTCGACTCCGCGGCCGCAGACGTCCCCGATCACGAGCATCCAGCCGCCCGGGATCCGAAATGCGTCGTAGAAGTCGCCGCCGACCTCGGTCCCCTCGGCGGCGGGGTGATAGAGGGAGGAGAGCCGCCAGCCGGGGATCTCGGGCAGGTCGTTCGGGATCAGGGCCTGCTGCAGGGTGTGGGCGACCGCGGAGCGCTGCTCGTAGAGCCGGGCGTTGACCAGTGCCACGCCGGCGCGACGGGCCAGCTCCTCGGCGACCGCGAGGTCCTGGGCGTCGAAGGTGCGGCCCGACTCCGCGGTCGCGAACGTGATCGCCCCGAGGGCATCCTCGCCCCCGCCCTCGATCGGAGCGACGATCGCCGAGCGCAGGCCGAGGCCCTCGAGCGGCTCGTAGTAGCCGTCGTCGCCTCCGGCGCGACGCGGGAGCTCGTCCGGGACCGCCGCCATGTGCGCGGTCCGTCCCCTGATCACCGCGGCGATGCCAAGGTCCTCGAACATCCTCGGATTGCGCTCCTGGAGATCGCGCGCGAGATCGACCTTGGTCGGATCGGCGTGCGCGACGGCGACCTGCTCGAGCACGCCGTCGTCGCCCGGGATCGCCACAGAGCACCAGTCGGCGAACCGCGGAACGGTCATCTCCGCCACCCGTTGCAGGGTCGCGCTCGAGTCCAGCGACGCGGACAGGGCCCTGCTCGCCTCGGCCAGCAGCCGCTGGGTGAGCTCGGCCCTCTTCACCTCGGTCACGTCCTCGATCACGTTCACGACCAGCTCGGGCTTCCCACCCGACTGATTGACCGGGCTCGCCTTGACCCGGCGCCAGCGCTCCTCACCCGTCGCGGGGTTGACGGCTCGCACCAGCAGCGGCTCGGCGCTCTCTCCGCGCAGCGCGCGGCGGCCCGGCAGACGCTCGACGTCGAGCGGGGCACCGTCCTCGGTGTAGGACCGGAAACGGGAGACCAGCTCGCCGGGCGGAGTCGCGACCAGCTGCTCGGCGCTCTCGGCGCCCAGCATCTCGGCGGCGGCCTGGTTCGCGTACACGAGCCCCCCGTCCGGCTTCTGGACCGTGACGGCGTCGACCAGGTTGTGCAGCACGGCCTGGAGCTGCCCCTCGACGCTCGATAGCTCGCGAAACAGGCCCGCGTTGTCCAGCGCGAGCGCCGCTCGCCCCGCGACGATCTGGAGAAAGACGAAGTCCTCATCGTCAAGCCGGCGGCCCGAGTCCGCCGTGATCATCGTCAATGCGCCCAGTGCGCGCCCGCGGGCCCGCAACGGCACGACGGCGACCGAGCGGGGTCCGATCTCGAGCAGGTTCTCGTAGTCCTCGTCGTCGTGGGAGATCCCCCGCAGCAGGTCATCGCGGAGCTGGCGGATGAGCTGGGCCCGCCCGCTGCTGATCGCGCGTGCCGAGCCGGTGGGCGCATCGACCTTCGGCGGAGGGCGGGATGCGATCGTCTCCTCGATCCAGTCCGCCCGCGGCCCGGTCGCCGCAACAGCCACCCGTCTGATCTCACCATCGATGAGGGCATCGACGACGCAGATGTCGGCGAGCTCGGGGACGAGCCGGCGGCAGAAGTCGTCGAAGGTGCGGTCGAGCGGACGCGTCCCGTCTGCGATCGCGGCGACCGAGGCGAGGATCCCGAGGCGGCGCACCGTTCTCGCCCCGCTGGCTCGGACCAGGGCTCCGCCCAGGGCGAGCGCCGATCCGATCGCGACGGCGGCGGCGCGGATCGCCCAGCCGCCCTCATCGATGTTTCCGTTCCAGACGCCGCTCGCAAGGGTGAGCAGCACCGCGGCGCCCGCGGCGAGCGCGGTCACCCGGGCGTCGCCGATCAGGGCCGCCACCAGCGGCCCGAGCATGTAGGTGACGACGAGAGACTCGCCGACGAGGAGATCGAGAAGGACCGCGGCGGCCTCGAGCGCGAGCGCGATCAGCAGCGCCGTCCGCGGCGACGTCTGCAGGTTGGCCAGGCGCTGGCCGGCGGCCTCGCGGACGGTTCGCGCAGACTGCCGGTGACTGTCGCGATCAGCCGACCCCATTGCCCTCCTCACTCCGTCGTCCTTGACGTGACGCCTCCCTGCATAGTAGGCGTCCTCAGGGTGTCGCCTGGGAGCGGGGGTCAGCCCCGCGAGCCCACCAGGCGATCAACGCCAGCCTCGTCGATGGTCCGGCGGAGACCGTCGTGGAGCCCGACCTCGGGCTCCCAGCCGAGCAGCTCCCGCGCCTTGCTGATGTCGGGCTGGCGCACCTTCGGGTCGTCGATCGGCAGCGACTGGTGGACGATCTCCGAGCGCGAGCCGGACACCTCGATCACGGTCTCTGCAAGCTCGAGGAGCGTGTACTCCTCGGGGTTGCCGATGTTGACCGGGAGGTGGATGTCGGACTCGGCGAGGGTGACCAGCCCGCGGATCTCGTCGTCGACGTAGCAGAAGCTCCGGGTCTGGCTGCCGTCTCCGAACACGGTCAGCGCCCGGTCCTGAAGGGCCTGACGCAGGAACGTCGGGATCGCCCGGCCGTCGTGGGCCCTCATCCTCGGCCCGTAGGTGTTGAAGATCCTGACGATGCACGTGTCCACGCCCTGCTGGCGGTGATAGGCCATCGTCAGCGCTTCGGCGTAGCGCTTCGCCTCGTCGTAGACGCCGCGCGGGCCGATCGGGTTGACGTGCCCCCAGTAGTCCTCGGGCTGGGGATGGTTCTCCGGGTCTCCGTAGACCTCCGAGGTGGAGGCGAGCAGGAAGCGAGCGCGCTTCGCCTTCGCGAGCCCGAGCATGTGGTGGGTGCCGTAGGAGCCGACCTTGAGGGTGTGCAGGGGGAGCCGCAGATAGTCGATCGGGCTCGCCGGGGAGGCGAGGTGGTAGACGTAGTCGACCGGCTCGTCGATCTCGACGAACTCGATGATGTCGAGCGGCTCGAACACGAAGTCCTCCCCGCGGAGGTGCTCGATGTTCTCCAGCGACCCCGTCTCGAGGTTGTCGACGCAGATCACCCGATTCCCCTTCGCGAGCAGGTGCTCGCAGAGGTGGGAGCCGAGGAAACCCGCCCCACCTGTGACCACGCAGGTGCTCATCGCTGAGCCGTCGTCGTGCGCATCGCGGCGAGCATAAACCGCGGCGTTCGAACTTCTTGCAATTTGCGGTCTCTCGGCGGGCATTCGGGGACGAAGCGTGCGAGCTTTCGGCTTACCGGGATGTGAACAGGGTGAGGAGGAGGAGGGTGAGCGCCGTGGGAGGCGTCACTTCGGAGAACCGGGGCGGGGAGCGGGCGGCGGACCGCCGCGCCGCCGCCGAGCGCCTGATCGGGAGCCACGACGCCGTCTTCCGCCGCACCGCCCGGCGCTACTCGATCTGCGCGGACGACGCCGAAGACGCCTATCAGCGCTCGCTCGAGATCCTGCTCACGAAGGCGCCGCTGATCGATGGGGACGCCCTGGTGCGCTGGATGCAGACGGTGACCAAGCGCGAGGCTCTCGCGGTGCGCCGCCAGCGCGAGCGGCTGCTGAGCGCCCCGCGTCCCTCCCACGCCGGCGAGGACGACGACCGCGATCCGCTCGACGCGATCGCCTCGGACCGGGCCGGGCCGAGCGACCGGGCGGCCAGCCGCGAGCGCGTCGCCCGCAGCGGCGAGGCGCTGCGCGCCCTGAAGCCACAGGAGCTCCGCGCGCTGACCCTGAAGGCGCAGGGCTACTCGTACTCCGAGATCGGCGAGATCACCGGATGGACCTACACGAAGATCAACCGCTGCATGGCCGAAGGCCGGAAACGGTTCCTCGAGGTGTTCGCCGAGCTGGAGCAGGGGCGGCGCTGTGGCGAGCTCTCGAGCGCGCTCTCGGCGCTCGCTGACGGCGAGGCGGCGGTGGACGGGGCAGAGGAGGTCGAGCGCCACCTGCGCGCCTGCGGCCCCTGCCGGGCGAAGCTGCGTGCCTTCCGTGCGATTCCCGACCGGGTGCTCGAGCTGCTGCCCGCGGGCCCGGCGATCGATCACTCGGCGGCGGCAGGGGCGTCCCAGTGGATCGGCGATCGCGTCGGCTACGCGGCCGAGAAGGTCCGCGAGGCCGGCTATGCGCTGGCCGGCCGCGGCGCCGCCGAAGGCGGCGCCCCCCTCGCGGCCGGCGGCACCCGCGGCGCCGGCCTGGCGGCGCTCGGAAAGCTGCTCGCGGTGTGCGGCGCGACCGCGGCCGGCGGCGCCGCCTGCGTCGCCACCGGCGTAGTCGATACGGGCGCGGCCGGGCTCGGAAAGCCGGCGGAGAGGCCCCCGGTGGAGCGTCCCGTTCGTCCCGCCGAGACGCCGGTCCTCGAGGAGCAGGCTCCGCCCGCGGCGCCGCGGCCCGTCCCCGACGCGCCGGTGGAGGCCGATCCGGCGCCCGCCCCGGAGCCGAAGCCGGCGCAGCAAGTCGAGCGCCAGTTCGGGATCGAGACCGGCTCCGCGGCGCCCGCCGGCGGGGGTGAGTTCGGCGGACCCGCCGGCGGCGGGGGGTCGTCGCCCGCGGCGGGGCGAGGAGGGTTCGGCTTCGAGAAGGGCTGAGGCTAGGCCGAGCGCTGCCGCTCGCGATAGGCGCGGTTCTTGAGCCGGTTGCCGCACAGCCCCATCCGGCACCAGGTCCCCATCTGGTTGCGCGACGAGTCGTAGAACGCCCACTGGCACTCGTCGTTCTCGCAGATCTTCAGCCGCTCGAACGTCCCGGTCGCCTGCGCCTGGAAGATCACCGCGAGCAGCCGCGGGACGAGATCCTCCGCCGTGTGGGCTGGGGAGAGGTCGGGCTCGAGGCGGCCGTCGGCGCCGGCCGAGAGGGGGACGCGATATCGCGAGGTGAGCCGGCCGAGCGCCCGGGTCGCGTCGCGGTCGCCGGTGTGGCGGGTGTTCGCGACGAGCAGGCCCCGCACCGCCGTGCGCAGCCGCCGCGCGCTCTCGAGGTCCGCGGCGTTCGCGGTCAGGGAGCGCCTCGCGAGGCCGACCTGCTTGAGCCACGCGGTGAACGACTCGGGGGAGTCGAGCTGGTCGATCGACTCCTCGACGTCGAGCGTGTTCGCGAACGCCTGCAGGGCGAGCAACGGCAGCGGCGCCGGCTTGCCCTCCGCCTGCTCGACCATCAGATCGACGTTCACGGCTTCGATTCTAGCGTGACGGGTATCACGCGCATACGAGTTAGCATGACTGGTATTGTCTCTATAGCAGTCACCCAATCAGAGAACTCGAAGGAGCACGACCATGTTCGGTGGACTGGCAATCGGATTCGCACACCTGACTCAGCCCGGGCGCGTCGCTCAGGGCCTGCCGCGCGACAGCGCCGACCGGCGCACCCGCCGCCGGCTGCGCCGCCCTCGCTGAGCGCTCAGCGCCCGAGGCGGCGGCGCGCCCGCGGGCTCAGGGCTCGAGACTGAACGGCGGGTACTCGTCGGTGACGAGGATGAAGGCGTAGGCGGCCACCCTCAGTCCCCAGCGCAGCACCCCCTCGACGAATCTGAACAGGGACTCCGGGTAGCGGCCCGTGAACAGGATCGCGAACCACGCGATGATCACGCAGATCACCGCGGCGATGAAGAGGAAGAAGAGCACGATGTAGTGCGGGATCGCCAGGAGCCACTTGACGAGCGGCAGGCCGCGGCTCAGCTCCTCCCCGTCGGGATCCGGGAAGTCGAGGTGGACCCACTGCTCCTCGTCGGTGGATGGATACTTGTCGCTCATCAGCCACACGTAGGTGTGCACGCGGTTGGTGAAGCGCAGCAGCTCCCGGTTCCAGCTCGCCCACCAGAGCGGGTACTTCTTGCGGAACAGCAGCATCAGCAGCGGCGGCAGGAACAGGATGCCGCCCGCGGCGACGTAGACGCTGGAGTCCTCGTACGAGCCGGAGCTGCCTCCGGAGACCGACGCGAGCACGATCGCGATCGGGATCGCGGCGAAGATCCGGAAGAACGTCGACACCCTGTTCAGGGGCCGGTCGGGGTAGTCGACCGAGAAAGTCAGTGGATAGTTCCGGCCGGTCGGCGGGAAGCTCTGGCCGCTCGGCGGAGTGGCTTGCTCCATTCTTCTATCGCTCCCTTGGGTTCGTTTGGGGACAAGGACCAGCGCGCACACCGTAGGAGGGTGGCCGGACCCCACCCCTCGCGTTTAGGCTCGGGCGCGTGAAACGCCAGATCGCCTTCCTCGACGTGTTCGCCGAGCGGCCGCTGACCGGCAACGGGCTCGCGGTGGTGAGCGACGCCGACCGCCTCTCCGATGAAGCGATGCTGGCGTTCGCGCTCGAGACGAGGCTGTCGGAGACGACGTTCGTGCAGAGCTCCGCGGCGGACGGCGCCGACTATCGCAACCGCATCTGGACGCCGGGCGAGGAGCTGCGCTTCGCCGGCCATCCGTCGCTGGGGACCGCCGTCGCGATCGCGCGCTGGCGCGGGCAGCAGCAGGGGGAGTTCGTGCAGGAGACCGGGGCGGGCCTGCAGCCGGTGCGGGTGCGCCGCGAGGCGGGCCCGGACCGGGCCGGCGGCGAGCGCTGGTCGGCGACGATGCTGCAGGCGCCGACCGAGTGGGGACCCGAGCTCGACCCCGAGGCGACGATGCGCGCCGCGGGGCTCGACCCGGGCGACGCCCACCAGGAGCTGCCCCCGCGGGTCGTCTCGACGGGAATCCCTCACCTGATCGCCCCGCTCGCCACCCGCGAGGCTCTCGCCCGCGTCGAGCCCGGCTACGAGGCGGTCGACGCCCTGCTCGCGCCCCACGAGGCCGTCGTCCTCTACCTCGCCTGGTGCGACGCCGAGGCCGGCCGCGCATGGGCGCGCGGGTTCGCACGGATCTTGCTCCTCGGCGAGGACCCCGCGACGGGCTCTGCCGCCGGCCCCCTGTGCGCATACCTCGCCGAGCGCGGACTCGCCGACGCGATCACGGTCAGCCAGGGCGAGGAGATGGGACGGCCGAGCATCCTCGAGGCCCGGATCGAGGACGGCCGCGCCCGGGTGAGCGGCTCGGTGGTCCCGTTGGTGGACGGCACGGTGCGCCTCCCGGAGACGCTGGCCGACCGGGCCGCGTCGTGAGCGGGCCCGTGGAACGCGCCGGCGGCTCCGTCGATCGCGCCGGCGGATCCGTCGATCGCGCCCGCCTCGAGGCTCTGACAACGCGCGAACGCGAGCGGTTCGCCGCCGGGCACTCGCGCTCGCGTGAGCTGTTCGAGCAGGCGCGGGCGAACCTGCTCGGAGGCGTCCCGATGAGCTGGATGGTGATGTGGCCCGGCGGCCATCCGATCTTCGCGGCGGAGGCGTCCGGCGCCCACATCCGCGACGTCGACGGCAACGACTACGTCGACCTCTGCCTCGGGGACACCGGGGCGATGGCGGGCCACGGGCCCGAGCCGACGGCGGAGGCCGTCGCCGCGCGCTACCGCAAAGGCGCGACGACGATGCTGCCGACCGAGGACGCGCTCTGGGCCGCCGCCGAGCTCGAACGGCGCTTCCGGCTGCCGCTCTGGCAACTGACCCTGTCCGCGACCGACGCGAACCGGTTCGCGATCCGGATGGCCCGTCAGGTGAGCGGCCGCCCGAAGGTCCTCGTGTTCAGCTACTGCTACCACGGCACCGTCGACGAGACGTTCATCGTCGTCGGGCCCGACGGCCGCCCCGTTTCGCGCGAGGGCAACGTCGGGCCGCCGGTCGACCCGGCCGTGACGACCGAGGTGGTCGAGTTCAACGACGGCGACGCCCTCGAGCGGGCGCTCTCTGCCGGCGAGGTCGCCTGCGTGCTGGCGGAGCCGGCGCTGACCAACATCGGAATCGTCCTCCCCGAGCCCGGGTTCCACGACGCACTCCGCGAGCTGACGCGGGCGACCGGAACGCTGCTCGTGATCGACGAGACCCACACCTTCAGCGCGGGTCCCGGCGGCTACACCGCGGCGCACGGGGTCGAGCCCGACATGCTCACGATCGGAAAGGCGATCGCAGGCGGCGTCCCCGCCGGAGCGTTCGGGATGAGTGCCGAGCTGGCCGCCCGCATCGAGTCACAGACCGGCGCCGACTACGAGGACACCGGCGGCGTCGGCGGCACGCTCGCGGGGAACGCGCTCTCGACGGCGGCGATCCGGGCCACGCTCGGCGAGGTGCTGACCGCCGACGCGTTCGAGCGGATGATCGCGCTCGCCGCCCGGTTCACCGCCGGCGTCGAGGGAGCGATCGCGGCCGAGGGCCTGCCGTGGCACGTCACCCGGCTCGGGGCCCGGGCCGAGTACCGGTTCTCGCCCGAGCCTCCCAGCAGCGGCGGCGAGTCCGCCCGGGCCGGGGACGCGCAGCTCGAGCACTACCTGCACCTGTACCTGCTCAACCGCGGCGTCCTGATCACGCCGTTCCACAACATGGCGCTGACCTGCCCCGCCACGGTCGAGGCGGATGTCGACCGGCACACGGACCTGTTCGCCGCGGCGTGCGCCGAGCTGACGGGCTAGGCCGCTAGGCCGCCGCGGTGGCGGATCGCTCAGCTTGCGCAGCGGCGACCAGCGCCTCTGCGACCAGGCGCCCGCTGCGTTCGGACGGCGGGTGCTCGGGGTGCCACTGCAGCCCGAGCGCGAACCGCGGGCCGGCGAGCTCCAGTGACTCGAAGATCGAGTCGTCGGAGTGCGAGCTGCCGTGCAGCCCCCGCCCGATCCGCCGCGCCGCCTGGTGGTGCTCGCTCGACACCTCGGCGCTCGCGCCGACGATGCGCCGCGCGAGCGTCCCCGGCCCCATCTCGATCCGGTGCTGGGTCCGCCAGTGCGAGCGCCCGGTCGCGCCGTCGGCCGCGATGTCCTGGTAGAGGCTGCCGCCGAGCGCGACGTTCATCAGCTGTGCGCCCTTGCAGACGCCGACGAGCGGCAGGCTCGCCTCGAGCGCGGCCCGGGTGACGCGCAGCTCGCGCACGTCCCTGCGGACGTCCGGCGTGTTCAGCCGCACCCGCGGGGCCTCGCCGTAGAGCGAGGGGTGGAGATCGATGACGCTGCCGCCGATCACGACCGCGTCCGCCAGCGCCAGCTGCGGCTCGACCTCGCCGGGCCGGACCAGGCGCGTCTCCGCCCCGGCGCGCTCGAGCCAGCGCACGTACGGGGCGGGATCGTCGCGCGTCTCCAGGAGGACGAGCGGTCGATCGGCTCGCTCCACGCCGCGGTAGGCCGCGGCGAAGGCTCGCCGCGCGCGTGAGACCCGCTTGCGCGCGGCATCGGGGCTGATCGCGAGGGTGTCGGCGATCTCGCGGTAGGAGAGGCCGGCCTGGAAGCGCAGCAGCACGCAGAGCCGCTCGTGGGCCGAGATCCGCTCGAGCGCGTCGCGCACCGCGATCGATTCGGCCCCGTCGACCGAGATCGCCTCGATCGCGCCCTCGTCGAGCTCGACGTGGTCGCGGCGCCTGCGCCGGCGGAGCTCGTCGATCGCGAGGTTGGAGGCGGCGCGCTGCAGCCACGCTCCCTGCTGCTCGGGGCCGACGTCGGCGGGGCCCTGCCGCCAGAGGCGCAGGAAGGCCTCCTGGGCGAGGTCCTCCGCGAGCTCGCGCGAGCCGAGCATTCGCTCCAGGCGCCGGGTCAAGGGGGCGCTGTGCTGCTCGAACAGGGTCTCTGCCGTCATCTACTCGTTATGACGCTGCGGGGAGCCGAAACCGGACACCCATGGTGGCGCTTTCGCCCGGCTGGCGGGATACTGGCGTCGATGCACGACTGCGACGTAGCCGTCGTCGGCGCCGGGCTCTCCGGGCTCGCTGCGGCGAGGGAGCTGGAGGCGGCCGGGCTCGACGTGGTCGTGCTCGAGGCGCGCGACCGGGTCGGTGGCCGCACGCTCAACCACTCGGTCGGCGAGCGCCCCGAGGAGGTCGTCGAGCTCGGCGGCCAGTGGGTGGGCCCGAGCCAGCACGAGGTGCTCGCGCTCTCGCGTGAGCTCGGGCTCGACACCTATCCGACCAACGTCGAGGGCGAGAACCTCTGGGAGGACGCCCGGGGCAGGCTCGGCCGCTACACGGGAACGATCCCCCGGCTGAATCCCCTGGTGCTCGTCGACTACGCTCGCGCCGACCGGCGCCTCAAACGCCTCGCAAAGCGGGTCGACCCGGACGCGCCCTGGGATGCGCGTGGCGCCAGGTGGCTCGACGAGCAGACCTTCGCGAGCTGGATCCGCGGCGCCGCCCGGACGAAGACGGGGCGCGATGCGCTGACGATGTCGATCCGAGCGGTCTTCTCGGTGGAGCCCGCCGAGGTGTCGGTGCTGCACGTGCTCTTCTATGCCGCCGCCGCGGGCGGCTGGGACGACCTGATCGACACCGAGGGCGGCGCCCAGCAGGACCGGATCGTGGGCGGCTCGCAGCTGATCTCGCTGCGGATGGCCGAGCAGCTGGGGGGGCGGGTTCAAATCGAGACACCGGTACGCAGCATTCAGACCGATCGCGACGGGATCGTCGCGGGCGACGTCCGCGCCCGGCGGGCGATCGTCGCCCTATCGCCGGCGCTCGCCGCGCGAATCGACTACGACCCGATCCTCCCGGGGCGGCGCGACCAGCTCACCCAGCGGACCCCGATGGGGACGGTGATCAAGTGCATGGCGATCTACGATGAGCCCTTCTGGCGCGGCGACGGGCTGTCGGGTCAGGCGCTGAGCCTGCCGGGCCCGGTCCAGGTGATCTACGACAACACGCCCCCGAACGGATCGCCCGGGGTGATCCTCGGCTTCCTCGAGGGCGACGAGGCGCGCCGCCTCGCCGCCGCCCCGGAGACGGAGCGCCGCGAGGCGGTCCTCGGAACCTTCATCCGGCTGTTCGGGTCGCGCGCCGCGGCCCCGTCGGGTTACGTCGAGAAGGACTGGAGCGCGGAGCGGTTCTCGCGCGGCTGCTACGGCGGCGTCCTCGCCCCCGGGGCCTGGACCTCGTACGGCCGCGCGCTGCGGGAGCCGGTCGGGCGCATCCACTGGGCCGGCACGGAGACGGCGACCCGCTGGATGGGCTATTTCGACGGCGCGGTCCAGGCGGGCCGGCGCGCCGCGCGCGAGGCGATCGCCGCAGAGGGCGGCTACGCCGCGGCGCCGACGTCGGCCGGGACCGGGGCGGTGGAATCGCCGGCAGGGAGGACCTCGGCCTCCCGCACGAGCGCCGCGAGCTGATCGCGGAGCGCCTCGGCGACTGCGAGCTCACCCAGCCCCTCTTCATCGCCGACCGCGTCGTCTCCAGCTCTCAACCGTCGCTGCTCGCCGCGGCCAGTGACTTCTACGAGGACAACTCCACCTCTCCGTCCTTCGCCCAGTGCTGGGGTGACGGGGACCTCTACGGAGCCGCCGGTTTCCGCCCGACCGCGGGAATCCCCGACACTCATCCCGGGTCCGCCGATTACCTGCGCGGCACGAGCGTCAACGTCTACGCGGCGCCGGGCGTCGATGCCGCGCAGGCGGATCTGTGGTCACGACGCTTGGACGCCCCGCTCCGTGCCCGGCCGGAGCGCTTCAAGGGCTGACCAATGCCCCCGGGCGTCGCGCCCGGCAGACTCTGCTGCCGTGCGCCTGATCGATGTCGAGCACCTGGGCAACGAGCGCGTGATCGGCTGCTGGGAAGTCGGGGGCGTACTGATCGATCCCGGCCCGACGAGCTCGCTCTCGACCCTGTTGGACGCCGTCGGCGACGAGCCCCGCGCCGTACTCCTCACCCACGTTCACCTCGACCACGCCGGCGGGGCCGGCGCGCTGGTGGCGCGGTGGCCGCGGTTGCCCGTCTACGTGCACGAGCGGGGGGCTCCGCACCTGGCGGATCCCTCGAAGCTGGTCGCCAGCGCCTCCCGCCTCTACGGCGACGAGATGGAGCGTCTCTGGGGTGCGGTCGCGCCCGTTCCCAAGGCGAACCTGTACGCGCTCGCAGGCGGGGAGGAGGTGCTCGGGTTTCGTGTCGCCTACACCCCGGGGCACGCCTCGCACCACGTCAGCTACCTGCACTCCGACAGCGGCCGCGCCTTCGTCGGCGACACCGCGGCAGTCAGGATCCCTCCTGCGGCATTCGCGATGCCGCCGACGCCGCCCCCCGACATCGACCTCGAGCTCTGGGAGCGCTCCCTCGACGCGATCGCCGACTGGTCTCCGTCGAGCCTCGGGATCACCCACTTCGGGGCGCTCGACGATCCGGCGGCCCATCTCGAGACGGTCAGGCGCCGGCTCCGCGAGCAGGGGCGGCGGGCGCGCGAGATGGACGCCGCCGAGTTCGAGCGGGCGGTCAGGGACGAGATCGCGAGCGAGTCCGGCGAGCGGGCGGCGGGGGCGATGCTCCAGGCCGTCCCACCCGAGCAGCAGTGGGCGGGCCTCGACCGGTACTGGCGAGGGCGACGCGCCCAGGTTCCGCTCTAGGCTCTGGCCGTGACCGAGCGCCGGATCGACGCCTGGTTGATGGACATGGACGGCGTCCTGGTTCACGAGGACCGGGTGATTCCCGGCGCGGAGCGGTTTCTGGCGAGGCTGGTCGAGGTCGAGAAGCCGTTTCTCGTCCTCACGAACAACTCGATCTACACCCGCCGCGACCTTTCGGCCAGGCTTCGCGCCAGCGGTCTGACCGTTCCGGAGGAGCGAATCTGGACCTCCGCCCTCGCGACGGCCGACTTCCTCGAGGCCCAGCGTCCCGGCGGCTCCGCCTACGTGATCGGCGAGGCTGGGATGACGACGGCGCTCTACTCGGCGGGCTACACGCTCAGCGATCGCAACCCCGACTATGTCGTCCTCGGCGAGACCCGCACATACAGCTTCGAGCGCATCACCCGGGCGATCAGGCTGGTCGGCGGCGGCGCCCGGTTCATATGCACCAACCCCGACCCGACCGGGCCGACCCCCGACGGTCCGGTGCCGGCGAGCGGGTCCGTGGCGGCGCTGATCAGCCGCGCGACCGGGGTCGACCCTTACTTCGTCGGGAAGCCGAACCCGCTGATGATGCGCTCGGCGCTGAACGCGATCGACGCCCATTCCGAGGCCACCGCGATGGTCGGCGACCGGATGGACACCGACATCGTCGCCGGGCTCGAGGCAGGGCTCGAGTCGATCCTCGTCCTCACCGGCGTCACCACTCAGGGCGAGATCGACCGCTACCCGTATCTGCCCTCCCGTGTCATCGAGTCGGTCGCCGACCTGATCGAAGAGCTCGGCTAGCCCGCGCTCGGCGGTACGGCAGACTGTCCTCATCTGAGAGCATCGAGCGAAAGGGGTCGGCGATGCCGGTCAGGGAAGCGAACGCACAATGGAAGGGCTCACTGACGAATGGGAACGGAACGATGGCGCTCGGCAGCGGCGCCTTCGAGGGCCAGTACTCGTACGGGTCCCGGTTCGAGGGGGGTGTCGGGACCAATCCCGAGGAGCTGATCGGCGCCGCTCACGCCGGTTGCCTCTCGATGGCGCTCGCGGGCGCCCTCGGTGGCGCGGGCCACGACCCCGAGGAGATCACGTCGAACGCCCGGGTCCACCTCTGCAAGGACGGCGACGCGTTCACGATCAAGACGATCGAGCTGCAGACGACCGCGATCGTCTCCGGGGTCTCCGAGGACGAGTTCCGTCAGATCGCCGAGGACGCGAAGGCGAACTGTCCCGTCTCGAGGGCGCTCACCGGCGTCGACATCGAGCTCAAAGCGGAGCTGGCAGCCGCGTAGCGGACGCGGGCGGGGAGCGCTTGCGGCGCTTGTTAGCCCCTAGTTCCAGGCGGCGAGGGAGCGCTCCTCGGCGAGCTGCCGCAGGCCCTGCTCCTCGAGCTCGGTGACGAGCTTCCGCGTCAGACCGAGCCGCTCGGCGGTCTCGCTGACCGAGAGCGTCTCGCGACCGCCGGTGCCGAAGCGGAGGCGGATCACGTCGCGATGCTTCTCGGGCAGGGTGGCCACGGCGGCCTCGACGGCCTGCTCGCGCTCGTTCTCGACGACCTGCTCCTCGACGCCGGGCGTCTCCTCGACGTGCAGCTCTCCGAGGGTGGTATCGCCCTCGCCGACCGGCATGTCGAGACTCGTCGTGACCTTGGTCAGATCGCGCACGGCTAGCACCTCGTCGAGGGTGACCTTCGCGTGATCGGCGACCTCCTCATCGGTGGGGTCGCGGTTGAGCTTGGTCGCAAGCTCGTTGCTGATCCGGTTGATCTTGCGCTCGCGCTGGGCGACGTGCGCCGGGATCCGCACCTGGCGGCCGGTGTTGTCGAGGCCGCGCTGAATCGCCTGGCGGATCCAGAGGACCGCGTAGGTCGAGAACTTGAACCCCTTGCGGTAGTCGAACTTCTCGGCGGCGCGGATCAGGCCGAGCATCGCTTCCTGGACGAGGTCCGGGAAGGGGACGCCCTGGCCCTGGTAGGCGCGGGCGAACTTCAGCACCAGGCGCAGGTTGGAGTTGATCAGCTTCTCCTTCGCCTCGAGGTCGCCCGCCTCGATGCGCTTGGCCAGCTCGACCTCTTGCTCGCGCGTGAGCAGGGGAAAGCGACCTGCCTGGTTGAGGAAGATCTGGAAGCTGTCGGTCGTCAGCTCGGGCTGGTGGACCTCGCCGCGACGGTTGGAATCGCTGACGGGCGAACGCTTGGCGTGCTCGCCTCTGGCGCGACTTGTATCGGTGCGCTGCGAGGCAGCGCTTCTGTCTCTAGGCACGAAACTCCCGCGGTAGTGGTGGAGGATGCTTCAGAAAGTATAGTAGCGTACTAATCATTCGTGAGCGTTCCCTAAACAAGGGAGCGCAAGCACGAGCGACACGGAGGACAACCCCGGCGACCGAGCCAAGGCGGCCGAACAAGGTACAGGTCAGGCGGCCGATTTTCAAGGGAGCTTCCGCTCCCCGAGCAAGGCCCGTCTCGCTACTTCCCACCCAGCTGCGCCTCGATCACCTCTCCCGGGCGCTGCCCGAGCAGCCGAATCGAGTCGACCTCGCCGAGGGCGACGGGGATCGCCCCGCCCCAGCTCCCGTTCGCGGGATCGAGCCGGAACGAGGCGAGGGGGATCGTGTCCCTCGTCTCGGTCACGAGCTGGGCGGCCGTCACCCTCCGCCTGAAGGGCCGATCGACGGTGACCAGGACCCAGGACGGGTCGCCTTCGTATCCGAACGCGACACCGGCCCGCTGTCCGGCCGGATCGACGAGTGGCTGCGCTCCGAAGTAGCGTCCGTCGGCTCGCTCGAGCGTGTCCCGGTAGCGATCGGCGACCTCGCGATCGTCGCTGTACATGGAGACGAGGACGGCCGCTGTGACGGCCGCGGCCGCGAGCGCCGGGGCGACTCGAAGAGCGATCCGGCGCAGCTGCCGCTCCGGCTTCTGCTCCGGCCGCAGCCGCGCGATCACGCGCGATTCGAAGCCGACCGGCGGGTCCATCGGAGCGGGCAGGACGAGCAGCTCGTCCGCCACCTCAGAGAGCTGCTCGACGAGGCGGCGGCAGTCAGGGCACTCGGAGAGATGGCGCAGCGCCTGCGCGCGCTCCTCGCCGTCGGCGACGTCGAGCGCGATCTCCGGCGCCAACTCGCGCAGCCGGTCACACGTCATGCGATCCCTCCAGCGAGTCGTGCAGTTTCAGCATCGCCGCGCGGATCCGGCTCTTCACGGTCCCGAGCGGGACGCGATCGAGCTCGCTGATCTCGCGGGCCGTGCGTCCGAGGTAGGCGGCCTGGAACAGCGCGCGGCGTTGCTCCGGAGGAAGCTCGGCCACCGCCCGCCGCAGCCAGGCTCGCTCGTCGGGCGCGACCGCCTGGTCTCCAGGGCCGGCGCCGGCGTCGACCCGCTCCAGCCGGCGCTCGACGACCTCGGGCTCCATCGGCTCGACCCGTTTCAGCCGGGCGACGTCGATCGCGAGATTGCGCGCGATCGCCAGCAGCCAGGTGAGGACGCGCCCCCGCCGCGAGTCATAGCTCGCCGCGTGGCGCCAGGCCCGCACGAAGGTCTCCTGAGCCACCTCCTCGGTCCTCGCCCTGTCTCCGAGGATCGCGAACACGAGCCCGTAGACGCGGGACTGGAACCGCCGCACGAACGCGGCCGCGGCCTCCGGCTCGCCCGCCGCGAGCCCGGCCAGCAGCGCCTCATCTGAGAGCGAGGACCACATGCCTGGTTACGAGGATCGGCGGGGTCCGGGATCAGCGCCGCGATCGCCGCCTCCGGCAATCCTCTCCACGGGTCTTCCCCGTAACACGGGCATGACCACTCTCACAGCGCTCACATTCAAAGTGATCGCCTTCCTCGTCGTGGCCGCGCTCGGGCTCGGCGCCTGCGGGGGAGATGACGACGACAGCGCGAACGACGGTAGCCAGGACGCGGGCGCGACCGCGGCGGCGGGCGCGGGCTCGGGCGCTCCGGTCTCCCTGGGCGAGATCGACGGCACCGAGGTGCTCGTCGACGCTCAGGGAAGCGCCCTCTACACATCCCAGCAGGAGGCCGGCGGAGAGGTCCTCTGCGTCGGCGGCTGCGTCGCCATCTGGGAGCCGGTTCCGGCCGCGGACACGAGCTCGATCCCGTCCGACCTCGCCGCCGAGATCGGCACCGTGAAGCGCCCGGATGGGGGCAGCCAGCTCACCTACGACGGCGCCCCTCTCTACCGCTTCACCGAGGAGCGCCCGGGCCAGCTGACGGGCGACGGCGTCGTCGACAGCTTCGGGGGCACGGAGTTCACGTGGCAGGCCGCGAGCACCGACGAGGCCTCGGGCTCCGACGAGTCAACCGAGAGCGAACCCTCCTCGGGCGGCGGCTACGGCTATTGAGTCGTGAGGCTCAGCCGCAGCCGGTGTTGTTGCCGCAGCTCGAGCACGTGTAGCACGAGCCCGTCCGCTGCATCATCCCGCCGCACTGGTCGCAGGCCGGCCCGAGCTCGAGGTCGGCGGTGATCTGCGCCGGGATCACGGGCGGGGTGTCGGTCAGGGCGGAGGTGGCGGGCTTCGCCTCGGATGAGTCGGCCTTGGCCTCGGCCTTCGCCTCTCCGTTTGCGTGGCCGTTCCCGTTCCCGTGTCCGTTGCCCTCGGGCTGCTTCGCGGCGCCGTTCGTGTCCTCGGTCGGCAGCGATAGCTGCGCCTCCTTCCGGGCCCTGACCTCGTCGGTCATGATCCCGAGCGATTCGAGGTAGTCGACGTCGGCCACGAACCGGCTCGCGAGCCAGCGCATGATGTAGTCGGGCAGCGACTTCGCGAACGGGATCTCCGGGTTGGTCGTGATTCCCTCGGGCTCGAAGCGCATGTAGCTGAACTTCTTCACGAAGTCCTCGAGGGGCACCCCGTACTGGAGGCCGATCGAGATCGCCGTCGCGAAGGCGTTCATCAGGCCCTTGATCGTCGAGCCCTCCTTGCCGATGTCCGTGAGGAAGATCTCGCCGAGCGAGCCGTCCTCGTACTTGCCCGCGGTGATGTAGCCCTCCTGCATCCCGATCCGGAACTTGTGCGTGATCGACTCGCGCTCGCGCGGCATCTTCTGGCGCTGCGGCGGGGCGATCACGACCTCGGGCTCCGCCGATGCCTCCGCGCTCTTCCTGTCGGACGCCTTGGTCGAGAGTGCCTGGGCGGTCTTGGAGCCGTCGCGGTAGATCGCGAGCGCCTTCAGGCCCTGGGCCCAGCCGTAGGTGTAGGCGTCGGCGATGTCCTCGACCGTCGCCGTCTCGGGCAGGTTGACCGTCTTCGAGATCGCGCCGGAGATGAACGGCTGCGTCGCCGCCATCATGTCGATGTGGCCGGTGTGGCTGATCGAGCGCTCGCCGACGGCGACGTCGAACACCGCCAGGTGCTGCTCCTTCAGGCCCGGCGCCCCGATGATCGTGTTGTGCTCGTTGATGTAGGCGTCAATCTGCTCGATCTCCGACGGTGAGTAGCCGAGCGTCTCCAGCGCCAGGTTGACCGAGCGGTTCACGATCTTCATCTGACCGCCGCCGACCAGCTCCTTGAACTTGACGAGCGAGAAGTCGGGCTCGATCCCGGTCGTGTCGCAGTCCATCAGGAAGCTGATCGTCCCGGTCGGAGCCAGCACCGTCGCCTGGGCGTTGCGGTAGCCGTGCTGCTCGCCGAGCGCGACGGCCTCGTCCCACGACTCGCGCGCCGCGTGCAGCAGCCCATCCTCGACGAGCTCGTCCTCGATCTCGTAGGCCGCGGCCTGGTGCATCCGCATCACCTCGTTGTGGGGCTCGCGGTTCACCTCGTATCCGTGGTAGGGCCCGACCGCCGCCGCGACGTCGGCCGACTTGCGGTATCCGCGACCCGTCAGCAGGGCGGTGATCCCCGCAGCCATCGCGCGGCCCTCGTCCGAGTCGTAGGGGAGCCCGTTCGACATCAGCAGCGCGCCGAGGTTCGCGTAGCCGAGGCCGAGCTGGCGAAACCCCCGCGCGTTCTCGGTGATCTGCTCGGTCGGATAGCTGGAGAACCCGACCAGGATCTCCTGGGCGAGGAACACGACGTCGACGGCATGGACGAAGTCGCCGACGTTGAAGCTCCCGTCCTCGTTGCGGAACTTCATCAGGTTCAGCGAGGCGAGGTTGCAGGCCGAGTCGTCGATGCTCATGTACTCCGAGCACGGGTTCGACGCCGTGATCGGCCCCGTGTTCGGATCCGTGTGCCAGCGGTTGATCGTCGTGTGGTACTGGACGCCCGGATCGGCGCACTGCCAGGCGGCGTCGGCGATCTGCTCCATCAGCTCGCGCGCCTTGACCGTCTTGACCGTGCTGCCGTCGGTGCGGGCGATCAGGTCCCAGTCGCCGTCGTTCTCGACCGCCTCCATGAACTCGTCGGTGACGCGGACGGAGTTGTTCGCGTTCTGGAACTGGACCGAGGCGAACGCCTCGGAGTCGAGGCGCATGTCGAAGTCGGCAGACTTCAGCGCCGCCGCCTTCTTCTCCTCGTCGGCCTTGCACCAGATGAACTTCTCGATGTCGGGGTGGTCGACGTCGAGCACGACCATCTTCGCGGCGCGGCGGGTGCCGCCGCCGGACTTGATCGCGCCCGCCCAGGAGTCGGCGCCGCGCATGAAGCTGACCGGGCCGGAGGCGATCCCGCCCTTGGAGAGCGGCTCCATCGAGCCGCGGATCTTCGAGAGGTTGATCCCGGAGCCCGAGCCGCCCTTGAAGATGATCCCCTCCTTCGTGTTCCAGGAGAGGATCGAGTCCATGTCGTCCTCGACACTGAGGATGAAGCAGGCCGAGGCCTGCTCCTCGCCCGGCTGCTTCCAGCCGACGTTGAACCAGACAGGCGAGTTGAAGGCGGCCTTCTGGTTGACCAGGATGTGCGACAGCTCGGCCTCGAAGGCGTCGCCGTCCTCCTCACTCGCGAAGTAACCGGCCTCGCGTCCGGCCTGGGCGATCCGCCCGGCGACGCGGCTGACCATCTGCCTGACCGAGCTCTCGCGCTCCTCGGAGCCGAGCTGGCCGCGGAAGTACTTCTGGGCGACGATGTTGGTCGCGTTCTGCGACCAGCTCTTCGGGAACTCGATCCCGCGCTGCTCGAAGACGGGGGAGTCGGGATCGCCGATGATCGCGTCGCGCTTCTCCCACTCGATCTCGTCGTAGGGATCGATGCCGGCGGTCGTGAACCTGCGTTCGATGACCAGGCCCTTCTCGGTCGTCGATGCCGCCTTCGAGGCTGCCCTGGCCATCATTGAACTCCTCTCGCTCGCTCTGATCGTGGGCCGCTGAGCATCCTCTTCGGCTCGGACGGAAGCCGCGCCTTCGAACCACCCTTTTTGCGGGGATTTCGGAGATCGCGCTCGAACCCGTCGGGGAGAGTTCCCGCAAACTGGAGGAAGGCCCCGCGGTCGAGCGGCTCCAGCCCCTCGAGGCAGAGCTCGCCCACCCGCGCGGCGCTCAGCTCACCCCCCGCGGCCCCGGCTTCGCGCTCGATCCGGTCGGCGATCGCCTCGAGGTCGCGGGGATCGACGTCGCGCTTGTGCGAGGCGCGGACGAGACCGGAGAGGAGCTTCGCCCGGTCGAAGCGCTGGCGCGTGCCGTCGCGCTTGATGACGGTGAGCGGGTCGGGCTCGCTGCGCTCGAAGGTGGTGAAGCGGTGCTCGCACTCGGGGCAGCGGCGCCGGCGCCGGAGCGCGGCGCCGTCCTCGGCGCGACGGCTCTCGAGGACGCGGGTGGCGGATCCGCAGCGGGGGCAATCCATGTCCCACAGCTTACTAGGGACAGTGGCTCGGTGGGCGAGAATCGCCCATCAACGCTATATCTAGCGTCTGGGACCCAGCTGGCCTTGATACTAAATTCGCCACCGGCGGGCGATCGACCTGTCGCCCACCCCCTACATCTGAATCGGGGCGCGGCTATCTTGTTTCGATGGCTCGAGCGGGGGATCAGGTGCCGCAAACGGGGCCCGATCCGGTCGGGGCCGCGCAGGACGCCGCCCGTGGGGCGGCCGACAAGGCGCGCAGCGCCGCGGGCGCGGCGCGAGGCGCCGCCGGGGTCGCTCGGGGCGCCGCCGGCGCGGCTCGGGGCGCCGCCGAGGGCAGCCTCGGGGAGGCCCGCCAGCGGGCCGAGCGCCAGCTCGCGAGCGCGCGCGAGACCGCCTCCCTCGCGGCAGCCGGGGTCGCCCACAAGCTCAGCCAGAAGCCCCGCCTGCGCGGTGTCTCGCACCAATGGGCGTTCTTCATCTCGCTCGGCGCCGGGATCGCGCTGATCATCGCCGCGCACGGCGCGCGCGAGGTGATCGCGATGTCGATCTACGCCTTCTCGCTGTCGGCGATGCTCGGGACGAGCGCCCTCTATCACCGCGTCACCTGGACCCCCGACGCGCGGCGCTGGATGCGCCGCCTCGATCACACGATGATCTTCGTCTTCATCGCCGGCACCTACACGCCGTTCGCGCTGCTCGTGATGGACGGGACGCTCGCCGAGGTCGTCCTGATCGTGGTCTGGGCGAGCGCCGCGGCGGGGGTGATCCTCAACCTCTTCTGGATCAACGCCCCGAAGTGGTTCAGCTCGGCCATCTACCTGTCGACCGGATGGGTCGCGATCATCACGATCCCCCAGCTCTGGGAGAAGATCGGACCGGTCGGCGTCGGGATGCTCGCGCTCGGCGGGGCGCTGTACACGGCGGGGGCGGTGGTCTACGCGCGCCGCCGACCCGACCCGCGGCCGGAGGTGTTCGGCTACCACGAGATCTTCCACGTCCTGGTGATCGCCGCGGCCGCGATCCAGTACGCGACCGTCGCGATCTACGCGCTGCCCGAGGGCTGATCCCGCGCACCGGCGTTTTGCGAGAGGATGCGTCGCGGAACCCGACCGAGGAGGGGGAGATGGCTGAATTGAGCGAGGCGAAGCAGGCCGCCCGGGAGATGTGGGCCGGCGGCAAGTACGCCGAGATCGTGGACCGGATCGCCGACGCCGGCCGCACCACCGTCGCGGCCGCCGAGGTGGGGGAAGGGGACACGGTCCTCGACGTCGCCTGCGGGACCGGCAACGCGACGATCCCGGCGGCACAGACCGGAGCCGAGGTGACCGGCCTCGACCTGACGCCGGAGCTGCTCGAGCAGGGGAAGGTCGCCGCGGCCGACGCCGGTGTCGAGATCGAGTGGGTCGAGGGCGACGCCGAGCAGCTGCCGTTCGAGGACGACAGCTTTGACGTGGTGCTGTCGGTGTTCGGCTGCATGTTCGCGCCGGACCAGCGCCGGGCGGCCGAGGAGCTCGCGCGCGTCCTGAAGCCGGGCGGTCGCCTCGCCGTCGCCGCCTGGACGCCGGAGGGGAACATCGGCAAGTTCTTCAGGGCGGTGGCCGACCACATGCCGCCGCCCCCGGAGGGGTTCCAGCCGCCGATCCTGTGGGGCGACGAGGACCACGTCCGGGGGCTGTTCGAGGGAACCGGGGTGGACCTCTCCTTCGACCGGGCGCAGATCGTGTTCGAGCACGACTCTCCCGAGGCGTTCCTGGAGGAGTACGAGCTCAAGCTCCCCCCGCTCGTCGCCGCCCGAGCGGTACTGGAGCCCGAGGGCAACTACGAGCCGCTGCGGGCGGATCTGCTCGAGGCCTACATGGAGGGGAACGAAGCCGACGACGGCTACCGCTCCCCCGGCGAGTACCTCGTGATCAAGGGTCGCAAGGCCGCCTGACCGGCCTGTCATAGAGTGCGCGGCCCCGTGGCCGCGATCGAGATCAACGGGATCAGCAAGCGGTTCGGCTCGGTCCAGGCGGTGTCCGACCTCTCCTTCGAGGTCGAGGCCGGCCGGGTGACGGGATTCCTCGGGCCGAACGGCGCCGGCAAGAGCACGACGCTCCGGATCCTGCTCGGCCTCGTCCACGCGAACGCCGGCGCCGCCACGTTCCACGGCGCCCGCTTCGAGGACCTCCCGCACCCGAGCGCGGAGGTCGGCGCCGTGCTCGAGGACGCGAGCTTCCATCCCGGCCGCAGCGGACGCAACCATCTCCGCATCCTCGCCGCCGCCGGCGGCCATCCGGCGTCGCGTGTCGAGGGGGTGCTCCAGCTCGTCGGGATCGCCGACGCCGGCAACCGGCGGGTGAAGGGCTACTCGATGGGAATGCGGCAGCGGCTCGCGATCGCCGCGGCGCTGCTCGGGGACCCCGAGGTGCTGATCCTCGACGAGCCGGCGAACGGGCTCGACCCGCCAGGGATCCGCTGGATGCGCGAGCTGCTCCGCTCCGAGGCCTCCCGCGGCCGCGCGGTGCTCGTCTCGAGCCACCTGCTCTCAGAGATCTCCCAGACGGTTGACGACATCGTCGTCATCTCGCGCGGGAAGCTGCGCGCGAGCGGCCCGCTGCAGCAGGTGCTCGGCCAGGCCAAGGGCGGCGTCAGCCGCGTGCGTGCGGGCGATCCGGACGCGCTCAGCCGGGCGCTCGCCGCGGCGGGCATCGAGTTCGAGCGCGAGGAGTCCGGCGCCCTCTTGGTCAGCGGCGCGCCTCCCGAGGCCGTCGGCGCGGCCGCCAACGAGCACCACGTCGCCCTCACCGAGCTGGTCGCCGTCGGGCGCTCGCTCGAGGACGTCTTCCTCGAGCTGACGGGGAGTGACGACGAATGAGCCGATTGCTCCACGCCGAGCTGATCAAGCTGCGGACGACCCGCACCTTCTACGCGCTCGCCGGGGTCGCGATCGGGATCTCGCTGCTGCTCACGATCCTCGTCGCCTCGATCACCGAGCCGTCCCAGGAGGACGTCCTCAACGACGTCTTCCAGAGCGACGTCAGCAGCCTCTTCATCATGATCCTCGCGATCGTCGGGATCACCGGGGAGTGGAGGCACCGCACGATCACGAGCTCGCTGCTCGCCGCGCCCGACCGGACCCGCTTCCTGGCCGCGAAGACGATCGCGTTCGCCGCCGCGGGGGCGCTCCTGTCGGTGGCGATCTCGATCTCGGTCGCCATCCTCGGCTTCGCGATCCTGGAGGCGCGCGACCTGCCGACGCCCGGTCTCGGCGAGCTGATCGAGCAGTTCGCCCGCAACGCCGGCGTCGCCGCGCTGCTCGGCGCCTTCGGCGTGGGGGTGGGCTCGCTGGTCCGAAATCAGCCGACCGCGATCGTCGGAATCCTGATCGTCGCTTTCGTTTTCGATCCGCTGCTGGGCGAGTTCGCGCCGAGCGTCGAGAGATTCAGCCCGACCGGGGCGCTGCCCAGTGCGGTTCAGGGCCTCGACCCGGACGACGTCGGATTGTCGAAGGTCGACTTCCTCTCGCCCGGGCTGGCCGTCGCCTGGATGCTCGCCTGGATCGCCGCCCTGTTCGCCGCCGGCGCAGCCCTGCTGCGGGCCCGCGACGTCGAGTAGTCGCCCCGGTGGGGCCAGCTAGGCCGAGGCGCCGAGCGCGCCGCGGCGCTCCTGCGCGGCCGCGATCAGCTCCTCGAGCTCGTCGCGGCGGCCCTCGCGGAGGAGCTCGATCGGGTCGGGGTCGCCGTTCACGATCCCCTCGAAGAACTCCTTGCGGTCCTGGTAGGTCGGGAGGGTGCCCTTCGCCCAGCCGCGCACGTCGTTGAGGATGATCGCCAGCTCGGCGTAGGCCTCGCCGAACTGCTCTGAGATCTCCCGCTTGATCCGCTTCGCGAGCGCCGGCGAGGCGCCCTGCGTCGAGATCGCGATCGCCATCGAGCCCTGGCGGACGATCGCCGGGAGGATGAAGTTGCAGAGCGGCGGCACGTCGACGACGTTGACGAGCATCGCCCGGCGCTCCGCGTCCTCGTAGACGCCGATGTTCACGTCGGTGTCGTTGGTCGCCGCGATCACGATGAAGGTGCCCTCGAGGTCGCCGGGCTCGTAGCCGCGGCGCTCCCATCGAATCGATCCCTCCTCGGCGAGCTCGGCGAGCTCGCCGATCGCATCCGGGGCGACCAGGGTGACCTCCCCGCCGCAGGCGAGCAGGCCCTCGACCTTCTCGAGCCCGATCTCGCCTCCGCCGACGACTACGCAGCGTCTCCCGCCGAGCCGCAGGCAGGCGACGTAGACGGGCGTGTCGAGCATGTCGCGGACGCAGGTCTGGTCGCAGATCCCGCGCTTGAACTGGCAGACGCACTGCTTGCCCTCGTAGGCCTGTGCAGGCATGAAAACGAAGGTTACGCGAGCGTTTGTTCGAGCCCCTTTTCCAGGGACAGCTGGGCGCGCCAGCCCAGCTCGTGCTCGGCGAGCGTCGGGTCGAGGGCGGTTCGCTGCACCTCACCCGCTCGCGGCGGCGCGAAGGTTGGCTCGAAGTTCTCGCGTCCCGCCAGCCGGCCGATCGTCTCGGCCAGCTCGAGGACGTTCGTCTCCACTCCCGTGCCGATGTTGAAGATCCCTTTTCCGGCGGAGCTCGGTGGGGCGAGGATTCCGGCTACGACGTCGGTCACGTGGATGTAATCGCGGGTCTGCAGGCCGTCGCCGAACACAGTCGGCTTGCCGCCGTCGCGGGCCAGGTCGGAGAAGATCGCGACGACCCCCGCCTCGAGAGCGGGGTCCTGGCGGGGGCCGTAGACGTTTCCGAGCCGGACCACCGCGGTCGAGATCTCGTGGGTGCGGTCGTAGTACCCCACGTACCCCTCGGCGGCCAGCTTGCTCTGCCCATATATGGAGTCCGGCTCGCAGCGCGCCGACTCGGCGAAGGGGAGCTCGTCCTCGCGGCCGACCCCCTCTCCATACATGGCGCCTCCGGTGGAGACGAACACGAGCCGGCCGGCCCCGACGCGGGCCGCGGCCTCCAGCACGTTGAGCGTGCCGATCACGTTCAGGCGGGCGTCGAAGCCCGGATCGGCCATCGACTTGCGGACGTCGATCTGGGCGGCGAGGTGAAAGACGGCTTCCGGACCGAAGCCCTCCAGCGCCGTCAGCAGGACGCGCGGGTCGGTTACGTCGAGCACCTCGAGCGTGGCGCCGTGCTGGAGCGCCGCCGAGAGGTTCTCGCGTTTGCCGCTCGAGAGATCGTCGAGGACGAGGACATCGTCACCCCGCTCGAGGAGCGCGTCGACGAGATGCGATCCGATGAAACCGGCCCCGCCTGTGACCAGCGACTTCACGCGTGAAGCGTAACCGTGACCGCGGGGACATCCGCACGTTAAGCCTCACGGCGCATCCGATGGCTGGTGCTACTCTCGCGCACCGACTGGGCAGATGGGGAGGCATCCGGTGTTGCTTCGACTCCCCTCTACCGTTGGCCTCGCCATGCGACTGATCGTCACAGAGAAGAACAACAGCGCGAAGAAGATCGCCGACATCCTCAGCGGGGGCGCCGCGAAGGAGGAGTCCTCCTACCGGACGCCCTACTACACGTGGAAGGACGGCGACGGCGAGCAGATGACCATCGGCCTCAAGGGCCACGTCCTCAATCCCGCCTTCCCCGACTCCTACAACAACTGGCAGGAGACCGATCCGCGCGACCTGATCGACGCCGAGCTGATCAAGGAGCCGACCGACAAGAACGTCGTCCGGGCCCTGAAGAAGGTCGCCAAGGAGGCCGACGACCTCGTGATCGCGACCGACTACGACCGCGAGGGCGAGCTGATCGGGCTCGAGGCCCTGCAGGAGATCGTCGAGGCGAATCCCGAGCTCGCCACCGCCGAGGGCGTGCACGAGGACGGCACCGCCGTCAAGCGCGCCCGCTACTCCGCCCTCACCAAGGACGAGATCGAGCGGGCCTTCTCGAACCTCGATGAGCTCTCGATGCCGCTCGCCAACGCCGGCGCCGCCCGACAGGACATGGACCTGATCTGGGGCGCGACGCTGACCCGCGCGGTCTCGATGGCGACGCGCCGCTTCGGCGCCAACTTCCTCTCCGTCGGCCGCGTCCAGAGCCCGACCCTCGGGCTGATCGTCGAGCGCGAGCTCGAGCGCCGCGCCCACGTCCCCGA
This sequence comes from Solirubrobacterales bacterium, assembly GCA_036258315.1. Lineage (GTDB taxonomy): Bacteria > Actinomycetota > Thermoleophilia > Solirubrobacterales > 70-9 > DASSYK01. The sequence goes on from DATADX010000032.1 coordinate 30,214, forward strand.
GCCCTTCTGGGAGGTGAGCGCGGCCTTCGCCCATCCCGACGGCAGCTTCGTCGCCGAGCACACGACCGACAGGTTCTGGAAGGAGGAAGAGGCGAAGGCCGCGGTCGCGAACACCAACGACCCCGGGACCGTCAAGGAGATCACCGCGCGCAGGAACACGCGGAAGCCGCCGACGCCGCTCAACACCACCGCCTTCACCACCGACGCGTCGAGCCGGCTCGGGATTACGCCGTCGCGGGCGATGCGGATCGCGGAGGACCTCTACATGGACGGCTACATCTCCTATCCGCGCACCGACAACACCGTCTACCCGTCCTCGCTCGACACGCGCGAGCTGATCGGCGAGCTCGTCAAGGTCGACGAGTTCAAGGCCGCCTCCTTCCTGCTCGACCAGCCCAACCTGACGGCGACCCGGGGCAAGAAGGAGACGACCGACCACCCGCCGGTCTACCCGACCTCGGCGGTCAACCCGAAGCGCCTCGAGGCCCGTTCCGAGCAGCACCGGAAGGTCTACGAGCTCGTCGCGCGGCGCTTCCTCGCCACCTTCAGCCCGCCGATGGTGACGGAGGGCACGCGGGCAAACATCACGGCGCGTCCTTCTGGAGACACGGCTGTTGATGGTGGAGAGCCCGAGACCTACTTCGTGCGCGGCTCGGTCGTGGTCGACCCCGGGTTCGCCGCGATCTACACCTACGCCCGCTCGGCCGACACCGAGATCCCGAAGCTCGAGGAGGGCCAGGAGCTGAAGCTCGAGGGCGTCGAGCTCGAGGGCAAGGAGACGCCGCCGCCGGCCCGCCTCTCGCAGGGCAAGCTGATCGAGCTGATGGAGGAGCGCGGGCTCGGCACCAAGGCGACCCGCGCCGACATCATCCAGAAGCTCTACGACCGCGGCTACGTGTTCGGGAACCCGCCGGAGCCGTCGGAGACCGGGATCGCGATGTACCGCGCCTTCAAGGAGTTCGTGCCGCGGATGGCGACGCCCGAGATGACGGCCGAGATGGAGGCCGAGATGGACCAGATCGCGGCCGGCGAGATGAGCAAGGACGAGGTCCTCGCCGACAGCCGCGACATGCTCCGCTCCGCCTACGACGAGATGGGCGGCGACCTGAAGACCGAGGACGAGGACGCGAACTGGCGCAAGTTCGCGCGCGAGGTCTGGGCCGGGATGGACCAGGACCGGATCCTCGGCCCCTGCATCGTCTGCCGCGAGGCCGGCCGCACCCAGCCCGACGGCTCCCCGAACATGCTCCGGATCATCAAGGCGCGCAAGTCCGGGAAGCGCTTCGTCGGCTGTCAGGGCTGGGACGGCGACGACCCCGACTCGCCGAACTCCTGCGACGTCACCTTCCCGCTCCCCCAGCGCGTCCGCGGCCTCTACAAGATCGAGGAGGTCTGCTCGGTCTGCGGGCAGACCCCGCGCCTCCAGGTCGTCCCCTGGCGCGGGCGCCCCTGGAAGCTCTGCCTGAACGACGAGTGCCCCTCGATGGCGGAGATGAAGCGCCGCCGCGCCGAGCGCGAGGCGGCCAGGGCCGCGAAGGAGTCCGAGGCGGACGGCGCCGAGGCCGACGGCACTGCCGACACCGAGGCGGCCGTAGCCGAGGCCGAGAAGATCGCCGGCCAGGCCTCGGCGACCAAGGTGAAGCGGGCGCGCGGCGCGGAGAACGGCGCCCGGTCACGCTCGAAGTCCGGGAACGGGGCGAAGTCGAAGAGCGGCTCGCGCGCGAACCCCCGCGCCAAGAGCTGATCGGCCCTCTGCGTCCGGTCGCCGGACGGAGATCGTCGCGGCGCGCCGGCTCAGGCGCGCCCGACCGCCATCAGAACCCGGTTCGACAGCCGCACGGCGCCGTCGTCGCCCGCGGCGCCGCGGGCCGCTTCGGTGATCGCCTCCCAGGCCTGCTTCTGGACGTCGGCCGGGTGGGGCTCGATCATCGCGATGATCGGCGGCGCGATCTCCTGGATGAAGGTCGTGAACTCCTCGGGCGACGACCACTCGAAGGTGACCTCGGCCTCCTCCACCTCGACGTCCGAGAACCCGCCGCCCTCGAGCAGGCCGCCGATCGCCTCGGGCGTCGGTCGCGAGAGTGGACCGGGAGTGCCGGGGGGCGGCGGTGGGACCTCGAGGCGCTCCATCACGGTCTTCATCGGGATCGCCAGGAAGGGGACCTGCTCGGGGAGACCCCACGAGGCAATCGCCATCTTCCCGCCCGGCCTCAGGAACCCGCGGACGCGGGCGGCCGCGCCCTCGCCGTCGGGCTCGAAGATGATCCCGAAGCGCGACAGGGCAGCGTCGAAGCTGTCCTCTGGGAAATCGAGGGAGGACGCGTCCGCCTCGACGAACTCGATGTTCTCGAGCCCGGCCGCTGCCGCGCGCTCGCGCCCGTAGGCGAGCATCTCGGCGGAGATGTCGGTCGCGACCACGCTGCCCTCCGGCCCGGCCAACTCCGCCGCGGTCAACGCGGGCTCGCCGTAGCCGGCGGCGATGTCGAGCACGCGGCTGCCGGGCTTCACCCCCGCGAGCTCGACCAGCCGCTCGCTGATGCCGCTCGCGGCGCTGTCGATGAGCTCCGACCACTTGCGCCATCCCGTCGCGGCGCTGTCCCACTGGGTTCGCTGACCGGCCCGGAACTCACCGGGATCGACTGCCTTCGACTCCATCGCGATCTCCCTTTCCCTCGTCGGCTGAGGCGACGCTAGCCGATTCCCTTCACTCAGTAAAGGGTGGCTTCGGAAGCCGTATGGCCGGGCGTTTAGCCTGGCGGGGTGTTCATCTCGCTGGAGGGAATCGACGGGTCGGGGAAGACGACCCAGGCGAAGCGACTGGCCGAGGCGCTCGGGCCCGACACGGTGCTGATCCGCGAGCCGGGCGGGACCGAGCCGGGCGAGCGGATCCGCGACGTCCTCAAGGACCCGCGGCTCTCGCTCGACCCGCTCGCCGAGCTGCTGCTCTTCTGCGCCGCCCGCGCCCAGCTCGTCGCCGAGGTGATCGACCCCGCGCGCCAGCGCGGCACCGATGTGGTCTGCGACCGTTTCAGCGACTCGAGCATCGCCTACCAGGGCGTCGCGCGGCGGCTGGGAGCCGATCGGGTCGAGTCGCTCTGCGACATCGCCACCGGCGGCGTCTGGCCCGACCTCACCTTCTTCCTGCGCATCCATCCCGAGGTCGCGGCGGAGCGGATCGCCGCCGAGGGGCGCGCGGCGGACCGCTTCGAGGGCGAGGGCCTGCAGCTCCAGAAGGCGGTCGCCGAGGGCTACGAGGAGGTCGCGGCGCGCCATCGCGAGCGCTTCCGGGTGATCGACGCCTCCGCCTCGCCGGACGAGGTTCACGCCGCCCTGCTCGCCGAGCTCGACCGCGTCCGGGCCGGCGCCCGTGGCGGTGCCGCGTGATGGCGGTCGCGGAGGCGGCGATCCCGGCCGCGCTCGCCGCGGCGACGCGCCAGCAGCCGCGCGCCCGCTCGGCGCTCGGCGCAGCGCTCGCGACCGGCCCCACTCACGCCTACCTGTTCCGGGGCCCGGCGGGCTCGGGCAAGCAGGCGGCGGCGCGCGCCTTTGCCGCTGAGCTGCTCGCGACCGGGGCTCCCGACCCCGAGGACGCGCGCCGCCGGGCGCTGCTCGAGCCCTCGCCCCACCCGGACCTCGTCTGGCTGCGCCCTCCGGGCGCCCAGCACCTCGTCGACGAGGTGCGCGAGTCGGTGATCCGCGCCGCGAGCCTCCGCCCGGCCGAGGGGGAGCACCGCGTGTTCGTGATCGAGGAGGCCGAGGGGCTCCGCGACGAGAGCCAGAACGCGCTCCTCAAGACGCTCGAGGAGCCGGCGCCATTCGCCCACCTGCTCCTGCTCTGCTCCGAGCCCGAGCTGCTCGCCGAGACGATCGTCTCCCGCTGTCAGCCGGTCGAGTTCGCCCCGCTCGCCCCGGAGGCGGTCGTTGAGGCGCTTGGGGCGAGCGGTCCGGAGGCCGAGGCGGTCGCGCGCCTCTGCGGCGGTGACCTCGAGCTAGCCCGGTTCCTGCTCGGCGAGCGCGGACGGGCCCTCCGCGCCGCCGCCGAGGCCGGCGCCCGTGCTGCCCGCAATCAGCCCGAGGCCGCCGAGCCCTACCGCGAGCTGCTCGACTCGGCCGAGCGGACGGGTGGCGACGCCGGCGCCGAGGAGGAGCGGCGGCTGCTCGAGCTGGCCGAGCAGGGCGGGCGCCGCGGCCGCACCGGGAAGCTCACCCGCGAGGCGATCGAGCAGGTGAAGCGGACCGAGCGCCGTGCCCGCACCCAGGCGCTGGACCTCGGCCTCGCCCTCTGCGGCGCCTGGTACCGCGACCTCGCCGCCGTCGCCTCGGGCGCCGACGAGGTGGTCCTCAACGTCGACCGCCGCGACGAGCTCGCCGCCGACGCCGCCGGCCTCGACCCGGCGATGGCGCGCGAGGCGGTCGAATGGGTTCTGGAGACGCGGCGGCGGCTGCGCCTGAACGTGTCGGAGGAGCTCGCGATGCAAGCGCTCTGGCTGCGCTTGGCGGAATTGCTCGACGCCTGATCTGTTAGTAGATACTTAGACATGGCCTCGAACGAAGCTCGAGGAGGGGCGGGCGGCCGCCGCATTCCGATGCGCCTGTGGCTGGGCGCTGCCTTCGCTGGGGTGACGATGATCACCGCCTTCGCCGTCTACATCTTCGTCGACGACTCGTCGGGTCGGACCCTGCAGAGCGAAAGCTCGGACCTCGCGGTGGGGCGGACGACGAGCGTCGCCGACGCCCTCGAGGCGGCCCAGATGCAGCCCGGCGAGGCGGCGGAGATCCTGGACGAGGCGAACACCGAGAACTTCGAGGTCTGGGCGATCAACCGCAAGGGCGGTCCGTTCGCCCCGGCCGCGACTCCCCCGCGTGACCTGCGCACCGTCCAGGGAGCGGGCGACGCCTCGGCGGCGGCGAAGGCGGGTCGCCGCTACCGGCTGGAGCTGCCCGGCGACAACACGCTCGCGTCGGCGCCGATCTTCGGGGCGGAGGGGGTCCGGGGCACTGTCGTGGTGGTCGCCGAGCCGCCGCCGGCGCTCGCCCGCGCCTTCGACGACCTCCAGGGCGACCGCCTGCGCGCGCTCGCGATCGCGATCGGGGTCGGCGTCGTCGTCGGCTTCATCGTCTCGTCGCTGATCACGATCCGGATCAAGCGCCTGGCAAGGAGCGCCGAGCAGATGGCCGCCGGGCGCTTCGACGCCCCGCTCCCGCCGGCCGGGATCGGCGACGAGGTCGGCGACCTGACCCGCTCGCTCGACACGATGCGCGAGGCGTTGCGCGACAGCTTCGACGCGCTCGCGACCGAGCGGGACCGCCTCTCGGCGGTCTTCGAAGGTCTCCGCGAGGCCGTGATCGTGGTCGGCGACGACGGCGAGGTGCGGTTCTCCAACCAGGCCGCCGAGCGCCTCGTGCGCGGGGGCCGGCCGGCCATGGCCCTGATTCCCGCGCTTCGCCGCGCGGCCGAGGAGGGCTCGGACGAGGTCCCGGAGCTCAACATCGAGGACCGCGTCTACGCCGTGCAGGCCCGGCGCGTGGCCGCCGAGCACGCCGTGCTGATGGTCGTCCGCGACCGCACCGATGAGCTGAAGCGCGCGGAGGCCGAGCGCGAATTCGTCTCCAACGCCGCCCATGAGCTGCGCAACCCGCTGGCCGGGATCTCGGGCGCGATCGAGGTCCTGCGCGGCGGCGCCAAGAACGACCCCGAGGCACGCGACCGGTTCCTCGCCCGGCTCGCCGACGACGCCGAGCGGATGACCCGGCTGACGCAGGCGCTCCTGACGTTGGCGCGCGTCGAAGCGGCGGACGAACGGGACGCGGCCGATGTGGTCGACGTCACGATGGCCGCCGAGGAGGCCGCGGGCACGGTCGAGCGCCCGCCGGGGGTCGAGATCGTCACCGAGGTCGATTCCGACCTGGTCGCCGAGGGAGACCCGGTGCTGCTGCGGCAGGTGCTCGTCGGGCTCCTCTCCAACGCGTGCAGGCACACCCCGGCGCCGGGCAGGATTACCGTGCGCGGCGCGCGGGGAGACACCGGAGTGGTGACGATCGAGGTGGAGGACACCGGGAAGGGAATAGCGCCCGCCGAGCAGGACCGCATCTTCGAGCGCTTCTATCGCGGCCGCAGCGGGTACGAGGGCTATGGCTTCGGGCTCGGGCTCTCGATCGCGAAGCGGATGGTCGACGTGATGGGGGGCGAGATCGGCGTCACCTCCGAGCCCGGCCGCGGGGCCACGTTCTGGGTGCGCCTGCGCCAGCCCAAGCCGACCGCGACCCCGGTGGCCTGATGCCCCCGACGCCCACCGCACCCGGCCGCATCCTCGTCGTCGACGACGAGCCGTCGGTCCGCGAGTCGGTCGGCTACGCGCTCGAGCAGGAGGGCTTCGAGGTCACCCTCGCCGCCGACGGCGAGTCCGCCGAGGACCGGATCGCAGCCGACAGCTTCGACCTCCTGATCCTCGACATCATGATGCCCGGCAAGAGCGGCCTCGACGTCTGCCGGGAGGTCCGCTCGCGGAGCCCGGTCCCGATCATCCTCCTGACCGCCAAGGACGCTGAGGTCGACAAGGTCGTCGGCCTCGAGGTCGGCGCCGACGACTACGTGACCAAGCCCTTCTCGGTCCGCGAGCTGCTCGGCCGCGTCCGCGCCCAACTCCGCCGCCGCGCCCTCGACCGCTCCGACGGCAAGGAGGGGACCACGATCGAGTCCGGGCCGGTTTCGATCGACCTCGCCCGCCACCTCGTCACGGTCCGCGGCGAGCCGGTCAACCTGACCCGCTCGGAGTTCCAGGTGCTCCGCCTGCTGGTCGAGAACCCCGGCCAGGTCTTCTCCCGTAAGGAGATCATGGAGGAGCTCTGGCAGACCGAGTTCCGCGGCGACGTCCGGGCCTGCGACGTCCACATCTCGAACCTGCGCCAGAAGGTCGAGCGCGATCCCCAGAACCCGGAGCTGGTCCTGACGGTGCGCCGGGTCGGGTATCGGTTCGCGGAGAGCTAGCCGCGGGTCAGACGTCGATCCGGTAGCCGCCCTGCCAGACGCCTGACCCATCCTCGGGGTTCGCGGTCTGTACCTGCGGCTGCGGCTTGGCGGTGTTGGCCTTCGCCGCCCCCTGCTTCCCCTGCGGCCTCCGCTTCCCCTGCGACAGCTTGTCGTTCAGATTCGAGGTGATGGCGCGAAGCTAGTGATGGCACCGGTCGTTGCCATCCGTGGAAACCGCTGAAGACCGGTTCGGTAGTCCGTCCGTAGATCAGACGTCGATCCGGTAGCCGCCCTGGTACGGGCGCGGCGAGCCGGCGATCCGGACCGGCGGCGCCGAGCCGCGGATCGCGGTCCCCCTCCGGTCGAGCCCGTTACCCCCCGGCATCGGGACTCGGCGCTTCGTGCTGAGCTTCGAATTGAGATTTTGAGTCGCTGGCGTCATGTCCTCGTGGCTTTCCTTCCACGAATTACGTCGGTGCCCTTCCTTCGGTTCATGACACCACTATTGGGGAGATTCCGCGCCAGTTCGTTCCGCTACTCCTTTCCCTTCTTCTTGCCCCGCCGCGGGGCGTCGAAACGGTTGTAGTCGCGGAGCAGCCGCTGGGTGATGCCGCTGATCGTCGCGGCGCCGTAGCCGAGGTCGCCGCTGCCCTCAGTCAGCACCGCCAGCGAGAGCTGCCGCCGCCCGTGCCGCAGCAACGCCCCCTGGTGGACGCGCCACCCCCCATCGCCGGGATACCAACCGCCCTTGAAATAGGGGCGCCAGCCGCGCGGCGCCCCCCGCGGCACTCCCCAGCGCTGGGGCGGGACGATTCCCCGGAGCAGCCCCAGGGCGTAGCCGCGGTGGCGGCGCGGCACGAGCTTCCGGATCCGCGCGAAGAACCGCGCCTGGTCGCGAGCCGTGACCTGACAGCCGCCCCACACCTCGTGGGGGATGAACCGCCGCATCCCGGCCCGCCGCGCGAGCCGCGCCAGCCCGCCCGTTCCGACCTGGTCCATGATCGCGCTCGCCGCGTCGTTGTCGGAGACCCGGATCATCGGCCCGAGCAGCGCCCGCTCGGAGGCGTGGAGGCGCCGGTGCTTGACGTCTCCGCGCCGCAGGTACGCCGTCATCAGCATCGCCTTGACGAGGCTCGCCGAGGAGTAGCGCCGCCCGCGATTGAACCCGTGGATGCGCCCGAACTCGTCGACCAGCGCGAACGAGACCGAGCCTGCCCGCCCGCGAGCGAACCGCGTCGCCGCCTTCATCCGCTTCTCCCACGGAAAGCGCTTCACCGACTCATCGCCCGCCGCCTTCCCCTCGGACGACGGGCGACTCTCGACGGGAGCCCCCATGAAAGCGATCGAAGCGATCGCACCGAGAACGGCGAGCCGGCCCCTGCCAGTGATGGTCCCGCGTCCCCGCATAAGCGGCAAGACTAGTTTGCGGTAACCCCGCAATTTGCGGACGTTGTACCCAGGCGACCCGATGTTGTAGTCAGGCGACCAAGCCGGAGGTGCGGCATAGTGGGGCCGGGAGACGTAACGGCGTTGTATGGATCGGGCAAGAGGTGAGCGGGACGGGCAACGAGCCCTCCGAGCTACCCGCTGTCCGGGGGGCCAAACAGACCCGGACTGGGCTCATGTCGGTGATGCCTGAGCTGGCCTTCCCTGAATCTCGGGATCCGTGGATGGCGCACCGGCGATCCCGGCTCGTCGCTGCAGTCGTCCCAGTGGCCCTCGCGATCACAATGCTCGTTGTGATCGGAGGGGCTAAGGCCCACGCCAACTACACGGTTACGGAGTGCAGCAACAATGCCGCGCTCGATGCCGCGGTCACCGCCGGAGGCGCGTTCAGCATCTCCCATCTGAACCAGTGCGGCCCCGGCGGGTGGGGTCTCAGGCTCGAGGCGGAGTATGCAAGCGCACAAGGCGGGTGGAAGGCGTGGAACTTCTATGCAGCACCCGGCACCCGGTTTGCCACGTCGATCGCCAGGGTTCACTACCGGACGGACGCCGGCTACGGCCCGATGACAAACGGCGACGGTGCGCCGGGTTACGCATCAGTCGGCTCGGCGGGTCCCAATCAATGGGAGTGGCCGGTCCAGAACAACACCAGCCACTTCACGATCGCCCTGACGTGCTTCGCCGCCGGAGGCTGTCCCAGTGGCAGCTCGGCCTACGCATACACAGACGCTTTCACCGCCGAAGTGCAGGACTTCCACCCACCCAGCGTGAGCGCCAGTGGGGAACTGCTCGACGGAGGCGTGGTCCGGGGCGTGCAGACCCTCCAGACCAGCTCAAGTGACTTCGGTGGTGGCGCCCGTTCGATCAGTGTCTACGTCAACGGGCTGTATTCCAAGGGCGTCGACTTCTGCCCGCCCCTTGGTGGTGTCTATACCACGCTTAAGCCATGTCCCGACACCTCTGGTGCCAGGGTCCTCAGCCTCGACACGCAGAACGATCCCGGCTGGGCTAACGGGCCGAATGACGTGACGATCTGCGCGGGCGATGTTTCCGGCAATGTCTCATCGCCCTGCATCCGACGCACCGTGCACGTCGACAATTCGTGTCCAACATCTGGTGCCCAGCAGGGGAGCCAACTCGAATCCGGCGTCGATGTCGGTGGGCGCCTTCGGTCCCTTGCGGCCATTCGCTCGACGCAGTCACCGCTGATTCGCGGCCGCCTTACGAACGCGGACGGTGATCCCATCGCGGGCTCAACAGTCTGTGCTTACGAGACCGTCGAACTTGAAGACGCTTCGAGCCAGCTCGTGAGTACCGCAACCACACAGGCCAACGGACGCTTCGTCACTAGGCTCGATCCGGGTCCCTCCCGCGAGGTCGAGCTTGTGTACCGCTACAACACCAGGACGCTGCAGAGGACGCTGCAGCTCGATTCGACCGTCGTCCCCACCCTAAAGCTTGCCGAGACCAGCCTCCGCAATGGTGAGAGGGCCCATTTCACCGGTCGGCTTCCAGACCCGAACGCTGCCGGACGACTAGTCGCTCTGCAAGCCCGGGCGGGGCGCAAATGGCGAACCTTCAAGCAGCTTCGGACCGATGAGGGCGGCACGTTCAAGGGCCTCTACCGCTTCACGCAGACAAGCGGGCGAGCGCGGTACGTCTTCCGTGCACTGGTCAAGCGCCAAGGCGGCTACCCCTACGAGCCTGGCAGCTCCCGGAAGCGGAAGCTCTTCGTGCGCGGATAGCTGGGGTCCAACGATCCTCGTCATTTGGGCTTGGCTGTAGGCCTCTGGCTATTCGCGACTGGGTGTTGCGGGATCGCGGTAGGGCTTGGCGGGTGCCTTTGGCACGCACAGCGCATTTGCCACGACTTCCGTCGCAACGCCGTCGTCACTCGCGGCGACGACCACCCAGGCGTTGTTCCCGGATGGTCCTGAGCCACGCAGGCTGACTCGGTTGCCACCTGTCCCGCCGCCGCCAGTGAGAACACGCGCACCCTGTGGGCACCTCGCCGCCGCCGTGGCGGTGCTGTAGACCCCGTCATTCACAGCCGGATCGACGAGCGGGACGGTCTCCCGTACAAGGACCGCACCGGCGATGTCTCGGGCGGTCACGTTGCCCGGCTTGATGCTCTTCGTGGTGACGCTGTTCTTTGCGGCGGTGATGGCGATTGCCGTCGTGCCGCCGGCGACGGCGATCACGAGGGCGAGGGTCGCGACGACATTGGCGTAGGTCAGCCGGCTCCGAATCCTGCTCATCATCCGATCACCTTCCCTGAGTGGGCAAAAACCGCGGCAGGAAGCGTAGTTGCGCTGCCCCCGCAACGGGGGGTGATCGGTAACTTGGTGCCGACGGGCGGGTAGCAGGAGTGACCCTTGAGCACCAGAGCCGAACCCGCCCATCCAGCCACCGTCGAGGTCCTCGCGGGCCTGCTCGCGGAGGTCGATTCGGCGCGGAGCGTGACCGAGTTCTGCGACCACGCGTCGGAAGCGGTCTGCCGGCTGACAACGCTCGAGCGGGCCGGGGTGTTCCTTTACGACCCGGGGACGGACGCCGTGCACTCGTTCGGCTCCTACGGCGTCGACAAGGAGATGATGCGCAACATCGAGGCGACCCTGGAGGAGACGCCGATCGCGCAGCGGGCGCTGGCCGAGGACCGGGTGATCGAGGCGTCGTCAGAACTCGAGCGGGAGCTGCCCCCGCGCTACGCGCGCTTCGCCGGGATCACGACGGTGACCTGCGCGCCGGTGGCGGCGGGCGGTCGCTGGTTCGGGGTGATCCTCGGCGACCGCGGCGGCGGGCAGTTCGAGCTGACGGGGGAGGAGCGGCAGACGATGCTGACGATCGGGCGGATGGTGGCGCTGGCGACGAGCGTCGAGCGCTCGACGAGCCAGCGCGAGCGCGCGCGGCAGCTGCAGGAGCGGGTGGCGCTGATGGGGGAGATCCACGAGCGGGTGATGCAGCGGCTGTTCGGGCTGTCGCTGGCGCTCGGATCGGGCGAGTCGCTGACGCGCGAGCAGCTGCGCGCCTGCCACGACGAACTCCAGGAGGTGCTGACAGAGCTGCGCTCGGCGCTCCGCCGGCCCCCGTTCGAAGCCGAGCGGCGGCCCGAGATCAGCCTGCGGCGCCTGCTTGATGGGGCGCTCGAGCGCAATCCTGCGCTGCGGCTGAGCTGGAGCGACGGAGTCGTGGTCCCGGCCCGCCTCGAGGGGCTGTCGCAGTCGGTCTTCCGCGAGGCGGTGCGGAACGCCAAGAAGCACTCCGCGCCCGAGCGGATCGAGGTCAAGGTCGACGCCCACGACGGCGCCTTCGTGCTCGAGGTCAGCAACGACGGGGTCGACGCCTCCGGTGCAGCGGCGGGCGCCGGGCTCGGGCTGAGGTTGCTGGCGATGGAGGCGCTCCAGCAGGATGCCCTGTTCGAGTTCGGGCCGACGGACGGAGATCGCTGGCACGTCCGCCTGGTCGCCGAGATGTCGGAGCCGCGCAGCGGGATGGCCGCCTGATGAACGGCGAGCGCCGGCTCAAGGTGCTGGTCGTCGACGACCACGACGTCGTCCACTGGGGGTTCAAGCTGCTGCTCGAACGCCAGCCCTGGGTGGAGCGGTCCGCGGCGGCGCGCGACGGCGGGCAGGCGCTGGAGCTGGCCGCGGAGCTCCGCCCCGACGTCGTCCTGATCGATCTCTTCCTCGGGACGGAGTCCGGGGCCGAGCTGTGCGCGCAGCTGCGGGACGCGCATCCGGGAACGCAGATCCTGCTGATCTCGGGCGCGGGGCGCGTGTCGCCGGCGGTCGCGCGGGCGGCGGGGGCGTCGGGGTTCGTCGCCAAGGACTGGCCGGCGCCCGACATCCTCAGGGCGATCCGGATCGTCGCGCTCGGCAAGGAGGTGTTCACCGCCTCGCCGGCGCCTGAGGAGACGCCGCTATCGACGCGCGAGCAGGAGGTCGTGGCGCTGATCTCCGAGGGGGCGACCAACAGCGAGATCGCCTCGCGCCTCTATCTCTCGCCCCACACGATCAAGGAGCACACGAGCTCGATCTATCGCAAGCTCGGGGTCCGCAACCGCGCCGAGGCGGTGCGGGCGGCGCAGCGGATGGGGCTCGTCGCCTAGGCACCCCCCGGTCGTCCGCCGAACACCCCCCGCTCGGGGGGTCTGCGCGGCGAAGCCCTTCCGGTTCGGCCGCGGTGCCGCGAGCATCCGCGCCTTGATGTCGCCGACCACCAACGGGCACGAGATGCGCGAGGCCCTCCTCTTCCCCGGCCAGGGCAGCCAGAGCGCCGATATGGTCGAGGCCGTCGAGCGCCACCGCCCCGAGCTCCTCGATCTCTGCCGGGTCGAGGTCGGCCGCGATCCCTTCGACGCCCTCGACGGCGGCACCCAGTACCTGCAGCCCGCGCTCTACTGCGCCAGCATCGCGCTCTGGGCCGGCGCCGGGTCGCCGCTCCCGGCCCTGGTCGCGGGCCACTCGCTCGGCGAGCTCGCGGCGCTCGCCGCTGCCGGAGTCTTTTCAGAGGCGGACGGGCTGAGGCTCGCCGCCGTCCGCGGCCGCGCGATGCAAGCGGCCGCCGCCGCCGGGCCGGAAGCAGGGATGCTTGCCCTCCTTGGCGGCGAGGGCGAGGAGGCACGCGAGCTGGCCGAGCGCAACGGGGCGGTTGTCGCGAACGACAACGCGCCCGGCCAGCTCGTCCTCTCTGGACCGATCTCGAGGCTTGAGGCCATCTCTCTCGACGCCAAGCGCGTAGGCCTCAAGGCGCGCAGGCTTCCAGTCGCGGGTGGGTTCCACTCGCCCGCGATGGAGCCGGCGGTCGCCCCCTTCAGACGCGCGCTCGGCGGGATCGACCTCAGGGAGCCCCGGGTCACCGTCTACAGCGGGGTGACGGCACGGCCGTTCGAGGACTTCGCGCGCCAGCTGGTCGAGGCGCTGACGAAGCCGGTCCGCTGGCGCGAGACGCTGCTGGCCCTCCGCGACGCCGGCGCCGAGCGCTTCGTCGAGGTCGGCCCGGGCAAGGTCCTTCGCAATCTCGCGAAGCGGACTGTCCCCGACCAGCAGTCCGCCTCTCTGGCCCAGCTCGAGGTCGCCAGTGCTTAGGGCGGCGACAGCCACGGGCCCCGAGGCTGAAGCGAACGAGCTCGCCGCCCTGCGGCCGCTGCGCGGGAGCGCGATCGCCGGGCTCGGCGTCGCGGTTCCCGCCGAGGTGGTGCCGAACGCGCCGATCGCGGCGCGGCTCGGGGTGGACGAGGAGTGGATCGTCGCCCGGACCGGGATCCGGGAGCGCAGGATCGCCGACCGGTCCGAGCGGCTGCACGGGTACGCCGCCGAGGCCGGCCGCGAGGCGCTCGCGGCGGCCGGGATGGATCCGGCCGAGCTCGACCTCGTGCTCGTGGCGACGATGAGCCACGACCAGCTCACCCCGCACGCGGCGGCGCTCGTCGCCGCAGAGCTCGGCGCCGGCCGCGCCGGGGCGATGGACCTGAACGCCGCGTGCTCCGGGTTCCTCTCCGCCCTCGCGCTCGCCGGCTCGCAGGTCGAGTCCCGGCGCGCCGATGCCGCGCTGGTGATCGGAGCCGACATGATCACCCGCCTCGTCGACGAGCGGGACCGCAGCACCGCCGCGCTGTTCGGCGACGGCGCCGGGGCGGCGCTGGTGCGGGCGAGTAAAGGTGGATCGCGGATCGGCCCGTTCGTGCTCGGCGCCGACGGCGCTCGCGCCGAGCTGATCACCGCCGGCCGCGACGAGGGGATCCTGCGGATGAAGGGCCACGACACCTTCCGCGAGGCCGTCGACCGGCTCGTCAGCGCCGCGTCCGACGCCGCCGCGGCCGCGGGCCACGAGCTCGACGAGATCGACCTGTTCGTGTTCCATCAGGCCAACGGGCGGATCCTGACCGCGGTCGGGGAGCGCCTCGGGCTGCCGCGCGAGCGCGTGATCGACTGCATCGACCGCTACGGAAACACCTCCGCCGCCTCGATCCCGCTCGCCCTCGCCGAGGCCGAGGCGGGGGGGATGCTGGCCGACGGCTCGGCCGTCCTCCTCGCCGCGTTCGGGGGCGGGCTGAGCTGGGCCGCCACGGTCGTCGAGTGGGGGGAGGGCGACGATGGCTGAGCGCGA
>DATADX010000033.1:0-11043 GCA_036258315.1 Solirubrobacterales bacterium
ATCCCGCTCGCCCTCGCCGAGGCCGAGGCGGGGGGGATGCTGGCCGACGGCTCGGCCGTCCTCCTCGCCGCGTTCGGGGGCGGGCTGAGCTGGGCCGCCACGGTCGTCGAGTGGGGGGAGGGCGACGATGGCTGAGCGCGATGGATGCGCGCTCGTGACCGGCTCCGCCCGCGGGATCGGCGCCGCGAGCGCGATCGCGCTCGCTGACGACGGCTGGCCGGTCGCGGTCAACTACCGCAGCGACGCCGAGGGGGCGGAGGCGATCGTCGAGCAGATCCGCGAGGGCGGAGGCCGGGCGACCGCGGTGGCCGGCGACATCTCGTCCGAGGACGGGGTCGAGAGCGTGTTCGAGGCGGCGGAGGCCGTGCTCGGGACCGTGCTCGTCCTCGTCAACAACGCCGGCGTCCGCGCCGACGGGCTCGCGCCCCAACTCGACGGCGACGCCTGGAGCTCGGTGATCGACACCAACCTCTCCGCCCCCTTCCACACCACCCGCCGGGCGCTGCGGCCGATGCTGCGGGCGCGGTTCGGCCGGATCATCAACGTCGCCTCGATCGTCGGGATGCGCGCCAACGCCGGCCAGTCCAACTACGCGGCCTCGAAGGCGGGCCTGATCGGGATGACGAAGACGGTCGCGGTCGAGGTCGCGCGGCGCGGGATCACCGTCAACGCGGTCGCGCCGGGGCTGGTGGAGACGAAGCTGACCGAGGGGATCGGGGACGGGAACGGCAACGCTCTCGCGGACGCGATCCCGGCCCGGCGCCCCGGCACGGCGGAGGAGGTCGCGGCCTGCGTGCGCTTCCTCGCCTCCGAGCAGGCCTCGTACGTGACCGGCTCCGTGCTGACGGTCGACGGCGGGCTCAGCGCCTGACCATCCAACGGCGCCTCCTCCGCTTCGCGAGCGGGGCGCCTCGAACGAAACGAAAGGAGACAGACGATGCCAACGCAAGTCAGCGACGAATCGGTCGAGAAGGTGATCTTCAACGGGCTCGAGGAGGTCGGAGCCGAGGGCGAGATCACCCGCGACGCGACCTTCGAGTCGCTCGACGTCGACTCGCTCGACCTCGTCGAGCTCGCCCAGATCGTCGAGGACGAGTTCGGCGTCGAGCTCGACGGCGACTCGGTCAAGGACGTCAAGACCGTCGGAGACGTGATCGACCTCGTGGTGGCGCGCGGATCATGAGCCGCCGGGTCGTGATCACCGGGATCGGAGCGGTCACCCCACTCGGCGTCGGCGCCGACGCGCTGATCGACCGCTGGTCGGCCGGCGAGTGCGGGATCGAGGACGGAATGGGCCGCTGCTCGGCCTACGAGGCCGATGACTTCTTCAGCAGGAAGGAGGCCCGCCGCAACGACCGCTTCGCCCAGCTCGCGATCGTCGCCGCAGAGGAGGCCATCGCGGCCGCCGGCTGGGAGGACGAGCTGCCCTACGAGCCCGACCGGATCGGTTGCGTGATCGGGACCGGGATCGGCGGGCTCGGCTCGCTGACCGAGCAGCAGGACGTGCTCCGCGAGCGCGGCCCGAAGGCGGTGTCGCCGCTCTCGGTGCCGCTGATGATGGGCAACGCCGCATCGGCCGCGGTCGCGATGCGCCACGGCATCCACGGCCAGTCCTACGGCGTGATGTCCGCCTGCGCGGCAGGCGGCCACGCGATCGGCTCGTCGCTGCGGATGATCCAGTCGGGCGAGGCCGACGCCGTCGTCACCGGCGGCGCCGAGTCGGCCCTGAACGGCGTCGCGGTAGCCGCGTTCGCGGCGATGGGAGCGACCTCGCAGAGCGGCGTCTCGCGGCCCTTCGACGCCCGCCGCGACGGCTTCGTGATGGGCGAGGGCGCGGGCGTGCTTGTGCTCGAGGCCGCCGAGGCCGCCGAGGCGCGCGGCGCCGAGGTGCTCGGCGAGCTGCTCGGCTACGCCGCCAGCTCGGACGCCCACCACCTGACCGCGCCCGAGCCGAGCGGCCGCGAGGCGGCCCGCGCGATCTCGGTCGCGCTCGAGGACGCGGGCGTCGCGCCGGGCGGGCTCGACTACGTGAACGCCCACGGGACGTCGACCCCGCTCAATGACCGGACCGAGACCGAAGCGCTGAGGCTCGCGCTCGGCGACGACGCGGCCGCGGTGCCGGTCTCCTCGACCAAGTCGGCGATCGGCCACCTGCTCGGCGCCGCCGGCGCCGTCGAGGCCGTCGCCACGGTCGAGGCGCTGCGCCGCGAGATCGCGCCGCCGACGGTCGGGTGGGAGGAGCGCGACGAGGGGCTCGACCTCGACTACGTGCCCGGCGAGGCGCGTTCGCTCACGGACGGCAAAGGCGCGAACGGAGACGCCCGCCGCGTCGCGATCTCCAACTCGTTCGGGTTCGGCGGCCACAACGCGGTGCTCTGCCTGGCCTCATGACCGTGCTCGCCGAGAAGCAACCCGCCGCCCGGCCGCTCGACCGGCTGGAGCTGCTCTGCGATCCGGGCAGCTTCGCGCCGCTTCGCTCCGGGGTCGTGTCGGCCCAGCTCGGGCACCGGGCCGGGCCGGGCGACGGCGTGATCGCCGGGGCCGGGCGGGTCGGCGGCCGGCCGGTGTTCTGCTACGCGCAGGACCCGAGCTTCATGGGCGGGTCGCTGGGCGCCGCCCACGCCGACTCGATCGTCCGCGTGATGGGCCTCGCCGGCCAGGCGGGGGCACCCGTCGTCAGCTTCGTCGAGTCCGGCGGCGCCCGGCTCCAGGAGGGGCACGCCGGCCTCGCGGGCTATGGTCGGATCTTCCGCGCCAGCGTCGAGCTCTCGGCCCATGTGCCCCAGATCTCGGTCGTGAGCGGCGTCTCGGCGGGGGGCGGCGCCTACTCGCCGGCGCTGACCGACTTCGTCGTGATGACGGAGTCGGCGCGGATGTTCCTGACCGGGCCGAAGGTCGTCCAGGAGGCGCTGGGGGAGGAGATCTCGATGGAGGACCTCGGCGGCCCCGCCGTCCACTCGCGCACCGGCGTCTGCCAGCTCGTCGCCGACGACGATGCCGACGCGGTGGCGAAGGTCCGGGAACTGCTCGGCCTCCTGCCCCACAGCTTCGACACCCCCTCGCCGCGAGCCGCGGAGGCCGACCCCGAGCCCGGCGACGACCCGGGCGCGGCGGTCCCGGCCGAGCGCCGCCGCGTCTACGACGTCCGCGACGTCGCCTCCGCGCTCGTCGACGGTGGCCGCTTCCTGGAGATCGGCGAGCAGTGGGCGCGGAACATGGTCACGGCGTTCGCGCGGATCGAGGGCCGGCCGGTCGGGATCGTCGCCAACCAGCCGCGCCGCCTCGGCGGCGTGATCGACGCCGCCGCGTCCGAGAAGGCGGCGTGGTTCGTCGACGGCTGCGATCGCTTCCGCGTGCCGCTGCTGGTGCTCGTCGACACCCCCGGATTCATGCCCGGATCGGGCCAGGAGCGGATGGGGGTGATCCGCCACGGCGCCTCGCTGCTGCGGGCCTTCGCCGGCGCGCGGGTCCCGAAGCTGACCCTGGTCCTCCGCAAGGCCTATGGCGGCGGCGTGATCACGATGAACTCGAAGGACCTCGGCGCCGATCTCGTCTTCGCCTGGCCTGGCGCCGAGATCGGCGTGATGGCGGCGCGCCAGGCGGTCGGGATCGTCCACCGGCGCCGGCTGGCCGACGCCGCCGACGGCGACTCGGCCCTCGCCGAGCTGGCGCAGGGCTACGCCGACGAGCATCTCAACGCCGACGCGGCGGCCGCGGCCGGGTTCGTCGACGAGGTGATCGAGCCGATCGCGACGCGCGAGCGGGTCGCCTGGGCACTGGCCAGCCTCGAGGGGAAGCGCCGATGAGCGCGCTCGACCCCTACGCGGAGATCGCACGAGTGCTCGGAGACTCATCGCATCGGACCTCGAGGCCCTCGGCCCCGTCCTGCTACGTCGCGCTCGGAGACAGCTTCACCGCCGGCCCGGGCTGCGCCCCCGAGCAGACCTGGGCGGGCCGGCTCGCCGCGGGGATCCGCGGCTGCGACGACGACCTGCTCGCATACCGGAACCTGGCCGTGGACGGCGCCACGAGCGCCGAGGTGGTCGAGCAGGTGCGCGCGGCGATCGAGCTCGAGCCCGACCTGGTGACGCTGATCTGCGGCGCCAACGACGTGCTCTCGTCGACCCGGCCGGACCCGGTCGCGTACGCGACGCGGCTCGGGTCGATGTTCTCCCGCCTCCGCGCCGCGGGCCCGCACGTCCGCATCGCCACCGCGACGGCACCCGAGCGCCTCGACTTCCTGCCGCTCCGGCCGCGGACGCGCGCCCGGGTCGAGCGCGGCGTGTACGGGATCAACACGGTCACCCGCCGGGTCGCCGAGCTGCACCGGGTCCCGTGCCTCGAGGTGGCGGGCCATCCGGGCCTCGCGGACCGCGACAACTTCGCCGACGACGGCCTGCATCCCTCGGTGCTCGGGCATACCCGGGCGGCCAGGGCCTTCGCCGAGCTGCTCAGCGAGCGTTTTGGAATCGAGTCCCGACTGGAGGAGAGCCGATGAGCGAGAGCGTGAACGGAGCAACCACGGCGGAGGCGCCCCGCGCCGAGCCGGCGACCGAGACGATCACGCCCGGCCGCACGATCACCGAGGCCGACCTCGTCTCGTTCGCGGCGCTGACGGGCGACTGGCACCCCCAGCACGCCGACGCCGAGTGGGCCGGCCGCGGCCGGTTCGGCGCCCGCGTCGCGCACGGGATGCTGGTCCTCTCCTATGCGGTCGGGCTCGTTCCGTTTGACCCCGAGCGGGTGGTGGCGCTGCGCGGGCTCGAGTCGATCTCGTTCAAGCGCCCCGTCCACATCGGCGACACGATCCGGGTCGCCTCGGTCGTCGAGGGCACGAAGCGCCTCGACGACGAGCACTCGCTGGTCACGCTCGCCTGGCGGGTCCTGAACCAGGACGACCGCGTCGTCGCCCGCGCGAAGGTGAACGCGCTGTGGCGCTCCGAGGGCGGGACGGCCAACGGCGCCGTGGCCGCCCCCGACGACGCCGACCTGACCGATCTCTACGGCGAGCGGCTGGCACTGTGATCCTCGACGGCAAGCGGATCCTCGTCACCGGGGTCGTCAACCGGCACTCGATCGCCTACGCGATCGCTGAGCGCGCGCAGCAGCAGGGCGCCGAGGTGGTGCTGACGAGCTTCGGACGGGTGCGGCGGATGACCGAGCGCGCGGCGAAGCGCCTCCCCGAGCCGCCCGACGTGCTCGAGCTCGACGTGAACAGCGAGGAGGACATCGCGGCGCTCACCGAAGCGCTCGGCGAGCGGTGGGGGCGGGTGGATGGCGCGGTCCATGCGATCGCCTACGCACCGCCCGACGCGCTCGGCGGCAACTTCCTCGGCGCCCCGCGTGAGAGCGCCAAGGTCGCGTTCGAGACCAGCGCCTACTCGCTGAAGGCGCTTGCCGAGGCGGTGACGCCGCTGATGGGCGCCGGGTCCGACGACGCTGACTCGAATGGAGCCGGACCGGCGGCGAGTGGAGGCTCGCCGCCGGGCGGCAGCATCGTCGCCCTCGACTTCGACGCGTCGGTCGCCTGGCCCGCCTACGACTGGATGGGGGTCGCGAAGGCCGCCCTGGAGTCGGTCGCCCGCTACCTCGCCCGCGACCTCGGGCCGGACGGGATTCGCGTCAACTCGATCTCCGCCGGGCCGATTGCGACGCCGGCGGCGTCGGGCATCCCCGGGTTCTCCGCGCTGGCCGAGGGCTGGGACCGAGCCGCGCCGCTCGGCTGGGGCGACGAGGACCGCGACGCCGTCGCCGACGCGGCCCTGTTCCTGCTCTCCGACCTCGGGCGCGGGATCAGCGGCGAGCTGGTCCACGTGGACGGCGGCGCACACGCGATCGGCGCAGGCACGGACGTGCCAAGCTCCGATCGCTATGCCGAGCAAGCGCCCTGACCTGGCGGAGCTCCGCGCCTTCTGCGCGGCGGTGGACCTCGGCACGCTCGGGCGCGCCGCGATCTCGGTCGGGATCAGCCAGCCCGCGCTGTCGAAGCGGCTCCGCGCCCTCGAGGCGTTCGCCGGCGCGCCGCTGCTGGAGCGCTCGCGCAGCGGGGTGACGCCGACCAGCGCCGGGGTCCGCCTCTACTCCGAGGCGAGGCGGCTCCTGGAGCAGGCCGACGTGGTCGAGCGGCTCCTGGAGGGGACCCCGGGGGAGACTCCGGCGATCCAGCTGGCGGTCAGCCACACGATCGCCGAGTTCTACCTCCCGCCCGAGCTGGTCGCCTACCAGGCCGACGGCGCCCGCCACCCGCCCGTGCAGCTGACGATCGCCAACTCCAGCGCCGTGCGGCGAATGGTCATCCAGGGCCAGGTGATGACCGGGATCACCGCCGCCGACCTCGCCCCGCGGAGGGTCGACGACCTCGAGGAGCTCGACTTGGCGGACGACGAGGTGGTCGTCGCCGTGCCCGAGAGCCATCCCTGGTTTGGCCGCACGGAGATCCCGCAGGCCGCCCTGCTCAGGACCCCGCTGGTGGTCCGCGATCCCGACGCCCACGACCGGCGCACGGTCGAGCGGGCGCTCGCCGAGCGCGGGCTCAGCCTGTCAGAGCCGCTGGTCGAGGTCGGGAGCACAGCGGTCGCGAAGCGCGAGGCGCTGCAGCGCTCGGCGCCGGTCCTGCTCTCGAGCCTGGCGGTGAACGAGTCGCGCGACCGCCTCCACCCGCGCCCAGTCGCCGGCCTGAGCTTCCCCCGCCGCTGCGTGATCGTCTGTCGCTCCCTCGCCGCGCTGCCCCGGCCCGACCGCGATTTCATCGCCTTCTTGCGGCGCCGCTCCGAGCCCTCATAACCCGGGGTTTGGACCGCCATCACCGGCGGGCCCCCACGAATCCGGTCGAATCGGTTGCTCTGCCGCGAAGGTGACCTAGATTTGGGCACGCGCTGTTGGCAACAGCTTGTTCGCCCGATTCAGGAACTTTCGGCGGCAACGACAGCCCGGCGCCCACATATAAGTACCTCTCCTCCCTGTAGAGCGTCCCGTCTAGGCGGGGCGCTTTGCGTTTGTGCGGTCGAGTCTTGCGACGAGCATGACGGGTCCCTCTGGCAAGCTTGGCGCCCCGATGCCGTCCCCGCTCTCCTTCGACCCGATCGCCGAGGCGCGCCGCCAGTGGAAGAAGCACTGGGGACCGGGCGCGGTCGCCTCGATGAGCGCCGTCACCTCGCTGATGCGCGCCGAGCAGATCCTGATGGCGCGGCTCAACGAGCTGCTGAAGCCGTTCGAGCTCACCTTCCCCCGCTACGAGGCGCTGATGCTCCTCTATTACAGCCGCGCGGGCGCGCTCCCGCTCGGGAAGATGGGCGCCCGCCTTCAGGTCCATCGGACGAGCGTCACCAACATCGTCGACGGGCTCGAGGCGTCGGGTTACGTGCGGCGTAAGCCCCACGAGGCGGACCGGCGGACGACCCTCGCCTCGATCACGCCGCGAGGCCGCGCGGTCGCCACCGAGTCCACGAAGGTCCTGAACGAGGCCCAGTTCGCGACCGAGCCGCTCCGCAAGCGGGATCTTCAGGCTCTGACCGAGACGCTGGAGCGCCTGCGCGCGGACGCCGACGACTACGACGATTGATCAGAAGACCGGTGACTCGCGGTAGTCGCCGAACACGCCCTGGAGCGCCGCGACCATCTCGCCCTCCGAAGCGCGGGCGCGGGCGGCGTCTAGGAAGTGGGGCATCAGGTTCGCGTCGGTCGCCGCCGCTTCGGTCAGCTCCGCGAGGCTGCGCTCGACCTCCGCAGAGTCGCGCGCGGCGCGCGTCGCCTCCAGCCGCCCCGTCTGCTTGCGCTCCAGCTCGCGGTCGACCTTCAGCGTCTGGATCTCATCGTCGACCTCGTTCACGTACTCGTTCACCCCGACGACGATCCGCTGCCTCTGATCGACCTCGGCTTGGTACCGGAACGAGGCGTCCGCGATCTCGCGCTGCGGGAAGTTCTGCTCGATAGCGCGGACCATCCCTCCGAGCTCGTCGATCCGGGCGAAGTACTCGTAGGCGCGCGCCTCTAGCTCGTCGGTGAGCGACTCGAGGAAATACGAGCCACCGAGCGGGTCGATCGTGTTGGTGACGCCGGACTCGTGGGCGATCACCTGCTGGGTGCGGAGCGCGATCTGCACGGCCTGCTCGGTCGGAAGCGCGAGGGCCTCGTCGTAGGAGTTGGTGTGCAGCGACTGGGTGCCGCCGAGGACGCCCGCGAGCGCTTCGATCGTCGTGCGGACGATGTTGACGAGCGGCTGCTGGGCGGTCAGCGAGACGCCGGCGGTCTGGGTGTGGAAGCGCATCCGCAGCGATTCCTCGCGCTGCGCCCCGTACGTATCTCGCATCTCGCGCGCCCAGATCCGCCGCGCGGCGCGGTACTTCGCGATCTCCTCGAAGAAGTCGAGGTGGGCGTTGAAGAAGAACGAGAGCCGCGCCGCGAAGGCGTCGACGTCGATCCCGCGCTCGATCGCGCGCTCGACATAGGTGAACCCGTCCTTCAGGGTGAAGGCGAGCTCCTGGGCGGCCGTCGAGCCCGCCTCGCGGATGTGGTACCCGGAGATCGAGATCGGGTGCCAGCGCGGCATCCACCCGGTGCACCACTCGACCATGTCGGTGACGAGGCGCATCGCCGGCTCGACCGGGAAGCACCACTCCTTCTGGGCGATGTACTCCTTGAGGATGTCGGTCTGGATCGTCCCCCCGAGCCTCTCCAGCGGGATCCCCTTCTGCTCGGCGGCGACGACGTAGAAGGCCAGCAGGATCGCCGCGGGCGCGTTGATCGTCATCGAGACCGTGACCTCGTCGAGGGGGATCCCGGCGAACAGGGTCTCCATGTCCTCGAGGGTGTCGATCGCGACCCCCTCGACCCCGACCTCGCCGAGCGAGCGCGGGTGGGAGGAGTCGAAGCCCATCAGGGTCGGCATGTCGAAGGCGGTCGAGAGCCCGGTCTGGCCGTGGGCGAGCAGGTAGCGGAAGCGCTCGTTCGTCTCCTCGGCGGTCCCGAACCCCGCGAACTGACGCATCGTCCAGAGGCGGCCGCGATACATCGAGGGGTAGGGGCCGCGGGTGAAGGGGTACTCGCCCGGGTGGCCGAGCTCCTTCTCGGGATCCTTGCCGGCGCGATCCTGATCGGTGTAGAGCGGCTTCACCGGCTCGCCGGAGATCGTCTCGAAGAGGGCGTCGCGCTCCTGGCCGGCCTCGTAGGCGAGGCGCCACCGCGCGGCCTGCTTCCCGTTCCGTCTCACGCCACTCTCCATCTTCGACAAGCCTCCCCCGTCCACTTAGTTGGACGCCAGATAGTAGGACTATCGCATATATTCTCGTTTATGATGAGCCGCGCCTAACCACATCAGGAAGAGAACCAGATTGCGATGAGCACCGCCCTCGACCGAGGCGCCCCGAGCTACGGCCTCACCCAGGAGCAGCTCGACTTCCGCGACCTGATCCGGCAGATGGCCCGCGAGCGGGTCGCCCCGCGCGCGGCCGAGATCGATGCCAAGGGCGAGTTCCCCGAGGACATTCGCGGGCTGTTCGCCGACCACGACCTGTTCGGCCTGCCGTTCGCCGAGGAGTACGGCGGCACCGGGACCGGGGAGCTGATGCTCTGCGTCGCAGTCGAGGAGGTCGCGAAGGCGTGCGCATCCTCGTCGCTGCTGCTCGCGGTCCAGGACCTCGCGGCGCTGCCGATCAAGCTCGACGGCTCCGCCGAGCTCAAGGAACGGATCCTGCCCCGGCTCGCGTCGGGGGAGTGGCTCGGCGCGTTCGCGCTCTCCGAGCCCGAGGCCGGCTCGGATCCGGCGGCGATGCGAACGCGCGCCGAGCCGGCCGATGGCGGCTGGGTCCTGAACGGGGCGAAGAACTGGATCACCAACTCCTCGGTGGCGGACGTCTACACGGTGTTCGCCGTCACCGACCGCGACGCGAAGCCCTCACGCGGGATCAGCGCCTTCGTCGTCCCCGCCGACAGCCCCGGGTTCAGGGTCGACAAGCTCGAGCACAAGATGGGGATGCGGGGCTCGCCCACCGGCCAGCCGGTCTTCGAGGACTGCTTCGTGGCCGATCAGAATCTGATCGGGGAGTTGAACGGAGGCTTCAAGACGGCGATGCGGACGCTCGACCGCTCGCGGCTCGGGGTCGCCGCGCAGGCGCTCGGGATCGCGCAGGGCGCGACCGACTACGCCGCCGACTACGCCAAGGAGCGCACCGCATTCGGGAAGCCGATCAACCGGCTGCAGGGGATCCAGTTCAAGCTCGCCGAGATGGAGACGAAGACCGCCGCGGCGCGCGAGCTCCTCTACCGGGCCGCGGCCAAGGCAGAGCGCTCCGAGCCCGACCTCGGCAAGTACTCGGCGATGGCGAAGCTGTTCTGCTCGGATACCGCGATGGAGGTCACCGTCGAGGCCGTCCAGGTGCTCGGCGGCTACGGCTACGTGACCGAGTACCCCGTCGAGCGGATGATGCGCGACGCGAAGCTCACCCAGATCTACGAGGGCACGAACGAGATCCAGAAGCTCGTGATCGCCCGGTCGCTCGCCTGACGCGATCGTTCCAGCGCCCGCGAAGGGCCCGGGCCCGGCCTAAACTGGTGCGCTGCAGCCCTGCCCAGGTAGCTCAGTTGGTAGAGCACAGCTCTCGTAAAGCTGCGGTCGCCGGTTCGAGTCCGGCCCTGGGCTTCTGAAGCCGCGCCGACCTATGGAGCATGCGGGAGGTCAGCCGCGCGCCTGATGAAGCCGAGGCGGCCGCCGACGCGGCCGTAGATGCTCGGCGGGCCGATCCCGCAGGGGAGCGGTCCGGCGCTGACGACGCCGATCAGGCGAGGCCCGGCCGGCGTCTGGGCGACCAGCGGGCCGCCGCTGTCGCCTGAGCAGGAGCTCGCCTTGAAGGGGAGGCGGCTGCGGAACCGACGAACGCGCTTGCCCGTCGTGCAGATCATCGAGGCGGCGTCGAAGCCGCGCTTGCCGTAGGAGGTCCGGCAGTGAGCCGTTGAGAGGATGCGCTCCCTCGTGCTCTTCAGCCGCTGGGCGACGCGGAAGCCGAAGGCGCTGCGCGCTCCCCAGCCGGCCGAGCGGACGATCCGGCC
>DATADX010000034.1:0-2868 GCA_036258315.1 Solirubrobacterales bacterium
GATGCTGGACATCGGGCTGTTCAGGAACCTGCGCTTCAGCGCGGCGAGCGGCGCGCTGACGATCACCTTCTTCGCCCTGATGGGGTTCATCTTCGTGATCACCCTCTACTTCCAGTTCCTGAAGGGCTATGGGCCGCTCTCTACCGGGGTCAGGCTCCTGCCGGTCGCGGTGTTGACCGGAGTCACCTCGGTGGTCGGCACCAGGCTGGCGGTGCGAAGCGGGACGAAGCTGGTCGTCGCGGGCGGAATGCTCTGCCTCGCGATCGGGCTCGCCTGGGCCTCGACCGCATCGACCAGCACCACCTACCTCACGATCGCGGGCTCGATGGTCTTCATCGGGTCTGGGATCGGCCTCACCAGCGCCCCGGCGACCGAGTCGATCATGGGGGCGGTGTCCGCCGCCAAGGCGGGCGTCGGCTCGGCTGTCAACGACGCGACGCGAATCACCGGCGCCACGCTCGGGGTCGCCGTGATCGGCAGCATCTACGCGTCGATCTACGCCAGCCGCCTC
Organism: Solirubrobacterales bacterium; assembly: GCA_036258315.1. Lineage (GTDB taxonomy): Bacteria > Actinomycetota > Thermoleophilia > Solirubrobacterales > 70-9 > DASSYK01. The sequence goes on from DATADX010000034.1 coordinate 512, forward strand.
GCGGAGTCGCTCCCAGCCGGGATCCCCGGCTCGATCGCCGACAGCGCCCAGCGATCGGTCGGCACCGCGTTCGGGATCGCCGCCCAGCTCGATGCAGCCGGCCGGCCGGGGCTCGCGCGGGGGCTCCACGAGGCCGCTTCGAACGCCTTCTTCGACGGCTTCCAGATCGCGGTCCTGGTCGCGGTCGCCATCACCCTCGTGGGCGCGGTCGCGGCGGCGATCCTGATCCCGAGCCAGCCGCCGCAGACCGCGTGCGAGCCGATCGAGATCACCGGCCCGCAGGTTTCGCCCCAAAAGCCTTGACGAACCGGTTCACGTCGGACTTCGAGCCCTCGAGCCGGACGCCCTTACTCGGCAGCCGCCGCCTCTCCCGCGGTGTGGTGAGGAAGACCGCCCAGTCCCCCGAGGTCGCCTCCACCGTCACCGCCGCACCCTCCTGCTCGCCGCGAGTCAGCTCCCAGGCACCGTCGTCGGCCAGCAGGCTGTAGCTGTCCTGGCCCCGGAACCGCCAGACCCAGATGAGCCCGTCAGGGGGCGCGGACGAGAACCTGTTCAGCCAGACCTTGGTGCCGATCATCGCCGCTTCTCCATGAACCGGCTCGTCCGCCCTTGGGGCCTCCCTGCTGTGCACGATTCCCCAGAAGGTGAGCTCGTCGATCGCCGGTCCGAGATCTCGCCCGGCATCCGTCAGCCGATACCAGACCTCTCTCCCGCTCCCGGCCGGTTCGCGCTCGACCACCCCCGCGGCTTCGAGCCGCCGGAGTCGATCGGTCAGCCGGGTTGGGGTGATCGGGTTCAGGCTGCGGATCAGATCCGTGAACCGGCGCGGGCCGGGCAGCAGGTCTCGGACGATCAGAAGCGACCAGCGCTCGCCGACCACCTCCAGCGCTCGCGCGCCCATACAGAAGTGCCGGTAGATCCGCTCGGCTTCGAGATTGCGTGCCACCTCTATCGAGGCGATCGTATCCGTTCGATAGGGGACCCGCGTGGGCTGAGGGGAGAAAGGCCCGGCCCGCTATGTGACCTTCGTGAGGGTGATGTCCATCGCCGGCATCCAAGTCTCGCCGTCGTCGGAGCGCTCGTGCCGGCACTTCTGAATCGTGCCGTCGTCGCTGAAGAGCGACGTGGCGCGGACATTCTCGCCCTGCCACATCGCGCGCTTACCGTCGAGCGTCAGCGTCTCGTTGATCAGGCCGCCCTGGCTGTTGAAGAAGTGCGTCCGGTAGACCTCGGCCTCGGCGTCGTAACCGATGATCTCCGTGCCGCCCACGTCCTGGTCGCCGATGCGTCCGTAGGCGGTGTGCAGGATGAAGAACCCGCCGGGCATCCACTCGTATACGTCGCTCGCGAGGATCTTCACGGCCGGTGCGTCCTCGGTCGCGACCGTCTCGCCCGCGGTCATCCACTTCCCGATGAAGATCTCGAGCGGCTCGTGCTCGGGCGTGGCAGGCGTCACAGACATCTGGCTCTCTCCTTCCTCGCTGAACGTCTTGTTGCGAGCATACTATCGAAACGATACTATCTCACGCATAGTGCCCGCAACAGGCCTAGCGACCCGGCGCCCACCGCTTCGACTGCCAGAAGGCGATCTCGCCGCCGTCGGGCGAGGCCGCCACGCTGCGCCACCCGGCCGGGCCCGCGCGGGGCTCGAGCAAGACGCGGGCGCCGAGGCGCTCAGCGCGCTCGGTGGCCGTCTGGATGTCCGGCACGGCGACATAGGGCAGCCACAGCGGGCGCTCGGTGCCGCATTCCACGATCCCACCGCCCAGACCGTTGCCGAGGTCGAGTGCGAGGTACTCGCGCCCCGCCGCCTCGACGTGCTCCGGGAGCCAGCCGAGCAGCTCCCGGTAGAAGGAGGAGGCGCCCGCGCGGTCGTGGGTGTGAAGCTCGAGGTGAGCAAGTGGAGTTGGCGATGTCGAGGTCATTGCAAGCCATGAGATCCGCGCCGCTGTCGAAATCCATCGGCCGAGCGATGGATCCGGCAGCTCCGTCGGATCTCATGCCTTACAGATGAACCAACAGCGCCAACCGCCGTCCCGCTCACGCGGGGAGAGCGAGCTCTTAGCCGCCGCCCGGCGCGGCGACGAAGGCGCGTTCGAGCGCCTGCTCGCGCCCTACCGCGGCGAGCTCCAGGCGCATGCCTACCGCATGCTCGGCTCGCTACACGATGCCGAGGACGCGATGCAGGAGACGATGCTCCGCGCCTGGCGCAGCATCGGCCGGTTCGAGGGCCGCAGCTCGCTGCGCTCCTGGCTCTACACGATCGCCACCAACGCTTGCCTGCGGCTGATCGAGCGGCGGCCCAAGCGGGTCCTCCCGATCGACCTCGGCCCGCCGGCCGACCCTCACGGCGAGCT
>DATADX010000035.1:0-12845 GCA_036258315.1 Solirubrobacterales bacterium
CGACGTCGCCCGCGTCCCCCTCGGGATTGAACATCGCGGCGCAGGTATCGGTCCCGTCGAGCACGTACTTCCCCCCCATCCCCTGCGCGGCGACCTCGAAGTTCATGATCGCCGAGGAGTTGCCGTACTGGTCAACGCCGCCACCCTGGATCACGTTGCCGGAGACCGAGTAGGCGCCGATCACCTCCTCGATGAAGCCGCGCGCCTGGAGCGCCCGCGACAGCGTCCGCGGATAGCCGGTGAACGCCGGCTGCAGGAACGCCCAGGCGATCCCGGTCGAGCCCTCGGCGTCGCCCAGGTTGGCGATCGAGCCCTCGGGGAAGTTGGTCTCGACCGCGAAGTAGGCGCCGTCGTTGACCTTGTCGTTGCAGATCAGCGTCTGCGTGAACATCACCCAGATCGCGCCCTGCATCCCCGACGGCGTGCAGTTCATCGAGTGCCAGCCCCACGCCGACGAGCCCTCGAGGTCGAGCGCATAGTCGCCGTCGCCGCCGATCCGGACCTCGAACGGGGCGTGCATCACGAAGTCGCGCCGCGCCCGCGCCGGCAGCTGCTCCTTGTCGGCGAACGTGATGTCGAAGTTGGCGGCGGAGCGGTAGCGGCCCGGAACGGTCATCTCGGAGATCCGCGACTTGAACGAGCGCCGCCCCTCCTCGATCACCTCGCGGCTGAACTGCTTGAAGCGGTCCACCCCCTCCTCGAGCAGCACCCGCTCGACCGCGTCGCGGATCATGTGGCAGCCGGCCAGCCGCGTCCGCTCGTCGAGCAGGTAGTACATCGGCGCCCGCGTCTGCTTCGCGCAGCGCGTCAGGTGCCACTGCGCCAGCTCGTCGCCCGCGCCGATCTTCATGCATGGCAGGTCGATCCCGTCGTCGAGCCGGTTGGTCGGGCCGACCGGGACGCCCCCCGCCGTCGACGCCCCGATGTCGAGCACGTGGGTCACCCCGCCGGCCCAAGCGATCAGCTCGCCCTCCCAGAAGATCGGCACGAACGTCTGCACGTCGGCGTTGTGGACGTCGCCGATCGTCGGGTCGTTGTTGGCGAAGATGTCCCCCGGGCGGATCTCGGGATTCGTCTCGTAGTCGGAGCGGACCATGTACTTGATCGCATCCGACATCGTGTGGACGTGGACGATGATCCCGGTCGAGAGCGCGATCGAGTCGCCCTCCGGCGTGTACAGCGCGAAGCAGAGCTCGCCGAGCTCGCGGACGATCGGGCTGGCCGAGATGTTGAGAGCCGTCTCCCGCGCTGAGACGAGACCACCTCTGAGCCGCGCGAACAGCTTCTCGTACCCGATCGGGTCGTCCTGCTTCAGCTCCAGCTCACCGGTCAGACCGGCATACGAGCCCGTCTCCGCGAACAGCCGATCGGATTCCTCGAGCATCTCCTTGACGGTCTTGCCGGCCCACCCGATCGGCCGCGGCTCCTTTCGCTCCAGCTCGCGTGTCGCGTCGACGATCGCCATCAGCGTCCCCTCCCGTCGTCGCCGGCCTCGGACGCGTCAGCGGAGGACCCGGGGTTCGCCGTGATGTGGAAGATCTGGTGCTCGTCGAGGCGCGCGCCGCGGCCCGGCGGGATCGCCAGCGTCGTCGCCACCGACTCGACGATCGCGGGGCCCGTGATCTCGTGCCCCGCCTGCACCTCGGCCAGCTCGTAGATCGTGGTCTCCGTGAACCCCTCGCCCCAGTGGGCCGGCCTGCGGTCCTTCTCCGGCGGAGCCCCACCGGTCAGCTCGAGCTCGGGCAGCTCCGGCGTCTCGACCGGGACCGAGCCAGTCACGATCGCGTGCGTGATCAGGTAGCCGAGCTCCGGTGACCGAGCCGAGCGCGCGTAGACCTTTCCGTAGGCATCCTCGAAGGCGTCGATCAGAGCGTCGACGTGCTCGGCCTCCTCGAGCTCCATGTGCGGCGAGACGATCTCGATGTCGTTCAGCTGACCGAAGTACTGCATCCTGACCGCGTGGCCGAACTCGATCCGGTCGCGCTCGATCCCCGACTTCGCGAACTCCTCGGCGACCTTCTCCTGCAGCCCGAGCCAGGCGCCGGTGACCATCATCCCGATCCCCGCCTTCTCCATCTCGTCCACCTCCACCCCGCCCGCGCCGATCGGCATGTCGATCGTCTGGTCGTAGCGGTACTCGAAGGGGGCGCAGGCGCAGCCGTATGCGGAGAAGCCGGCCGCCCAGGCGGGCACCAGCACGTCGCGGTACGGCACGTCGTCCGTGTAGCCCGCCACGTGCAGCGGCCCACCGCCGCCGTAGCAGAGCAGCGCGTAGTCGGCCGGCGAGTAGCCCTTGCCGAGGATCCGCCCGACGGCCTCGTTCTTGAGCGTCTGCTCGAACAGCGACACGACCCCGGCGGCGGCGTCCTCGGCCGACAGCCCGAGCGGCTTCGCCACCTGCCGCTCCACCTCCGCCCGGGCGCGCTCGGCGTCGAGCTTGATGTCGCCGCCGAGGAAGTAGTCGGGGTTGATCCGGCCGAGCACGAGGTTGAGGTCGGTGACCGAGACGGTGTCGAGCTCGCCCCCCGGCCAGCAGACGCCGATCCGCGACCCGGCCGAGTCGGGTCCGAGCTCGGGCCGGTTCGAGTTCGGGTTGACCCGCACGAACGAGCCGGTGCCGGCGCCGACCGAGTCGATCTTCACGAGCGGCATCGCGAGCACGAAGCGCGCGATGTCCGGCGTCTGGGTGATCTCCGCGCGGCCGTCGGTGAGGATCGCGATGTCGAACGAGGTCCCGCCGATGTCGGTGCAGAGGACGTTCGGGAGCTCGAGGCGCCGGGCGAGCGCCCGCCCGCCGACCACCCCGCCGATCGGCCCCGAGACCAGCGTCCTGGCCAGCTCCTTCGCCTCGATCGAGATCGTCCCGCCGTGCGAAGCCATCACGCGCAGCTCGAACCCGGCGTCGTTCTCCTTGGTCCGCTCGCGGACCGAGCGAAGCGTCTGCCGGCTGGGCTCGGCCGCGTAGGCCTCGATCAGCGTCGTGTTCAAGCGGGGAAGGTCACGCCGCATCGGATACAGCTCGGAGGACAGGAAGACGGGGACGTCGCCGTTCAGGCCGCGCTCCGCCTTCAGCTCCTCGACGATCTCGCCCACCCTGATCTCGTGCTCGGCATTGCGGTAGCTGAACAGCAGCGAGACGCAGATCCCGGCTACCTGGGCATCGAGCAGGGCGGCGGCGGCCTCGCGGACGTCCTCCTCGCGCAGGGGCAGGATCTCGTCCCCGAACACATCGATCCGGCCGCGCACCCCCTTGACGCGCTCGCGCGGGACAAGCGGCGGGTTGTGGTGATGGGTGGCGAGGTGGAGCCGGTCGGAGTACGAGTAGCCGAGGTAGGTCTGGATCCCGCGCTCGATCCGCAGGTAGTCCTCCTGGCCGGCGCTGACGATCGCCCCGATCTCGAGCCCCTGCCGCGAGAGCAGCCGGTTCAGCATCGCCGTGCCGCTGAAGATCCCCGAGGCGAGCACCGGGAAGGTCTCGCCGGGCGAGCTCTGCCACTGCTCGAGGGCGTCGACGGCGGAGTCCATGAACCCCTTCGACTCGTCCTCGGGGGTGGTCTGCGCCTTGCCGACCACGAACGAGCCGGCATCGTCGACGATGATCGTGTCAGTCATCGTGCCGCCGGCGTCGATCGCCAGCACCCTCGGATTGTGCTCGCTCACCGCTCGTCAGCCCCTCGGGGCCAATCCAGCGCGGCCGACAAGGCGGGCCTCTGCTGATCGCAGCGAGGATTGCGGGCTGGTCCGGTCGGCCACGGCCCGACCGATCTTAATCCGCGGCGACCGCCTCGAGAGCGTCCGAGCGGGTGGCGAACACCGGCACCCCCTGGTCCACACCGGAGATCTCGAGGACCCGCTGAACGCTCGGTCGCGGAGCCGCGATCACGAGGCACCCCCGTGTCGCCCGTCGGCCCGCGGGAGCCGCGCCATCCCGATCGGGCGCCGCGCCGTCCCGATCGCGCCCTTCGAAGAGCTTCGCCGCGACCAAGATCGCGCGCAGTCCGCTCGAGTCGACGAACGAGCAGCTGCTGAGGTCGACGACGACGCCGTGCACCTCCGTCGCCAGCTCCCGAAGCGCGGTCTCCAGCTGGTCGGCGGTGGCGAGGTCGAGCTCGCCGATCACCACGACCGACGGCGGCCTGCCGTTGGAGCGCTCCACGTCGATTCGGAACTCGCCGATGAAGTCGGTCATGCGATCGCAGCGTTTGCAGTGCGCACTTCGAACCTTCCCCTCGAGGGCTTCGTGTCTGGATGTCCGTGCCTCCATCCGCGCCGGAGACACCATTCACGTAAAGCAGTACGCGCCCGGTCAAGCCCCTTGCGCGCTCACCGGGAAATATAGCCCTCAGTTCTCCCCACCTCCACCCTCCAGGTCCGCCGGTGTCGCAGATTCGGCCGGACCCGATCCGTCCGGCGGAAGCGGCTCCCGGCAGTCGCAGCTTCACCCCGGCCCACTCGTTACATTGGCCGATTCATGCACGGCGCACGAGCCATCCGGTCGAGGCCGGCCGGCGCGGGGATGGTCGCCGCGCTGGCCGCGGCCGCGCTTGCTGCTGCGCTGCTCCAGGGCGGCGAGCGATCCGAGGCCGCTTCGGCGAAGCCGAACGTGATCGTGATCACCACCGACGATCAGACGGCGCGCGACATGATCGCGCTGCCGCAGACGCAGAACCTGATCGGAGCGGCAGGGGCGAGCTTCCCGAACATGTTCGACTCCTATCCGCTCTGCTGCCCCTCCCGCGCGACCTACCTGAGCGGCCAGCACGCCCACAACCACGGCGTGCTCGGCAACACGGCCCCTGACGGCGGTTACGCGCTGCTCAACGACAAGCAGACGGTTCCGGTCTGGATGCAGGCCGCCGGGTACCACACGATCCACATCGGCAAGATGCCGAACGGCTACGCCGAGAAGGACCAGGCCTACGTGCCGCCGGGGTGGCGCCTGCCACAGGGCGAGTTCTACGGCTTCGTCCCCGATCCGCCCTCGGCGTACTTCGGGTTCAAGCTGAACGAGAACGGCCTCGTCAGGCAGCGCGGCGCCGCCGACTACCAGACCGACGTCTACGCCGAGCTGGCGAACTCGCGGATCGACCTCCATCAGGTCACCGAGCCGAACGAGCCCGTGTTCATGATGCTCCAGTTCTTCGCGCCCCACGACCCGGCGACGCCGGCCACCCGCCACCTCGGGGCGTTCTCGACGGCGCTGCTCCCAAGGGACAAGAGCTTCAACGAGAAGGACATCTCGGACAAGCCGGCGTGGCTGCGCGTCGTGAAGCGGATGGGCGGCGGCCTCGTCTCCAAGGTCCAGACGCGCTATCGCAACCGGCTCGCGTCGCTGCTCGCGGTCGACGAGGCCGTCAGCTCGCTCGTCGCCAACCTGCAATCGGAGGGGATCCTCGACAACACCTACGTCATCTTCACCTCGGACAACGGCTTCATGCAGGGCCAGCACCGCCTGCATCAGGGCAAGTTCGTCGCCTACGACGCCTCGAGCAAGGTGCCGCTCCTGATCCGCGGGCCCGGGATCGCCGCGGGAACGGTCTCGAAGGCGCTCGTCTCCAACGTCGACCTCGTTCCGACGATCCTCGACATCGCCGGCGCCTCCCCCGGCGTCACCCAGGACGGCCGCTCGCTGCTTCGCTTCGCCAGGAATCCCGCCGAGCGGACCCGCCGCCCGATCCTGCTCGAGACGGGGCGCCCGATCGCGCTCGCCGATCCCGCCAGCGCCGCCGGTGGCAAGTCGTCTCGCAAGAAGAGCTCGATCTACGTCAAGAACCTCGATCTCGACCGCACGGCGCAGCTTTCCGGGCGAGTCATCAAGCCGCCGAAGTACCGCGCGATCCGGACCGGCCGTTACCTCCTGATCAAGTACTCCGACGGGGGCCGCGAGCTCTACGACATCAAGGTCGACCCGCTCCAGCTCGACTCCGTCTACAAGAGCGGCCGCTACCGGGCGATCAAGAAGTACCTGCTGAAGAAGCTCGCCGCGCTCACCCCCTGCGTCGGCCCCTCCTGCTACCCGGAGATCGACAAGCCGCCGAAACCGCTGCCCCCGAAGCGAGCGAGGAAGAAGGGCAAGAAGCCGAGCGGCTAGCGCTAGCCGCCCGTTGCCGCCGGGTAGGGTCCGCGCGGATGGCGGAGCGACTGAACGCGACGGAGGCGGCGGCGCGCGTCGACCCGACCGACACGCTCGGCATCCCGCTCGGCCCGGGCCAGCCTCCGGCGCTGCTCGAGGCACTCGGGAAGCGGGACGACTGGGAGCGGCTCCAGGTCTACGGCGCGCTGCTGCTGGTCGGCACCGATCTCTTCAACCACCCCAACGTCCACTACCTGTCGGGCTTCTTCGGCCCGTTCGAGCGGGCCCTGCGCGACGCCGGCGCGAACCTCAGCTTCGTCCCCGCCGACTTCCGGCGCTTCGCCCCGCTGCTCGAGGAGCAGGCGCCGCGCGTGATGGCGACCGCGGCCGCCCCGCCCGACGCCGACGGCTGGTGCAGCCTCTCGCTGCACGCAGGCGGAACCGCGGCCGAGATGAAGCGGGTGGCCGCGGACCCGGACCGCCTCCTGATCGTCGAGGCCGCCGAGGGATTCCCCCGCACCTTTGGGCTCGACCCCGACTACCGCCACGCCCTGCACGTCGACGCGATCGACGTCCTGGTCGAGACCGACCGGGCGCCGCTCGCGCTTGAGGACCCGCCTCCCGGCGAGGCCGAGCGCGCGATCGCGGAGCACGCTCGAGGGCTGATCTCCGAGGGAGACACCCTCCAGACCCGGATCGGCGCGATCCCATCCACGATCGCGGCGCTGCTCGCAACCGGCCCCGGAGGCGACTACGGCGTCCACTCGGAGATGTTCACGACCGGGCTGATGCACCTGCACGAAGCGGGCAAGGTCAGCAACCGCAAGGGCCAGTTCGACGGCGTCTCGGTGGCGACGTTCGCAGCCGGGACCGAGGAGCTGTACGGCTGGCTGCACGAGAACCGCGACGTCGCCTTCCTCCCCGTCGAGATCGTCAACTCCGCCGACGTGATCGCGCGGAACCGGACGATGATCACGATCAACGGCGCGATGGCGGTCGACATCCAGGGTCAGGTGGTGGCGGACACGATCGCGGGCAGCCAGCACTCGGGGGTCGGCGGCCATGAGGACTTCGTCGCCGGCCCGGCTCTCTCACTGGAGGCCCGCTCGCTCCTCTGCCTGCCCGCGACGGTCGAGGTGAACGGCGAGACCCGCTCACGGATCGTCCCCTGGTTCGGCCCCGGCGAGGTGATCACGACGCCGCGCCACCAAGTGGACTTGATCGTCACCGAGTACGGGGCCGCCGAGCTGCAGGGCAAGACCATCCATCAGCGCGGCGAGGCGCTCGCGGCGGTCGCACATCCCGACTTCCGCGACGAGCTGCTCGAAGCCGCCGAGCGGGCGTCGGGTGGACGGGCCCCGTCGGGGCCGCGCAGCCGCTAGAAACCTGGGAGATGAGCTCCGAGCTCCCGCAGCTGTTCGGCGACTACTACCGCGAGATCTATGCGAAGGGGATGTTCGCCGACGAGCGCCCGACGCTGCCGCTGGCGTGGGCAGAGCTCGAGGCGCACGCGGCGGAGCAGCTCGACGACCGCGCCATTGCCTACGTCTACGGCGGCGCCGGCTCGGAGGAGACGATGCGCGCGAACCTCGAGGCCTTTCGCCGCTGGCGGGTGGTGCCCCGAGTCCTCCGAGACGTCTCCACGCGCGACCTCGGCACGACGATCCTCGGCACAGAGATGCCGGCGCCCGTGCTGCTGGCGCCGATCGGCGTGCAGAAGATGCTCCATCCCGAGGGGGAGCTTGCCACCGCCCGCGCCGCCGCCGAGCTGGGGCTGCCGCTTGTCGTCTCGACTGCCTCCTCGACCCCGATGGAGGAGATCGCCGAGGCCGCCGGGCCGGAGGCGCCGCGCTGGTACCAGCTCTACTGGCCGAGCCAGCGCGAGCTTGCCGAGAGCCTGGTGCGGCGCGCCGAGGCGGCCGGCCACCGAGCGCTCGTGCTCACAGTCGACAACGCGATCGTCGGCTGGAAGCCGCGGGACCTGCAGCAGGCGTATCTGCCGTTTCTGGAGGGGATCGGGATCGCGCAGTACCTCTCCGACCCGGTTTTCCGCTCGGGCCTCGAGAAGCCGCCGGAGGAGGACATCGGCGCCGCCGTCGGGCACTTCCTGGCCGTCTTCGCCAACCCCGCGCTGACCTGGGACGACCTCGACTGGCTCCAGGGAACGACCTCGCTGCCCATCGTGATCAAGGGCATCCTCCATCCAGACGATGCCCGCGAGGCGCGCGAGCGCGGCGCCGCCGGCGTCGTCATCTCCAACCATGGCGGCCGCCAGATCGACGGCGCGATCGCCACTCTCGATGCGCTGCCGGAGATCGCCGAGGCGGTCGGCGGCGAGCTCGCGATCCTGCTCGACAGCGGCGTCCGCTCGGGCGCCGACGTCTTCCGCGCGCTCGCGCTCGGCGCCGACGCGGTGATGGTCGGCCGGCCCTACCTGTGGGGCCTTGCGCTCGAGGGCCAGGCCGGCGTGGGGACGGTGCTGCGCTGCATCCTCGCCGAGCTCGATCTGACGCTGGCGCTGAGCGGGTACACCAGTCCCGAACAGCTCGATCGCACAGCTCTTGTCGGTCCGTCACCATTGCACTGATGACGGACGAGCGCTTCTGCGAGGTCGGCCGCGGGATCACCCTCTGCTACGACGACTTCGGCGACCCCGCCGACCCGCCGGTGCTGCTGATCATGGGGCTGGCGACGCAGATGATCGGCTGGGACGAGGAGTTCTGCGAGCAGCTCGCCGGGCGCGGCTACCACATCGTCCGCTTCGACAACCGGGACATCGGGCGCTCGACCCACATGGACTTCCGCCCCGCGACCGCGGGCCAGCTGCTCCGCCGGCGCTTCCCTCCCGAGCAGTACACGCTCTCCGACATGGCCACCGACACCGCCGGCCTGATCCGCGAGCTCGAGATCGCCCCCGCGCACGTGGTCGGCGCGTCGATGGGCGGGATGATCGCCCAGACGCTCGCCGCCGAGCGCCCCGAGCTCGTCCGGTCCCTGACCTCGCTGATGTCCAACACCGGGAGCCGGATCACCGGTCAGCCCGCGCCAAGCGTGTACCGGTACCTGCTCCGCCAGCCTCCCCGCGACCGCGAGGGCTACATCGAGCGGGCCGCGGAGGTCTTCGGGGTGGTCGGCTCTGGCGACCTCCACGACGCGGACGCGATCCGGAGGATGGCCGGGCGGAGCTACGACCGCGGCTACGACGTGCGCGGCGGCGCCCGCCAGCTCGGCGCGATCACGGCGTCGGGCAACCGCACCCGAATCCTCCGGACCATCTCGGTGCCCACCCTCGTCATCCACGGCACGGTGGACAGGCTGATCCGGCCCTCCGGCGGCCGCGCCACCGCGAAGGCGATCCCCGGCGCGCGACTGATGATGGTCAAGGGAATGGGCCATGACCTGCCGCGGGCGCTGTGGCCGAGGCTGATCGATGCGATCGCCGAGCACGCGCGGGCGGCCGACAGGGCGGCGCGCGACGGGGAGGCGGGCCCCAAGGCCCGCGTTCCCAGCGGCTCGGGCTAGCTCGCCGACGCCTCCCGGGGCTTGGCCGCGGGCGTGGGGGTGGCGCCCCGCTTCTTCTTCTCCTGGTGCTCGGGCGGGATCCGGACGACGTCCCTCGCAAGTCCCGCCTTCTCCATCGCCCAGATCACGCCAGCGCTCGGGTCGGGCTGCCAGCCGCGCAGGCCGTGCCGCGCCGAGGTCGGGAAGGCGTGGTGGTTGTTGTGCCATCCCTCGCCGAACGAGAGCAGCGCCACCGGGAGGAAGTTCCGGGACTCGTCCTTCGTGTCGAACGGGCGGCCGCCGAACATGTGGCAGAGCGAGTTGACGCTGTAGGTGACGTGGTGGAGCAGGAACATCCGCACCACCCCGCCCCACAGGAGCGCGGTCAGCGCCGCGTCGATCGTGCCGCCCCACACCCAGCCGAGCAGCAGGGGCAGCACCAGGCTGGCCGTCGCCCAGAGGAAGAACGTCCGGTCGACGAAGCTGACGACCGGGTCGCGCAGCAGGTCGGGCGCGAACCGTTCCTTGGAGCCGCGCTCGCTGTGGTCGAAGAGCCAGCCGACGTGCGCGTGAAAGAGGCCCTTGAGCGCCGCGGACCAGCCGGTCCCGTGGCCGACGTGCGGGCTGTGAGGATCGCCCTCTTTGTCCGAGCAGGCATGGTGCTTGCGGTGGTCCGCGACCCAGGAGATCAGCGGCCCCTCGATCGCCATCGACCCGAGCACCGCCCAGACCGCGCGCGTCCGCGGACCCGTCTTGAAGCTGCGATGGGTGAACAGCCGGTGGAAGCCGACCGTGATCCCGAGCCCGGTCGCGATGTAGAGCGCCAGGAAGATGAAGATGTCCCGCCACTGCAGGGCCTCATTCCAGACCTGCCACCCCGCGACGAACAGGAGCAGGATCGGCACCACCGTGAGGGTGCCCGTGATGATCCGGTCAGCGGTCTCGTTCGCGACCGGCTGGACGGCTTCCGAGAGCGGGATGCGCGGGTCGGCGCGCGCCTGATCGGTCACGCGCGACTCGTAACTGTTCGGGCCGCACTCTCGCCTCGAGCCTCGAGCGCCTCGCGTGCTTTCTGCGCCTGGCGCTCCGGCGCGATCCGGATCACGTTCCATGCCAGTCCCAGCCTCTCCAGCGCCCAGATCAGGAGGGCCGAGGGATCGAGCTCCCAACGGCGCAACCCATGAACGGCTGAGCGCGGAAACGCGTGATGGTTGTGATGCCAGGCCTCACCCAGCGAGGGCAGGGCGAGCCAGAAGACGTTGGTCGACTCGTCGTCGGTGGCGAACCGGCGGGTCCCCATGAAGTGACAGATGGAGTTCACGGACCAGGTCACGTGGTGGACGAAGAATATGCGCACGAGGCCGCCCCACAGCAATCCGGTCGCGGCGCCGAGCAGCGTGCCGGTGAGCAGGTAGCCGAGCAGTGCGGGCAGCACGAGGCTGAGGGTGACGAGCCACACGAAGTTTCTGCTCAGAATCCGCATCCCTCGGTCTTCGTAGAGGTCCGGGGCGTACCGCTTCCAGTCGGCGCGGCCCTGCTCGTGGAGCAGCCATCCTATGTGCGCGTGCCACAGCCCGCGCAGCACCCCGGCGACCCCGTCGCCGTGGCCGACATGGGGACTGTGCGGATCGCCCTCCTCGTCGGTATGGGCGTGGTGCTTGCGGTGGTCCGCGACCCACGCGATCACCGGGCCCTGCACCGCCATCGAGCCGAACGCCGCGAAGCCGTACCGGAGCGGCTTCGACGTCTGGAACGAGCGGTGCGTGAGGAGCCGGTGGTAGCCGACGGTGATCCCGGTCGCCGTGACGAGGTACATCACCGCCATGATCGCGAGGTCCGTCCAGCCCACGAGGTCGTTCCAGAGGAGAGGAATCGCGACGAGCGTCGCGCCGAATGGGATCGCGACGCCCCCGAGGTTCGCGATCTTCTCGGGCCGGGTCATCTCATGGTGGGTCACGAGTCGCAACCTACGCCCTGCTGGGTATATAAACCACTGCGCAATGCCACGTTCTCGGCCTGGTTTCTTGTCAGACGGATGCTAAAAACCGTCCAGCCGGAGCCCTGGCGTGAGCTCCCCGCCGAGGCCGCCGACGCGATCGAGCCCGCCCTCCCCGACATCACCCGGGAGATCCTCGCGGCGATCGCCCGCGAGGTCCCCGAGTACGCCCGCCCGCTCGAGGGGTCGTTCGGGCGCGGCGTCCGCGTCGGCGTCGATGAGGCGCTCCGCCAGTTCGTCGCCCTGATCCGCGACCCCGACGCCGGGCGCGAGGCCGGCCGCGAGGTCTACGTCGAGCTCGGCCGCGGCGAGCTGCGCCAGGGTCGGACCCTCGACTCCCTGCTCGCCGCGTACCGGGTCGGCGCCCGCGTCGCGTGGCGGCGGATCGCCGCGGCCGGGCGCGAGGCCGACCTGGACCCGGACACGCTCAACACCCTCGCCGAGGCGGTGTTCGCCTACATCGACGAGCTGTCCGCGGACTCCGTCGAGGGGTTCGCCGAGGCGCAGTCCGCCCTCGAGGGCGAGCGCCGGCGAAGGCGCCGGGCGCTGCTCCAGCTGCTGCTCCGTGACCCTCCCGCCGACGGCGCCGACGTCCGAGTCGCCGCGGAGCGAGCCGAGTGGACCCTCCCCCGCACCGCGGCCGCCCTCGCGTGCGCCGAGCAGGACCTGGACCGGCTGGCCCCGCGCCTCCCGCCCGACGCGATCGCGACCACGATCGGGGGGTCGGGCTGCGCGATCGTGCCGGACCCCGACGGGCCGGGACGGATACGGGAGCTCGAGGCCGCGGTGGAGGACCTCCACGCCGGCCTCGGGCCGGCAGTCGAGCTGTCGCTGCTCCCCTCCTCGTGGTCGCTCGCCCGCGTCTGCCTGCGGGCGCTCGACTCCGGTGCCCTCGGCGGCCGCCGGCTCGCTCGCGCCGACGAGCACCTCCCGGAGCTGCTCCTGTTCGACAATCCCGATATCGCCAGGCGAATCGCGTCCCGCCGGCTCGCGCCGCTCGGCGAGCTGACGCCGAAGGCCGGCGAGCGGATGCGCGAGACCGCCCTCGCCTATGTCCAGCACGGCGGCAACGCCGCCGAGATGGCGCGGGCGATGCACGTCCATCCGCAGACGGCTCGCTACCGGCTCGCCCGCCTTCGCGAGCTGCTCGGCGACTCGCTCGACGATCCCGACGCGCGGCTCGAGATCGAGCTGGCGCTGCGCGGAGCGGGACCAGCACGGTAGGAACCGAACCTGCGGGTGTTGAAGCAGTCGATGATGCGCTTCCAGCGCCGG
>DATADX010000036.1:0-2868 GCA_036258315.1 Solirubrobacterales bacterium
CATCTGATGCCCGGCATCCTGGTTTACGCACTCCATGACGACGAGGGCGAGTTCAACAAGAACTCCCTCGGCGCTCTCTCCGAGGCCGCGAAGCTGGCCGGCGAGCTCGGCACCGAGGCTTCGGCCGTCGTCGTCGGCGACGTCGCGGACGACGCTGCCGCCGGCCTGGGGGCCTACGGCGTCACCAAGGTCTACCGCGCCACGAGCGCTCCGGAAGGCCTGGCCCAGCCGATCGTCGACGTAATGGCCAAGGTGATGACGGACAACGACATCTCATACGCCCTGTTCGGCGGCGGACTGCTCGGCTTCGAGATCGGCGCCGGGCTGACGGCCAGGCTGACCGCCGGCGTGACGATGGAGGTGACGGCGGTCAACGTCGTCGACGGCAAGCTCGTCGCCGAGCGGCCGATCCTCCAGGACTCCGAGATCGCCGAGGTCGGCTACGTCGGCGAGCCCGGAATCATCATCGGGCGCCTCAACGCCTTCGACATGAACGAGACCGGCGGCACCGCCGAGGTCGAGGACGTCGAGGTCGAGCTGTCGGAATGGTCGTCCAAGGCGAAGATGGTGAAGCGCGGCGAGCAGCGCGGCGCGGACGTCAACATCGAGGACGCCGACATCCTCGTCGGGGGCGGTCGCGGACTCGGCCAGAAGGAGAACTTCGAGCTCGCCGAGCAGCTCGCCGAGGCGATGGGGGGCGCGGTCGCTGCGACCCGCGCGGTCGTTGACGCCGGCTGGTACCCCTACGCCGCTCAGATCGGCCAGACGGGCAAGACCGTGGCGCCGAAGCTCTATCTCGCCGCGGGGATCTCGGGCGCGATCCAGCACAAGGTGGGGATGCAGAACTCCGAGAACATCCTCGCCATCAACAAGGACCAGAACGCGCCGATCTTCGAGTTCGCCGATCTCGGCGTGGTCGGGGACCTGCACAAGATCATGCCCAAGCTGACCGAGGCGATCAAGGCGAAGAAGGGCGGCTGAGCCGCGCGTGAGTGAGAACGGCTACGGCCCGCCGCGGGGCGGGCGCCACGCCCCAGCCGAGTTCCCACCCCCGGTCAACTCGGCGAACGAGTTCGTCACCGGGATCACCGACCCGGAGGAGGAGCGGATCGAGGTCGGAGTCGCGATCGTCGGCGGCGGCCCGGCGGGCCTCGCCTGTGCTGTCCGGCTCGGGCAGCTGCTCGAGGCCGAGCCGGAGCTGGCCGAGAAGCTCGGCGAGGTCCCGGTCGCCGTCATCGAGAAGGGGAAGGCCTGCGGCGCCCACCTGTTGAGCGGGGCGAACATGCGACCCTCGGCGATGCGGGAGCTGTTCCCCGATCTGGACCCGTCCGACTGGCCGGTCTACCAGGAGGTCGAGAAGGACGCGGTCTACCTGCTCACCAAGCGCGCGGCGCTGCCGCTGAAGCCGATGCCGCCGAACTTCCGCAACCACGGCAACTACGTCACCTCGGTTGCGAAGCTGGGTCGTTTCCTGCAGGAGAAGGCCGAGGAGCTCGGCGCCTACGTCCTCGCCGAGACCTCTGCCGACAAGCTGCTGATCGAGGAACGGATCGTTCGCGGGATCCGCTCGGGTGACAAGGGGCGGGGCAAGCAGGGTGAGGAGCTGTCCAACTTCGAGCCGGGCTCCGACGTCGTCGCCAAGGCGACCGTCCTCGCCGAGGGCACGATCGGCCACCTGACCGGCGCGGCGCTCGACTACTACGACCTGCACGGCGCCAACCCCGAGCGCTGGGAGCTCGGGGTGAAGGAGGTCTGGGAGGTCAAGGAGCCACTCGACCGGGTCATCCACACGATGGGCTGGCCACTTCGCAAGGGCGCGAAGTGGAACGAGTTCGGCGGCAGCTTCATCTACCCGATGGGCCAGGACAAAGTCGCGATCGGGATGGTGATCGGGCTCGACTACACCGACGCCACCCTCTCCTGTCACGACCTCCTGCAGGAGCTGAAGACGCATCCGTTCGTGAAGAAGATCCTCGAGGGCGGCAAGCGGACCGCCTGGGGCGCGAAGACGATCCCGTCGGGCGGCTACTGGGCGATGCCGAAGCGCCTGTCGGTGCCGGGGATGGTGATGGCGGGCGACTGCGTGAGCATGGTCAACGTCCCGGAGCTGAAGGGCATCCACTACGCGATGCACGCCGGCATCTACGCCGCCGAGGCGATCGTCGAGGCCCTGAAGCGGGACTCGGTCAACTTCGAGGAGTACGAGCGCAAGGTGAAGAAGTCCGTGATCGACGACGACCTCTACCGCTCGCGGAACATGCGCCAGCCGTTCGACAAGGGGTTCTTCGTCGGCGGCGCCCTGGCGAGCGCGATGACGATCACACGTGGCGCCTTCCCTGGCGGGCACTGGAAGAACGAGGACGATGCCGCGATACCAGTCGAGATCGACGGCGCCGGGAAGGACTACCCGAAGCCCGACAACGAGTACGTGTTCGACAAGCTCAACTCCGTGTTCCTGTCGGGCAACGCGACCCGCGACGACGCTCCCAACCACATCCGCATCCAGGAGAGGGTCCCGCGCGAGATCGCCCAGACCTGGGTCTCGATGTGCCCGGCCCAGGTCTACGAGATCCCTGAGGACCAACTCGAGAGCGGCGCCGCGACCGTCGACGTGCACGTCACAGCTTCGAACTGCGTCCAGTGCGGGGCGATCACCGCCAAGGGCGGCCGCCTGACGGTCCCCGAGGGCGGCGACGGCCCTCTCTACACCGAAGTCTGACCAGCGGCCACCAGGCCGCTCCGGTCAGGAGCGGAGGCGAAGCCGTACCTTTCTCGCCATGCCTGGGCACGGTCCCGCCGACGGCGTCGAGGTCGTGCTCCGCGACGATTCATGGGTCTGCATCCGTCCGATTCGCCCGGACGACGCGG
>DATADX010000037.1:0-14562 GCA_036258315.1 Solirubrobacterales bacterium
TCTCGACGAGGCGCTGAAGCGCAACACGAAGGAGCTGCTCGTGCTGACGGGCGAGCGCCCCGAGGTGAACCCGGTGGTTGCCGAGCGGCTCCGCTCGTGGGGGCACGACGATTTCACCTCCTATGTGCGCTGGGCGTGCGAGCGCGCGCTCGAGCGGGGGATGCTGCCCCACACGAACCTCGGCGCCCTCTCGCGCGAGGACCTCGCCCGCCTGCGCGAGGTGACGGCGTCGCAGGGGCTGATGCTCGAGTCGATCTCCGAGCGCCTGATGGAGACCGTGCATGCCGGCTCGCCGACCAAGCACCCCGCCCGCCGCCTGGAGACGATCGAGGCCGCCGGCCAACTCCGGATCCCGTTCACCAGCGGCATCCTCGTCGGGATCGGGGAAACGGAGGAGGAGCGCGTCGCCTCGCTCGAGGCCCTGGCCGCCGTCCACGAGCGCCACGGCCACATCCAGGAGGTGATCCTCCAGAACTTCGTCCCCCACCCCCGCTACTACGGGAGGGAGGTGGCCGACATCGCCGACGTAGCCTCCCGCCGGCGCTGGCGGGAGACGGCTTCGCCATCAACCGGCATCTCCTCGGCTTCGCCTCCGGGGATGCCGGCTCGCGACGCGGGCGCGGGGGATGCTGAGGCTCCGCCCCACGGCCTCGGCCTCCCACCTTGGGCGTGTCCCGTGACGATCGAAGACATGAAGCGGCTGATCGCCGAGACCAAGCGCATGATGCCCGACGTCGGCGTCCAGATCCCGCCGAACCTCGCGGACTGGTGGGGCGAGCTGGTCGAGGCGGGGGCCACCGACCTCGGGGGGCTGTCGGCGAACGGAGACCACATCTCGCCCGAGCACCCGTTCCCTAGCCCGCACCAGGTTCGCAAGGACCTGGCCCCGCGCGGCTTCGCGCTGACCGAGCGGCTCTGCGCCTATCCGCAGTACCTCGACCCCGAATGGATGGAGCAGGGTGTGCTCGACGTGGTCAAGCTCAAGTACTGGAGCTTCATCCCGCGGCGGGGGTCGGGGCGCCGGCGCGAGTCCCCGCCTGACCCGGCCGTCGCGCCGCGGGCGATCGAGAAGGGCCGCCACGGCGAGGAGCTGACCGAGGCGGAGCTGACCGCGCTGTTCGCGGAGACTCGCCCCGAGGTGATCGAGGAGATGCGAGTGGCGGCGGACGAGTTGCGCGCCGAGCTCGCCGGCGAGGTCGCGACCTTCGTCGTCAACCGGAACATCAACTTCACCAACGTCTGCGTGGTCGGCTGCGCGTTCTGCGGGTTCGGCCAGGGGAAGCGCTCACCCGACGCGTATCACGTCAGCGAGGAAGACTTCGCGGCGCGGATCGCCGAGGCGGTCGAGTTCGGCGCGACCGAGATCTGCATGCAGGGCGGGATCCACCCCGAATACGAGCTCGAGGACTACGGGCGGTGGCTGAAGCTCGCCAAGCGCGAGGCGCCGCAACTCCATCTGCACGCCTACTCGCCGATGGAGATCCACTTCATGTGCGAGCGCTCGGGGAGGAGCCCGGACGCGGTCTTCGACTACCTGCTCGAGTGCGGCCTCGGCTCCACCCCGGGAACGGCCGCCGAGGTCCTCGACGACGGCGTCCGTCAGCGGATCTCGCCGAACAAGCTCCCGGTCGCGCGCTGGGTCGAGATCATCGAGGCCTCGCACCGCGCCGGGCTGCGCTCAACCTCGACGGTGATGTTCGGGCACATCGAGGAGCCCCGTGAGCTCGCACGCCACATGCGCGTGGTGCGCGGGCTGCAAGCGCGAACCGGGGGGATCACCGAGTTCGTCCCGCTCAGCTTCATCCCATTCAACACGCTGCTCGGCCGCACCCACGGGGTGGAGGAGATCTCGCGGGCGGACAACCTCAAGCACACCGCCGCCTTCCGCCTCGGGCTCGGCAAGGCGATTCGCAACCTGCAGGCGAGCTGGGTGAAGATGGGCCTCGATGCAGCGACCGAGAGCCTGCGCTGGGGCGTCAACGACCTGGGCGGCACGCTGATGGAGGAGAACATCTCGCGGATGGCCGGCTCCCAGCACGGCGTCCGGCTCGAGCCCGAGCAGCTCGTCGAGGCGGCCCGGGCCGCGGGCCGCACCCCGGCGCAGCGCACCACCCTCTACGACATCGTCGAGACCTACTAGGCGGCCCGACGCCCGAGCTGCCGCGACAGACGCGCTGCCGGGTAGGACCGCCGCCCGATGGCGGCCCGACCTGATGCGCGCGATGGTCTTGGAGGAGGTCAGGGAGCCGCTCGTCGAGTCCGATGTGGCGGACCCCGTCGCGGGGCCGGGTCAGGTGCTGCTGCGCGTCCAGGCCTGCGGCGTCTGCCGCACCGACCTCCACATCTTCGACGGCGAGCTGCCCGACCCGAAGCTGCCGCTGATCCCCGGGCACCAGATCGTCGCCACCGTCGAGGCAGCCGGGGAGGGGGCGGAGCGGTTCACGATCGGCCAGCGGGTCGGGGTCCCGTGGCTGGGCTGGGTCGACGGCGAGTGCCGCTTCTGCCGCTCGGGCGGCGAGAACCTCTGCCTGCGCGCGAAGTTCACGGGCTACACGCTCGACGGCGGTTACGCCGAGCTCGCCGTCGCCGACGAGCGCTTCTGCTTTCCGCTGCCGGAGGATCACCCCGCCCTCCAGATCGCGCCCCTGCTCTGCGCCGGGATGATCGGCTACCGGTCGCTGCGCCTGGCGGGGGACGGGGAGCGGCTCGGGCTGTACGGGTTCGGCGCCTCGGCCCACATCATCTGCCAGGTCGCGGTACATCAGGGTCGCCGGGTGTTCGCGTTCACCCGCGAGGGGGACGAGGAGACCCAGGCGCTCGCGCGCGCGCTCGGGGCTGAGTGGGCGGGGGCCTCCGGCGAGCGTCCCGAGCCCCTTGATGCGGCGATCATCTTCGCTCCCGTCGGTCCGCTCGTCCCGGAGGCGCTGGCCGCGACCGATCGGGGCGGGACGGTCGTCTGCGCCGGGATCCACATGAGCGACATCCCGTCGTTTCCCTATGACGTGCTCTGGGAGGAGCGGACCGTCCGCTCCGTCGCGAACCTGACCCGCGCGGACGGCGAGGAGTTCCTCCCGCTCGCGCTGCGCGTCCCGGTCCGGACCGAGGTTCAGGAATACCCGGTAGCGGAGGCAAATCACGCGTTGGAGGACCTTCGCACCGGTAGGGTTCGCGGAGCCGCCGTTCTCGCGGTGGCCTGAGAGAGGAATCAGGACGCACTGATGGCGGATGTGACCGTCAAGAGGACTGAGGACTTCGAGGCGATCTTCGGAGGGGGTTTCCGCCGCGTCCGCGCCGGCCTCGGGATCAGCTCGTTCGGGATCGCGGTGATGGACCTGCCGGCGAGCTTCGAGCGTTACCCGACTCACGATCAGAGCCACGATGGCCAGGAGGAGGTCTACACGGCGCTCTCCGGGCGGGCGACCCTCGTGGTCGGAGGCGAGGAGGAGTACGAGCTGGAGCCGGGAGTCTGGGCGCGCGTCGGCCCGAGCGAGAAGCGCAAGATCGTGACGGGCGCTGAACCGGCCCGGATCCTGGCGGTCGGCGGCACTCCCGGGAAGGTCTATGAGCCTCCGGAGTTCTCGGTCGAGGGGGCCGGCGAGCACATCAAGGCCGGGCTGGCGAAGGCCAAGGGCGCCTAGCGGAACAGGTCCTCGCCAGGGGGGCGCTGCAGGACGCGCGCCCCCGGACCGTCCCCGGCGGTGACCAGATGCCCGAGGCCGGAGACCACGGCGCCCGGGACGCCGGAGTCCTTGTCGCGGGCCAGGTCGGCCGCGGACGCGAGCTCGTCGATGACCGCAATCGCGGTCGCGGCGAGCTCCCGTCCCTGCTGGTCGCGACGTCCTCGCCAGTCGTCGAGGGCGAGAATCCCGGCGCAACCGACCGCGATATCGGTCTGACCAAGACGCCACGGACGCCCGAAGCTGTCGGCGACCACCACGGCCGGCGCCGTCCCGATCGACGCCCGGATCGCACCGCGGATCCTGCGGGCTGACGCGTCGGGGTCCTCGGGCAAGAGCGCCACCAGGCCCTCCTCGGGGAGGTTCGAGGAGTCGATGCCCGCATTGGCGCAGATCCATCCGCCGTTGGTCTCCGTGATCAGGACCCCGGGAGCTGCCCGGATCACGGAGCGGCTCTCTGACAGGACGAGCTCCACCAGCGCCGGTTCCTTGCCCGTCATCGCCGCGAGCTCGCGGGCTCGGGGGCCCGGATTCACGTCCCCCAGCCGGCGCAGCCTGCCCTCGCTCTTGGAGACCGCCTTCTGCGAGACGACGACGATCTCCCCGTCTCCCGGCTCCGCCGTGGCGGCGATCTCGGTTCCGAGCGGGGCGCCCTCGCCGATCTCTGCGAACCCGGCCAGAGGCCGGACCCGAACCTCACGCGCCGCCATCGGCGGGCTCGTCCCGGACGTCTCTAGGCGGCCGCGACGGGCGGGACCGGGGAACCGAGCTCCCAGAGGACCTGCGCCGTGCGCGGAGCGGGGCCGGGGTCGAGGAGGAGCGCGTCGCGCAGCTCGGCCATGTCCTCGGTCGTATCGAGATCGAAGCCGAGCGACTCGAGCTGCGCGAGCGCGAAGCTGATCCCGGCAGCGCGGGCCCTCGAGATGTGGCGCGCGCAGCTATCGGGTCCAAAGGCCGGCTGGATCGCGTCCGGGGGGCAGAGCACCAGCGCATTCGTTCCCGTCCCGTGCCTGTCGGGAACGATCAGCGCCGTTCGAGGCGTATCGCCCAGGTGCGCGTCGAGCTCGCCCGGATCGAGCATCGGGCAGTCCACCGGTAGCAGCACGACACGCTCGGCCCCCCGCGACTTGGCCAGGTGCGCACCGGCGGACGCATCCTCCGAATGGCCGGCATCGCGGTCGCGCTCCAGCACCATGTGATCGAGCCAGCGCGCGTGTCGGGCGGCGGCCGGATCCGAGGTGACGATGATCGCGTCGTCGATGTAGCGGGAGCGGCGGATCTTGGCGAGCAGATCGCGGAACATCGCCTCCGCGAGGCGCCGTCGCTCCTGGGCGGGAACCGCTTCGGACAGCCGCTCGTGGGCGGACTCGAGCCGCTTGACAGGAATGATCGCGGTTGTATGCAAGCGGCTTCGTGATCCCATCGTCGTTCGGAAGGCTACCTCGTAAGCGCGGCCGATCCACCCGATCAGCCTGCATCTGACGCACTCCGCCGCAGCGCGCCGGCGAATTCGAGGGTGCGCTCGGCGAGCGCGCGGCGGCCGTCGGCCCCCTCCATCAGGGTGGGACAACGGAGGATTTCGATCCCGGTCGGCGGCTGGTCGGGGTCGCCCTCGTCGCAGATCATCCCGTGGAGCAGGCCGGCGTAGAGCGACGCGACCCCGGCTGCGGTGGAGGGCCGGCCGAGCGCCCGCATGAACGCGTCCGTCGGCCCCTTCACGACCTCGCCGGCGACGTATGGGCTGACGGCGACGACGGGGGCTCGCGAGCCCGCGATCCCCTCGCGCATCCCCGGCGTCGCCAGGATCGGGCCGATCGATATCACCGGGTTGGAGGGGCCGATCAGGATCGCGTCGGCCGCCTCGATCGCGGCGAGCGCCTCGGGGGTCGCGACCGCATCCCCGATGCCGTCGAGCTCGACCGCTTCGATCGCCGGCTCGCCCCGCTCGAGGACGAGGAACTGCTGCAGTCCGCGCCAGCCCTCGGCGGTCCGCACTCGGGTCCGGACCTGCTGCTCGCTCATCGGGAGGACCCGGGCGCTCGCTCCGAGGGCGCGGGCGATCTGCGCCTGGGCGCCCGTCCGGGTGCCGCCGTCGGCGACGAACGCGCGCCGGTACAGGCAGGTGGCGAGGTCGCGGTCCGACAGCTCGAACCAGTCGGGGGCACCGAGCTGGACCATCCGCTCGAAGACGACGGTCGTGTCGCCCTTCAGCCCCCAGCCCTTCTCCGCGTCGATCTCGCCGCTGAGCCAGTACGTGATCAGATCGGGGTCGGGGGAGACGTCGGCGCCGAGGATCTCGACGTCGTCGGCGGTGTTGGCGATCACCGCCACCCCCTCGCCGAGCAGCTCCTGGAGCCCGGCGGCGAGCTTCGCGCCCCCCGTGCCGCCGGCGAGCACGACGCAGCGCTGGATCGCCGCCACTACCCGGCCCAGTGGTCCCTGTCGGGAAGGCCCGTCACCTTCAGGCCCGTGGCCGCCTTGTAGCGGACGTTGACCGCGATCAGCAGCGCCGTCAGCGTCTCGGCGATCCGCGCCATCTCGAGCGGGCCCGCATTGACGGCGCGAAGCCCCTCGATCCGCTCGATCAGCCGCGCGACGCGCGCCTTGTCCGCCTTGCGGTTCCCGCAGACCAGGACGTCCTCGGCGACGTGATCCTCGGTGGCGAGCGCGGCGGCGTTGACGGTGTGGAGCGCCGAGATCACGGTGACGCCGTCGGGGACCATCTCCTGCGCCTGCTGGGCAGCCGATCCCTGCCAGACGCCGAGCGTCCGGGTCGCCTTGCCGCTCACCGCAGCGGCGAGCGGTGCCGTGCAGTCGACCAGCAGCTGGCCCTCGGCCAGGGCCGGCTTGAGGTTGGTGAGCGTCTCCGACTGGGCGCGGAAGGGGACGGTGAGGAAGACGATCGGGCCGCGCTTGACCGCCTGCTCGTTGTCGAGCCCCTCGACCTTCGCTTCCGGGACCGCATTGCGGACCTTGATCGCGGCCTCCTCGGCGCGTTCCGCCTTGCGCGACCCGATCACGACCCCCTCTCCCGCCTGCGCCCACCGCAGCGCCAGCCCGTACCCGAGCGCGCCGGTGCCGCCGATGATCGGGATCGGATCAGCCATCCCGGCCACCCTAACGGTGTCCCCCGCCGCGGTCGCTCAAACGGAGCCTCAGCAGCCCCCACGCCCGCGTCGCAACCGCATATCCCGACGGCGAAGCCGGAGGGATGGGCGTTGATGGCGAAGCCGTGCACCGCGTGCGCCGAGATAGGGTGCAGCCGATGCGTTTGGAGGGCCGAAGCGCTTTGGTCACAGGCGGCGCCGGCGGGATCGGCGCCGCGATCTCGCGGCGGCTCGCCGCCGAGGGGGCCGAGGTGACGATCGGCGACCTGAACGTGGGGGGCGCGAAGGAGGTCGCGGGGGAGATCTCCGCCGGGGTCGTCGAGCTCGACGTCACGGACCTGGCCTCGGTCGAGGCGGCGGTCGGGTCGATCGGAACGCTCGACATCCTGGTCAACAACGCCGGCACCGACGAGTTCGGGTTCTTCACGCAGACCACGCCGGAGCAGTGGGAGAAGGTGCTGGCCGTCAACCTGAACGGAGTCCTCAACTGCACGTACGCGGCGCTCCCCGGAATGCAGGAGGCTGGATACGGGCGGCTGGTCAACATCGCGTCGGAGGCGGGCAGGATCGGCTCGAAGGGATCGGCCGTCTACTCGGCCGCCAAGGGCGGCGTGATCGCGTTCACCAAGGTGATGGCGAGGGAGAACGCCCGCTTCGGGATCAACGCGAACGGAATCGCCCCGGGTCCGATCGAGACGCCGCTGCTGATGGCGGCGCTCGAGCTCGGAGAGATCGGTGAGAAGATCATCGCGAACATGGAGGGGGGCACGCAGCTGCGGCGGATGGGGACTCCCGACGAGGTTGCGGCGGCGGTCGCCTTCCTCGCCTCCGACGACGCCTCCTACGTCACCGGCGAGGTCCTCGGCGTCTCCGGCGGGATGGGGATGGTCGGATGACCCTCGAACCTGGGATCGAGCGGACGGACGAGTTCACCGTCGAGGGCCGGCTGGTCACCGATGTCGGCGGCACGATCGGAGCCAGCGTCCTCTCGACCCCGGGGATGATCGGGATGATGGAGGGAACGGCCGCGGCGCTCGCGTACGAGAACCTCCCCGACGGGAAGGCGACGGTCGGCTTCGAGGTCTGCGTTAAGCACGTCGCGGCCGCGGCGGAGGGGGCGACCTGCACCGTGACCGCGAGGCTGCGCGAGGTGGCCGACGAGCGCAAGCTGCGCTTCGACGTCGAGGTGAAGGAGGGCGAGCGTACGATCGGGGTCGGGACCCACGAGCGCCGGGCGATCGATGTCGGCGGCGTCAGGCGGGCCCAGGGCGATTAGTTTCCGCCCGCCGGGTAGTCCCTGTTAGGGAACGAAGCGATCACGACCAAGGAGTGAACGATGCTTGCTGACAGCCATGCGTACAGCGGCTTCGCCGTGGACGACATCGGCAAGGCCCGGGAGTTCTACGGAGACACGCTCGGACTGAAGGTGACGACGCTCGACGAGGAGAATGGCTTGATCCAGCTCGAGCTGGCCGGAGACCGGCCCACCCTGATCTACCTGAAGCCGGATTTCGAGCCCGCGACCTACACGGTGCTCAACTTCCCCGTGCCGGACGTGAAGAAGGCCGTCGACGAGCTGACCGCAGAGGGCGTTGAGCTCGAGCGCTACGACGGCTTCGAGCAGGACGAGCGCGGCATCGCCGACGGGCCCGGGGGCGGCATCGCCTGGTTCAAGGACCCGGCCGGGAACATCCTCTCGATCCACGGCGAGGAGTAGCCGGACGGCGGATGCCCTCGCACTAGGCTTCCGGGGGTGTCCGGCTCAATCCCAGATTCGGTCCGCATCAGGGAGGTCGGCCCCCGCGACGGGTTTCAGAACGAGCCCGAGGTGATCGCGACCGAGGACAAGCTGCGCCTGATCGGGATGCTCGCCGACGCCGGCCTGACCCGGATCGAGGTGACCGCGTTCGTGCGGCCCGACGTGATCCCCCAGCTCGCCGACGCGACCGAGGTGCTCGGCGCCTTGGAGCCTCGCGAAGGGGTCGCCTACTCGGTCCTGATCCCGAACCGAAAGGGGCTCGAGAACGCGCTGTCCCTGATCGATCGCTTCCAGGAGGCCAACTTCTTCCTCTCCGCGTCGGAGACGCATAACCGCAGGAACGTCAACAGCTCGATTGCGGAGTCGCTCGCCGACCTCGAGGGCACCATTGCTCTCGGCTCAGAGGCGGGGCTGCGGTGCGAGGGCGTGATCTCGACCAGCTTCGGCTGTCCCTACGAGGGCGAGGTGCCCGCTGACCGCGTCTTCGCGATCGCTCGGCAGCTGGCGGAGTTCGGCTGCGCGGAGGTCGGGTTCGGCGACACCACCGGGATGGCGAACCCGCGCCAGGTCCGGGAGTTCTTCGACCGCGCCCGGGACGAGCTCGCCGAGGTCGAGCTGACCGCGCACTTCCACAACACCCGCGGCCAGGGCCTCGCCAACGCGCTCGCGGCGCTCGAGGCGGGGGTTGACTCGTTCGAGAGCAGCTTCGGCGAGCTCGGCGGATGCCCGGTGCCGCCCGGGGCGACGGGCAACATCTCGACCGAGGATCTCGTCTCGATGCTCGAGGAGATGGGGGTCGAGACCGGGGTGGACCTCCCGAGGCTGATCGACGCCTCCACCGAGGCGCAGCGGGTGCTCGGCCGCCCCCTCGGCGCGCACGTGCTCACGGCCGGCCCGGTCGACTGGCACAGGTAGGCTGCCGCAATGAAGAGCGACCGCTTCCGCGCCGCCGCCGAGGCCAAGGACTTCTCCGCGATCGACGAGCTGTTCGCCGAGGACGTCAGGTTCCGCAGCCCCGTCGTGTTCAAGCCGTACGAGGGGCGCCAGGCGGTGGCGGTGCTGCTGACGGCGGTCGGCCAGGTGTTCGAGGACTTCCGCTACACCGAGCAGACCGAGACCGGCGAGACCGCGGCGCTCGCGTTCAGCGCCCGGGTCGGCGATCGCGACCTCGATGGCATCGACCTGCTGCGCTTCGACGGCGACGGCAAGGTCCGGGAGATGGCCGTCTACGTGCGGCCGCTGAGCGGGGTCAACGCCCTCGCCGAGGCGATGCAGCGCAAGCTCGCCGAGGCTTCCGCGTGCTGAGTCCGCCCGGGGGCCGCCGCCGGCGCTAGGGGCAGGCGAGCCCGGCGCAGGTTCGGATCTGGGAGAGCTGCGTCGCGAGCTGGCTTCGGATCGAGGTGTGGGCCGGGTCGGCGTGAAGGCTGTCCAGCTGGAAGGGGTCGGCAGCGAGGTCGTAGAGCTCGGGCGTCTCATCCGGGCCGTTGTCGAGGTAAACCCAGCTGCCGCTCAGGATGCCCGCCGAGTTGTTGTGGACGTTGCTCTCGAACAGGAGGCGCCGCGCCGCGCCGTAGCCCGCGTTCGCCGCGACGGGGACCAGCGAGCGCCCGTCCACGGCCAGGCCGGGGATCACACCGGCCAGCTCGGCGATCGTCGGCGCCAGGTCGACGTTGCTGACCGGCTGGTGGCGGACGACGCCGGCCGGGAACGCGGGGCCGCGCACGATCAGCGGCACCCGCAACGCCTCCTCGTACAGGTAGTTCTTGAACAGCAGCCGGTGAGCTCCCAGCAGCAGGCCGTTGTCCGAGGTGAAGAAGATGTAGGTCTTGCCCTTGTCGCCGGCCTTCCTGAGCCTGCCGACGATCCGCTTCACCGCCTCGTCGACGGCGAGCAGGCTCTCGAGGCGGCCGCGGTAACGCAGGTCGATGTCCGCCTTGTCCTCGCTCGAGAGGCGCGGGTTCTCCGCGACCTGCTCCGGCTTGTCGCTGACGTCCGCCTCGTCGAAGTTGGGGGTCCGCGGCGCCGTCACGGATTCGTAGCGCCCGAGGTGGCGCAGCGCCGGCTCGGGGTCCCGGGTCGCGCCGATCGGCCGGCCGGCCTCACCGTGGGGAGCGGTCGGCGTGAACCAGAGGAAGAACGGCTTCGGGCGGGGCGCCCGCCGCTTCACGAACGCGATCGCCTTCGAGGCGAGCACGTCCGTGACGTAGTTCTTCGGGCCCCGCTTGTAGTAGCGAACCCTGCCGTTCTCGTTCAGCTTGTACTTGTAGCGGCGCTGGTCGAGCCCTCCCGTGAGCCCGTACCACTCGCTCCATCCGGGCGGGATCTCCTTCGCGTCCGAGACCGGCTCGAGGAGCCCGTCCTCGATCCCGTACCCGTTCAGGTACTTGCCGACCAGCGCCGTGCGGTAGCCGGAGGACCGCAGCCAGACCGGGAGCGTGTTGGCGTGGTCGAGGCCGTTGTAGCCGTTCGGCAGCTCGGTCGAGAAGACGCCGTGGTTGTGCGAGTACTGCCCGGTCAGGAAGGTCGCTCGCGACGGGCAGCAGAGCGGGAACGAGACGTAGCTGTTGTCGAAGGTGGTTCCACGGCCGCCGAGCAGCCGGACCGTGGTCTCGAGCCCCAGCATCGACTCGTTCTGGTCGTCGGTCATCACGACGATCACGTTGGGACGCTTCTGGGCGCGGTTGGCCCGCCGCATCTTGCGGAGCCGCTGCTCGCGGCGCTCCGCCTTCGCCGGCCCCGGGTCGCTCGGGGGGCCCGCGGCGGCGGCCGCGCGCGCGCTCGGTGCGGACGTGCCCGGCCCGAGGCAGGCCAGCAGGCAGAGCGCCAGCAAAGCCGCGCCGAGCGAAGCTCCCAGATGTCTGCCGGTCAACATCGCCTACCTCAACACTCCTATGGCGCCCCTGTCGCGCCGCTCCATCCCCGGATCAGTGCGCACGAGGGTAGCGAGGGCGCGGGAGCGATCCGGCAATCAGTCCTCTAGGCTCCGCGACCGTCGCTGGCAACCGCCAAACGGAGGGATCGGACCGGGATGGAGATCAGCAAGGTCGGAGTGCTGGGCTGCGGGATCATGGGCCACGGGATCACCCAGATCTGCGCCCAGAACGGCTGGGACGTCGTCGTGCGCGAGGTCGACCAGGAGCGGCTCGACAAGGGCATCGCCAGGATCGAGAAGCAGCTCGCGAAGGCGGTCGACAAGGACAAGCTCGAGCAGGCCGACGCCGACGCGATCAGGGCCCGGATCACCCCGACGCTCGACTACGCGGACCTCGCCGACTGCGACCTCGTGATCGAGGCGATCACCGAGGACCTCGACGGCAAGCTGGAGATGTGGCGGGAGGTGGACGGCGTGGCCAAGGACGACGCCTTCTTCGCGACCAACACCTCCTCGCTCTCCGTTGCGGACCAGGCCGCAGCGACCAAGCGGGCCGATCGGTTCCTCGGCCTGCACTTCTTCAATCCCGCCCAGGTGATGCCGCTGCTGGAGGTCGTGAGGGCGGAGGCCACGAGCGATGAGGCCTACGACCTCGGCTTCGCGGTCGGCGAGAAGCTGGACAAGACGACGGTCGCCGCCGGCGACAACCGCGGGTTCATCGTCAACCGTCTGCTCATTCCCTACATGCTCGACGCGGTCCGAGCCCACGAGCAAGGCGTCGGCTCGATCGAGGACATCGACCGCGGGATGATGGCGGGCGCCAGCCACCCGATGGGACCGCTGACGCTGGCGGACTTCGTCGGACTCGACACCCTCGTCTCGATCTCAGAGGTGATGGTCCACGCCTACGGCGAGGAGCGGTTCGCCGCTCCCGACAGCCTCAGGTCGATGGTCGCTGCAGGAGACTTTGGAAGGAAGTCAGGTAAGGGGTTCTACGATTACTCGGGAGAGAAGCCAGTCCCAGTCGACTAGGAGGGCTCATGGGCGTTGACCAGACCAGCCTCGACCGGATCCGCAACGCGACGTTTCCGTCGGCGCGACGGGGCTACGACAAGCACGAGGTCGAGAAGTTCCTGGACCGCCTCGCCGACTGGCTCGAGACCGGGGGCGGCGACGAGTCGCGCTCCGAGACGGTCAAGCGCGAGCTCCAGCGCGTAGGCGAACGGACCGGGGCGATTCTCGCGCAGGCCGAGGAGAGCGCCCAGCAGATCCGGGGCGAGGCCGAGGAGGAGGCGCGGACGACGATCACCGAGGCCAACGCCGGCGTCGCCGCGAGCCGCGCCGAGGCGGATGAGTACGCGCAGGAGACACGCTCGGGCGCCGACGCCTACGCCGAGCAGACACGGGCCGCCGGCGATCAGCACGCGGCCCAAAGCCGCGCCGAGGCGGAGCGCCAGGCCGAGCAGATGGTGGCGGAGGCGGAGGCCCAGGCCAGGCGGATCGTCGCGGAGGGCACGCAGCGGCGCGAGGACATCGAGGCCGTGATCGGCGATCTCGTCACCCGGCGCGACGAGGTCCTCGCCGACGTCGAGGAGCTGAGCGCGAAGCTGACGGACGCGGTCGCCGAGCACCGCCCCGCACAGGGATCGGATCCGTTCGCCGAGCCTGGCGAACTCGACCCGGCCGAGCGCGAGGCGGGTGACGAGGAAGAGCCGGTCGAGGAGCAGGACGAGACCGACGAGCACGTGCTGGTCCAGGGCGACTTCGGGGAGCCGGAGGAGGAGCGCTCCTGAGCCTCCCGGCTCGATGAGCTCCTAGATGACGGAGATCAGGTCGGCTCTCGAGGCTGCGCTCGAAGGGGGGCCCGAGCGCCATCGCCGCAAGGTCGCCGAGCAGGAGAAGCTGCCGGTCCGCGAGCGCGTCGCGCGGCTCCTGGACCAGGAGTCGCTGGCCGAGGAGGGTCTGCTGGCCAACTGGGAGCAGGAGGGCCTGGGAGCCGACGGCGTCGTCAGCGGGATGGGGAGGATCGCCGGGCGCCCGGTCGCGCTGATGGCGAACGACCCCGCGGTCAAGGCTGGGTCCTGGGGGCCGAAGACCGTCGAGAAGATCCTCCGCGTCCAGGAGCGCGCCCTGCGCCACCAGGTGCCGATGATCTACCTGGTCGATTCCGCCGGCGCCCGGATCACCGAGCAGGTGCGGATGTTCCCCGGCCGCCGCGGCGCCGGGAGGATCTTCCACAACCAGGTGCGGCTGTCCGGCCAGGTGCCGCAGATCTGCCTCCTGTTCGGGCCGAGCGCGGCGGGTGGCGCGTACATCCCGGCCTTCTGCGACGTCGTGATCATGCGCGACGGCAACGCGTCGATGTACCTCGGCTCCCCACGGATGGCGGAGATGGTGATCGGGGAGCAGGTGACGCTCGAGGAGATGGGCGGCGCCCGGATGCACACGAGCCGGTCGGGCGTCGGGCACTTCCTGAGCGCGTCGGACGAAGACGCGATCGACCTCGCGCAGCGCTACCTCTCCTACCTGCCGGCGAACTGGCGCGAGTCGCCCCCGGCAGCGCCCCCCTCCGAGCCGGCCCGCGGCTCCCGCGTGTCCGAGATCGTCCCCGAGGACCCGAAGCCGCCCTTCGACGTTCGCGACCTGATCGCGGCCGTGGTCGACGCCGACTCGTTCCTCGAGGTGCAGGAGCGCTGGGCGAAGGAGCTGGTGGTCGGCTACGCGCGCCTCGAGGGCCGCGTGGTCGGGATCGTCGCCAACCAGCCCAAGGTGAAGGGCGGGGTGCTGTTTGTCGATTCCGCCGACAAGGCCGCCCGCTTCATCTGGACCTGCAACGCGTTCAACGTCCCGCTCCTGTTCCTGGCGGACGTGCCGGGCTTCATGATCGGCAAGGACGTCGAGCGTCAGGGGATCATCCGCCACGGCGCGAAGATGATCAGCGCCGTCTCCGAGGCGACGGTCCCGAAGATCTCGGTTGTGGTCCGGAAGGCCTACGGCGCCGGGCTCTACGCGATGGCGGGGCCCGCCTTCGAGCCCGACTCGTGCCTCGCCTTCCCACAGGCTGAGATCGCGGTGATGGGGCCGGAGGCCGCGATCAACGCGGTCTTCTTCAACCAGATCGAGGCGATCGAGGACGAGGCCGGGCGG
>DATADX010000038.1:0-36130 GCA_036258315.1 Solirubrobacterales bacterium
GACCAGCGCCATCACGACGCCCTCCGGAGAATGTCCGCCGTCCACGGCACCGGCATCACGAGCTGCGACCAACCCCACTGCGCGAGGAACCCGACCGAGCCGGCGGCGAGGCCGGCCGCGACGCCGAAGCGGAGCGGCCGCGCGGTCCCGAGCACGAGCGCGAGCAGCTCGATGCTGAGCGCCTCGGCCAGATAGAGGGGCAGCGCCGGCGTCGTCTCGCCGATCACGGGGCCGACGACAGGCTGACCGCGCCGCGGACGACGGTGAAGAAGAGCAGCGCAACGAGCGCCCCTCCCCGCCCGGTCCAGAGCCGGGCGGCGGTCAGGGCGAACCCGGCCGCGAGGGCGAGCATCGCGGGCTCGAACACCATCCGGAACTGCGGCACCCCGAAGTCGAACTCGCCCTGGTAGACGGACACCCCGATCAGGAGCCCGCCGGCGATCCCGATCTGGCGCGCCTTGACGAGCCTGCCGCCGAGCCGATCGGCCTCGGACGCGCCGTCGCCGGCCGGGACGTGCCGCTGCGTCCAGCGCGCCTCGGTCAGCAGCACCGCCTGGCCGATCAGGGTCATCCCGGCGCCGCCCAGCAGCATCAGGTGGGTCGGGCCCCAGAGAGTGACGTCCTGCCCGAAGATCCGGTGCCAGACGTCGTCGAGCGGGAAGGCGACGAGCGCGAACCCGCCGCAGAGGAAGATCAGGACGCCGCCGACCGGCGCGTACCAGTCGCGGCCGAACCGGATCGGGGCCGGGCCCGGGCGGTCTCCCGGCCGCGGCAGGAACATCGCCAGCCGGACGCGAAGATGCCCATCAGGCCGAGCAGGATCGGATAGTGAGCGATGTTGGCGAGCGGTCCCGCGTCACGGCCCTGGTCGATGTGGAGCGAGATGTCCCAGTACATCCCGAACAGGGCGACGATCAGCGACACGAGCGCCAGCGCGAGCGGCAGCGCGGCCCACTGCGGCAACCCCATCAAGTCGCCGACCGCCGTCGCGATGCGCCCGAGCAGCTTGCCGTTCCCCGACCGGTGGCGGAGCACGAGCAGAGCGAGGGCTCCGTAGACCCCGCCGATCAGGGCCGTCGCGAGCACGACCTGCCCGATCGCGGCCCCTCCCGCCGAGGGCTCCGTCGCCAGCGCTGTGGTCGGGTCGAATAGTTGCATTGGTCTACGTTACACCATTTGATGTCACATCGTTACGCGTAGACTCAGGCGGGTGACCGCAAAGGACAGGAAATCCGCCTCCCAGAGACGACGTTCCCGCCGCTCGGGGTCGTCAAACGGCGGCGAGCTGACGATCGACCGGCTCGCGCGGAAGACGGGGATGACCGCGCGCAACATCCGCGCGCACCAGTCGCGCGGCCTCCTCCCCCCTCCCGAGGTCCGCGGGCGCGTCGGCTACTACGGTCCCGAGCACGTCGCCCGGCTCGAGCTGATCAAGGAGATGCAGGCCGACGGCTTCAACCTCGAGGCGATCGCGTTGCTGCTCGGCCGCTCGGGAGGCTCGAGCGAGGAGGTGCTTCGCTTCACCCGCGCCCTGCGTGAGCCGTTCGCCGACGAGCACCCCCGGGTAGTCACGGTCGAGGAGCTCGCGAAGCCGTTCGGCGACGACGCGAACCCCGAGCAGCTCCAGGCGATGCTCGAGAACGCGCTCGAGATCGGTTTCCTCCACCCCCTCGGCGACGGCCGCTTCGAGGAGATCAGCCCGCGGCTCGCCGCCGTGCGCCAGGAGCTGTTCGAGCTCGGAATCTCGCCCCAGTCCGCGATCGATGTCGGGAGCGTGATCCGCGAGCACGCCGACGCGATCGCGCGCGCCTTCGCCCAGCTCTTCCTGAAGGAGGTGTGGGAGCCGTTCGACAAGGCCGGGCGGCCCGCCGAGGACTGGCCCAAGGTTCGCGAGGCGCTCGAGCGCCTGCGCCCGCTCGCCTCGGAGGCGGTGGTGGCGATCTTCGGGATCGCGATGGGCGACGCCGTCGACGAGGCGCTCGGCGAGGAGCTCGACCGGCTCGAGGGGGGCGAGGGCTCGTGAGCGGGGGGCGCCGCTCGAAGCAGCGCAAGGGGAAGGGCGAGGACCCGGCCGAGCGGCTGCTGGCGGCGGGCGAGCAGCTCGCCGCGAGGGGCAAGCGCCTCAACCGCGACCCGCGCCTGCTGGCGATCGTGCGCTCGCTGCGCAGGGTCCTGCCCGGGGATGACCGCGTCGCCGATCCGGCCGAGCTCAGCCGGAATCCCCAGCCCAGGGCGGTGAGCCGGATGCTCTCCGAGATCAGCAGCGACCGCCCCGGCGTGCTCGGCGAGGCCGGGCTCGGCGCCCTGCAGGTCTGGCAGTCGATCTCGGAGGCGCAGGGGCGCGGCAAGGGCAAGACCGAGCTCGCGATCGTGTTCACCGACCTGGTCGACTTCTCGGACTGGGCGCTGCAGGCGGGCGACGAGGCCGCGGTCGATCTGCTGCGCGACGTCAGCGTCGCGGTCGAGCCTCCGGTCAAGTCCAACGACGGCGAGGTGGTGAAGCGCCTCGGCGACGGGATGATGGCGGTCTTCAAGACCGCCGAGGCCGGGCTGGCCGCGATCCTGGAGGGCCGCGAACGCCTCGCGGACCTCGACGTCGACGGCTACGAGCCGCGGGTCCGCGCCGGCCTCCACGTCGGCAAGCCGCGCAAGGTCGGCAAGGACTACTTCGGGGTCGACGTCAACATCGCCGCCCGGATCGCCGACGGGGCGGAGCCGGGCGAGGTGCTCGTCTCCGACGCGGCCCTCGAGTCGGTCGGGCCGAAGGCGGTCAGCGTCGAGGAGCGGCCGCTGCTGGACGCCAAGGGCGTCCCCGAGGACTTCAGGGTCTACGCAGTCACCGTGAAGCGGTGAGCCCGGGCGACGACGTCCTCCGCGTCAACGAGCGAGTCGCGGTCCCGCTCAGCGAGATCGAGCTGCTCGCGAGCCGCTCCTCGGGCCCCGGCGGCCAGCACGCCAACGTGACCGCGTCGCGGATCGAGGCGGTCTTCGACGTGACCGCGTCGACGGCGCTCAGTGAGGCCGACCGCCGGATCGCGATCGACCGGCTCGGCGAGCGGGTGACGGCCGTGGCCCAGGACGCCCGCAGCCAGGCACGGAACCGCGAGCTCGCCCTCGAGCGCCTCGCCGACAAGCTCGCGGCGGCCCTGGTCAGACCCAAGCGCCGCCGGCCGACCCGTCCCTCCCGGGCCGCCGAGGAGCGCCGCCTCGAACAGAAGCGCCGCACCTCGCGGCGCAAGGCCGAGCGTCGCCGGCCGGATCTCTAGGGACTGCCGAGCTTCGACTTGAGCGCGTCGATCGCCTCGATCGGAAACGGGTCGATGCCGTCGCGGGAGGCGAGCTCGAGGGAGAGCAGGTCGCCGAGCATGACGAGCTCGAGCAGCCGGGCCGTGCGGGTGTCGCCGTTGACCTCGACCGTCTCGACGGCAGAGGCGTGCGGCGCGATCAGCTCGCCGGTGAGCTCCGAGCGCCGGCGCTCGCGGGGATGCTGGTCGGAATCGGTGAGTAGGAGGGCGGCGAACCGGCGCTCGGCCGCGTCCCAGCCGGCGATCTCGTTGTGGTCGGCCTCGGGGAGCCGCGATGCGAAGGCCGGGCGCTTCGCGTTCTCGTTCAGCTGCGCCTTCCACCGGTACGCGACCGGCGCGGTGAGATCGGCGCCGTAGAGGACCGGGACGGCGTCACCGATCGCCTCCGCCAGCTCGGCGGCGCGGGCGGCGACGGCTTCACGACGTTCCTCGAGCCGGGCCGCGGCGGCGTCGATCTCGGCGTGCAGGCCCGGCGCTGCGCCCGAGAGCCGCGCGAGCTCGGCGGCGACCGAGAACATGTAGCCGACCGCCGCCCGCGGCGGCATCCCGGATGGAAGGCCGACGACGGGCACGTCGTCGGCGCGCGCGAGATCCGCGAGCTCGCCGCCGGTGGTCGCGACGATGCGCTGGGCCGCGAGCGCCTCGGCGGCCGCGTAGCACGCGAGCGTCTCCTCGGTGTTGCCGGAGTAGCTCGAGCAGAGGACCGCCGCGCCCACCGGGCACCAGGAGGGCAGTTCGTAGCCGCGCACGGTGAGCAGCGGTCGCGACAGCCTGTCGCCGATCGCGGCCGCGGCGAGATCGCCCCCGATCGCGGAGCCGCCCATCCCGCAGACGATCGCCGCGGGAGCCTCGAGGGCCCGTAGCCGCGCGCTCTCGATTCGCCACTGCGCGTCGCGGAGATGGTCGGGGAGGGCGAGCGCGGTATCTCTCAGGCCCTGCGGGTCGGGACCGCTCACGCGGCTGCCCCGAGCAACCCGCCCTCGCCGACGACAGAGCCGGGCTCGGGCTCGGCGCCCGCCGCGACCTCCACGTGGGAGGCGAGAATCGCGCCGCGCAGGCGGGCCCCGGAGCCGACGGTGCAGGTGGCGAGCAGCACCGAGGACTCGACGGCGGCACCCTCGCCGACGACCGTGCCCGGGCCGAGCACGGCGCGAGGCCCGATCGTCGCGCCCGCCGCGACCTCGACCCCCTCGTCGATGAACACCGGCGCGTTCAGGGTCGCGCCCGCGCTCACTTGGGCGCTGTCGGCGATCCAGCTCCCGTCGGCGCCGAGCTCCTCGCTCCGGACCGTCTCGACGCGGCGCTCGAGGATGTCCCAGTTCGCCTGCAGGTAGCGATCCGGCCGGCCGATGTCGATCCAGTAGCCCTCCAGGCGGCGGCCGTAGAGCCCGTTCCCGACCAGCTTCGGGAACACCTCGCGCTCGATCGAGACCTCGCGGTCGGGCGGAATCAGGTCGAGCACGGCGCGCTCGAGCACATAGGCGCCGGCGTTGATCTCGTCGGTGTCGATCTCGGCGGGGTCTGGCTTCTCGAGGAAGTCCGTGATCTCGCCGTCCGAGGCACGGCGGACCAGCCCGTAGGCGCTCAAATCGTCCACGGGGTGGAGCGCCAGCGTCGCGATCGCCCCCGTCCGCTCGTGCTGCTCGATCTGAGCCGTCAGGTCCAGGTCACAGAGGACGTCCCCGTTCAGGACGAGGAACCGGTCGCCGAGCATCTCCTCCGCGAACCGGATCGCGCCGGCCGTCCCCCGCGTGTCGGGCTCCTCGGCGAAATCCAGCTTCAGGTCCGTCAGGCCGTCGAGCGCGCTGCGCACTCCGTCGGCGAGGTGACCGCAGGAGACGATCACCTCGCCGACGCCGTGCCGCTCGAGCCAGTCGATCACGTACGCGATGTGCGGACGCCCGGCGAGCGGCAGGACCGGCTTGGGGACGGTGCTGGTCAGAGGACGGAGGCGGGTGCCGGCGCCCCCGGCGAGGATCAGCGCCTGCATCAGCCCGGCGCCTGCTCGCGGTCCGGGGTGAGGCTCGGCCGTCCGATCCCTTCGTAGGTGATCCCGGCCGACCGCACGGACTGGGCGTCCAGGAAGTTCCGGCCGTCGACGATCAGCGGCGTCGCCATCCGGTTCGCGACCTCGCCCCAGTCGAGCTCGAGGAACTCGGGCCACTCGGTGACGAGGACGGCGGCGTCGACGCCGTCGAGGGCGTCGAGCGCGGACGCGCTCATCTCCACGGCCGGCATCAGCTCGCCGGCGGCCTCCGCCGCAACTGGGTCATACGCGGCGACGACGGCCCCTTCCCCCTGGAGCCTGGCGGCGAGCACGAGGCTGGACGCCTCGCGCATGTCATCGGTGTCTGCCTTGAACGCGAGGCCGAGCAGCGCGATTCGCCGGCCCTCGAGTGAGTCCAGGTGTCCCGTCAGCTTTGCGATCACCCGCCGCTTCTGGAGCTCGTTCACCTCTATCACCGAGCTGAGCAGCTGGAAGTGGTAGCCGATGTTCCCGGCGAGCATCTTCAGTGCCTGGGTATCTTTGGGAAAACAGGAACCCCCGAATCCCAAGCCGGCATTGAGGAACTTCGGGCCGATCCGGTCATCCATCCCCATTCCCCTTGCGACCTCGGTCACGTCGGCGCCGACCTGGTCGCAGACGTTGGCGATCTCGTTGATGAAGCTGATCTTCGTCGCCAGGAACGCGTTCGAGGCGAGCTTGATCATCTCGGCGCTGGAGACGTCGGTGCGGACCACCGGCGCGTCCAGTGGCTCGTACGCGGCCGCGACGGCGTCGGCGGCCCATTCGCTGCCCGGATCGGCGCCGACCACGACGCGGTCGGGCTCGAGGAAGTCCTTGACGGCGGAGCCCTCGCGGAGGAACTCGGGACAGGAGACGTAGGAGATGCCAGGCGCCTGGCGCTGGATCGTGCGGCCGGTGCCGACCGGGACGGTGCTCTTCATCACGAGCGAGCGGCCGTCGCCGTCGCCGATCTCCTCGACCGCCCTCATCACCGCGCTCAGGTCGGCGTCGCCGGAATAGGTCGGAGGCGTCTGCACGCAGATGAAGATCAGCCGCGCCGCATCGAGGAGCTCGTCCATCTCGGTCGTGAACGTGAGCCGGTCGGCGTTCCTCACGACCAGCTCGGAGAGCCCCGGCTCGTGGATCGGCACCTCGCCGCGGCGCAACGACTCGACCTTCTCGGCGACGATCTCGCGCGCGACCACGCGGTGCCCGAGCTCCGCGAAACAGGCGGCCGTGACCAGTCCGACCCAGCCTGCGCCGACGACTCCGATCGGCTCCCTCTCACTCTCCCTCTCACTCATGGCGATAGCTTCTCAGCCGGACCGGTCTCAGCGCCCCCAAGCGCCGGGATCAGCGCCTGCCGGCCCTGGGCAGCTCGGCCATGCCCTTGGCGATCTCGATCATCTCGCGGTCCGAGAGGGACTGAATCAGGGTGTTCGAGACCCAGAACGAGCCCTGCCCGGTCTGCCAGGCGACGATCCGAAGGCGGTCCCCGTCGTAGAACAGCTTGTAGGTGCGGCCGTCGATCTCGCGTTCCTCCGAGGGGTTCTTGAGGAGCGGCGGGTTCATCCACCGGGTTGCCATCAAGCCGTAGTACTCGCCGAGCATCGGGCGCGAGAAGACCCACTTGTAGGCCGCGCGCTCGCCGTTGGGCGGGGAGCCCTCGCCCGTGCCGTTGATCTTGTAGACGCGCGGCTTCTGCGCGTAGTCCGAGCCGGTCTCGAGGAGCGTCGGGTAGTAGATGGGCAGCTTCACATCGCGCGCGCGGATGCCCTTCGCGAGCTCCTTTCCGTAGCTCGTCCGGGTCAGGTTCGACTGGTCGTCGAGCAGATCCGATTCGGCGGCCTCACCCTTCTCCTTCCTCGGAGCGGCCGGGGCCGGGGTCACCCCAACCTGGTCCGGCGGCTGCTCGGGCTGCCCCACCGCGGCCGGGTTCTCCGGCGCCGCCGTACTGGCGCGCGCCCCCGGGGTGTCCTCGATGCCGAGGAACTGATTGACGGCCTTGTCGATCTCGCCCTGGGTGGCCGTCACGAATGACGGGCCCAGCGTGCCCTCGAAGTGGACCTCCTTCAACGGGGCATTGCGGGCTTCCACGAACAGCTTCAGCACCTCCAGCATCTCCTGAGCGCTGTCGATGTCGGAGGTCGTGTGCTCGACGAAGATGTCGATCAGCTCCTTGCGGCGGGCGAACACGACCTCGGGAGGGACCTTCTGGCGCGCCTCGCGGAGAAAGTCCTGCTGGCGGGCCGCCCTGACGACGTCGTTGTCGGTGTGGCGGTAGCGGGCGTAGTCGAGCGCATCGAAGCCGCACAGCGCCTGGTAGCCGGGCTGGAGGTCGATCTCCTCGTATGTCAGCGCCGCCGCCTTGCCCTCGTTGGAGTTGTAGTAGCGCCGGTCGACGTCGACGTAGACGCAGTCGATCTCGTTGACGGCGCGAGCGAACCCCTCGAAGTCGACGTTCACGAGGTGGTTGACCTCGAGCCCGTTTGGGAGCTCCGGCGACTTCGTCAGCTCCTGGACGGTCTGCAGCGTCAGCTCGGGACCGCCGTAGGCGTAGGCGGCATTGAGCTTGTCGGTCCCGACCCCGGGGATCTCGACCCTGAGGTCGCGCGGCAATGAGAACAACGCGATCGCGTTCCGGTCCGGGTCGATGCGGAGGAGCATCGTCGTGTCAGAGAGGCCCTTGAAGCCCTTCTGGACGTCCTTCAGCTCCGGATCCTTGTCGGAGCCGAGGATCATGATCGTCTGAGGGTCGCCCCCCTCGACCCCCGCAAGCTTGTCCGTCACACCTTCGAGCGTGTTGCCGTGCTTGAGGCGGTTGCCGATGTCCTCGAGGTAGAGCACCAGGCTCGAGGCGGTCGCGGCTCCGACCGCGACCACGATCACGAACGACCCGGTCAGGAAGCGTGCCCAGAGCGGGAAGCGGAGGCGGCGGCGGACCGCCTTGAAACCGGAGGTGATCTTCTTCCCACCGACGGCCTCGAAGCCGGAGGTGACCTTCGAGCGGGCCGAGGCGACCACCGTCGGATGGTGTTCGGCGCCGGGCTCGCCGTCGGCATCGGCATCGTCGTGCTCGCCCGCGACGCCGTCCCACTCCTGGGTCTCGGCGTTGATGATGTCCTCGAGCTCGCTCCCGGGCTCCTCGTCGGCGTCCTCACCCTCCGGCTCTTCCGCCTCAGCGTCTGGCTCTTCCGCCTCGGCGTCCGGCTCTTCCGCGCCGGCCTCGGGCTGCTCGGCTCCGGCTTCGGGCTTCTCCGCTCCGGCTTCGGGCTGTTCGGCGCCGGCATCGGGCTCGGGGCCCGGGTGCTGGGCCGTCTCCTCGTCGAGGTGACCGAGCTCGTACTCCTGGGTCTCGTCGTCCTTGATCTCGTCGCCCTCGAGCGGCTCGTCGTCGCGCGGCTCGTCGTCCCAGGGCGTTGTCATCGCGCGGGCACCCCGCCGTCACCCGAGGGGGCGAGTCCAGGGAAGTGCCGGACGAACCCCTCCAGCGCGTGGCGGTAGCTGCGCAGCGAGGAGATCGACACCCATTCCTCGGGACCGTGGTGGCCGTCGCCGATCGGGCCGAACTCGACGGCGGGGACGCCGACGCGCAGGAAGGAGACGGCGTCGGAGGCGCCGTCGCGGCCGACGCTCATCACCCGCTCGGGATGGTGCGGCGAGGCCGCCTCACAGAGGCCGACCACGTAGGGCGAGGTCTCCTCGACCACCGCGGGCGGCCGGCGGAACGTCGCGATCACGCGGGTGTCCGGAAGTCCCGCCACCTGGGCGAGGATCTCCTCTGGGTCCTGTTCGGGAAGGAAGCGCACGTCGATATCCACCACGCAGTTGTCCGGCACCCGGTTCAGCGCGTCGCCGCCCCAGATCCGGCCAAGGTTGATCGACGGCCGGTCGAAGAGCTCGGAGCTTTGCCGCGCAAACGGTAGCGATTCGATGCCGCGAAAAACCTCGACCGCCTTGACGATCGCGTTATCGCCCAGCCAGGGGGTAGCGCCGTGCGCCGCGCGGCCGCTGATCCCGAGGCGCAGCGCCAGCACGCCCTTGGCCTGAACTCCAACTTGAAGGTTGGTTGGCTCGCCGGTGATCGCGAAGTCGCCGATGAAGCCATCGCCGACGAGCGCATCGCTGCCCCTGTTCTCCTCTTCCTCGGACTCCTCGTCCGACACGATCCCGAGCCGCAGCCTGACCGCATCCTGCTCCTTCGCGTCGAGCAACACCAGCATCATCACCGCGAGCGCGCCCTTCATGTCGTATGCGCCGCGGCCGAACAGGCGGTCGCCGTCGACGCGCGGCCGGAACTGCTCGCCGCCGCCCGGGACGACGTCGAGGTGGCCGTGCATGACGAGGGCCGGGGCGTCGGGCGGGCCTACCTCGGCCATCGTCACCGGCAGCCCGCGCGCCTCGATCTGTCGGGCCGTGATGTCGCGCGACTCGAGCCACCCCCCGACGAACTCGGCGGCGCGCCGCAGCCCCTCCGCGGAGGAGGTGTCGAAGGCGACGAGCCTCTCAGTCAGGGCCAGTTCGTCCATCGCAGCATGGTAGGCCGCGCGCCCAACCCGGCGTGAAACCCCCGGGTCGGCTCAGCGCGAGGACCCGGCGACGTTGAGGAAGGCCTCGGCGCGGTCCTTGTCGCGCTCGGCCCGCTCGTAGGCCGCGCTGCCTTCCTCGGCCTCGCCCATCCGTTGCTCGGCGTCCTTGGCCCGCTGCTCGAGCACCCCGCGGTCGAGCTGATCGGGTGGGACGCATTCGCCGACCAGCACCATCGCGCGGTTCGCGAAGACCTGCAGCCACCCCTCGCCCTGCGCGTAGCGCTCGACCTCGGAGTCGGACTTGTGCAGCCGCAGCACGGTCGGCCGCAGCCGGGCGAGCACCGGGACGTGGTTGGCGAGGATGCCGATCTCCCCGACCGCCGTTCGAGTCGAGAGCTGCTGCACGTCCCCCTCGAACACCTTGCCCTCGGGGGTGAGCACCTCGGCGTGGAGGGTGTGCTCGGGCATCTACGCCGGCGAGCCTTCCCGCTCGGCTTCCTCGGTCTCCTCGGCCTCGGAGGGCTCTCCGTTCCGCTCGGCCTCCTCCGCCTTCCGGTCCTGCTCGGCGGCCTCCGCCTTGGCGGCCTCCTCGGGGTCCTCGCCCCGCATCTTCTTCGCCTCCTCGAGCACCTGCTCGATCGAGCCCTGCATGTAGAAGGCACGCTCGGGGATGTCGTCGTGCTCGCCGTCGACGATCTCCTTGAACGAGCGGACCGTCTCCTCAACGGGCACGTACTCGCCCGAGCGGCCGGTGAACTGCTCGGCGACGAAGAACGGCTGCGAGAGGAACCGCTGGATCTTGCGCGCCCTCGAGACCGTCTGCTTGTCCTCGTCGGAGAGCTCGTCGATCCCGAGGATCGCGATGATGTCCTGGAGCTCCTTGTAGCGCTGCAGGATCTCCTGGACCTGGGTCGCGGTGTCGTAGTGGTCCTCGCCGAGAACGTCCGGCTTCAGGATCGTGGAGATCGAGTCGAGCGGATCGACCGCCGGATAGATCCCCTGCTCCACGAGGGAACGCGTCAGCGTCGTCGTCGCGTTGAGGTGCGCGAACACCGAGGCCGGGGCAGGGTCGGTGAGGTCGTCGGCCGGCACGTAGATCGCCTGGATCGAGGTGACGCTTCCTTCCCTCGTGGACGTGATTCGTTCCTGGAGGCCACCCATCTCGGTCTCCAGCGTCGGCTGGTAGCCGACGGCGGAAGGCATCCGGCCGAGCAGCGCCGAGACCTCCGAGCCGGCCTGCACGAACCGGAAGATGTTGTCGATGAACAGCAGCACGTCCTGGCCGCCCTGCTGGCGGAAGTACTCCGCCATCGTCAGCCCGGACAGCGCCACCCGCAGTCGGGCACCGGGCGGCTCGTTCATCTGACCGAAGACGAGCATCGTCTTGTCGATCACGCCCGACTCCTTCATCTCGACCCAGAGGTCGTTGCCCTCGCGCGAGCGCTCGCCGACGCCGCAGAAGGCAGACAGGCCCTCGTGCTCCTCGGCGATGCTGCGGATCAGCTCCTGGATCAGGACGGTCTTGCCGACGCCGGCGCCCCCGAACAGGCCGACCTTGCCGCCCTTGGCGTACGGCGCGAGCAGGTCGACGACCTTGATCCCCGTCTCGAGGATCTCCTGCGAGGGCGCGAGGTCCTCGACCTCGGGGGCGGGACGGTGGATCGGCCAGCGCTCCTCTGTGTTCACGTCGCCCATCTCGTCGATCGGCTCACCGAGCAGGTTGAAGATCCGGCCCAGCGTCTCGTCGCCGACCGGAACCGTGATCGGGCCGCCCGTGTCGACGACCCTGTCGCCGCGCTGGAGGCCGTCGGTCGCGTCCATCGCGATCGCGCGGACGCGCTCGTCTCCGAGGTGCTGCTGCACCTCGCAGATCAGCTTCAGCTCGGTCCGGCTCTCCTCGGGGGGGACTTCGATCTCGAGCGCCGAGTAGATCTCGGGCAGCTCGTCCGGGAAGGCGACGTCGACGACTGCGCCGGTCACCTGCTCGACGGTCCCGATGTTGCTGCCGTTGCTCTTGCCGTTGTCAGCCATTCGTCTCCTCGGTTCCTTTCT
Organism: Solirubrobacterales bacterium; assembly: GCA_036258315.1. GTDB lineage: Bacteria > Actinomycetota > Thermoleophilia > Solirubrobacterales > 70-9 > DASSYK01. Next base: position 11,895 of record DATADX010000038.1, read on the forward strand.
CAGTCCTTCTCGAGCTCTAGCTCAGGGCCTCGGCGCCGGCGACCACCTCGAGGATCTCCTGGGTGATCTCGGCCTGCCGGACCCGGTTCATCTCCAGCGTCAGGTCGCCGATCAGGTCCTGCGCGTTCTCGGCTGCGTTCCGCATCGCGGTCATCCGCGCGCCGTGCTCCGAGGCGGTCGACTCGAGCAGCGCCCGGTAGACCGACAGCTGCGCATACTCGGGGATCAGCTCGGCGAGCAGCTCCTCGGGCTCTGGCTCGTAGTCCCAGAGCGCCTTGCGGTGGGCCTCCGCGAGCTCCTCGTCGACCTCCTCGTCGGGCGGCGACAGCTCCTCCACCCCTTCGCCGAACACCTCCGCCTGCTGGATCGGGAGCAGCGTCTGGCGCCGCACGTACTGGGTGAGCGGCGAGACGTAGCGGTTGTAGATCAGGTCGACGCGGTCGATCTCCTCGTCGACGTACTCGCTGACGAGTGCATCGGCGATGTGGCGGGCGTCGGCGAAGGCGGGGCGGTCCGTGAAGCCGGTGTACTCGCCTCGCAGCTCCTCGCCGCGGAACTTCATCGTCGAGACACCGCGGCGGCCGACCACCGAGAAGTGGACCTCGCGCCCGTCGCGGCGAAGCTCGCCGCCGAGCCGCAGGCCCTCGCGGATGATCTGCGAGTTGAATCCACCCGCGAGGCCGCGATCGCCGGTGACCAGCAGGATCCCGACCCTGCTCAGCTCCTCGCGCTCCTGCAGCACAGGCAGGTTGCGCGCCTCGGCCCCCGCCGCCTCCGCGACGTTGCGGGTCATCTTCCGGAGCTCCCGCGCGTACGGGCGCAGCGCATCGATCCGCTGCTCGGCGCGGCGCAGCCGCGCCGCCGCGACCATCTCCATCGCGCGGGTGATCTTGCCGACGTTCTTGACGGAGGCGATTCGGTTCTGGACGTCCTTGCGGGTGGCCATCGGTCAGGCGGTGGCGCCGGCCTCTTCGGTCTCGGGCTCCTCCGAGCCCTCGGCCTCCTCGCCGCCACCGCCATTCTCTCCGGCGGTGCGGCCCGGGGCCTCGCGCTCGTGCTCGGCCTTGACCCGGTCGGACTCACCCTCCTCGAGGGGGTTGCCGTCCTCGTCGAAGTCGGGACCGAAGTCGTCGACGTATTCCCTGATCGCCTCGCTCAGAGCCTCTTCGTCCTCGTCTGAGAACTGACCGGTGTCGTTGATCCGCTCGATCAGGTCCCTGTTCTCCGCCCGCAGCCGCTCGAGCAGCCCCTGGAGGAACTCGCCGACCCGCTCGGTCTTGATCCGGTCGAGAGACCCCGCGGTCCCCGCGAAGATCGAGGCGAGCTGCTCCGCCACCGACATCGGCTGGCGCTCGCTCTGGTTCAGGGCTGCGACCATCCGCTCGCCGCGGGCGAGCTGCTTCTGGGTCTCGGGGTCGAGCTCGGAGCCGAACTGGGCGAACGCCTCGAGCTCGCGGTACTGCGAGAGGTCGAGGCGGAGCCGGCCGGCCACCTTCTTCATCGCCTTCGTCTGAGCGTCGCCGCCGACGCGCGAGACCGAGGTGCCGACGTTGATCGCCGGCCGCACGCCCGAGTAGAACAGGTTCGACTCGAGGAAGATCTGACCGTCGGTGATCGAGATCACGTTGGTCGGGATGTAGGCCGAGATGTCGCCGGCCTGGGTCTCGATGATCGGCAGGGCCGTCAGCGAGCCGGCACCCTGCTCATCGGAGAGCTTGACCGCCCGCTCGAGCAGGCGGGAGTGCAGGTAGAAGACGTCGCCGGGGTAGGCCTCGCGGCCCGGTGGGCGCCGGAGCAGCAGCGACATCTCGCGATAGGCAGCCGCGTGCTTCGAGAGGTCGTCGTAGATGACCAGCGCGTGCTTCCCCTGGTAGAGGAAGTGCTCGCCCATCGCGCAGCCCGCGTAGGGCGCCATGTACTTGAGCGGCGCCGCCTCGTCGGCGGCCGCGGCGACGACGATCGTGTTGTCGAGGGCGCCGTTCTCGTCGAGCGTGTCGATCACCTGGACGACGGTCGACATCTTCTGGCCGACCGCGACGTAGATGCAGATCAGGTCGGCGTCCTTGTTGTTGATGATCGTGTCGATCGCGATCGCGGTCTTGCCGGTCTGGCGGTCGCCGATGATCAGCTCGCGCTGACCGCGCCCGATCGGGATCATCGAGTCGACGGCCTTGAGGCCGGTCTGCATCGGCTCCTTGACCCCCTGGCGGTGGACCACGCCCGGCGCCTTGAACTCGGCGGGACGGGTCTCGGTCGTGTTCAGGTCGCCCTTGTCGTCGAGCGGCCGCCCGAGCGGATCGACGAGGCGCCCGAGCAGCTGCTCGCCGACCGGGATCTCGAGCAGCCGGTTGGTGCGCTTGACGGTGTCCCCCTCGACGACCTTGTCCCAGTCGCCGAACAGCACCGCGCCGACGTTGTCGGCCTCGAGGTTCAGCGCCAGGCCGACGACGTCGTGGGGAAGCTCGAGCATCTCCAGCGCCATGCAGTCGTCGACGCCGTGGATCCGGGCGATCCCGTCACCGATCTCGAGCACCGTCCCGATCTCGGCGAGGTCGGCCGATCCAGTGTCCACTCCCTGGATCCGCTCCTTGAGGATGCTTCCAATCTCTCCGGGCTTGATCTCCATGCTGTGCGGGACTTCCTTTCGTTACGCCGCGCTTGCGATGCTCTTTCGAAGTTTCTCCAGGCGGTTGCGAATGCTCGCGTCCAGGACCATGTTGCCAACCTGGAGCACGAGGCCGCCCAGTATCGAGTCGTCGACCCGACTCTCGAGCTGGACCGCCTGGCCGGTCTGCTTCTCGATCTCGCCGCCGATCTCCTCCAGCACGGCGGGATCGAGCTCGATCGCGCTCGTCACGGTCACGTCGAGGAGCTTGTTCTCCTTCCGCCACAGGTCCTCGAATTCGCGCCGGATCCGGAAGATGAGCGGCATCCGGTGCTTCTCGATCAGCAGCTCGAGGAAGTTCTCCATCTCGGGCTCGATCCCGTCGATCGCCTTGCGGAGGCCCTCGATCTTCTCCTGGGAGGTGAAGTAGGGGCTGAACAGGAACAGCTGCAGCTCATGGCTCTGCTCGACCGCGTCGGTGAACTCGGCGAGCTGGTCGCGGACCGCGTCCAGCTTCCCGTCCTCCTTGGCCGCCCTGAACAGGGCGTCGGCGTATACGCGAGCTGCCTCCATCCGCCTAGGCCTTCGCCCTCTCCCCGTTAGACCCGTTCGAGCCGGCGAGGTCGCTGAAGTCGACCTCGGCAAGCGCCTCATCGATGAGGCGGCGCTGGTCCTCCTCGTCGAGGGCCTTGCGGGTCACCTTCTCGGTCGCGATCACGGTCAGGTCGGCGACCTCCTTGCGGATCAGCTCGAGCGAGCGCCGCGTCTCGGCCTCGATGTCGCGTCTCGCGGCGGCGACCAGCTCCTCGCGCTTCTGCTTGCCCTCCTCGGCGCCCTCCGCCTTGGCGGTGTCGGCCGCCTTGCGGGCGCGGGCGATGATGTCGTCCGCCTGCTCGCGGGCCTCCTTGAGGCGCGCGCGGTACTCGGCCATCAGCTGCTCCGACTCCTGCTTCGCGCGCTCCGCGGCCTCGATCGACTCCGCGATCAGCTTGGCCCGCTTGTCGAGCGCCTCCTGGATGCGGGGAAAGGCGATCTTGCTCAGCACCCACAGCGTGAATAGGAACAGGAGCAGGGTCCAGATCATCAGGCCGAGGCTCGGGGAGACGAGGAAGCTCCCGCCCTCCTCCTCGGCGGCCATCACGACGACCGGTGCGATGTCAGCTGCGAACTCCACGGCCTAGAGGAAGAACGCGATCAGGCCGAAGATGAAGGTGTAGAAGGCGACGGCCTCCGTCAACGCGAAGCCGAGCCAGCGAATCTGCTGCAGCTCGTCCTTCATCTCGGGCTGGCGGGACACGGCCTCGATCTCCTTGCCGAAGATGAAGCCGACGCCGATTCCGGCTCCGATCGAGCCGAGCCCGGCGCCGACGCCCAGCGCGATCGCCTTGCCGGCGTCTGTGACGTCGCCCGTGACGCCCTGGGCCGCCTGGGCCAGCGGGATCAGGATCAGGTCCATTGAATCCACTCTTCCTTTCTTAGTTACTTTCGGCGACCGCGCCGCCGATGTAGATCGAGGTCAGGGTGGCGAAGATGAACGCCTGGAGCGTCGCCACCAGTCCGACCTCGAAGACGAAGAAGACGAAGGCCATCGGGAACGTGATCACCCCGAGAGCCGCGATGCCGAGCAGAACCGCCAGCCCGCCGCCCATGAACAGGAGCAGCAGGTGCCCGGCGAGGATGTTGGCGAAGAGTCGAACGGAGAGCGAGATCAAACGCACGAAGTGCGAGATCACCTCGATCACGAAGATCGCGCCCTTGCCGATCGGGTTCATGTCCTCGAGGCCGGACGGCAGCCAGCCCTTGAAGTAGTTGATCGCGCCCTTCGAGCGAATTCCCTCGACGTGGTAGCTGACCCAGACGACGAGCGTGAGCACCAGCGGGATCGAGATGTTGGCGGTGGCGGCGTAGAGCGCGAAGCCGGGAACCTCGAAGCCGGCGATGTCGACCGGGTGCTCCGTGTTGGTCGGGAGCGGCAGGTAGCCGATGATGTTCGAGAACCAGATCCAGAAGAAGAGCGTGGCGATGAACGGGAACCACTTCGTCGCGTACCTGCCCTCGAGGTTGCTGCCGGTGATGTTGCTCTTGGTCAGGTCGTAGGCCAGCTCGACGGCGGTCTGGACGCGGTTCGGCTTGGCGGCCATCCGCCGGGAGATCCAGACCATCGTGAAGATCGTCAGCCCCGACGCGAGGAACAGGTAGAGCACCGCCTTGTTGATCGAGGCGTCGATCCCGGCGATCTTGATCGGGACCCACGCCTCCAGCTTGAACTCGTTCTGCGGCTGGAAGGACTCGTTCTTGCCCTCGTCGCCGAAGATCAATCCGATCGCGATCACCACCGCGAAGTAGGAGACGATCCCGATCAGGACCTTCCACTTGAGCGCCATCAGCGCCGCTCCCCGGGCGTCAGCAGCTTCGACATCACCCGGCCGACCAGGTGAAAGCTGAACAGGACCGCGGCGAACACGGCGCCGGCGAGCCCGGCATCGCGGTCGTCGAGCAGCCCGACGAGGAGGACCGCGAGCGCGACCAGCCAGACGCGGCTGAGGCCGGTGAACGCGATCCAGCCCATCGCGCCCCGGCGGTTGCCCGACTCGAGCTCGCGGTTTGCGATCCGCTCCCCGGCCAGCTCGAGGCCGAGCGCGAGCAGCCAGACCGCGGCGACGACGGCGTAGCCGAGCAGCGGCAGGTCAGCCGCGATGAAGACCGGCAGGCCCACGACGAGGGGCAGCAGGTCGATGAACCGCAGCCAGCGCGCGGCGCGGCCGGGGCCGTCCACGCCCGGTGTGTCTAGAGCGAACGTGGACAAGGGACCGAGCACCGGCCGGGCTCGCTGCTGTAGGGATCAGATGAGCGCAATTTGCGGCAAAAAAAGGGGCTCCCAGGGAGCCGAAGGGGTCGGAATCCTAGCGGTTGACGCTCCTCGGGCGTCGTCCCCGCGAAGTGGCGGACCGGTTGACGAAGGGGCCGCCCGCGGCGGCCCCTTCGTCTCCGTGATCCCTACCGCACGAACGCGGCCAGCTTCGAGCCCTTCGGGGCCGTGAAGTCGACCGACTTCGTCTGCACCGGACCCGATCCCCTGGGACCCAGGGAGGTCAGGGTCGCGCCATCCGTCCCCGCGGTCGGGCAGATCACCTGCTCGACGCCCTTGGTCCGGATCGTCACCGCCAGGTTGCCCGGCGATCCGAAGAAGCGGACCAGGTAGTTGAAGCCGAGCCCCGGCGGAGCGGACACGATCTCGCACAGGCCCGTCAGGTTCGGGTTGCGCGGGGGCGTGCCGCCGAGCGGGGTCGGGACACCGCGGTCGGATGAGAACACGCGCGGCAGCTGCCCGAACTTGGTGCTGAACAGCTGCGGAGTGCTGAGGTCGGCGGTCAGCACCAGGTTGCCGATCACGAGCGTGTCGACCTCGGGCGCGGGCTTCTTCACCTTCTTCTTCTTGCCCTTGCCCTTTGCGCTCGCCTTCACCGTCTTGGTCTTCTTGACCTTGGGCGGGTTGCCCCCGACGAACGCGTCGGAGCCGTCGCCGGGCGCCCAGATGAACGCGTCGCTGCCGCCCTCGCCGTAGGCGATGTCGCTGTTCGGGAGCGCGGGGGGCGGCTGACCGCCCTCGGTGCCGCCGACCATGACGTCGTCGCCGGCGCCGGCCTTGATCACGTCGCTGCCCAAACGGCCGACGATCGTGTCGGCCGCCGCGCCGCCGAACAGCTGGTCGCTCTTCTTCAGCGACTGGTCGGGGCCGGGCGGCGACGGGATCGGCTGGATCGTCCCGTTGCTGACGTCATCGTTGTCAGCCCCGATCACCACCTGCGGCTTCTTGCCGTTCTCGTTGCCCTGGAGGGCGGCATAGGACGTGCCCATCGCCGTCAGGACCGCGAGCGCGGCGAGCCCCGCAAAGAACGGAGTCCGCCTGAATCTCCTGCTGCGTGCCATCTCGTTACCTCCTGCGGATTCGAGTTACATCCGCGGAGGACGCCGTCCCCTCGCCTTTATTCCCGCCGCCGGTGGAATAGTTCGCGTCCCCGTGCGTCTGTAGGCGTGAGGCGCCTCTTGAACGGACCTTACTCACACAACGAGGTAGACGAGCGCACAGCGCGCGATCTCGCCGCCCTCGCCGACGGGAAGCTGCGCGGACGCAGCCGGGAGGCAATCGAGGCACGGGTCGAGGGATCGTCGGCGCTGGCCGCGGCGCTCGAGCGCCAGCGCGCGAGCGTGGCCGGGCTCGCCGCGCTGCGCGGGGAGCTGTCCGCGCCGTCCGGCCTGCGCGCGCGGATCGATGCGAAGCGAAGCCGCCCGTCCGCCCCGATCCGGCGCCGCCGCCTGGCGGTCGGGGGGGCGCTCGCCGCTGCGGCCGCGGCCGTCGCCCTGGCGGTCGTCCTGATCCTCCCGAGCGGCGCGGGGGACCCGACCGTGGTCGAGGCGTCGCGGCTCTCCGAGCTGCCCGCCACCGAGAGCGCCGTCCCGGTTGACCCCGCGAACCCGAAGCTGCTCGCCAGCGGCCTCGATGGGGTCCCGTTCCCGAACCTCGAGGGCGAGTTCGGCTGGCGTCAGGCCGGCGAGCGCTCCGACGAGCTCGACGGGCGCGACACGAAGACCGTCTTCTACGAGCGCGGCGGGCAGCGGATCGGCTACACGATCCTGTCGGGCGACGCGATCGATCCGCCGGCCGGCTCGACGTCGACGACGCTCAACGACGTCGCTCTCGATTCGACCAGCGAGGACGGCCGCGAGATCGTCACCTGGTTGCGCGAGGGCCGCACCTGCGTCCTGTCGGGCGAAAGCGTGAGCCGCGGCGAGCTCCTCGAGCTCGCCGCCTGGAAGGGGGAAGGGGCGGTGCCGTTCTGATCTTCCTCTGGGTCGACGGGGAGCTGCGACGGCTCGATCCCGAGGCCGCCGGCGATCACATCGACGCCCTCTTCCGGGCGGCCCGGGCGATGTGCGGGAACCGCCAGCTCGCCGAGGACCTCGTTCAGGAGACCTACGTCAAGGTCCTCTCCCGCCCGCGGCTGCTGCGCCGCGACGACGATCTCGGCTATCTGATCAAGGCGCTCCGCAACACCTGGTACAGCCACCTGCGCGACGAGCGGGTTCGGCGCGAGCACACCGACAGCGCGGAGGCGTCCTCCGCCGAGATCGCCGCGACTACCAGCCACGGCGACCCCGAGGTCTCGCTCGAGGCGAGCGCGGTCCTCGACGCCCTCGCGACGCTGCCCGAGCAATACCGGGAGGTCGTCGCGACGGTCGACGTCGCCGGGCTCAGCTACGCGGAGGCCGCGCGCTCGCTCGGGATCCGGGAGGGGACGGTGATGAGCCGCCTATACCGAGGGCGCGAGCAGATCGCCCGCGCCCTCGATACGGCTTAGCCGGCTACAGAAGCCCGGCCGTCTCCATCGTCAGTCGTGCCGAGCACCTGCTCGGCGCGAGCATCCTGCGGCGCCAACCGGGTGATCCCGACCAGCCCGGCATCGAGACCGCCGGTGCCGAGCGATCCGGTGTGGATCCCGACGGTCACCAGGACCCCACGGCGCGCCCGTCGGAGCTGATCACGCCGCTGCCGGAGTCGCCGGGCGCGGCGCCGCCGGTCGCGAACACGTGGTCGGGGTCGGGCATGCTGAGCGCGATGTGCGTCCGCGCGGGCAGCACGCTGCCGATCCCGAGCCCGTTGCCGAAGTGCTGAAGCACGGTCGGCGACGAGGTGATGTCGGAGTTGACGCCAGTCGGCCCCCCGAAGTGACACATCTGCGGGCTCGCCTCGACGCCGGGATCGAGCCGGACCAGCGCGAAGTCCTTCGGGTCCTGAAGGACCGCGTAGGCGAACTCGCCGATCCGGTTGCCGACGCCGTCGGTGGCCTCCGGGCCGCTGCCCGGCGCCCAGGACTCCTCGCCGACGTCGCCCCCGATCGGGCTCTCACCGAGGATGCAGTGCCCGGCGGTGCCGACGTAGCGGCGCCCGTCCGAGCCGGTGAACAGGAAGTTCATCGTGCATTGACCGGCCTCGCTGTTGACGATCGCCCCCGGGCGCACGCCCGGGCAGGTGCCGGTCCCGACCGGTGCCGCCGCCGGCACCTCGATCAGCTTGCACGGCTTCCCGCCGAGCGTGAAGCTCGGTCCTGCCGCAACCGCGGGAGCGGCGGCGACCGCCATCACACTGCGGCGGCCGCTACCGCCAGCGCCACCCCGATTCGAATCCTCACCTGTCGACCCCTTTCGGTCACACGTACCCCACCCGCCTCCGACCCTCCAGCGAAGGCGCAGGCAGTCTACCCACTATTCGGGTCACCCTGGGGACTTCGGGGCGGGCTCCTTGACCGGCTCCATGCTGCCCGTGTCGGGGTCGACGGCCGACATCTCCCCCGTGTCGGGATTGACCGTCGCGTAGTCGCCGATCTCCAGCTCGCGCCGCACCCCCGCATCGACCTCGGCCTCGACCGGGGCCGGTGCGCCCGCGCCGCGCGTCACGAGGCCGAGCCGCTGGCGGAGCCGGAACCGCCGCAGCTTCAGGATCTCGAGCACCTCGATCACGTAGACGCTCGCGACCAGCGCCCCGAGCAGCAGCGCCGCCATCACGACCGTCCAGGAGGGATCGAAATTGCCGCGGTCGTCGCTGTAGGGGATGAAGCGGAGACCGAGCGCCAGCAGCGCCAGGACGAACGTCCAGCCGTACAGGTACATGAGCGTGCGCCGCTGCGAGAACCCGATGTTCGCCATCCGGTGATGGAAGTGCCAGCGGTCCGCGTGATAGATCGGCTGGCGGTACTTGAGCCGCTTCGCGACCACGAAGCTGGTGTCGAGGATCGGCACCGCCAGCACCACCAGCGGCAGCGCCAGGGCCAGGGCCGCGTTCGTCTTCAGCGAGCCCTGGACCGCGATCGTCGCCAGCAGGTAGCCGAGCAGGTTGGAGCCGGTGTCGCCCATGAAGCTGGAGGCCGGTGGAAAGCCGTGGCGGAGGAACCCGAGCGCGGCGCCTGCCGTGATCGCGGCGAGCACCCCGGCCTCGTAGCGGTTGAGCGAGATCGCGATGACCGCGAAGGTCGCCGCCGCGATCACGCAGACGCCCGACGCGAGGCCGTCGACGCCGTCGATGAAGTTGATGATGTTGATCACCGCGACGATCCCGATCACGGTCAGTGGATAGGACACCCAGCCGAGGTCGAAGCCGCCGATGAAGGGCAGCGTGGTGACGTCGACCCGGACGTCGCCGAGCACCACTGGGATCGAGGCCGCCGCGATCTGTCCCGCGAGCTTCGGCAGCGGGCCCAGTTCGAAGATGTCGTCCAGCATCCCGAGCAGGGTGATCGCGGCCGCGCCTCCGAGGATCGCGCGCGTCTCGGAGTCCCAGGGCAACCAGATCGCGCCCGCGCTGAGCACGGCGACGAGGATCGCCAGCCCGCCGAGCTTCGGCGTCGGCACGTCGTGAAGGCCGCGCTCCTTGGGCATGTCCATCGCGCCGATCCGGCGCGCGATCGACTCCGCCACGGGGACGAGCATCCACGCGACGGAGGCGGCGAAGAGGAAAGCCCAGGCCGCGTCCCAGGCATCGAGGGAGCGCATACGCGGTTGATTCTCCCGAATGCGTCAGGCGGCGTCGCGCGGGGCCGCGGAAAGCACCGCATCGGCCAGCAGTTGCGGGTCCCTCGGGTGGAGCGGGCCCGTGCCTGCCGCCCGCTTCGTGAGCTCGACCTGGGCGGGGTCGGACAGGGGCCTGAGCAGCCCGTCCGCGATCAGGCGCTCGTCGACGGCGCCCATCGCGCCGCTGAAGATCGTGTAAACGGGCGTCCCAAGCGCGACGGCCTCGCGGTTCATCGTGCCGCCGGCGCTGACGACCAGGTCGGCGTAAGCGATCAGGCTCTGCGCGTCCACCGCCCCCGCCGGGACGACCAGCGCCGCCCCACCCTCCCCGCTCGGTCGCGCTCCCCGCTCGCCCAGGCGCCGGCGCTGGGCCTCGGTCCGCGGGATCACGATCGTCGTCACCGCGGCCTCCCCGGCGAGGCGGTCGAGGACGCCTTCGTAGAGGGGATTGCCGGCGTGGTACTCGGAGGTCTCCGGCGGGGGCCGGACGATCGCGAGGACGCGCTCGCGATCGAGCCCGAGCTCGTCGAGGACCGCGGGGTCGGGTGTGAAGTCGGCGAGGTAGTAGTCCTCCTTCAGGCCTGGATAGCGGAACAGGCGGTCGGCGCTGGCCCCGGCCTTCTCCATCGCGGCGACGGGGATCGCATCCGGGGCGAGGACCAGCCGCGCGGCGCGAAAGCTGATCCGCCGCTGCAAGCCCGCGTGCTCGTAGTCGTTCATCTGCACCAGCGGGATCCCCAGCACGCGGCTGACGACGGCGATGTCGACCGACCCGTGGGCGAGCGCCAGCCGGAACCGCCGCCGCCGCGCCCAGGCCCAGAGCCGGGCGCTGCGGCCGAGCAGGGCACGGCCCTTGGCCGGCATCGAGGCGCCGCCGTGGGCGCCGATGCTCGTGTAGGGGATTCCGAGCCGCTCGAGGATCGCCTCGGTCTGCCCGTAGCGGCGGGCGGTCACCTCGACCTCGTGCCCCGCGGCCTCGAGGCGCTCGATGATCGGCCGCAGCACCAACGGGTGCGCGGCGGCTGTGCAATCGACCCAGACCCTCACGGCCCGGCACCTCCTCTCTTCGACTCCGCGGGAGCGGGGACAGTCATCCGCCTGCGGGGTGCCGGGGGGTCGGCTGCGCGACGCTCAAACGGCAGCGGCCGACAGCTGCGGATAGAGCGGGTAGCGCTCCATCAGGGCGCGGGATCGCTCCAGCAGCGAGTCCTTCTCGGACTCGTAGTTGGGCCCGAGGGCGGCGGCGATCACCTGGGCGATCTCGCGGAAGTCGTCCTCGGCGAGGCCGCGGGTGGTCAGCGCCGGGGTGCCGATCCGGAGCCCCGAGGGGTCCATCGGCGGGCGCTCGTCGAACGGAATCGCGTTCCGGTTGACCGTGATCCCGACGTCCTCGAGGCGGCTCTCCGCCTCCTTGCCGCCGAGCCCGGCCGGGGTCAGGTCGACGAGCACGAGGTGGACGTCGGTGCCGCCGGTGAGCACGTCCACCCCGCCCGCGATCAGATCCTCGGCGAAGGCCCGCGCGTTCGCGATCGTCTGGCGCTGGCGAACCCTGAACTCCTCGCTCGCCGCGATCTTCAACGCCACCGCCTTGGCGGCGACGACGTGCATCAGGGGCCCGCCCTGCTGCCCGGGGAAGACCGCCCGGTTGATGTCGGCGGCCAACTCCTCACGGCACAGGATCATTCCGCTGCGGGGCCCGCACAGGGTCTTGTGCGTCGTGGTCGTGACGACGTCGGCGTGCGGGACCGGGTTCGGGTGCTCGCCCGCCGCGACGAGGCCGGCGAAGTGGGCCATGTCGACCATCAGCTTCGCCCCGACCGAGTCGGCGATCTCGCGGAAGGCCGCGAAGTCGAGCCGGCGCGAGTACGCCGACCAGCCCGCGACGATCACCTTCGGCCTGTGCTCCTCGGCGAGCCGGGCGACCTCGTCCATGTCGCAGCGGAGGTCCTCCCTGCGCACGTGGTAGGCGACGACCTCGTAGAGCTTCCCGGACACGTTCAGCTTCATCCCGTGGGTGAGGTGGCCGCCGTGATCGAGGGCCATCCCCATGATCGTGTCGCCCGGATCGAGCATCGCCATGTAAGCGGCGTTGTTCGCCTGCGCGCCGGCATGCGGCTGGACGTTCGCGTGCTCGGCCCCGAACAGCTCCTTCGCCCGGTCGATCGCAAGCTGCTCGGCCACGTCGACCTCCTCGCAGCCTCCGTAGTACCGCTTGCCCGGATAGCCCTCGGCGTACTTGTTGGTGAGCACCGACCCGGTGGCGTCGAGGACGGCCTGGGGGACGAAGTTCTCCGAAGCGATCATCTCGAGCGTCGCCTGCTGGCGGGCGAGCTCGCGATCGAGGACCCGGGCGATAGCCGGGTCGACATCGGCCAGTGGGGCGGTCTGGTAGTCGTCAGGCAGGTCGCTCAACTCGGTCCTCCGGGTTCGTTCGAGGTCAGGTTGACAGACGTTACGCCGCGCCGCCGATGGACCCTCGCCCGTACGCTTCGGCGATGGCGAGCGACAGGGTGGAGCTGGTCCGGTCGGGCTTCGAGGCCTTCAACGAGGGCGGGGTCGACGGGATCCTGCCCTTCATCCATCCTCAGTTCGAGGTGACGACGCCGCCCGAGCTCGCCTCCGAGCCCGACACCTATCGAGGCCACGACGGGGTCCGGCGCTACTTCGACTCCTTCTACGAGGCGATGGAGGACATCTGGTGGGAGGGGCACGAGTTCCACGAGCTCGGCGACCGCGTCGCCGTCGAGTTCACGCTCCACGCTCGCGGCAAGAGCACCGGCCTCGAGTTCGGCCAGGAAGCGGTGATGGTGTGGGAGCTCCGCGGCGACCAGGCGATCGGGCTCGAGCTCTACCCGACGCTGGAGGAGGCGCGGGCCGCCGTCGCCGACCCGGCTAGACGGCCGCCAGCTCGCGCTCCAGCTCCGCGGCGGACACCGCCCCCTCCCTGAGCACCGACCAGTCGCCGCCGGCGTCGATCTCGCTCAGGTCGATCACGGTCGACGGCTCTCCCGTCAGCTCGCCGCCGTCGATCGCGACGTCGACGCCGGCGAGGATTTCCGTGTCGATCGCGCCGAACGTGGACGGCGCGGGCTCGCCGCTGCGGTTGGCGCTCGTCTGGAAGATCGGCGTATCGGTCCCCGCTAGGGGCCCGGCGATCAGGCGGATCCCGAGCCGGTCGGGGTCGGCCCGGCAAGCGAGTGGGTAGCGATGCTCGGGATTGGCGACGACGAGCGTCACCGGCCCGGGCAGCAGTCTGGCCGCGACGGCGCCGGCGCGCGGGCCGAGCCCGGTGAGAAGCTCGCGCAGCGCCAGTGGCGAGAAGTACATCACCGCCGAGGGCCTGCCGTCGTCTCGGCACTTCAGCGCGTGGATCCGCGCGATCGCCTCGCCGTTGAGCGGATCGCAGGCGAGCCCGTAAAGCCCGTCGGCGGGAAAGATCGCGACGCCCCCGCCGGAGACGCAGCGCTCGAGCGCCGCGCGGGCGGCCCCCGGCCCGTCCCGCTCGATCGAGACGACCTCGCTCACGGGCCGCCGCCCTCGGCAACCCGGGCGCCGCTCACCACCCGCTCGATCCCGGCGAGGTCTCGGAGCACCTCCGTCGAGTCGAAGCCCGCGTCCGCGATCAGCTCGGCGACCGCCTCCGCCTGGCCGGCGCCGACCTCGACCGCGACCCCGCCGGTTACGTCTGCCGGCGCCGCGAGCCCATCCAGCAGCGACTCGATCGCCTCCAGCCCTGTCGGCCCCGACACCAATGCGGTGCGCGGCTCGTACTCGCGGATCTCCGGCGGGAGCTGCTCCCACTCCGGCTCCGAGACATACGGAAGGTTGGCGAGGACCAGGTCGAAGCGCTCCGCTTCGGGCAGCGTCCCGGGAGCGAACCGGACGCGGTCGGCGACCCCCACCCGGGTCGCGTTGATCCTCGCCACCGCGAGCGCCTCGGTGGAGGTGTCGGTCGCGACCAGCTCGGTCGCGGGGAGCTCGTCGGCGACCGCGAGCGCGACCGCGCCCGACCCGGTGCCGACGTCGAGCACCCTGCGCGGCCGCAGCTGCAGCGCGACCTCGACGAGAAGCTCGGTCTCGGGCCGCGGGATCAGGACGCGCCGGTCGACCTCGACGTCGATCCGGCGGAAGCCCTTGCGGCCGAGGATGTAGGCGACCGGCTCGCGCCGCAGGCGCCGGCGAACCATCAGTCCGAACGCACGGGAGGCCCCGCCGCTCAGCGGCTGGTCGGGCTCGGCCGTGAGCGTCGCGCGGTCGAGGCCGCTCGCGCCCGCGAGCAGCAGCTCCGCGTCGAGCCGGGGGTCGTCGACGCCCGCAGCTCCGAGGGCGTCGACGGCGGCGCCGAGCGCCTCTCCGACCGACGCGGAGGCGGCCGTCACGCCGAGTCCGCCAGGCCGGCCGTCGCCGAGGCGGCCATCACGCCGAGTCCGCCAGGCCCGCCGTCGCCGAGGCGGCCATCACGCCGAGTCCGCCAGGCCCGCCGCGTGCCGCGCGTCGTCCTCGTTCCAGTAGACGCGGCAGCGCCATGCCTTGTCGTCTCGGACCTCCCAGACGTTGAAGATCTCGCGGTTGATCTCGACACCGCTCCCGCGCCCCGTGCCGTGCAGCATCAGCCTCGCGAACACCGACGGCTCGCAGTCGACCAGGTCGAGGACCTCGTATTGGAAGCCCCGCTCGAAGCCGGACAGCCAGTCGGCGATCCCGCGCTGGAACTCGAGCCGCCCGACCGAGACCGTGGCGCCGGGGATCTCGCTCGCCTGGTACAGCTCGACGTCGTCGTGGAGGAGCGCGGCCGAGCCGTCGTAGTCGCGCGCGTTGAAGCGGGCGTAGACCTCCCGGATCACCTCTACGTCCGCCTCGGACACGGCACTCAGCCCGTCTCGGCGGCCTGCGCCTCCAGCTTCCGGCGCTTCTCCTCGGCCGCGAGCGCCGCCGTGAACTCGTCGAGGTCGCCGCCCATCACGCGCTCGATGTCGTTGGCGGTGACCTTGACGCGGTGGTCGGTGATCCGGTCCTGGGGGAAGTTGTAGGTACGGACCTTCTCCGAGCGCTCGCCACTCCCGACCTGGGCCCGGCGCTCTGAGGCGATCTGCGCCTGCTGCTCGGCGAGCTCGTGCTCGAGCAGCCGCGCCCGTAGCACCCGCATCGCCTTCTCCCGGTTCTGGAGCTGGGACTTCTCGTCCTGCATGGAGACGACGATTCCGGTCGGCTCGTGGGTGATCCGGACCGCGGAGTCGGTCGTGTTGACCGACTGCCCGCCCGGCCCGGAGGAGCGATAGACGTCGATCTGGAGGTCGTTGGGGTCGATCTGGACGTCGACCTCCTCGGCCTCGGGGAGGACCGCGACGGTCGCCGTCGAGGTGTGGATCCGTCCCTGCGACTCGGTCTTCGGGACGCGCTGCACCCGGTGGGTGCCGCCCTCGTACTTGAACACCGAGTAGGCGCCCTCGCCCTTGATCGCAAAGGTGATCTCCTTGAAGCCGCCCTGGTCCGCGGGGGACTGGCTCAGCACCTCGACCTGGTAGCCGCGCCGCTCCGCGTAGCGGCTCAGCATCTTGTACAGGTCGCCGGCGAAGATCGCGGCCTCGTCCCCGCCGGTTCCGGCCCTGATCTCGACGATCACGTTCTTGTCGTCGTTGGGGTCGCGCTCCACCATCGCGAGCCGGATCTGGTCGCCGAGCTGCTCGAGCCTCGCCGGCGCCTCGGCGACCACCTTCCTGAGCTCGGCGTCGTCGCCGTCCTCGGCGAGCAGCTCTCGCGCCGCGTCGAGGTTGTCGCTCAGCGTCCGGTACTCGGCCGCGAGGCGATGCGCCTCCTCGAGCTGCCGGTATTCCCGCCCCAGTTCGGCGTAGCGTTCCCTGTCCCCGAACACGTCGGGGTCGGACATCTGCGCCTCGAGCTCCGCGTGGCGCCCCTCGATCCGTTCGACGAGCTCTTCGATCATGCCGTGAAGTGTGACGGGAGCGCGCTGCTCGGTTGCTGTCCGGTCCTGAGCACCGATCCGGTGCCCAAGTCAGGACAGCCTGGGGATCGCCAGCAGCTTCCCCAGGTCGTCGAGCATCAGCCGCGGCGCTTCGACCACGTCTGCGTAGGTGTAACGGCGGAACTCATCGCCGCGTGCCCTGGCCTCCCTCTCCCGCTGCCTGTCGAGCTCCCAAGCGTGCCGCGAGCGTTGATAGCGGTACCCATCGAGCTCGACGGTCAGACGCTGCGCCGGCCAACGGCAGTCGACGCGGCGGCCGCCGGCAGGCTGGTTCGTCTCCGGGAGGGGCAGACGGGATTCGCGAAGGCGCTGGAGGAAGCGACGTTCCAGGGCGCTCAGGGTGACCGGCTCGCCGCCTCCGAAGATGCGACGCAGGGTGCGAGCTCCGGCCGCATTGGAGCGGCGGGAGAGCACCGCTTCGATCTGGTCGGGACCAACCCCATAACGGACATCCGCCTCGTGGCAGGCGCGCGTCAGGTCGGCGATCGGCAGTGAGGCAGCGAGATCCACAACCGTCCTCGGGACCTGCGTGACCGGGATGCCGCGGTGGACGGTGGCGTCGAAAGGCGCGACGGACCGAACCCCGGCACCGACAGGGGCGGGGGGACGAACCCCGGCACTGTCAGGCGCGGAGGGACTGACACCAGCAGTGACAGCGGCGGGGGGGCGGCGCCAGAACTGAGAGCCGCGCGGGGACGGGCGGCGGCGGACGTTCGGCGAGCTCGATGGACCGTCACGCCCGGGACCCGGCGCTCGGAGGCGGTCGGGACCGCGGGCGGCGGCGGCTTCCCTCGCAGCAAGCCCCACAGGTGCGCCGCCGCCTTGCCGGCAAGGAGCGAGCCAGGCCCGCATGCCTCGACCGCGGCGAGGTAGGTGGCCTCGCGGCTGGGGGCCGTGTGTCCGGCCCGGTAGACCCCGCGGTGGACCCGGATCAGCGCGCCGCGCTCCACGCGCCGCTGGATCTCCCTCCGCAGACGCAGGCGGCGAGCAGCTCGTCACGCGCAATGACCCCGTGTCCGGCCCCCGCGATCCTTGCGATCACCCGATCGGCTGTCCGGCCCTCGGCACCCATACGGTGCCTTACTCAGGACAGCCTCTGGCTCGCCCCTTCCGTCAGGCGCGGCGCTAGGCGACGATCTCGATCGTGGCTTCCTTCTTCGCCTGCTCGGGGTCCTCGTTCTTGAGGACCTCCTCGAGCGAGCGGATCGCGACGGCGAGCTGATCGAGGTCGGGCTCGCGCGTGGTCAGGTTCTGGAGCATCAGGCCGGGCCACATCAGGGCGCGGACCCAGCGCTTGTTGCGGTTCTTGCCGGCCCACTTGATCACCTCGTAGGAGAGGCCCGCGATCAGGGGGATGCCGAGGATCCGCGACGCGAGCAGCCAGTACCAGGCGGGGAGCCCGATCGGCGCGAACACGAAGATCGCCAGCACCATCACGATCAGCAGGAAGCTGGTCCCGCAGCGGGGGTGGAGGCGCGAGTAGAGCCGGGCGCGTTCGGGCTTCAGCTCGTCGCCGGCCTCGTAGGCCGAGATCGTCTTGTGCTCGGCGCCGTGGTACTCAAACACGCGCCGCAGGTCGGGGAGCCGGCTGATCGCGACGATGTAGCCGATGAAGATCGCCGTCCGAAGGATCCCCTCGACGAGCCAGAACAGGAAGGCCGAGCCGAGCTCGTCCTTGATCAGGCTCGTCGCCCCGACCGGGATCACGAAGAAGAGGCCGACCGCGAGCGCCATCGAGAGCGCGATCGTCAGGCCCCACATCAGCCCGCCGATCTCCTCCTTCTCGCCGTCCTCGTCCTCCTCGAGCTGGGCGTTGGCGGAGATCGCGAGCGCCTTGAAGCCGATCTTCAGCGACTCTCCGAGTGCGACGACGCCGCGGATCACGGGCCAGCGCAGGACGCGATGGCGCTTCGCCCAGGAGACGATCGGCTCGGAGGTGACCTCGATCTCGCCCTCGGGGTTGCGCACGGCGACGGCCCAGGTCGAGACGCCGCGCATCATCACGCCCTCGAGCACCGCCTGTCCCCCGATCGGCGCGTCCTTCTTCGCGACGAGGGCGCCATCCGGCATCCGCTCGGAGCTTGTTTCGCGGCCCGCGGCGCCCTCAGCGCGTTCGGTTCCGTCGGGCCTGCGCTCGGACGCGGGGGCGGTACCCGCCGGCCCGGCGCCGTCGGCAGCAGCGCCGTTGGGCCCGCCCACTGGCCGTTACTCCCCGCGGGAGCGCTTTGCGGCGCGGCGGCGGAAGCGCTCGACGCGGCCGCCCGTGTCAACCAGCTTCTGCTTGCCGGTGTAGAACGGGTGGCACCGAGAGCAGATCTCCACGTGCAGCTCGGGGCTGGTGGAGCGGGTGTAGAACTCGTTCCCGCACGAGCAGTGGACGTGCGAGAGGACGTAGTCGGGATGGATCTCGGTCTTCATTGCCTTGATTCTAACGTGGGCGCGACGCGACTCTTGGGGCCCCGACGAACGGCTCACCACATACAGGCTGTATCTGTGATACATACAGGTTGTATGTAAGAGCCAGCAACGACGAGAGGAGCCAGCCGATGCCCGCAACCACCGACGTCGTCGCCGAGCACGAGGCGATGGCCCAGCGATACGGCGAGGCCTGGAACTCGCAGGACCTCGACGCGATCGTCTCCGCCCACGCCGAGGACGGGATCTACCAGCTCCACGTCGGCGAGGACCCGTTCGAGGGGAGGGAGGCGATCGGGACCGAGTTCGCGAGGATCATCGCCCAGCTCCCCGACATCCACTTCGAGCCGAAGCGCCTGATCGCGACTGAGGCCGGCTGGACGCTGGAATCGACGATGAGCGGCACGCTCTCGGCGCCCGGCGAGCTCGATGGCGAGGAGGTCGGCTCCGCCGGCGCGAAGGTCGCCGTCGACTGCCTCGACCTGATCGTCGTCAGCGACGGAGCGATCACCGAGAAGCACACCTACCTCGACTCGGTCACGCTCCTGCGCCAGGCCGGAGGCCGATGATGGGCGCCGCCGTCGGGAACGGCCCCGCCGTGATGGATGCCGAGGCCTTCGTTCGCGGCTTCGAGCGAGGCTGGGGCTCGCCCGGTAGCGCCGAGGAGGCCGCCGCGCGGTTCGACGAGCTGCTCGATCCGGACATCCGCCTGATACAGCCGCAGCTTCCCGACTTGGTCGGCCGCTCAGCCGCCCGCTCGGGGTTCTTCGAGCCGCTGTTCACTCTGCTGCCCGACGCCCGCGCCACGGTCGAGCGCTGGGCCGCGCGGGACGACACCCTGTTCATCGAGCTGACCATGAGCGGCACACTGGGCGGGCGGCCGGCCAGCTTCCGGGCCTGCGACCGGATCACGCTCCGCGGCCCCGTCGCGGTCGAGCGCGAGTCCTACATCGACCCGATCCCGCTGCTCGCCACCGTCGCCGCCCGGCCCCGCGCCTGGCCGGCGTTCGCTCGCTATCAACTGGCGCTGCTGCGCCACCGCCGGCAACGAAGGAGATCGAGATGAGCACCACCGCGAAGCAGGAGATCCACCTGCCACAGGGAACGATTCGCTGCCGGGAGGCCGGTGAGGGGGAGCCGCTCGTCTTCGTCCATGGCCTGCTCGTCAACAGCCGCCTCTGGGAGGGCGTTGCCGAGCGCCTCCAGGGCGAGTTCCGCTGCATCCTCCCCGACCTCCCGCTCGGCTCCCACACGATCGCGATGAACCCCGACGCGGAGCTCGGAGCACCCGGCCAGGCCGCGATCGTCGCCGAGCTGCTCGAGCAGCTCGGACTCGAGCGGGCCACGCTGGTCGGCAACGATTCGGGCGGCGCGATCAGCCAGCTCGTCGCGACCGGGCATCCCGCCCGGGTCGGGCGGCTGATCCTGACCAACTGCGACCTATACGAGAACTTCCCGCCGAAGCTGTTCGCTTACCTGAAGCCGGCGGCGCGGGTACCCGGCGTGCTCACCGGCGTCGCGCAGACCCTGCGGATCCCGCTGCTGCGCCGGACGCCATTCGCCTACGGGGTCCTCACGAAGCGGCCGATCGACGGCGCGCTCCTCGAGGAATGGGTCCGGCCGGGAATCGAGGACGCAGCCATCCGCCGCGACACCCGCAAGTTCGTCCTTGGCAGCTCACCGAAGCAGACGATCGAGGCGGCGAGGGCGCTCGAGAGCTTTCAGGCACCGACCCTGTTCGCCTGGGCGCCCGAGGACCACTGGTTCAAGGTCGCGCAGGCCGAGCGCCTCGCCGCGTCGATGCCGGATGCTCGGGTCGTTCGGATTCCCGACGCGAAGACGTTCGTCGCGCTGGATCAGCCCGAGCGGCTGGCCGAGGCGATCGCGTCGTTCATGCGTGACACCGAGCCCGGTGCTCCGGTGTCGCCGTCAGCCGGGGCGACGAGCGGCCGCCCAACATAAGGCGCGGCTGCCTAAGGCGCGGCTGCCGCACTTAGGCGCGGCTGCTGCGCAGCCGCCTTGGGGATAAGGGTGCGGCTGCTGCGCAGCCGCTTGGGAGAGGGCGGCCGGGTGGCCCCTAGCAGCGTCCCGGCGCGGCCTTCTTGACGGTCACGACGCGGCCGTCGGCGAGCGTCGCGTTGGCGCTGATCCGGTTCTTGCCGGCGCGCAGCCGCGCGGCGCCGATCCTGCCCCGGAAGGGAGCGGCGGCGTCCTTGCCGGCCTTGCGCGACCCGGCGAAGAACCGCGCAGACACGACCTCGCGGGCATCGCCGCCGCCGAGCTTCGCCGCGATCGCTCCCGCCACGCAGGCGCCGCCGTCGCGGAAGGAGAGCCGCAGCTTCAGTCGCGGCCTCGCGTCGCAGCTCTTGCCGGCGCAGTTGTCCGCCGTCGCGAGCAGTCGCTGCAGGTCGGCCTTGACCGACGCGAGGCCCGGGGCGGCGTGGAGGCTCTGCAGCTCGTAGGGATCGACGTCGAGGTCGTAGAGCTCCTCCTCCCCGGTCCCGTAGCGGGCGTACTTGTAGCGGTCGGTGCGCACGGACTGGTAGTTGGTCGCCGGCGTCTCGGGGTTCTCGTCGGGGTCATCGGCGTTGAAGAAGGCCTCGAGCAGGATCGGCCGGCCCGGGGAGAACAGCCCGTCCTCCATCACAGGCAGCAACGAGCGCCCATCCATCCTCCGCTGCGCCTTGGCGTCGGCGAAGTCGACGATCGTCGGGGCGAGGTCGATATTGGCGACGGGCTGGTTGCGCTTCTTCCCCTTCGGCACCCCCGGCCCCCTGATCAGCAGCGGAACCCGGATCGACTCCTCGTAGAGGCGGACCTTGCCCTGGCGGACGCGATGCTGGCCGTGGAAGAACCCGTTGTCGGCGGTGTAGATGATCACGGTGTTCTTGAGCTCCCCCTGCGCCTTCAGCGTGTCGGCGATCCGCTGCACCATCTCGTCGATCGCGAGCAGCGACTCGGCCTGGGCCCGATACCGAGCCCGTACGACCTCCTGCTGGATCGGGCTCATCACCGTCAGGTTCCGGATCACCTGCGGCTTGTCGGAGACGTCGGCCTCGTTGAAGTTCGGGCGCGAGAGCGGGATCTCGTTGGCGAGGTCGCCCTCGTGGCGCGGCGCGGCGCGGGGGTTGTTGCCCTCGCAGTTGCAGGCCCCGCCGGCCTCGGTGTGCGACGCAAGCGGCGCCACCGAGAGGAAGAACGGCTTGTTCTTCGGGGCGCGCCGGGCGACGAAGTCCGCGGCCTTGGCCGCGTAGACGTCGGTCTGGTACGTCGGCGGGTCGACTACGTCTGGAGTCGACCCGTAGTGGACGATCGAGCCGTTCTCGTTCAGCGTGTAGCCGTACATCGTGTAGGTACCGCCCGTGAACGCGTCCGGGTCGTCGAGGGCGCCGTACCACTCGCTCCAACCCGGGGGGACCTCCGTGTCCGGAGACGTGTTGCCGTATCCGTTCAGGAACTTGCCGATGTGGCCGGTGTAGTAGCCGGCCCTCTGGAGCCAGACGGGCAGGCTGTTCCCGAGGTGGGGCGCGATCTTGCTGTATCCCCCGGCCGGCAGCGTATTTCCGCGCACGTCGTGGTTGTGCGCGTACTGCCCCGTCAGCAGCGTCGAGCGGGACGGGCAGCAGAGGGAGTAGCTGACGAAGTTGTTGTTGAAGGTGACGCCGCCGCGCCCGAGCAGGTCGTTGGTGCGCGGCATGTAGCGCTGCGTTTCCAGGGCCTGGTCGTCGCTCATCACCAGTACCAGGTTCGGCCGCTTCTGCTTCTTCTTGGCGCCGCGCTTCTTCGCCTCCCCCGCCCCCGGAGTGAATGCGACGGCGGCGCAGAGGAGGCCGGCGAGCACCACCGCGCCGAAGGCTCTGCGCCCGGTGACCCGATCCCCTCTGACCTCCCTGGCTGCCATAGCCAAATCTCCCAACAGCGAGGTTGGCGTCAAGTTGCGGCGAGCGGCGCAGCGCCCATTAACCTTCCCCGCTGATGCCGCCACCGGGAGGCGACGCGAAGGTAACGACACAGGCGACGATCAGCGTCGTCTTGGCCGACGATCATGCTGTCGTGCGCTCGGCGCTGCGGATGCTGCTCGAGGGCGAGGCCGGGATCGAGGTGGTCGCCGAAGCGGGGGACGCGCAGTCGGCGATCCGCTACGTGAGCGGCCACCATCCTGATGTGCTGGTCCTCGACATCAACATGCCCGGCGGCTCGGGCCTCGCGGCGATCCCCGAGATCCGGAGCTCGTCGCCGCAGACCCAGATCGTGATGCTGACGATGCAGGAGGAGACCTCAGCGGCGCGCGAGGCGCTGCAGGCCGGCGTGCTCGGCTACATCCTCAAGGAGGCGGCCAGCGACGAGCTCGTCAAGGCGGTGCGTCGCGCGGCCGTGGGCAAGACCTACCTTCAACCGGAGCTCGGCGCCCGCCTCGCCGCGGAGCCCGAGACGGCATCGCCCGACGATCTCAGCGACCGGGAGCTCGAGGTCCTGAAGCTGATCGCCCTCGGGCACACGAACAATGAGATCGCGAAGACCCTCTTCCTGAGCGTCCGCACGGTCGAGTCCCACCGGGCGCACATCCAGCAGAAGCTCAACCTGAACAGCCGCTCCGAGCTCGTCCGCTACGCGCTCGACCGCGGGCTGATCGACACCTAGCGTCCTAGTCGATCAGGTGAGCCTGCCGGCGGCAGCGCCGCGCCTCCTGCCTGCGCATCTCGGCGATCAGCACCCGCAGGTCGCCGATCTCGTCGTCGAGCTGGCGGACCGCCTCGGTCGCGGCCCGCTCGAGCGCCTCGGACGACCGGCTGATTCCGGAGGCGAGCAGCATCCGCAGCGCCGCCAGCCCCTGCATCGTCCCGTCCTGCAGCGTGTCCGCCCATTTCTCGCCAGCCCGCTCCGAGACGCCAGTGGCCATCAGTCGAGCCTAGGTCCGGCGACCGGGGCGCACAACGGCGCCGACCACTGATCGTGGGCGCGGCAAACTACGGAGGGACCCGAGTTAGGAGCCCCTGGATCGCGGGTAGCGGGAACCCCGATGTCCGCTCCGGAGCGCAGACGCCGCGCCTTGTCCCTGCCGACGGCGCTCGTGCTCACGGCGCTTGCGCTCCTCTCCGCCTGCGGGGGCGACGACGACGAGACGACCGCCGCCGACGAGGCACGCAGCACGCCCGAGTCGGCCGAGACCGAGCAGCCACTGCCGCCCGCCGAGGAGCACGGGATGGAGCTGTTCGTGCGGACGTGTGGCGCCTGTCACACCTTCGAAGCTGCGGGCACCATCGGGTCGATCGGTCCGAACCTCGACGAGCTCCCGCTGGACGCGAAGATGGTGCTGAAGGCGATCCGGATCGGCGGCAGGGGCACCGGCAACATGCCGCCGAATCTCTATGAGGGCAAGGACGCCCGGGACGTCGCCGCGTTCGTCGCCAACAACGGGCCCGGCCCCTAGCCGCCGGGCACGCGCGCGAGGTCGACAGGGCTCCCCGCGACGGCTCGCAGCACGCGACTCGGCGCTGAGCCGCTCGAACCCGCGGGTGAGCGCGACCGCGTCGTCCGGGCGAATCGGACGGATGCAGACCCATGAATCGTCGCGGAGCACGACCTCGACGCCGTCGGCGGGACCGTGCCCAGGCATGGCGAGAAAGGTACGGCTTCGCCTCCGCTCCTGACCGGAGCGGCCTGGTG